>CAZXFP010000060.1:0-1719 GCA_964640675.1 uncultured Prevotella sp. | reverse complement strand
GAAGGAACAGATAAAAGACAAAAATTCTTAGCTTTTGAAGGAGTTAGAGCCGAAGAATCTGTAAGCCGAAGTGAGTACAACAGAATTGGCAAAGGAGTTAAGCATAAATTTGTAATAAACGCACGTCCGATATTGAAGTGGAATACTACAGAAGTTTTTTTGTATTTATTTAAGCAAAAATTACACATAAATGCGGCATATCGTGCAGGCAAAGCCAGAGTGGGAGGCAGTCTAGGCCCATTGGGCTCTCCGGGGGATGACATGAGTGTGAACTACTGTTATTCCAATAGCCTTAAACCTTTTTTGGAGAAAATAGAAAAATCAACAGAGACAAGAAAAATACCAAATAAGGCAGAGTATATTTCTGAAAGAAAGTGGAAATTAAGAGGAAGTGGAAAATTCACAGACTCCAACACCTCTGTTTCTTTTAATTCAGATCAGAATAAGTGGCATGCGGTTATAGCAAATGCTGAGAAAGATTTGTTTACTTGGTTGCCGGTTATAGGTAAATACACCATAAAAGAAAAACAGAATTTTATCATTGGCGAATTGGAGTTCAAAAAAGAGATATACACTTTTGAAGTATTTTTTGCTAAGGATCGGCATAACTTTAAGTTTGTATTGTATGATAACAACAACATACAACTTAGGTACTACTTAAGAAGGATTATCAACAAATCTGCATACTGCATAAACTGTGAAGCATGTGAATTGGAGTGCCCTACTGGTGCATTGTCTGTTTATCCAAATATAAGCATAGATAAAGAAAAATGTATACATTGCTACAAATGCTTGGAATATCACAATGTCGGCTGTATAGTAGCTGATTCGATGATAAAACCCACAACAATAAAGCTAACGAATATGAAAATATCTAAATACGGAACATTTGGCATTCATCAAGAATGGATTGACCAATATTTAACTGATCCCGAAACATTTTGGAACGACAATATCCTTGGCGTTAAACAGATTCCAAGTTTAAAGGCATGGCTCAAAGATGCTGAAATAGTGGATGACAAGGTTAATTTAACACCATTTGGAGAATTATGTGCTGAGATAAACAGGGATAACACAACTCTGTTATGGGAACTTATCTATATCAACTTGGCTTATAACAGCCCATTGGTAAAATGGTTTTCGTCTACTATCGACTTTAATTCTGAAACAAGCAGAAAAGATTTGGACAAATTGGCTATCGAATATTTTCAACAGACATTCAAAAAGACAACAATAACATATGCCATTCAAGCATTGGTACAATCCTTTAAATATTCTCCTATTGGAGACGATTTGTTGCAGTTTGTGTGTCAAGATGCTAAAGGAACGGAATTCCAAAGATTTCAGTACAATGATTTAACTCCAGAAGCTGTAGCTTACTCTTTATATAAATACTCACAAGAAAAAGGGATAAAAATGCTTCGTGTATCAGACTTATATCGGCCAGAAGAAGAATGTGGAATTTATAAAGAATTTGGTATAAACAAAACGGAATTGCAAAAGAAACTGAGATATTTATCTTCTGACAAAAACAGAGTCCTTGTTGCAGAACTTGCAATGGGATTAGACCATATCACTTTACGTGATGATTTAGATAGTATAACCGCACTGAAAGCATTGTTAGTATAATAATTTAGGCAAAACTATAACAAAACAATCATACGTTATGGCTACTAAATATGACGATATAATAAAGCTTCGTGGCGGCAAAGCCGCCTA
>CAZXFP010000059.1:0-2205 GCA_964640675.1 uncultured Prevotella sp. | reverse complement strand
AATCAATATTTAATAAAAAGAAAATCCGCATAACCCATTGAGTTATGCGGATTTATCTATTTATCGTTTCGGATAATTATCTATCTTACTTCACCTCCTCGAAGTCTGCATCCTGTATGGTGTCGTCAGAGGACTGGCCTGCGCCAGACTGCTGACCTGCTTGTTGCTGGCCAGTCTGCTGCTGACCTGCCGCACCACCCTGATACATCTGCTGCGAGGCAGCCTGCATAACAGTGTTCAAGTTGTTGATGGCCGTGTCTATGGCAGCCACATCGCCGCTCTTGTGGGCATCCTTCAGCTTGTTCAAGGCATCCTCGATGGCAGGTTTCTGGTCGGCAGGAATCTTGTCGCCATTATCCTTCAGGAAGTTCTCGGTGGTGAAAATCATCGAGTCGGCCTGATTCATCTTGTCCACACGCTCGCGCTCCTTCTTGTCGTTCTCGGCGTTCTGCTCGGCCTCAGCCTTCATGCGCTTGATTTCCTCATCGTTCAGACCGCTTGAAGCTTCAATGCGGATGCTCTGCTCCTTGCCCGTGGCCTTGTCCTTGGCCGACACGTTGAGGATACCGTTGGCATCGATGTCGAAGGTCACCTCAATCTGCGGCACACCACGGCGAGCCGGGGCAATGCCGGTAAGGTTGAACTGGCCGATGCTCTTGTTCTGAGCCGCCATGGGACGCTCGCCCTGCAACACGTGGATGGTCACCTCGGTCTGATTGTCGGCCGCGGTAGAAAACACCTCGCTCTTCTTGCACGGGATGGTTGTGTTGGCATCGATGAGCTTCGTCATCACGCCACCCATCGTCTCGATACCGAGCGTCAGCGGAGTAACGTCGAGCAGCACAATGTCGCCCACGCCGCTCTCCTTATTGAGAATGGCACCCTGGATGGCTGCACCCACGGCCACCACCTCATCGGGGTTGACACCCTTCGAAGGCTCTTTGCCGAAGTAGTTCTTCACCAGCGTCTGCACGGCGGGAATACGGCTTGAGCCACCCACGAGAATCACCTCGTCAATGTCGGAAGTGGAGAGCTTGGCATCGCGCACGGCGTTCTGGCACGGAATCAAGCAGTTCTGAATCAGCTCGTGAGCCAGTTGCTCAAACTGGGCGCGCGTAAGCGTCTTCACCAAGTGCTTCGGTACGCCACCCTCTGCCGTGATGTAAGGCAGGTTGATTTCCGTGGAAGAAGTGCTCGACAACTCAATCTTGGCTTTCTCGGCAGCCTCCTTCAGACGCTGCATGGCCATCGGGTCGCGAGAGAGATCGATGCCCTCATCGGCCTTGAAGCCATTGATGAGCCAGTCGATAATCACCTGATCGAAGTCGTCACCGCCCAAGTGAGTGTCGCCATTGGTGGAAAGCACCTCAAACACACCGCCACCAAACTCCAGGATGGAGATATCGAACGTACCGCCACCGAGGTCGAACACGGCAATCTTCATATCCTTGTTGGCCTTGTCTACACCGTAGGCCAAAGCAGCAGCCGTAGGCTCGTTGACGATGCGGCGAACATTCAGTCCGGCAATCGTTCCTGCCTCCTTTGTGGCCTGACGCTGCGAGTCGCTGAAGTAGGCCGGCACCGTGATCACGGCATCCGTAACCTCCTGTCCCAGATAGTCCTCGGCGGTCTTCTTCATCTTCTGCAGCACCATGGCCGAGATTTCCTGCGGAGTGTACTTGCGATCGTCAATCTGCACGCGCGGATAACCACCCTCGTTGACCACCGTAAACGGCACACGCTCAGCCTCGCGGCGGCATTGGTCGTAGGTCTCACCCATGAAACGCTTCACCGAGTAGACCGTCTTCTGCGGGTTGGTGATGGCCTGACGCTTGGCTGGGTCGCCTATCTTGCGCTCGCCACCCTCAACGAATCCCACAATAGAAGGCGTGGTGCGCTTGCCCTCACTGTTGGCAATTACAACAGGCTCGTTGCCCTCAAACACAGACACACAGCTGTTAGTCGTACCTAAGTCGATACCAATAATCTTTCCCATAATGCTTTATCTTTTTTTATTTATATTTCTGAGTTATTCTGCCGGACATTAGCGTCCGCAATCCATTAGACAACTACCGTGCCACAAAGAAACAAAGCGACAATACACTGACAAGTTGGCAGACACGCCGCGTCATTCATCTCCGCCAAACGAGGGAATGACAGCATAAAATGGCACACTGACGCGCAGCAACAAAGGCCTTGCTCCTT
>CAZXFP010000058.1:0-2325 GCA_964640675.1 uncultured Prevotella sp. | reverse complement strand
TGCACATCATCACCGAGGGAGAGTTCAAGGAAAAGATAGAAGCCGTGCTGCCGGAGTTGCCACAAGGCAAGAACATGCACTTCTATTATAATCCCGTTTCGGAGAACATACGGAGAATGTGCTGGAATCAAGGCGACTGGCGGTTCTACAAATACTACAAAGAATGGCAATGGAAAACCTATCTCATAGGCAAGAGGATTTGCGAAGAGAAGCGGATGGATGTGCTGCATCAGCTCAACATGATAGGCTTTCGCGAACCAGGCTATCTGTGGAAACTCTCCAAAGAGACAGGCATACCATTCGTGTGGGGTCCTGTTGACGCGAAAGACAAGTTCCCTATGGCCTACGCTGGCGATGCGACCATCAAAACCAAGGCGTTTCTATGGCTGAAGAACACCATCACCTGCTGGCAACTGCGCCACTCGAAGCGTGTGCGGGAGGCTGCTACAGCCGGCGTTGTGTTTTCCGCCTCAAGCAACTCCGTGCGCTCCTTTGAGAAATACATGCATATCAGTTCACCGCTAATCAACGAAACGGGATGCACCATGACACCCAATAGCATGGACAACCCCAAGGACACCTCCACTTTTAACATCCTATGGGTAGGCAAAATGGACTTTCGCAAACAACTTGGGCTGGCCATCAGGGCGGTGGCCAAAGCCGCACAGCCCGACATCCGCCTTCATATTGTGGGTGGTGGAGACAGCACCTCTTATAAGCAGTTGGCCGAAGAGCAAGACATCGGAAGCCAATGCGTGTGGCACGGCGTAGTAAACCACAATGCAGTGCAGCAACTCATGCGGCAATGCGACCTGTTCCTGTTCACAAGCGTGGCCGAGGGGACACCCCATGTGGTCTTGGAGGCCATCGCCAACCATCTGCCCATACTCTGCTTCGACACTTGCGGGCAGGGCGATGTGGTGAATGAAACCGTTGGCGTAAAGATTCCGCTCACCTCTCCCTCATGCTCAGTGAGGGACTTCGCTGGGAAAGTGATGCATCTGCATGGTCATCGTGAATGCCTGAAAGCCATGTCAGCCAATTGTTCCAAGCGGCAAGCAGAGCTGTCTTGGGACAAGAAAGCCGAGACGATGGTGCGTTGGTACACAAAAATAAGGCATAATCAGTAACATCACATAATAGCGTGGACAACCTGCAACGAGGAAGCCCCCCACACAGAACAGCTTTCAATGCCGAATATACCATTATATGAGGATAACGTGAACCTTATGTTGCTTCTGCGCGTTAACACAATACTCCCTATGGCAAGCTACCATTACTTGGTGTGTGATACGAACAGCGCATAATCATATCACCATACTTGAGGCCGCGCTGGCCGAATACACTAAGCATCTTCATGCTCTCTACAAATAGGTAGGCATGAGCGCAGAACAAATCCATATACACAAGTTGGCCGAGGTTGCCCAAGAATGCCGCTTAAAAGAGAAATCACGTTAGTATTTGCGTCTGCCAACGTACTTTTATCGTGTATTCTCCTTCCAATCGTCAAAAACTTGGCAAAAGCCATCCGCTTTCCAGAATATTGGCGTAACTTTGCAAAAAACAAACAGGAAACCCGCACCATGAGAAAACGCCGATACCACTCACCCGCCATACACCGACAACCAGCTGAACCTCGGGGAATGCTGATGGCCTCATGGACTGTTGACCCGTCAAAGGGCGAGGGGAGCGACCCGGGCGATGCGCGGATAAGCAGGAGACCTTCGGGCGCAGCTGACCACGGAGTGGGCGAAAGCGCATCGCCATGGGAGGATGACGGCGGAACCATGCCTTTCGAAAATAACTTTTACAGGAGATAGCCTGACATCCGCCACAGCCCGCACCAACTTCAAGAATAACTTTTGCAGGAGCTTGCCCTCATTATATAATAAGAGCAACACGAACTGCCCTGCCCTATCATGGCATCAAACAGCTATCCACTCATTACATAACGTGATCAACACGAGCGGTGTAGTTTCGGAATAACTTTCCACGAAAGAATAAAGACCGACACAGACGCATCCTCCCTCTTGGCAAAGTACATTCTACCAAGGGGGATGATGCGTCTGTAAAACACGTTTTTGAGGAACAATACAACAAGGGGGAGGACTGCACATTGATTCTTAGAAGTGAAACCTCACCTTGAATGAGTGTAGCCGACTGGTTTTACGAACCCTTTAACGAAAGCCGTTAACGACTGTCACTGCCGTCTTCACGCGTCTTTATGACAGATATTCTTCGTAACTTTGTAGGGACTACCCACACACCATACAGACAGCCACCACAAGGAATGTTTTTGGGCCAAAACCCCTCATAACGCGCAAC
>CAZXFP010000057.1:0-2452 GCA_964640675.1 uncultured Prevotella sp. | reverse complement strand
AACCCATGACCCCAACATTAAAAGTGTTGTGCTCTACCAACTGAGCTAGCGGATCATCCGTTGCATTTCTTGATGCAAAAAACCAACTTTCTAAAAGGAGAGTGATTATTGCAATTTTCAAATGCGAGTGCAAAGTTACGGCATTTTGCTGAGAAAGCCAAAAAAAGAGCAGACTTTTTTATATGATATTGCTTTTTTGAGGGCAAAATTCACATTTCTCAGCAAGCTACGCGCGCTGGGAATGCTTGCGTAGCTCCTTTTGTGGAGGGCTTGTTGCTGAGGATTGGCCGGGATTGTGAGGTGTTTGTGGGGGTCAAGAAGGGCGAGGCTCAAAGTTGCGGCGAATGTTTTGTAAAGCATCCTGTAGTAGGTCTTGGTCAAAAACATAAGGTTTAATGCTTTAATCTGCGCCTTTATGCTTGGTGAGGAATGGGCATAAAGAAGCCTCGGCAGCGAGATGCTGCCGAGGTGTTTGCTTGCTTTCGTGTTTGTTTTTTATGAATCCATCAGTGTTTTAATGGAAAATTTTCGTGTTTGTTTCAATCATGAGCTTGTAAAATTTATGTTTGACCTCTTCTGAACAATTGCTTCGCGTGGCTGTGCTGACATTTGTAATGTCGCTTCTGCGTAAGTCGGGGAAATTGCTTATGCGGCAGTCTCCGCAGCAGATTGCTTTCAGCTCGCATTGGTTGCATGGCATGAGGCGTTTTGTTCTTGACAGCTGATGTGCGTGGTGGCAAATGTCCATAATTTCTTGGAGTGATTTCTCCCTAATGTTTGCCACGGGTTTTGTGGCCGTGACTATTGGGCACATATAGACATCGCCATTTGAGGCGACAGATGGGTAGCCGTAGGAACAATTGTCGAGTACGACTCCCGCTTTATGCCTTTCGATGAATCCGTGTTCAACAAAACTTTGGCAGCCCATCATGCGGCTGTATATGTTTTGGGTGATAGCGGTGTACTCTTTGGCTTGTTTTGCGCTCAGTTCGCCATAGCGTCCGGGCAGTAACCCAGTGGCGATAGCCACGTTCACATTGTAGTTTTTGTATTTCTTTTTGATGCTCTTGGCAAAGTCTGCATAGTCGTCTAAGTGTTTGGACAGTTCGGATGAATAGTAAGCGGTCATAGCCACATTGACTTTCACCCCCGCATGAGCAAATAGCTCTATTGTTTTTAGGGCTTTTGCAAAGTTTCCCTTTCCGCGCACTTTTGCGTTGCTTTCCTCGTCATAGCCATCAATGCTTATTTGCACGACTTTGACGAATGGGGCAATATCCTTCACTTGTTGTTCTCCCCACAGTGTGCCGTTGGTTAGCAGCTCCATGTTCAAGCCGATTCCGTGACCGTATTTCACAATGTCTGTCAAGTCGTGCCTTAGTGCTATTTCTCCTCCGGTGAGTTTGACATCCACACCTCCGTTTTGGGCGTAGGAGTGTAGCAATTGCTGGATTTCGTCCGTGTGAAGCTCGTTTTTTTCGGCATGGCCGGCAAACATATAGCAGTGGGGGCAAGACATATTGCATGCATTGGTCAGATACAGCTGCATGACAGGCGTCAATGTTTGGTATTTAACGGGCGACTCGAAATGACGAGCTACCAATTGTGTGACCACGTGCTGTGCGTCTTCTTGTGTGCAGGGGGTGCTCTCAATGGCTTTCCCCAGTGGCATTTTTCCCAAATTTTGGAAAAACAGCAGTTGGGCTTGATTTTCGAGCACTATCCAGCAGCCCTCTTCCCTTGCAATAACGAGAATTTTCCCGTCATGAAAGACAGTGTCTATAATGGCGGGAAAATGAAATTGGTGGCTTAGGGGCAGTTCTTTTTCTATGCGCATACTTCTTTATTGCTGTCCCCGAGAACCGGTGGCGAATCTCCAGCAGCAGGATGCAAAGCATCCCCAAGTGGATATTTCTGAGATTTTTTGGCTGTCTACTTCGTAGTTTACTTTCATGATGTGCTGATTTAAAATGTTAATGTGCTGATAATAAACTCGTCATTCGCTATTTCTTGCCATTGATATGGCTCGCGATTTGTAATCCTGTAAGTAATAAGGAACCTACTCCTCCCGCTATACCAATAACCTTTTGGGCTGTGTCAAGGGCATTGGATGCTTCGTTCTTCTTTTTCATAATTCTCTTGTTTTAAGTTAATATATTCCTCTTGTTTAATCTTATGGCATTCCCTGCGCACGTGTGAGCACGCAGCTCGTTTCTTTCGGGTAGTGCCAATGAAAAGCGGCGTGGACTCCTGCCGTCCACACTTCCCGAAAGTTAGGCTCTGGTAAAACCCGTAATAAAAAGAAATATGAAAGAGGAATCCACACCGTATGTACGGTGTGAACCCGCTTAGACTATTTCCGTTCTTTTATTACAGTTTCCATTTACCAGATTTCAACTTTCAGAACAGCAATCATCTGCACGTGAACACAAAGTCTCCTTTGTTGTCCGGA
>CAZXFP010000056.1:0-2585 GCA_964640675.1 uncultured Prevotella sp. | reverse complement strand
TTCGAGTCGCTGGCAAACTGGTCTATCTTGGTCAGTTGTTTCGAATCGTAGATGAACGACTGTATGCGCTTGCCGTACTCTGCCGCAAAGTGTTCGCTCATGATTTCAAAGGAGCGGCACACGCCTTCACGGATAGCAATGCTCGGCACCACGATGATGAACTTGCTCCAGCCGTAGAGTTTGTTCAGCTCATACATCGTCTTGATGTAAGTGTAGGTCTTTCCTGTTCCTGTCTCCATCTCAATGGTCAGGCGCAAGTCGGTGGTATCTACTGCTTCCGATGGGCGCAGTTGCGCCGCCATCTGTATCTGACGGATGCTTTCCAACATCTGCCCTTCGGGAACAGTAAGCGGCTGGTTGCGGAAGCCCACAACGTCAAAAATGTCCTGCGAGCCGTCTGACGAGCGTCCCATGTCGTGGGTAAACTCCACCATCGACTGGTTGCGCTGCCCACGGAACACATCGGTCACAGCCCGCGCCGCATCCGTCTGGAACTGTTGGCTCTTGAATTTCAGTGTCAGTTTCTTTGCCATAGCACACGGTTTAGATGACGCGCACATTGTTCTTTGCCTCCTCGTCCGTCCAATCACACTTCTGCTTGAAGAGCTCAAAGAGGTTCATCTTCTGTGCCGCCTCATTGAAACTGCTGTCGCGGAACACTACACGCAGAGGCGACAAGCTGGCAATGGCATCAATCACCGCTTCCGTCACATTGCCATCGAAACAGGCCACAAGGTCGCCATCGTTCACATTGTGTATCGTGCAGCCATCCACCTTTGTTGTGCTCAAAGGCAAAGACAATTCCACGCCCCAACGGAGCATACAGTCAAACAGCAAATCAAGGTCAGTGCGGTCTTCCTTTATGTTGTCGAGCAATCCTTCCAACATTCCTTGATTGTAATCCTTGGGAGCAAAAGCCACATCTTTATAATTGCTGCTATCGCACTTGAATACGCGAAAACCTGTATCAAGGTCTGGGGTAGTCAATGGATTCTCTTCCTTGATTTTCTTTCCTGCACGGCGGATGCGTTCTTTTGCGATGTCACAAATTGTGCTATATCCATCCTTATGTGCAGGACTATCAGCGTCAGTATTTTCTTGAAGCTGTACCAAAATAAACTTTCGTTTACCGCCGTCATCGGCATTGAGTTCAAACATTGATTGAGCTGTAGTGCCGCTACCTGAGAAGAAATCAAGAATGATAGAATCCTTGTCGCTATAGAGAGCAAGACAGCGTTTGAGTAGTCCAACGGGCTTAGGATAGTCAAAATACTTCTTTCCATCAAATAATTTTGCGAGACTTTGGGTTGCCCCTTGCGAGTGACCAACTTCTTCATGCTTCCATATTGTCATTGGAGTAATACCAGTTTTTCGCAATTCAGATAAAAAACGCTTAATCCTTGGTACACCATCTCCATCTGGTCCAAACCAGATGCGGTTATCTTGGAGTCTCTCGCGGAACGCGTTCCGCGAGAGACTCCAGCTGCGTCCAGCTGGAGGCTCGACCACTCTTCCCGAAGGGGTCGTTATCGGGTAAATATTTTCTTGAACCGCTGGCCCAACCGATATGTCACTTGAACTCCAAACACCTCTCGGATCATTATCTGGATTTGAATATCTGTCATTTGCCTCTTGGCTTCGAGGTATTCCATAGCATGGTGTTTCGTCAGGACTTTTGCAATAACAAAGCACATAATCATGAGATGGAGAGAAATGCTTCATCAAGTTTATAGGAGAAAAAGCTCTTTCCCAAACCACTTGTGCCAAGAAATTATATTCTCCAAAAACCTCATCGCAAATTTTACGCATATTACGAGCTTCATTGTCATCAATTGAAATAAAGATAACACCATCTTCTTTTAACAATGTCCTCGCAATAAGCAAACGTGAATAAATCATTGAACACCAATCAGAATGAAAGCGGCCATCACTGCTGGTTTCTGTGTTTCTACGATAACGATTCCCTTCATCGTCACGGTTTCTCTCATCATATTCTTGTGTTGACAGTGTAAAATCATCATGATACACAAAATCATTCCCCGTATTATAAGGTGGGTCAATATAAATCATCTTGACCTTACCCATATAAGAGTTTTGGAGCAACTTCAACACTTCAAGGTTGTCACCTTCGATATAAAGGTTCTGCGTCTTGTCCCAGTCCACACTTTCTTCGGGGCAAGGACGCAGAGTCTTATTGATAGGTGCAGCCGCCTCTTGCAGGGCAGCACGCTTGCCCACCCAAGTAAAGTCATACACTTCGGGGGCATCCTCCACGGCTTTGTCCCCAAGAAGCTGACGAAGTTTGTTGAAATCAACTACACGATGTATTTCTCCATCATCGCCCTTTGCCTCCGTGAAGCACGAAGGCACAATCTTGTAAAGGGCTTCCAAATTCAGTTCTTCCCCATTTGGCGTCTGCCTATCTATACGTTTCGATTCTTCCATATTTAACACAAAAACTCCCCGCATAGCGTCCCGATGGGCTATCAAGCCCTTTCTGCACTATGCGGTTGTTACATTATTTTTGCCCACTGACGGTGGTCTTTATCAAGCAAATTTCCATCCGTCTCTTCGCAAGAGACGGA
>CAZXFP010000055.1:0-3212 GCA_964640675.1 uncultured Prevotella sp. | reverse complement strand
TTGCAATCTCTGATTGCTTCAAACTGTCAAGCAGCTCTCTCTCTCTCTCTCTTGTGGAAACATATTGCTCAATTTTAAGGGTTTTATCTTTCAAATAGTCAACTATCGCTTGCTGCTCATGAAGGGGTGGAACCATGAAAGGAATCGTTTTCAATCCTATGGGGGATAAATCCCATTGATCAACTCTTATTCCCTTTGAGAATTGAGTAAAAAATGGAATATATGCTTTACTTCTAATAGCCATTGAAAAGAATTCTTTGCAAGAATAGTTTAAATCACAGACATAATAAGCTGGACTTACAATGCCATCGTAAATAGAAACACCATACGAACCTTGCCACGATTTCATCTTGTTTATAACAAACTGACCTTTTCCAACAAGTTTGTATCCGTTTAAATCCTCAGGAATGAAATTATGGTTTTCTTCTTTGGATTCCGTATTTCTCACTATTACACCTTGCTCTCGTGTTACAGAAAGAAGACGCTTATCTCCATGTCCCTTTATTGAAACAAACTTTATTAAATGTCGCAGTTTCTTTACCTCCCAATGGCTCGGTATCTCCCCAATCCATTTCACGCCGCTGTCCTTATACGCTTTATATCTTTTCATATTGCTGTGAAAGTGTTGGGTTATACATTCAGAATATCACCGAGCACTCCTTTCAGACTGCTCTCAATGTTGTTGATGTCGGCAGTGATGTCGGCAATGGAGCGCAGTTCTACTGGCTTGTAGAAATATTTGGTGAACGACAACTCATAGCCCACCACTACGCTGTCGGCGTTGTAGTAGGCATCAGCTGCGTATGGCTTCACCTCGTTCTCCATGAATGCGTTGATGCCGCCGGGGTAGAGCAACGGCACTTGCTCCACGTCGCGCAGCGTAGGGTCGCACTCCACAGGACTGTCGAGTTTCGTGGGCTTGGTGTGGCACACGTCCGCACGCTCGTCTCTCCGTCCGAGATATTGGCGAATGAGCTTTATCTTTGCAGCTGGCACTTTTATCTTCATCTGGTCGAGCATGATGAACATGGCGTAGTCGCCCACGGTGTGTCCGCCGAGGTGTTCTTTCCATGCGTTGAGCACTCGCTGGAGCAGTGCCACGTCTTCCGCCTTTTTCAGTTCGGGCAGCGTAATGTTTTCTGGGTTCTCGTACACGATGCGCAATGGGCGTTCTACGGTCACTTTGTAATAGCCAAACTCCTTGTTAGGGAAAATCTTGCTTTGCTCAGTTTCTTTGAAGTCTGTGAGCAACTTGACGATAGCCTTTCTGTCGTCTTCGGAAGTCTCGCAGTTCTTCTCGCCCAAGTTTTTGCGCAGCGGAGTGCTGATTTTTGTAGCATCAATCAGTTGCACCAATCCCTTGCGCCGTTCTTCCTTTCGGTTGGTGACAATCCAGACGTACGTACCTATGCCCGTGTTGTAGAAGTCCTTTTCGGGCATGGCAATGATGGCTTCAAGCAAGTCGTTCTCAATGATATACTTGCTCAGATTGCTTGCCCCACTGCCAGCATCGCCAGTGAAAAGCGACGAGCCGTTATGCACCTCCACAATACGAGTGCCAAGCGGCGTGTCGTCCTGCATGCGGCTGATGTTGTTGGCAAGAAACATCATCTGGCAGTCGCTGATGTCGGGCAGGAAAGAAATTTCTTTCTCGTCTTTGTCGAGTATGGTAAAGCGCGAATCTGTAAACTTGGCTTTTTCAGTCTCTTTCAAGCCGCGCTTCTTCAAGTCCTCCTTCCAAGGAGTGCCAAACGGAGGATTGGAAATGCAGAAGTCGTAGGTTTCGCCTGCGTGACCGTCTTGCGACAGGGTTGAGCCGTAGGCAATATATTCGCGCTGCTGGCCGCACTCGTTATACTGGAAAGATTTTATCTCCCCGGAAATCATGAGGTCAGCCTTGCACGTTGCGTATGTGTCGGGAGCCTGTTCCTGTCCGTAGATGCTGATGGTAATGTTCTTTCCACGCTCCGCGCCAAGCTCCTTGATGCGTTCCTGGGCAATGGTCAGAATGCCGCCAGTGCCGCAAGCACCGTCATAAATGCGATAGGTGGTGTCTTGCAACTGGTCGGCAATGGGCTGGACGGCCAAGTCGGCAAGCAACTTCACATAATCTCTTGGCGTAAAGTGTTCACCAGCCTCAGTCACATTGTTCTCCTCGTTAAACCGCCTTAGCAGTTCCTCAAATACAGTGCCCATCGTGTGATTGTCGAGTGCAGGAAGTTTCTCGTTGCCCTCGTCGTCAAGAACAGGTTTGTTGCTGAGATTTATATGGTCTGAGGTGAATTTCTCTATGATGCTGCCCAAACGTTCTGTCTCCGTCAGATTGTCAATTACTTGGCGAAGATGCAATTTCTCCACAATGTCAAGCACATCCTTGCTGTAACCATTCAGATATTCGATGAAGTTCATCTTTAGTCGCTGGGCGTCTATTTCGCTCTTCAATGTCTTCATCGTAAACTTCGAGGTGTTGTAGAAAGGATAACGAGTAACATTATATAATATAGGAGCTTGGTTGTCAATATGGTTCTTATCCAAATTTTCCTTCATGCTGATCACCTGCTTTTTGGTCGGTTCAAGCAGAACGTCAATTCTTCTCAGAACCATCATAGGCAGAATGATTTTCTTGTATTCGCTCTTGTCAAAAGCATATACAAGCACATCTGTTGCAATATTCCAGATGAACGAAAACAACGAGTTGTATTGAGTCTGTTCCATTAGTTCTCTTGTATGTTGTCAACTAAAAGGTCTTTTATGTTTACTGATAAAAATTTCGCAATATGATAAAGCAGCTCCAAAGACGGCTGTTGTCTGTTGCAGCAATACGCGTTGACGGTGCTGAAACTTTTGCCAATCTCTTTTGCCAAGTCTGTTTGCGACACATCCTTTTCTACCAGAACTGTTTTGATTCTATTCAACTTCATTATTACCTGTTTGAATGTTTTGGCTACAAAGTTATGAAATAACCATGTAAATATAGCATAATTTGCGATATTTATCGGATTTGCTCCACAAAAATATTTTTCTTACGCCTTTCGCAACCTGTTGTCAGAGGTGAAAAGCCTTGGGCGGATTTTGCAAATGGAATTGGGGCTACTATGATTATCTGAGGTAAACAAACATTATTAGAAATTCAGTAAATATCATAGAGTAGAAGCGGTTAACTCAAACAGTTTGTTTACGCATTGTTTACGCAAGGGCATGAAAAAAGGAGT
>CAZXFP010000054.1:0-3506 GCA_964640675.1 uncultured Prevotella sp. | reverse complement strand
TTGCGCGCAGCAGTTCCTCATGCGCCTGTATGGCGGGAGGTGGTGGGGCAGGAAAGGGGATGTATCTTAGGGCAAAAAGGAGTGCCTTTCCGTGTGGTGCTGATATTTGGGAATTAGTATTCATGTGAGTTCGATGAGTTTTAAAAGTGCAAGCAGTGTGTCTAAGTTCTCGCCTTTGGTATGATAGAGTTTCTATGACAATGCCGCTTTTAGTTAGATTTCAGCGTGTGTCTTTTCATTATGGCATCAAAAAAGCAACAAAATCCATCCATCATACAAAATAATTCTGTAACTTTGTCCACGGTGAGCATAGCGATTGTTGTTTGTATCACTTTATAATTGGGCACTATAAAGTTGCGACTGTTGTTGCTAATCACCAAACTTATAGGTAATTCTAAATCATTGAACTCACGTAAATATAAGAATAGAGGAATAACATGCTAAAAGCTATTAAACTGATTAGATGTCAGTGCGTTAAAAGTATATAAGTTAACGGAAGGGATTATATGTCTTTCTTAAGTAAAATATTCGGCAAGAGGAAAACGGAGGCTCAGAAACCTATTTCGGATTCTCCTGAAGTGAAATCGCTTTTGGAATTCGAACAACGTATTGATAACTTATTGGAGCAAGATCGTTTCATTGCAAAGAGCGATTTTGCCTCAATCTGCCGAGAATTTGCGCCTCTTCACGATACATTTACAAAACTGCAAACGACAGGGATGTTGACTCATTTCTGCCAAACAGTTGCGATAACAGAGGGACGTGTCGTAAAATTCTTATCTCGTTATTCTTCCTTCTTGGATAAAGATGCGCCTGAGATAAAGCAACATAATGAGGAGTTTATTCAAAGACATCTCGTGTCGGATCGCCAATATTTGGACAATGTCCTTAAAAAGGTTGATCCTGTCATTTCCCTTGACGAAGAGCAGCGGCGTGTTGTTTTATCTGATGAGGATTATACTCTGGTGATAGCTGGCGCAGGAGCTGGTAAAACGACAACGATTGCAGCCAAAGTAAAATACTTGGTTGAGAAGCGAGGTGTAGAGCCAGACGAGATTATGGTTATCTCTTTTACCAATAAAGCTGTTGGTGAACTTCGTGACAAAATCAATAAGGCGTTGAAAATCAAATGCCCGATTACGACTTTCCACAAGACAGGCTTTGCAATTCTGCGACGACAGGAGGTAGATAAGTTGGGGATTGTGGATGGTGGTTTTATGTTCAATGTCATTAACAACTATCTGAAAGGCAATATTCTGGAGAATCCAGAGCTTATTGATAAGCTGATTCTCTTCTTTGGCAGTTACTTTGATGCGCCATACGAGGGGGATGATCTGAACGACTTCTTTAATTATATCACCAAGGCCGACTTCTCAACGCTGAAGGGTAATATGTCGGAGTATGCCGAGAATATCATTGACCAACGAACAGGGCGATGCGTAACTATCGTGCATGAGACACTTCGATCGCAACAGGAAGTAATGATAGCCAACTTCTTGTATCTTAATGGGATAGACTATACCTATGAGAAAGTATATCCGTATAACATCATCAATTCCAATAAACCTTACACGCCAGACTTCACGATAATTCAAGGTGAGAAGGTTGCTTACATAGAGCATTTTGGCATAACAGAAGATGGACGCAACAACCGGTACACGAAAGAACAAATTGACCGATATAAGAAAGCGGTTAATGATAAAGTGAAGTTGCACAGAAGTCATGGAACAGACTTGATATATACTTTCTCGGGATATAATGATAGGCGACCTTTGCTTGACCACCTCAAGGAGAAACTGATAGAGCATGGCTTTGAATTGTCACCTCGTCCGTTGAAAGAAGTGTTTGAGAAGATTGTCTCAACCGAAGAAAACAAGTATATTGCCCGATTGGTGAAATTGGTGTGCACATTCATCCAAAATTTCAAGACCAATGGCTATGCTGTAGATGACTTTGGACGCTTTGCATACCAGGCGAAGAATGAGAGGAATAAACTCTTTCTTGATATTTGTGAACGTTGTTACTATGAATACTCTAAGCGATTAAAGGAACATAACTCCATCGACTTTGAGGATATGATCAACGACTCGGCGCGTATCATTAAGGAGAAAAAGTTGAAAGGTGAGAAACTGAGGTTTAAGTATATCATTGTTGATGAGTATCAGGATATATCGCACCAACGTTTCAACCTTACGTTAGAACTGAGTAAGCTGTGTAATGCAAAAATTGTGGCAGTGGGCGATGACTGGCAGTCTATCTATGCTTATGCTGGCTCGGACATTACTCTTTTTACGGAGTTTAAGGATTGTTTCGGCTATGGTGAAGAACTCCATATCACAAAGACGTATCGTAATGCGCAGGAGGTAATTGACATCGCAGGAGGCTTTATCCAAAAGAATTCTTCTCAAATAGTGAAAGCCTTGGTGTCTCCCAAGCATATTACCGACCCTATTATTGTGAAAACCTACACGGAGGATGTTGATAGGAAAAAGTATGCAGGCAAGGGTGGCAAGTATTTCTTGATAGGTGAAACCGTGGCATCGATCATGGATGAAATCTTGAAGGAGAACCCCAAGTCTTCAATTCTCCTCTTAGGACGCTATGGGTTTGATGCGTATAATCTCGGACGCTCAGCGGACTTTAGGTATGATGAGAAAACAGGAAATGTGTATTCCAAGAAATACAATGCCGTCTTTTTGGATTTCCTCACCGTTCATCGCGCCAAAGGCTTGGGTTATGACAACGTGATTATCATCAACGGAAGAAATGATGTCTATGGATTCCCATCCAAAGTTGAAGATGACCCCGTACTCAATTATGTGGTAAAAGTAGACCATTCGATAGAGTATGCGGAGGAACGGCGACTGTTCTACGTGGCCTTGACTCGTACCAAGAATCGTGTGTATATTGTTACGCCACAGCAGCATCCTTCTGAATTCGTACTGGAGCTGATAAACGACTATTCAGGAGTTAAGTTGGATGGTGATATAGTTAGGAACGCTGAACGGAACATAGAAGCAAAACGTTGTCCTGTCTGCGGTTATCCCATGCAATTACGCTACAAAAAAGCATATGGCTTGAGGCTTTGGATATGCTCAAATGAGCCAGAAATCTGTGATTTTATGACGAACAACCTGCGTGGTGGTGATTTGCCAATATTGAAATGTGACAAGTGCAAAGACGGCTACTTGATTGTAAAAGAGGGAAAAGGAGAGCCTTTCCTTGGATGCACCAACTATAAGGCAGATGGCACAGGGTGTGATAGCTTTATGACGCGCGACTATTACAGGAAGTATATATTGGGGGTAAACGATGGTAATGGTAAATAGAAATAGATATGTCACAAGCTAATAAAGTCATATTCGATATGGAAGAAATGACATCTCGGATAGGGGAACTTGAACTGTGGCGGTATAATCGGAAGTGGTTGTCAAGGCTGAAACTCTGGTATTCCCTTGCGTTTTTCCCTTAATATAATAAGGATAATCCTTATAAAAATGCGCGCG
>CAZXFP010000053.1:0-3591 GCA_964640675.1 uncultured Prevotella sp. | reverse complement strand
AAAGAGGATTATTCCATTACGATTTGGGGTGGGGTGCTTTGTGTTTTAATATAAACAATAAACGAGGAGTTGCAAGCGGAAAGAAATGCTTGCAACTCCTCGTTTATTGTAGACAGAACTTTTTTAGTTCTTTTTCAGTTCCTCGATGGTAGCCTTAATCATGGCTATCTTCTCTTCGGCATCGGCCTGCTTCTTGCGTTCTTTCTCAACAACGGCGGCCGGCGCGTGAGCAACAAAGTTCTCGTTGGAGAGCTTCTTTTGCACGCCGTTGAGGAAACCTTCAAGGTGTGCCAGTTCCTTCTCGGCCTTTTCCAACTCAGCCTTCACGTCGATGAGGCTTCCCACGGGCACAGCCCACTCCGTCTTGTCCACCATGAATCCAGAGGCATCGGCAGACTTAGCCCCAATACTTTCCACCTTATCCAGATTGGCCATCTTCAGCATTGCGCTTTCATAGTTGGCTATGGGGTTGTCGCCGATGCATTGCAGCGTGAGTAGCTGCTTGGGGGCAATGTTCTTTTGGTTGCGCACGGCACGCACGCCGGCCACAACTTGCTTCACTTGCTCAAACTCGGCGCAAAGTTGTGCGTCGTTGTCTGTGGGAGCATCGATGGAGAGACGTGCCACCATGATGCTCTCTCCCTCCTTGCGGTCGTAGAGATGCTGCCACAGCTCCTCGGTGATGAACGGCATGAACGGGTGGAGCATACGGAGCAAATCATCGAAGAAGCGCAGGGTGCTGTCGTAAGTCGCTTTGTCCACAGGCTCGGCCTTTCCGTTGACGTATGCGGGCTTCACCATCTCCAGATACCAGCTTGAGAACTCGTCCCAGAACAGACGGTAGACCGTCATGAGCGCATCGGAGATGCGGTATTGTGAGAAATGGCTGTTCAGCTCCACATTGGCCTCGCGCAGTTTGGCCGCAAACCAGTTCACGGCGATGCTGCATTCGCGCGGTTGTTCCTTCTCGGCACTCACTTCCCAGCCCTTGATGAGGCGGAACGCGTTCCAAATCTTGTTGTTGAAGTTGCGGCCTTGCTCGCAAAGCGACTCATCGAAGAGGATGTCGTTGCCAGCCGGTGCGCTGAGCATCATGCCCATGCGCACGCCATCGGCACCGTATTTGTCGATGAGTGCGAGCGGATCGGGCGAGTTGCCAAGGCTTTTCGACATCTTCCTGCCCAGCTTGTCGCGCACGATGCCCGTGAAGTAGACGTGCTTGAACGGCTTGTCTTGGCGATATTCGTAGCCGGCCATAATCATGCGTGCCACCCAGAAGAAGATAATGTCTGGTCCGGTGACAAGGTCGGCCGTGGGATAGTAATAGCTTATCTCGGCGTTGTCGGGCTGATTGATGCCATCGAAGAGCGAAATGGGCCACAGCCATGAGGAGAACCATGTGTCGAGTGCGTCCTCATCTTGCTGGAAGTCGGCCTCTGCAAGTTGCGCGTTGGGATACTTTTCCTTGGCCTGCGCCATCACGTTGCTGATATTCTCTGCCACAAACACCTCGCCGGCCTGTGGGTAGCCGTCCTTGGTCTCCTCCGTTGGGCGATAGTACCATGCGGGAATGCGGTGACCCCACCACAGTTGGCGTGAGATACACCAGTCCTTGATGTTCTCCAGCCAGTGGCGGTAGGTGTTTTTATATTTCTTCGGATAGAACTCGATGTCGTCATCCATGACGGGATTCAAGGCGATGTCGGCAAAATGCTGCATTCGCAAGAACCACTGTGTGGAGAGTTTCGGCTCAATGGGCACGTTGGTGCGCTCCGAGAAGCCCACCTTGTTGTTGTAGTCCTCCACTTTCTCCATCAGCCCTGCCGCCTGCAAGTCTTTGCTGATTTGCTTGCGCACGTCCATGCGGTCTTGTCCCACGTAGAGACCGGCCGCCTCGCTGATAGTGCCGTTGTCGTTGAAGATGTCAATGGTCTCCAAGTTGTGCTTCAGTCCCAGTGCGTGGTCGTTGATGTCGTGGGCGGGGGTCACTTTCAGACATCCCGTACCAAACTCGGTGTCCACGTAGCTGTCCTCCACAACGGGTATGGTGCGTCCCACCAGCGGCACAATCACGCGCTTGCCTTTCAGCCAAGTGTTCTTGGGGTCGGCGGGGTTGATGCACATGGCCGTGTCGCCCATGATGGTTTCGGGACGCGTTGTCGCCACCACGGCATAGTAGCCGTGCTCGTCTTGGTGCATCACGTTGCCCTCTTCTTTGCGCTCGGCGGTCGCTTGGTCTTCCTCGCAAAGGTAATACTTCAGATAGAACAGCTTGGAATGCTCGTCCTTGTAGATGACTTCCTCGTCGGAGAGGGCGGTTTGCGCCTTCGGATCCCAGTTCACCATTCTTGCGCCGCGATAGATGAGCCCTTTCTTGTAGAGGTCTACGAACACCTTGATCACGCTGCTCGAACGCTTCTCGTCCATTGTGAACGATGTGCGCTCCCAGTCGCATGATGCTCCCAGTCGGCGCAGTTGCTTGAGGATGATTCCTCCGTGCTCGTGTGTCCAGTCCCAAGCGTGGTGCAGGAACTCATCGCGTGTGAGGCTGTTCTTGTCGATGCCCTGCTCGGCCAGCCGCGCCACAACCTTGGCCTCGGTGGCAATGCTGGCATGGTCGGTTCCGGGCACCCAGCAGGCGTTCTTGCCCTCCATGCGTGCATGGCGCACAAGGATGTCCTGAATCGTGTTGTTGAGCATGTGTCCCATGTGGAGCACACCCGTCACGTTGGGGGGCGGAATGACCACGGTGTAAGGCTCGCGCCCATCGGGCTTGCTGCTGAAGAGCTTGTTGTCAAGCCAATACTGATACCATTTTGACTCTACCTCGCGGGGGTCGTATTTCGTAGCTAATTCCATGATGTCGCTATCTGTTTTGTTTCTTGAGACTTTGCTATTTATATATAATAGGTGCAAAGGTACGCATTTTAGGTCGGAAAACCATAGAAACAGATAGGGTTGCTTTGTTAACGCGTGTTAACATTCGGTGCGCTGCTGCTTGCTTTTGCGCTTTCTTTGGGCTGTGGTTTGGTTTGTTGCCAGGCTGGTTGTGTTGGGGTCCGTAGGGCGCATTGTGCGCCGTGGTTAAGGAGAGAAGAAGGCCTTTTGTGGCGTGTGGCTGTTTGCAGGAGTGGTAGTGCTGTGTGATACGTATGCTTTTGCCTGCCCAAACCATACCTTTTGCCGTGCGAAAGGTATGGTTTGGGCGAGCAATATGTATGGTCTTGTTTTTGAAGAATGTTCCTTGTGGCAATTGTTTGCTGTGGGGTGAGTGCTCTGCAGGTGTTTGGGCGGGGTGGGGCGGCTGGTTGATGGGTGCGTTTGTCTTGATATTGGTTGTGGCGATGGGTGTGGGCTTGGTGGTGCGGTGGAAGGCGTATTTGATGGCGTTGTGGCTTAGGTTGGGGCGTTGTGCTTGGAGTGGTGGGTGTGGGGTGGGGAAATGTTGTGCTTGGGAGGGGGAAAGCGGTGTTGTTGGTGCTTGTTTTGGATAATAAAAAAGCAGATTGGACGATTAAAACCATCCAATCTGCTTAGTACACCCTTAGGGACTCGAACCCTAGACCCACTGATTAAGAGTCAGTTGCTCTA
>CAZXFP010000052.1:0-3778 GCA_964640675.1 uncultured Prevotella sp. | reverse complement strand
GGAATGACAGCATAAAATGGCACACTGACGCGCAGCAACAAAGGCCTTGCTCCTTATTGCAATCCAAAGGCCACTGCACCATTGGGGCACAAACGGCAGTCTCTGTTCTTGGCTGGTTGCGCCAACAAAACCATCACAATAGACAAGACGCAAACGGATGCCGCGCAAAACCATACCTTTCGCCGCCCGAAACGATACATATTGCGGGGCAAAACGTTAGCTTTTACCATGCAAAACGGCACATCTCGCAAGACGAGATGTGCCGTTTTGCATTGCGCTTAGTTAAGCTTTGAGAAATCATTAGCAATCAGGCGATTACGCCAACCGAATCTTTGGCGAAGAAGAACTGCCTGACCGAATGTCCCAAGACTATCTGATATATCCCAAAACTATTTATCGCGCGCATGAAAGAATCATCCGTAACCACTCCGTTTAAGAGGGAGGGACAGCGGGAGAGGGATTTATGCCCGGCGCGAAACATCGGGGGCTTTCTCCCTTGGCGCGCCCCCTGTCATCTCACTCTCGACATCTTGCGCCACCAATGCCCGGTGCCGTTAGAGCGTGGGCAGCCATAGGTGCTGGGCGAGCTTACTCCCTCCATCTCGTCTCCGCAGTTGTCGCATCGCCAGATGTAGGATGCTCCGTAGCCTTCGCTTTCTTCTCTTTCGGCCTTCTCCTTTTCCTTCCACTCATCATAGCTAATGGGGATTCTCTTGGTCTTGATGAGCTTCCCGTCAAAGTTATAGGTCTTGACAAGCTGGCAATAGCCCGTTTCCTTGCGCTTGGCCATATACGAGTCGTAGTCCATCGATGAGTCAAACAACGCCATTACAGCCAGCCTTGGAGCTTTTGCCGTTGTGTCGCAGGTGAATGTGATGCTTTGATTGCTCATGGAAAGTTTGGTTGATGTGATTTTCATCTCGCCCTCGCAGGGGATTATCGCAAAGAATCTGTCTTTTGCCACATCATACACAAACACTCTGTCTATCTCATCATAGTCGTTGGTGGTGACCAAGATGTTGGTTTTGCCTGCAAGAACGTTTGAAACATACTCCTCATCGATGTCGCCATAAGGGATGATTCGTGTGGAATCGCTTTCCACATTGTGGCACTTGATAATGTTTTCTTCCGCATAGAAGACACATTTGGGCGCGGAAGAGGGAAGCACAAGCAACACTTCCGCATCCTTGCCAAGCGTTTTCACAAACTCATCGGCCTTTTCCTTGTCGCTCTTTCCAAACAAAGGCGCAGAGCCACCCGAAGTTCCCTGCTTATTGCCATTGCCACAAGAACCTAATGACAAGGCTACCAGCATAACTAATAATAAAACAACACTTTTGTTCATATTCCTATTTCTTTAAAGATAATGCTTAACGATTATTTTGCCGCATCAGTCTTTCTGTGCCACAGTGAAGTAGCCTCCATTCCACCTGTAGAAAGTGTTCGGAGCCTCGCCATGCTCCACACCAAGGAAAGACTTGTCGAACCATTCTTCTACAACGAGCTGGCATGGACTATCCAACGTGCCAACGCCCATAAACATATTGCCCATGCCATCATTGTCCTTACAGTCTATATACTGAAAAGTGTTGCGCCCAATGATAAGTGTTTTTAGACTTGTGCAGCCCTTGAACATTCCACTCACCCACTCAAGCTGTGAAGTACTGAAACTTGAGATATTGATGCTCTTTAGGTTCGAGCAGCCCTCAAACATATTCCACATACTTTTAACATTTTCTGTAGCAAATCCACTTACGTCTATATACTCAAGGCTGGAACAGCCTGCAAACATATTCCACATACTTTTAACATTTTCTGTAGCAAATCCACTTACGTCTATATACTCAAGGCTGGAACAGCCTGAAAACATGAGACACATTCCTTCACAAAGTCCCCCTGTCCCAACAAGTCCGGTTTTAAAACCGGAGACATCAATGCACTTGAGCTTAGAACATCCATCAAACATAGCCATCATACACTCTACATTTTCAGTGTTAAACCTACTTACATCAATATATTCAAGGTTGGAACAGCCTGAAAACATGAGACACATGTACTTAACCCTTGAAGTGTCAAGATTCTCCACACCTTCAATAGATGTTAGATTCTTCATCCCGAGAAACCAACAGAAAGTTGAAGTGGGTCTTGCTTGAGCAAAAGACTTATCAAACACCACTTTGGTGATAGCTTCATTTGATGTTGAGGATTCTTTGTACACATCAATATTGAGCCATGTGGGCGTGGCTTCTACCCACGTTCCCCCATCTTGTAAAACCTCTGGGGGATCTTGGAATTTTCCTTCAAACAATTTGTGTATGCCATCCTGCCCACGCTTGGCAAACGCCTTTGGCTTTTCTGCATACGTAAAAGTTAAGGTCTTGGTTTTTCCATCGGCATTGGTGCGCAGAATGGCCACGGGGATTCTTTCTGCAAGTGCCTGCAACGGCATAAGCATGAACAGCATACTTACACATACAATTAGTTTTGTGATTTGTTTCATGTGATTATTTTTTTGAGTTATTAGATATTGCTGCATCGAAGAAGAAACTCATAGTCCTCCCACACGCGGGAGTGAATTTTCTTCACTCTATGATAGACCATGGGGAAAATTCCCAAAAACAAGATTAAGAAGAATACCCGCACAACACAATTAACGGGATCGGGGGCAAGCTGGTTAACCATTGCCACTAAAGCTATGGGCAAACTCATGGCTTGCAAGAATGCCACCTGTGCTTCCATAATGGATATATCTTCTTTCTTACTTAATTGCTGAACATAATAATATGCCTGATAGTACTTTTCCCGTATGCGTTGTTCCTCTTTGCAACAAGAGGACTCACAATAGCTGGTCAAAAACAACCACAAAACACTTATTATGAAGGCCAAAACAATAGCAGCACAACACAAGTAGGGCAATGAGAGCACGCCGCTAATAATCACAGCCAACACAAATATAGTCATAAAGACAAGTGCTCCTTTTTCAACAAAAACACACCAAACGGTATTCTTGTCTACTTCAAAATGGAAGCCTGAGCATAACTCGTCTATATATGGGGTGCTTGCAAATTGCTTTTTTGTTTCTTCCAAGCATAAAGAAATGAGACACGCATTGTTACGAAATGCCTTCCACAGCCAACCACAAACAAGATGATTGGCAATGCCGACAATATAAGCTATAGGACAAAAGAAGAAAAAGATGAAAGCCAACTCGTTGCCTTTCACCAAATCCATCAAAGCACTAAGCAACAAGCATGGATAATATCTGCCAAGCATCAGCAAGATGATGCCGCCGAGAATGAGCATACAGATCAAGTCATATAGCGATAATTTGGATGTGAGCGTTTCCAATTGCCATCATAACTTTTTCCGAGACCCAAGGAAATATACTGTTTGACATGAAGAAAGCGTAGGCCTCTATGCATTACTTCCTGTCTCTGAGGTCCTAGGAAAACCGTCCACACCAGATGTAATGATATAGTAGCCCACGCGTATGCGTGAGAACCACTATGCCATCTCTTGTGTGGGTCTTGAAATTTCCTAGGTTTCAGAGACACAAGATGAACATAACGCTTCTTCTTTTAATCCATCATGTTTGAGCCATCGGCCAACAAGGCCAAGAACTCAGCTACAAAGGAAAACAATGTTTTTTGATTATGCAAGAGTTTTACTGAAAATCTGCAAATAATGTTGTTAGCTCGGCTGCCGAATGTTGTCGACTTGGAAGGTACTGTCCAGAAAAGTGTGTAAGTCACTCTTCCCTGTCTTTGCTTTTTATGGT
>CAZXFP010000051.1:0-3800 GCA_964640675.1 uncultured Prevotella sp. | reverse complement strand
TTCTCCCCTAACTTGCAAAAGGTATGGTTTCGGCTTGCGAAAGGTATGGTTTTGCCGTGTAAAACCATACCTTTCGCACGGCAAAACGTAACGTTTTGCAACGCGCCACATAACACACTGTGCAACAACCACTTCTATATCCCTCCACAATCACACCGCACACGTTCCGCCCCATCCGCCCTCATACAGCACAAGGGGCGCGCCCCCACTTCATGGAAGCACGCCCCTTGGCATCTCTCTATTTTCCTTTCTTGCATTCTATGGCTCACTATAGATCCTCGCCATTGGCATGATTATATTCATTATCATAATACATCAAGATACGATATTCCCCATAATCCTCATTTATCATAAACCAAACCGACCTTTTAGAAACAGCTTCTGATGAATTTTCTCCCGTTATTCCATAATCTACCTCCTCATTATCACCCTCCAACACATCATTTGGTACAGCCAACTGATAATATCCTGCTTCATAACGTTTATTATTGACTGTCATTTCATATGATATATCCTCATTTTCGGGAATCATATAATCGTCAACAGGGAATTTAAAGTATTTTGAATTACGATTAAACTGTTCTACAAGTTTATTGAACCTTATGTGAATATTAGTCTCGCTACTTGAAGTTACATCTGACAAACCTATACGCCAAACTTTGCCTTTATTAGTAACGACTCCTACATAGACATTCCTTCCATTAAACTCTCCCTCCAATATATCTGTTGACGAATCGTACCGAAAACCTTTGGCCTCCAGTTTTCTTATCATCTCGCTCTTAGTACCATCCACCGGAATCCCAAGAAACTTCGTAACGCTCCGCTGTGCATACGCCGCCACAGAAAGCATCACCATCAACGCCATCAAAAATGTCTTTTTCATGTTAATTCTCTTTGTGTCCCCCAGCTGCCACAAGGACGTTTACCTTAAACCTAAAGCGTGGAACTGCAATGCCACAATCTTTAGCTTGAAGGTCGTAGGAAACCTTTGAATACAGATGCAACAACAGCAGCCCACGCCATAGCGTGAGAGCCATTACGCTATTCTTGCATTCAAATTGAAAATTTCCTACGTTCTCAAGCGCAAGAAGGACATAACGCCTCGTCTTTTTCTCACAAGTCTTGGCAGAGCCGAAGCCCCTACCGCGTGCAAAGGTAATAAAAAGCCATGAGCGAAACGCGCCTTTGCCCGCATTTTTTTCAGAAAAGCCCTATCGTTTAGAGCTTTCCACACGTGTCAACAAAACATCGGGCAAGACGCACGAAACGCGCCCTGCCCGAACAAACCGTGCTTGATTACTTGACGATGCCCGAATCCGTATCGAGCTGAACATCCTTCACCCGCGGCGTTTTCTTCATTTTGCCTTTGAGTATGCTCCACGAAAGCGACACATACACCATGTTGCCAAACGTTCGGTTGCCTTGCGACAGCGAGCTTTTCAGGATGTCGTGCATGGTCTCCGTTGTGGATGTCTTCCCGTTAGCATGAAACACATTGCGTATTCCCACCTTGGCCTGCAAGGCTTGATGCCGATAGCCGATGTTGATGTCTGACGCTGGGTGATTGTGCACAAGGACATCGCCATAGAGCCTCTCATCGGCCGTGCGGTAATACGCGCTCACGCTCCACTGCTTATAGTATGCGTTCACGCCCGCTTGCAGGCTAAAGCCCGTGTTCTTGTTGTCGAACGCGCCGCGGGAGTGGTCGTACACCCACTTCGGCTCTACATAGAAGTTTACCGCCCTGTTCCAGAACGAATGCCCAACATACATTGCCGCCTCAAAATGGTGGTGGTTCAGATTGTTGAAAAGATGATGAACAAACAGCCCGTCTTGCTCCTCTATCGTCTGGCCAACGCCCTCATGCATGTATTCGTACAACCCATACAGCCGGAACGAGGAGTTGTTCTTGTTCCAGTTCACAAGAAGCAGATGCGTGTCCGTGTTATATGGCTCCAGCCCCGTATTGCCCACGGTGGCCTGAAGCATGTCGTCCTGCCGGGTATAGTCCGTCAGGTCGGCCAGACTTGGACTCGTTGGCTTGCGGTTATACCGGTACACCAACTTCCAATAACGGTCTATGCTGTACTGCAGAAGCAGTTGCGGCCGAAACAAATAAAAGGTGAAGCTGCTCTGCGGCTGGCTCATGTGGATTCTGCTTCCACCAACTCCGGCCGAGAGATACAGTTTGGAGAAAGAATGGCTATACTCCGCATAGGCATACTGGGAATCATAATGGATGCTTGCCGTGAAATCGTTTGTCCCCACATACTTGTTGCCCGTGTAGGTGCCATACTCTTGAAGACCAAAGGCAAGCTTGTTCTTGGCAGACAGCACATGAGTATAGTCCAAATTAGCCTGTACAACATACTTGTCGCCATCAACGGCATAGGTGTTTGCCGTCCAAGGCGATGCAAAACCACGCTGGTAGGCATTGTCCAAATAGGCCAGGCCAAGACTCATCTCCAATATATCCTTGCCCGTAAACCGCTCCTCATAATACGATTTCAGCATATACGCCCTCTCATCGCTCTGCGTGTTCGTTTGCAGGGCATACTCCTCCGCCCCCGTAACGTTCTGCATCAGCAGGCGGTTGGGGAAGCGGTCGTAAGCATACTCGCCCTTGATGTCAAGAACACGCTTGCCAGGCAGAGCATAATTATAGCTCAGCGTCAGCGCATCGCCCCTATAATTGCCACCCCTGAAAGCCCCGTCCTTCTCATACGACTTGACCGTGCCATCGCCAAACGTCAAGCTTTCCGCAGCCTCCGTGTATGCATTCTTCACATTATTGAGCTTGAAGTTATACTGCAGTCCAAATTCCGACTTCCCCGTCCACAGCTTTGCCCACACGCCGTCATCATTATAATTGTCCGATACGGCATTCATCGCATTCACACCGGCAGCAACGCCAAAGTCATCGCGCCTTATCCTCACATTGATAACTGCGCCCACGCCAGCCCCATACTTCATTCCGGGCGTGTCTGTATACTCAACGCTCACCACCTGAGCAGGAAGAATGGCCTGCAACTGCTCGAGCGTAGCCTCCACATTGTTTATCTTCACAACAACACTGCCACTTCCCAAGCCGCCCGACAGCGTCTTCTGCACCTGGTCAACGCGTATTCCGGGCAAAGCCATCTGCGAGAGCAGGTCAAGCGCATTCGCCGAATGCGCACGCTGGCTCTGAGAGGGCAGGTAAGCATCGTAACCATTATGGCGCACCACCTTTGCGCCCTCCACAACCACTTCCGACAACGCCACGCGCCTTGTACTGTCGTTGCCATGCACGCCTTGCGCCATGCCCCCCAAAGGAAGCGCAAGCAGCCAACACAAAAATATCTGTCGTCTCATAAAACACCTTTTTAATCGTTGCACATCAATCACGCGAAGCCATTGCAATTCAAAACACACACAGCCTCTTCATGACTATTGACATCAAACCACAGCGCGGCGCAAAGGTTAACATCATGCCCAGCAGCCTTCATGCCTGCCCCATAACGAGCACCGCATTCAAGATTCCGCGCCTTGCCGCGCCGACATAGCAACACAGAACATCGCCAAGCACTTTCGCAATTTATAAACTTTCCCCCACATAAAGCAAGCCATTCCCCCATATTCTCACCCCTTTAACATCATTTCATTATTGCCCCCCCCTAAAACATCATATTTATTAACTTCCATTAGCACCACTATTGCACCACCCCAGCTGCTCCATGCAAACCAGCACACGCCACGCCGTCCCGCAAAACCATACCTTTTGCCCTGCAAAAGATAAGGCGGGTGTTTTGATAGAAACG
>CAZXFP010000050.1:0-4675 GCA_964640675.1 uncultured Prevotella sp. | reverse complement strand
CACCAGTCCGTTGACTCCTCCGACATATACTGTACCATCCGCAGTGACGAGCAGACCGCTGTCCATCACCTGCGCGTCCAGGGGCAGGCCTCCCCCTATCAGGAATGTCCGCAGCGAGCGCCCCGTAGCGGCATCCAACACCTGCAATCCCCTCTCGCCGGATATGGCAATGCGCGAAGAGTCCACAGACACAATCTGATAGCCGCTGGTATTCAGCGAAGCCCCAGGCACATGGACGAAACGCCCGTCGTCCAGTCGGAACAGCCCTTGGCCGAATGTCGTCGCGAAAACATCGTCTTCCGTCACAAGCAGACGCATCGGGCGGGCCTGCGCCCCATCCCCTACAGGATACTTCGCCCTGAGCGACAAGGTCTTAAGGTCAAACACGACCACTTCCGAAGAAGCGAGCCACAGTTCGTCCCCCGAAATCACGGCATGCACATAGCGTATACCGTCAGTCTTGTGATACAGCAGGGTATCCGCCCCATTCTCGCAGGAATGCAGATACACGCCGTCATCCGTGGAGAGTATCCAGTCATCCCCGTACTGCAATATTACATTGACGACGGAATGCGGAGTACACCCGTCTCCATCGTCCTTCAACGCCTGCACGGCACATCCGGAAGCAGTATCCACGGTAAACACGCCGCAGCGGTTGGTGCCCACATGTATCCTGACGTCAGAGTCTTCGCACAGCCATTTGGCATGCGTGAACGGCAGCCCGTTATAGCGCCTCACATTTCCGCTGTCCGGGTCGAGGCGGTTGATACCGCCGCCCTCCATACATATATATATGTTGCCGTCAAGGCTCTCCGCCAAATGTCCAACCACCGGAGAGGAGAGGTCACCGCCGGACGGGCCTCCGCCCCAGAACGAGAATGCCGACGCTCCCGTATCCGTATAATTGACACCGCCATAATAGGTGCCTGCCCACAGCACTCCGTCTGCATCGACAAACACCGGATGGACCGACGACTGGGACAGCGAGCCTGCCGAGTCGCCTGGCACATAGGAAACAAACCTATCTGTATCTGTATTATAGCAATACAACCCACGGAAAGTACCAAACCAGATATTCCCGTTTTTGTCTTCTGTAATCCCGCGGACATTGTCGCATCCAAATCCTCTGTCCCCTGCCCCGTCGGCATCATACACTGTCACAGCTGTGTCCGCCACCACACGCACCAGTCCGCCGGCATTGCTGCCCGACCATATTTCACCGCATGAGGATTCGAATATGGATGACAGATCCCTTATCGCGCAGATTCTCTCAAACTCATTGCCGGGTCCGCCGCAAAAGAGTCCCTCTCCGCACACGAGCCAATGTTTTCCGTTCCGGGCGATATGATAGTCACGCACTCCGTCAAATGGCATTTCCTCCATGGTTTCAAGCCTGCCTGTCTCCGAATTCCACCGGAAACACTGCCTCCCGGATACGGCACAGGCCTGCCCGTCACGCAGGAAGAGGGCGTCTATCTGCCCCTCCATCAGGGTGTGCAGCGCATCCGTACGCGCATCGCAGCAGACCCATTCCTGCCCTGTAAGGAAATGCACATTCCCGCGGCTGTCGCACAGCAGCGGCTTGACCACGCCTCCGCGGAATGCTACCTGGCCGCCATGCAGCTCGTAGGGCTTGCGTGACTCCATCCTGCTGCCGTCGAATATGCTGAGGCCGTTCTCCGTACCGAACCATATACGCCCGAGCGAGTCCTGGCAAATGGACATTACAGACGGGTGCGCAAGTCCGTCGGACACTCCCACATGGTGAAAATAGGGAGCGGCCGCGACGAACTCGCAGCACAAGACGGCAATGGCAGCAAATATTCTGCTCAGACGGTTCATAGCATCACAAAGTTATAAAATTGTTCCGTCAGTTTTCCAGCCATTTACGATTCAATTACAAATCATTTCAATTCGGGTTCAGTCCCAGGGCATTTTTTGTGAATAAATTAATTATCATTACCTTCGCTCCCGACAATAGAAAAACGACACACACTATAACATGAAACCGATCAAGGCCTTGGGCATTCTCACGCCTGTCACGGCATTAGGCGCCGCTGCCGCATGTACACCTCTGCAGGAAGAGAATGGCATTCCGAAGAATTTTATTATCATCGTAGCCGATGACCTCGGCATCGGAGATGTGAGCTGCTACGGCAGCCGCACCATCAGCACTCCCAATATTGACAGGCTCGCCGAAGACGGTCTGCTGCTGAGAAACGGATACGCGACATCTGCGACCTCGACTCCCAGCCGGTTTGCGATGTTCACGGGCATGTACCCGTGGCGCAATCCTGACGCCAGGATACTCCCCGGAGACGCCCCGCTGCTCATAGACCCGTCAATGCCGACTTTCCCCAAGATGATGCAGGCAGAGGGATTTGCCACTGCCGCCATAGGCAAATGGCATCTCGGCATGGGATACGGCAAGGTAAACTGGAACGAAGAGATTGTCCCCTCGGGCAACACGGTCGGATTTGACTATACCAACCTGATTCCGGCGACCGTGGACCGCGTCCCTACAGTGTATGTCGAAAACGGACGCGTGGTGGGTCTCGACCCGTCCGACCCGATTTCTGTCGATTACGAGAAACGATTCCCCGGAGAGAAAGACGCCCTCAGTAATCCCGAACTGATGACAATGCCCTGGCTGCACGGGCATCAGGGTACGGTAATCAACGGCATTCCGCGAATCGGCCACATGCAGGGCGGCAAATCTGCCATCTGGGACGACACCACCATGGCGGACTATTTCCTCGGCAAGGCAAAGGATTTCGTCTCCTCCAATAAGGACAAGCCATTCTTCCTGTATTACGGATTGCATGAGCCGCATGTGCCGAGAGTGCCTGCGGAGCGTTTCTGCGGTGCGAGCGGACTCGGATGCCGCGGTGATGCCGTGATAGAGGCCGACTGGTGCGTGGGCGAGTTGATGCGTCACCTCGATTCGCTCGGGCTGGCGGAGAACACCATGATCATATTCACTTCCGACAATGGAGCGGTACTCCAGGACGGCTATGACGACCGTGCCGAAGAGGATGCAATCGCCGCAGGGCATGATCCAGACGGCGGATTGCGCGGTGGCAAATACAGTCTCTACGACGGTGGCACACATGTCCCGTTCATAGTCCGCTGGAAAGGACATGTCCAGCCGGCTGTATCTGATGCGTATTTCTGCCAGGTGGATCTGTTCGCCTCGATAGGCAACATGCTCGGAGCGCAGTTGCCCGACGGCTTGGACAGCGAGGACCTATGGGATGTGCTCACCGGCAGGGACATGACAGACGGACGTAAATCCCAGGTTATAGAAGCCCAGGGACGGCTCGCGCTCAGACAGGGACATTATATGATGATTCCGGCATATAGCGGAGCCAACTATAACAGCACAGGTATCGAACTCGGATGCAATGGCCACGACACCCTCTGGGACCTGGCGCAGGACCCCGGACAGCGACATGACCTGTCATCCCAGGAGACAGAACGAGTCTCGGAGATGAAAAAGGCATTCCTGCAGATTGCGGGTGACCATTACCAGGCCGGGCTGCCGACAGACCCTCTGAAATAAACGGACTAGCAAAAAGAATTATTACCGCAACAGACTGATTATTAATCACTTATAACCAATATGAACAAGTATCTTTATACCCCCCCCCAGCTGGTTTTGAGACCGTGTGCCATGTCAAATCCATTTCCTATAATAACAAGCCTATTCATGTTGCAATTGACGAAGTTTCTATTTTTTTGAGTTGACTTGCTGATACACATTTTGGAACACCCGTTCATTAATAAAATTCATAAATTCGGGATTGTCCAAATACTGCCGACAGAACTCCGTGTTTTCATTTAGCATATTTGCCACGACCATGAGCATTGACGAATTGAACTGCTGCTGTGCAGTTGCCTTGTTGCTGTTCTTGGCTGCATTGACAAAAGCTTCATCGCCCTTTATCCTATTCGGCAACTCGTCAAGCTGCTGTTTTGCAAGTTCGATGTTCTGCCAGTTAATGCCGTTGAACTGTTTCAGTATGTCGCTGAGTTTTGTCATTTCGGGTTCGCTCTTGCCACCTTCGCCTTTTCCCATGGGGATAGGGTCGATTTCTGCATCTGTATTCTCCAGTGCAATCTTGGCATCGCCCAACTTGGTTACTTGCATCTGATCCAAGTCGATAGCTTCTATCAGTCCAGAAGTGAAGTCTTCGTCCTTTAGTTTTGGTAATTTGTGTACCAAAAGCATAAAGTAGGTGTTGAGTTTCTCCCATTCAAGGCTCTTGTATGAAGTGACAGCGGCAATAAATGGATAGGTCCTGAGAAATCCCTTTATGCTGCTCTTGCAATTTATCTGTTTGTTTTCATCCAATGCCTTGAATCGGTCTACTGCAAGGTTCACTATCGGATCCAGCTCCTGGCGGCTTACGCCATTCCAGTATTTTTTATTCAGTGTGTTCACCTCATCGTCAGTATAGATGTTGGTTTCCTCAATGGCTGATATATAGTCGTTCAGTTTGTTGGGGTCGCTCTCTCTTGACAGAATGGTTGTCTTGTAATATTTCTGAAAAGCCGCCTTTATGGTTTCTTCATCATTGGCGAAATCAAGGACGAAGGTGTCTATCTTCTTGGGGTGGCATCTGTTCAAACGCGACAGGGTCTGCACCGCCATTACGTCTGTCAGCATCTTGTC
>CAZXFP010000049.1:0-4703 GCA_964640675.1 uncultured Prevotella sp. | reverse complement strand
TCATCTACGATTCGAAACAACTGACCAAGATAGACCAGTTTGCCAGCGACTCGAACATGCACGTGATGATTATCAACACGCAGGCGTTTGCAGCCCGTGGTGAAGATGCCCGGCGCATCTATATGAAGCTGGATGCCTTCCGCAGTCGTAAGCCTATTGATGTGATAGCCGCCACAAGGCCAATCCTTATCATTGACGAGCCACAATCGGTGCTGGGAGCGGACAAGAAGAACGCCACACGCGAAAAGCTGAAAGAGTTTAAGCCGCTCTTTACCTTGTTATATAGTGCCACGCACAGAGCCGATGACATCGTGAACATGGTGTATCGTCTTGACGCGATGGATGCCTACAACAAGAAACTGGTGAAGAAGATTTCTGTGAAAGGTATCAGTCAGCACGGTTCCACCGCCACCAATGGTTATCTCTATTTGGAGAGCATTGAGCTGTCGAAAGGCAATCCGCGTGCCCGTATCGGTTTCGACAAGAAAGGGGCAAGCGGAATAAGGCAAGTGTCGCAGTTGGTAGGTGACGGATTTGACATCTATCAGCAGTCGGGCGGGCTGGAGGAATACGCCAACGGTTATCGCATAGAAAGCATAGACGGATATAACCATTGCATCCGCTTGCTGAACAATACGGTTTTGTACGAGGGTGATATGATTGGACGCGTGAACGACATCTATGTGCGCCGCCACCAGATACGTGAGACCATCCTCTCGCATATCAACAAGGAGCGCCAGTTGTTCAAGATGGGAATCAAGTGCCTCTCGCTCTTCTTCATAGACCATGTGGACAACTACCGTGTCTACAACCAGGGAGGCGGTACAAGCAAAGGGCTGTTTGCGGAAATCTTCGAAGAAGAATATAACGAGATTGTGGGCGCACTGCAACTTTCAACTGATGACTCACAAGAATACATAGAATACCTGAGATGCTGGAAAGCGGAAGAGGTACACAATGGCTATTTCTCCCGTGACAAGAAAGGACGCTTTGTTCAACCTTCAAAGACGGAGTTGCGCAACGAGAGCAGCAATGACTCCTCGGCCTATGACCTCATTATGAAAGACAAAGAAAAGCTGCTTTCGTTTGATGAACCCACGCGCTTTATCTTCTCACACTCTGCCTTAAAGGAAGGCTGGGATAATCCGAATGTGTTCCAAATATGTACGCTGAAGGACAGCGACAATCAGACAAAGAAGCGGCAGGAAGTGGGTCGTGGCATGCGCCTGTGCGTAAACAGCCTGGGTGAACGACAGGACGAGACTGTGCTGCACGGACGTGTGTTTGAAGTAAACGAACTGACTGTCATTGCCAGTGAATCGTACAACTCATTTGTAGCCAAACTGCAAACAGAAATCGCCGAAGCTGTTGGCGACCGTCCCGTAAAGGTGCAGCCTACCTTGTTTGTAGGTATGGTTGTCACCAATGCAAATGGAGAACAGAAAAGACTGGATGAACTGGAAGCAAGTTTCTTGTTTTCGGCATTGGTTACTCATGGCTATGTAAATAGGCAGGGGCAACTTACTCAACAATATCATAACGACAAGCAGCAAGGAACGCTTGACTTTGGAGAAGATTACAATGAATATAAGGCAGGCATTGTGAAGCGGTTGGATGCCGTGTTCTGTCCCGATGCCGTCAAGCCAGAGAATGCCCGGCAGATACGTGAGGCAAAGTTTGACTCGCAGAAGTTTGAGCGCAAGGAGTTCCAAGAACTGTGGCGAAAGATTAACCATCAGACTTACTACACCGTTGATTTCAAGACAGAAGATCTTATCCAACGTGCCGTCATTGAACTGGACAACCACCTGCGAGTATCGGAAATAAACATTCAAGTAACGACAGGAACACTCAATGAGATAAAAAGCAAACAGGAACTGGCGGAGGGAACTGCCATGACGGTGACGGAGAAAGGCACACACGCCGTCAAGGAACTGGTGAACGAGAATGTGAAGTACGATCTCATCGGCAAATTAGTGGAAGCAACAGGATTGACACGCCGTGTCATCGTCACCATTTTGCAGAAGATAAGCCCCAATACCTTCTATAGGTTCAGAGCAAATCCCGAAGAGTTTATCATCAAGGCAGGCAACATCATCAATCAGTGCAAAGCCATTGCCGTAATCGAGCACGTGGCATACCACAAACTCAACAAGACCTTTGACTCTGACATTTTCAGCGCATCAGCCTTGAAAGGCAAGCTGGGTGTCAATGCCATGGAATCGCAAAAATCACTCTACGACCTTGTAGTGGTAGATTCGCAAGGCATTGAGATGAACTTTGCCCAAGCGCTTGAACATCAGAATGAAGTCATGGTCTATACCAAACTGCCCGGCGGCTTCTACATCAACACTCCTGCCGGACACTATAATCCCGACTGGGCAATAGTGTTCAGGGAAGGCACCGACATCAAACACGTCTATTTCGTAGCCGAAACCAAAGGCTACAGCGATGAAGAAGTGCTGGACTACCGCAGTGCTGAACGCGTAAAGATAGAATGTGCCCGCCGCCACTTCGCCACTATTTCTAACAGTGCTGTCACTTACGATGTAGTGAAGACCTATGCGGATTTGAGAAATGTGATTACTAAGTAGTATAAAATGTATCAGTATGGGAATTCCAGTCAGCAAAACCTCATGGCCTCATAGCACCATCGCCCGGCCGTTCTGAGGCCAAGTGCGAGACTGAAAATGCGCTGAGCCTTTGCGGGAAAATACCTAAAAAGGGTGAGAAAACTTTGTGTTGCTTTGTCGCGGATGAATAAAAAGTTGTAACTTTGCCTTTGAAAAGAGAAAGGAAAGGGCGCGGCTACCTGGTTGCGGACCCGCCTTTGACCGATTGCCGTGAGAGGGATGCCGTGAGAGGGATGCCCCGATGGTGATTGGCTATCTGTCGCAGAGCGAGCGTGGCAATCATCCCCGCGCTCCTTTACGTATGCAAAGGTACGGCTTGGGAGGCTTTCCCGCAATACTTATTAATCGGTATTTCGCCTAAATACCTATAAATGGTTATTGCGTGATTGTGGAAAAAGCCGTTATTTTGCACACCGAACACAAGCCGGCCTTAAGGCCGGGGCAAGACAGAGCAAGATGAAAATACAGAAAACATACCAGGAGACCGATAAGATGATTAATCTTATCCGGGACAATTACGACCTTTTGCAAAGTTTGGGCAGCTTCGGCATCAGTCTGGGCTTTGGCGACAAGACGGTCAGAGAGGTGTGTGAGCAAGAGCATGTAGATACTTACACTTTCCTGACCATTGTCAATTTCACCATTAACGGATACCGGGGTGCAGACGAGAGCGACCGGGTGTCCATCCCTACGCTCATGAAGCACCTCAAGGCGAGCCATGAGTACTACCTCGACTTCCTTTTGCCCTCCATTCGCAGAGAACTGGAGGAGGCTTTGGATGCCAATGACAACTTGGCGCGGCTCATTCTGAAGCTCTATGATGAGTATGCCCACTCCGTGCGCAATCATATGCAGTACGAGGAGAAAGCCGTGTTCCCCTATGTGGAGCAGCTGATGCAGGGGCAGAGCAACGACAAGTATGACATTCAGACTTTCTCGCGTCATCACGGGCAGATAAACCTAAAGTTGCGTGAACTGAAGAACATCATTATCAAGTATTTGCCGTCAGACACTTTGCGCAACAACCAGCTGACGGCCACGCTTTATAATCTCTATAACTGCGAGCGTTGGCTCGCGCTCCATGCGGAGGTGGAGGACCAGGTGTTTATTCCCGCCATACGCCGTCAGGAGCGCAAGCTCAGGCAGAGCGATGTGAGCGTGAAAATATCGTCGATGCTCAGCAAGACGCCCGACAATGGCGAGACGCTCTCCGATCGTGAGCGCGATGTGATCATAGGCGTGGTGCAGGGCATGACCAACAAGGAGATTGCCGACCACCTCTGTATCTCCATCAACACCGTTATAACGCACCGCCGCAACATTGCGCGCAAGTTGCAGATACATTCTCCGGCCGGTTTGACCATCTATGCCATCGTCAACAACCTTGTCGACATTTCCTCGGTGAAGCTGTAAGTCCCAGTGTCCGCTCGCTGCCGATGGCGTTTTCTCTTTGCGGAATGTGCTTGTTGGCAAGTGGCTGTCAGACAGCGGCTTGGCCATACCATATGTTTTACCTTCCAAAACCGCACCTTTTGCAGGGCAAAAGGTGCGGTTTTGCAGTCCAATAGGTCACCTTTCGTTTTGTGGCGGCTTGTGTGCGCGCCTGGCGGGCGTGTTTCTGCCGGGTGGCGAAGAGGCTTCGCGCGCGTTTTGCCGCGCGTTTTTTCCGCCCGGCGTGCTCATGTGGCGGCGTGTGGGGTGGGGGAGCGGGCAGTGGCTGGGCAGGAAGAGGCATCGCGATATGCGCCAACGGGGCTTGCCGCATATATAAAATAAGGAGAAAAGAGGAATAAAACGGAAATTTTAGAAAAAAGAATCCAATAAATTTGGTGGGATAAAACGAAATGAGTACCTTTGCACCCGCATTTGAGAGACAATGCTTGGCGATTCGGTGACGAAGCTCTGGAAGGATGGGTGAGTGGCTGAAACCAGCAGTTTGCTAAACTGCCGTACGAATTTCTCGTACCGGGGGTTCGAATCCCCCTCCTTCCGCCAGCGTTTCAAAGGTGCTTGATGGTCGATTCATCTAATGGTTAGGATACAAGATTCTCAATCTTGGCATAGGGGTTC
>CAZXFP010000048.1:0-4727 GCA_964640675.1 uncultured Prevotella sp. | reverse complement strand
GGTCGATTCATCTAATGGTTAGGATACAAGATTCTCAATCTTGGCATAGGGGTTCGATTCCCCTATCGACTACTCCAAGAAAGGTTTGAATGATTAGGGACTTCTCAAGTACATCTCAGATGGCTTGAGAAGTTTTTTTTATGGCTTTGATATTTGCATATCCCGCAAAGTTGCAGTAACTTTGCACGTGGATAAAACAAAGATAACATCATACAGATATGAATACATTATTCGTTGGCTTTGCTGCCCTCCTTGCGGTGGCATTGGTAGGTTGGGCGTTGGCCGAGTTGAAGGCCAAGGCTTTCGTGTATCAGAACAATGCCGAGGAGCAGGAGGAGCTTGATGCTTTTGTCAATGCCGAAGGCTTCAAGGAGAAGAGCATCTACGACAGTCAGAGAAAGAACTCTATCAAGGGCTACAGCGGCGTTTGATTCGCCCCCTTGGTTTGTTCCGTTGTGGCCGGATGAAGGCCATAGGGTGCGGGGCGAAAGGCTTTGTGGGAGAGGCGCGCGGCCTTCTTGGGCTGTCCTCTCCTCCGTGGCCATCTGTGGTGTTTGCGGCCGGGAGTGGCGTTGGCAAACAAAGAAATGTTAAATGTGTGACTGAAACATAGTCTGCTTTTCCTTTTTCCGATTATTTTTTGCTAACTTTGCACCCGCTTTTCAGCATTCAGTCAGTTGCGTTTCAGTTCTGAAACCAACCCCATACAACGAAAAATTTCCCTACACATATACCTATATGTTAAGTAAAGAAGAATTGTTAATGAAAGATATTTCCGAATTGGAGAATATCGCACAGTCTCTTGGCATCGCCGCTCAGCATGGTGATGACAAGGAGGCACTTATCTACGCCATCCTTGACCGACAAGCCGACAAGGGCGCGGCAGAGCAACTCGCGCCTGCGAGACGCAAGCGCGTGCGGATAGCAAAGAAAGACACCGACAGGGTGTATTCCGTCAATGGCAAGGAGGGTGAGAACTTTGATGTCAAGAAAAACAAGATAAAAGCCGAAACCACACCTTTGTTCAGAGAGTTGCCGCAAGAGCAGCCTGGGGCGGAGGGGGCATCAGAAGACGAAACTTCGGTCGAGATAGACGAGGCAGCATGGGAAAACATGACTCCCGATGAGATTATGGCCTCCATTCCCAAACATCGCGGGCGCAAGTCCAAGGCCGAGCAGGAGGCCATAGCGCGTGCGCAGGCTTTCATTGAGGCGCGTGAGCGTCAGGCCGGCACGCAGGCAGAGGAGGCGAGTGAGCCTCTGTCCGAGCCGGAAGGCGGAGTGCTGGCGGGAGCGGCATCGCATGTGGAAGTGCCCGATTTCGTGCAGGAACGCGCCGAGGCTTCCGCCTTGGAGGCAAGCCGCGCAGGAGAAGACGGTCAGGACGAGCATACAGGACAGCAGGGAAATCTCATAGCACAGTTGCAGGCAAAGGTCAATGCACACAATGGGGCACAGGCCGATGCGCAAGGCATGGATGCCGAGGGTGTGTGGGCAGACGATCCGGGTGATGGAACCGACTTTATCATCGTGGAGGACTTGCCCATCGAGGACCAGGGAGCAATGCCCACATACGACATATTCGACCGTCCCACTACCGTTTTGCCCTCGCCTGCGGCGCAATCTTTCAAGCCCAAGGCACTGGCGGGCAGCGTGCAGGAGACAAAATACGACTTCTCCAACCTTATTACAGCCAATGGTGTGCTTGAGGTGATGGCCGATGGCTACGGATTCTTGCGTTCTTCCGACTACAATTATCTTTCCTCGCCCGATGATGTCTATGTCTCCGTGCAGCAAGTGAAGCACTACGGGCTGAAGACGGGCGATGTAGTGGAGTGCCATGTGCGCCCTCCGCATGATGGAGAGAAGTACTTCCCCCTCACAAGCATAGACAAAATCAACGGCCGTGAGCCGTCGGAGGTGCGTGACCGAGTGCCTTTCGAGCATCTTACGCCGCTTTTCCCCGATGTGAAATACCGCCTCTGCGGCGATCAGAGGACAACCAATCTGAGCACCCGCATCGTTGATCTCTTCGCGCCGATAGGCAAAGGACAGCGCGCGCTTATCGTGGCGCAGCCCAAGACGGGTAAGACCATCCTCATGAAGGACATTGCCAATGCCATTGCGGCCAACCATCCGGAGGCGTACTTGATGATGTTGCTCATCGATGAGCGTCCCGAGGAGGTCACAGACATGGCTCGCACGGTCAATGCGGAGGTGATCGCGTCTACCTTTGATGAGCCTGCCGAGCGTCATGTGAAGATAGCCGGCATTGTGCTGGAGAAGGCTAAGCGCATGGTGGAGTGCGGTCATGATGTGGTAATCTTCCTCGATTCCATCACGCGACTGGCTCGTGCATACAACACGGTGGCTCCTGCCAGTGGCAAGGTGCTCACGGGTGGTGTTGACGCCAACGCGCTTCAGAAGCCCAAGAGGTTCTTTGGCGCGGCGCGAAACATTGAGGGCGGCGGCTCGCTCACCATTATTGCCACGGCACTTATCGACACTGGGTCGAAGATGGATGAGGTTATCTTTGAGGAGTTCAAGGGTACTGGCAACATGGAGTTGCAGCTCGACCGTTCATTGAGCAACAAACGCATCTTCCCCGCCGTCAATTTGGTGGCATCAAGCACGCGCCGTGACGACTTGTTGCAGGACAAGCTGACACTCGACAGAATGTGGATTCTGCGCAAATACATATCCGATATGAATTCGATAGAGGCCATGAACACCATCCACGACCGCATGACCAAGACGCGGGACAACGAGGAGTTCCTCATGTCGATGAACGGAAATTAACCCCATACAGAACAGGATACAAGCCCGTTAAGGGTATAAGGATAATAGGTAAACAAACTTTTTAGGTTATAAAGATTTAAAACGATGAACATTAACGATTTCAATTTCGCCGGACACAAGGCTATCGTCCGCGTCGATTTCAATGTGCCATTGGATGAGAATGGCCATGTTACAGACGAAACACGCATCCGCGGCGCCCTGCCTACGCTGAAGAAGGTTCTTTCCGATGGTGGCTCGCTGATCATGATGAGCCACATGGGCAAGCCAAAGGGGAAGGTGAACATGAAACTCTCGCTGAGTCAGATTGTTGAAAACGTCAGCAAGGCTCTCGGCGTGGACGTGAAGTTCGCTAAAGACGCAGGAAACGCCGATGAGGAGGCTGCTTCCTTGAAGGCTGGCGAGGCTCTCTTGCTTGAGAACCTGCGCTTCTACCCGGAGGAAGAGGGCAAGCCCGTGGGCGTGGAGAAGGGCACGCCGGAGTTCGACAAGGCCAAGGCCGAGATGAAGGAGAGCCAGAAGGCATTTGCCAAGAAGCTCGCTTCCTACGCCGATGTCTACGTCAACGATGCTTTTGGCACTGCCCACCGCAAGCATGCCTCAACGGCTGTCATTGCCGACTACTTCGATGACGACCACAAGATGCTTGGCTACTTGATGGAGAAGGAGGTTACGGCTATCGACAACGTGCTCAAGAATGCCCAGCATCCCTTCACTGCCATCATCGGCGGTTCGAAGGTAAGCTCCAAACTCGGCGTTATCAAGAACCTGCTCGACAAGGTAGACAACCTCATCATTGGTGGCGGAATGGGCTATACGTTCATCAAGGCTCAGGGTGGTCAGATCGGCAAGTCGCTGCATGAGGACGATCTCATGCCCGAGGCACTCAACGTGATGAAGGTTGCCAAGGAGAAGGGCGTGAATCTGAGCCTCTCCGTGGCCACGGTATGTGGTCAGGATTTCAGCGATGACACACCTAAGAAGACATTCCCCATCGACCAAATCCCTGAGGATTGGGAGGGAATGGATGCAGCCGAGGAGAGTTTGGAGGTTTGGAAGGATATTATCCTCTCCTCGAAGACCATCCTTTGGAACGGCCCTGTGGGCGTGTTTGAGCTTTCCAACTTTGCTCACGGCACGGGCGAGATAGCCAAATACGTGGCACAGGCTACGCAGGAGAATGGCGCATTCTCGCTTGTGGGCGGTGGCGACTCCGTTGCTGCGGTCAACAAGTTTGGCCTTGCCGACAAGGTGTCGTATGTTTCCACTGGCGGTGGTGCCATGCTGGAGGCCATCGAGGGCAAGGTGCTCCCCGGAGTGGCAGCCATTAAGAAGTAAATCGCGCCGAAAGGCGAAATAAAGCGGCCGAAACGTTGTTTCCGCCGTGCTACATACAGGTTCTCACAGTGCTCCCGGCCTTGCATGGCAAGGCTTCGGAAAGCTGTGAAAACCTGTTTTTTTTGTTTGTCGGTGTTGCTTGTGTGATGGGTCTCGAAGCGGTCGGGACGTATCGATAGCGTCTCTTTTTTGGGGCAGTACCAGTGTTTTCCACCTTTGTAACATCTGCGCCTAAACGCGGGCTTATTGCTATGTGCCCCGAAATCAAGGCCTTCTTTGCGAGGAGGTGTGGGGAAAATGGAAAGCAATAAATGCCTTTCAAAGGAAAATTAGGCAGTTCCCTGCAAGGGAGGTGTGGGGATAATGGAAGGAAAGAGGGAGCTTCCGAGAGTGAGCAAGATGTTTCTTTGAAAAGAAAACGAAGGCTTCGTGAAGACGGTAGGAAGATTTCCAAGGGAAAAGCAAGGGGCGGCTTGCGAGGAAAGGTGGGGGACGAAGGAAAACAAAAAAGCGTCTCCCGAAAGGAAGACGCTTTTTCAGCGGTGTGTACGAGATTCGAACTCGTGACCTCCTGCGTGACAGGCAGGCATTCT
>CAZXFP010000047.1:0-4977 GCA_964640675.1 uncultured Prevotella sp. | reverse complement strand
ACTCACATCGCAGCCGCTGCCCGACCTCTCACCGCCGATGCCTATTACATCGCAGCCACTGCCCGACCTCTCACCGCCGATGCCTATTATATAAGGTGATGACGATGCGCCGCAAACCGCGCCAAACGAATCTCCAAACTTTTCCTCTTTGTCTTTCATGGTCTTTGTTCCTTTCCTTTTCGGCATCCTGCAATGCCCTTTCATCATTCTATGAATCTCACTTCCCTACCCTATCAAAGCGCGCCCATCATTCCACAAACGGCCTAAACCTTTCCTTTAACGCACGCGCCCGAACCCCATCCTCCGCCCACCCGCCAAAGCACGTATCCTTTTGCGCCGCGAAAGGTCACCTTTTGGGCGGCAACAGGGCACGTTTCGCACTGCAAAAGTACACCTTTCGCAAGCCGCATCAAAGCCCGCCGCAACTATAAATGTATTTACTGAAATCATGATATATGCTTTTCTATATTTCCATACATCCACATTTATTGATTTAAAGATAAGAAGAAATCACGAAATACATATATCACGAAATAACGAAACCACGATTTGCAGAAATCAATATTTATTGAAATCATGATTTTCACCACCACTTCCGCCACCCCTGCAAGGCAGCAACGGAGCGCAACGCCCGCCGAAGGGCAGCACAAAGCACTCTTTTTCAAGCAATTGCAAAACCGCCGCGAAGCTCCAAAACAAGAAAAAGCAAGGATTAAAAGATAAGAAGAAATCAATAAATACATATTTCATCACATCTTGATTTCTTGATTTATAGATTTCAATAAATCCATAAAACAAGATTTAAATATACAAAAACACGCGCAATAATACGCCAAAACGCTTGGCGTTGTCAAGGATTATGACTATCTTTGCGGCACACAACAACCGCCAAAAGGCCGGACGCCGCGGGGCGAAAAAACGCGCAAAGAAACGCAACAAGCTGGCAAACAGCCATTTGCACAGCACCCGCCGCGCGCCGCAGCACACCCCACAGGCACGGGCGGACGCGCCGAGAGGCACAAGAACGCGCAAGAAAACCGTGATTTCCATTTTTCATTATTCCATGAAAAGTGGATTTACAGATTTCAATAAATCCATAATTTGTCGGCGAAAGCAATTGCGAAGACGCACGGAGGAAGCCAAAGAAGCGCACGGAAAGGAACGCGGCGGAGCGCGAAAAAGCTGCGGCAAGGCACGGAAAACGCTGCAACGGGGCAATAAAAAGCCCTCGACGAGGCGCGGAGACGGCCACGCGGAGCACGCGGAAAGGGAATCGGCAAAGCGCGGGAAAAGCTGCGGCAAGGTCGCGAAAACAAACGCGGCGGAGCGCGGGAAACGAAAAAGAAGAAGCAAGAAACGATGAAGAAAGGAAAGAAAAAGCATTTTGAGGTGAGCCGCACGGAAGGCATCTGCGCCACGGCGGCACTGGCAGTGGTGGCCACGGCCACCGTGGTGACGCACTGGGGCGAGCTTTCGGGCGACGCCGGGGCGCAGATAGCCGCCATCATGAGCGCGGCCGATGGCGGCGTGGGCAGCAACACGGTGGCGCAGAGCGTGGCCGAGGTGCTGCTGGCGGCAGGGCAAGTGACGCTGCTGGAGCTGCTGCGGCGAGCCATGAAGCACGTGTCGAAGGCCGGGGCGTGGATAGTGGGGCTGTGGGCGGTGCTCACGGCCGTGGCCGCGGTGGTGGCGGCAGTGCCCGAGGCATCGGCAACATACGCCTACGCCCACACGCCCACGGCCTGGGACAGCTTCCGCGCCACCTTCCTGGCCAACAACAACATCCTGTGCGGGCTGCTGCAGGTGGCCACCGCCGCAGTGTGCGCCATCCGCTTCGGCGGCCGCGCGCTGGCCTACGGCCTCTCGCTCATCGTCTGCCCGCTCGTTGCGGGCGCGCTCACCGCCGTGGCCATGACGCTCTGGCAGCAGGCCGAGGGCGCGCCGGGAGCTGCGGCGTGGGGATGCCAGGCCGCAGCCGTGGTGGCAGGCATAGTGCCCGCCGCGCTGCTGCGCCTCGCCATGACCTCGCGCAGGGAGGCCGAGCCGTGCGCGGAGAATGGCGACGTGAGCCACCTGTAAGCCCGCGGCACAACGGGCGGCAAGCAACAACACAGACTCAACACACCGAAATCACACCATAAGCATACATGGAAAAGAACATCAAGGTAGTATTCGCCAACCAGAAGGGCGGGGTAGGGAAGAGCACGCTGTGCATCCTGCTGGCCGACTATCTGGCTTGGAAGGGCAAGCCCGTGTGCGTGATCGACACCGACTTGCAGAAAACCACCCTCATGCAGCGGCGCAAGGACGCGGCGCAGCGCGAGGCGCAGGACGGACCCTACAGCGTGCAGGACTTCGACGTGGCCGGGCCCGAGCAGATGCAGGAGCTGGTGCAGGCGGCCGGGCAGACCGAGGGCTTCGTGCTCTTCGACACGCCGGGCAACGTGTCGCAGGACGGACTCCTGCCCCTCTTCGCCGGGGCCGACTTCATCGTGTGCCCGTTCGACTACGACGACAAGACGCTCGACTCCACAGGCACTTTCGTGGCCGTGATCGCCGCCATCCGCGACCGCGTGCCCACCATGCGCGCCCGACTGCTCTTCGTGCCCAACCGCATCGACCCCCGTGTGGGCACGAAAGAGGAGCTGCGCATGTGGCGAGAGGCCGACAAGGTGCTCTCAGCCCACGGACTTGTGCTCCCGCCGGTGCCCGCACGCGCCCTGCTGCGCCGCGCCGACACCTTCGAGATTACACCAAGGCAGCGCGGATACGTGCGCGACTGCTTCGAAATCATGCTCTGGGAGATGGCAAAGGGCAGCGGAAAAACCAAAAACAGCAAGAAATGACAGCCAAGAAGACCACAGTGACCCTGCCGGGAGGACTGGCAGGACTCGTACACGCGGCACAGCAGGGCGGCGCCACAGCCCCCGCCACGGCCGCCACAGCCACCGCCGCAGGCAGCGCGGCAGACACCATGCGCCCCGACAGCGCGCAGCACGCGCCGCAAAGCGCATCCACGGAAGCCAAGGCTGCACCCGCCGCAGCCGCCGCAAGCCCCAAGGCCACGGCACGACAGCCCCGCCGCGCCCCGCAGGAGGCAAGCGCGCCGGCGGCGGAGGCCATCAGCGACAGCCACTACCTGCAGGCCATAGCCGCCGGAGAGAGCCGCTGGCAGCTGTTCGAGCAGCTCGCGCGCCAGTACCACCGCGCCTCCGGGCTGAGCGCGGTATACATCGACGACGACCTCAAGCGCGCCATCGCACGCCTCAGAGCCTCCGGCATGGGCGTGTCGGCATCGGCCATCCTCTCGGCCATCGTCCGACAGTTCCTCATCGAGAACGCCGACAGCGTGCGCGACACCATCGGCCAACCCTGACCAATGCCCCCGCGCGGCACGAAAAAGCCGCGCGGGGACACTTACCGTATCAAAGCAAACCTCCTGAATCTACTCTACTAAAAACCGCTTTCACCCCCTCTGCAATTGCAGGCCTTAAAAAACTATCAAGTACTCCAAAAGCACAGCAACGCGAATGTTACAACAAAAGAAGCATCATAAAAAGTTTGCTCATATTGGAAATTATTCATAGCTTTGCCGCAGAACTATTTATCAACTTCAAAAGCCATCAATCATGAAGCAAAAACTTTATATTTCGAAGTAGAAGAACAGCAACCCTGCAACTTCCTACATGTTAAAACATAAATCACAAGTAAGCCTATAAGCCGTATGAAACTTATCGTAAACCGTGGCTTCGACAAAGCCTTCACCCGCATCGCCGTGCTCAGAAACGGCCGTCATGTCCTTTCCCTGCCCGCAAGCCAGAGCCACTGCGAGCTGGAAACCGAGCAGGGCGACCGCATCACCGTGCGCCTGGCCTTCCCCGCAGGGCTGTCCATGACCATCGCCGAGATGGAATGCCGCGCCGCCGGCGACATCTTCCACGTCAGCCCCGCGCCCGCGCTCCTGCGCTGGATGCTCGCGTGCTACATGATTCTTCCCGCGCTCTTCCTGGCCGCCTTCATATTGCAGAAGGCCATCGCCTCCTGCGCGCTCAGCTGGCTGTGGGCTGCGCTGGCGGCCGTGTGGGCATTGTCGCTCATCGCGATGTCCTGCTGCCAGCACATCCCCTCCGTAAGTCGGAGGCTCTTCCGCGCCACGCGCATCTAACCGCCTCTTGCGGCCACAAGGAGAAGAAAAGAGGATGCGCGTTTCTTTACTTTTTAACTCTTCAAAGCCGTTTTCCCTCCCGCCGACACGCCGCGCCGCGTGCCCCGAAAACGGCGAAGCGACGACACTTAGGGAACTTTTCCCGCGATCCATAAACGCCTGTTTCGACACTTGGGGAGCTTCTTCGGGGGAGCGGAAGCCGCTATCTGCCACACGCCGTGCACTTTACCGCCACGCGACACACCCGCACGCGCGCGCCGAAAACGCGCCGCCGCACTGCTTCTTTACGGCAAACGCCGCCGCCACCTATAAATAAGGAGAAGCGCGCACGCCACGCGCGGCCACGGAGGACGCACCCGATGGCAAACACTGTGTGCGGAAACAGCGGCGGGGGGAAAGGGCGCGGCGCGCGGATGCTTCGACAAAAAGATGAAAAGTTTTTTTACCATCGTTGCCAAACCGCCATACGCGGTTTCATTTGTTTGTGTTTCAATGCCTTAAACTTCATTTTTGGCGGCTTTGCGGCCAACGGCTTGCACCCCGTTTTGTGTAAGTAGTTTATCATAACCACCCCTCACGAAGCCACCAAAAACCCCATTTTGGCTTCATTTTGCGCGCCCGAACACCCCTCCGCGCCCGCCGCCAAGTGCCGAAATCGCGCCCAAGGAGGGGCAAAAACGGGGTGCGGGCTGCGCCTTTGCCTTTTTCGGACGGGCGGAAGGGGAGAACTGCGACACTTAGGGAGCATCTTTCAGAGGCCGAAACCTGCGAAGTGCGACACTTAGGGAGCATTTTTCGGAAGCCCAAACCTG
>CAZXFP010000046.1:0-5056 GCA_964640675.1 uncultured Prevotella sp. | reverse complement strand
GGATAAGTCTTGACGGCTTTTCCGAACCATGTTTTTGTTATCCCTAAGATTTCAAATTGCTCCGGGCAGTATTTGTCCAAGAAAGAGATGGGTACGCCCATTACACCATCATAATCTGAGGGTATTGCATCGGTGAAAGGAACTTCTATGGCATCGTAATTGTCATAGTGATCATAAGCAGTTTTGCCTTTTAATTCTTTATGTCTTGAGAAACGAAGATTATCTTCCACAGTCATTAAAGGTAATGGTTTATGGCGGCGACCATGATCAACATTGGTCAACCAAATGCAGTTGCGAAATTTCACGAGATTTGACGCCTCGTCATATACACCTGTTGCATAGTTGTTTTGAGTAGCAGGGCGGAAATATGCATTCCCACCAGGGAAAGGGACTCCTAACCATGCTTTGTTTTCTTTTATCAGCGGAAATACTTCTTTATAGGTGATGCAATTCATATTTCCAATGATGATGAATTTCTTTTCGCCTTCCATAATCCACGTCAAAAACTCACGGAACAAAGAGAAAGGAGGATTCGTTATGATGAAATCGGCCTCGTCGCGTAGAGCTGTAACTTCTTTACTTCGGAAGTCTCCATCATCATCCAAATACTGCCATTCCAATTTATCGTGTCCATGGCTTGTGTGGTTTCGTTCCAAGGTAAATATCTTGCCTTTCACTTTTTCCTTGAACGAGTTGAACTGGGGTGTATCTTCTTGCTCAAAGAAAGAGGGTTGATGCGGAACTTTGTATTTTTTGCTATTTGGTGCATAGCTTGTTGAAATTAGTTTCTTTAGCCCCAATTCATCGAACTTGGCCTTAAAGTAGATGCTGAAATTACTCCATTCGGGATCATCGCAAGGCAACAGTATGGTTTTGTCTCGGAACACATCGGGATTGTATTCGAGATAGGCATTCATCTCAATTTCTATGTCATGGAATTGAGTATAGAACTCATCGTTTTTGGCGGCCTTGGCTTCTTTCAAATTACGATTTGCCATTGTTTTTGTTTTTTATGATTTATCGTATGCAAAAGTATGACTTTTTATTGTATATTTGATATTTTTAGAAGGAAAAGTTCAAATTACTCGTGGTGGTGAAGCGGTGTTGCCTTATTTGGTTTGTTGTTGGGGTGGGAAGCGGACGTGTGCATGGTTGGTTGTGCTGTTGGGCGTATAGGAGATTGGACTGAAGAATACCGCATGGTGGTAGTGTGCCTGAATGCTTGTCGGGTGAGGTTTCGTAGTGCAAGAGAAATCCTTTCATGCAACTCTTGGACTGATACAATAGTGAGGGGAAAATGTGTTTAATAATTATTAACATTAATTGGGGGGGGGGAATGAGAAATTTGTACTTTTGCAAATATATAGAAGTGTATGCTTATCTTATAAGTTAGGAATCAAGGGGAGGATTGGACTTGGTGTGAGAGACGGCATATTGATTATAGTGCTAAGTTATCGCTTGCTTGCTATTACTCTTCACTACGAAACGCTTTCCTGTTTTCTGTCTGTGTATGGTAGTATTCGGTGCCACGCTTCGTAAAAAAGTTGAAGCCCTTGTAGGCAGCTGGAGGGCATAAAAGGGAGTTTTACCATGAATAAATTACTGTCGTTTGTATTATTGTTCGTTTTTTCGTCAACTATGTTTGCGCAACACAATGTTACCCATTTCCTTGGTATTCCTGTGGATGGGAGTAAGAGTGAGATGATAAGCAAGCTCAAGGCAAAGGGATTTCGGTATGATTCGTCTGCCGATGAGTTGACAGGGGAGTTTAATGGGACGGACGTTAATATTTATGTTTGTACGAATAATAACAAAGTTTGGCGCATTGCGCTTGTTGATGTAGTGTGGACAACGGACGAAAACAGTATTAAGTCGAGGTTTAACCGGCTTATTCAGCAGTTCTCAAAAAACTATTCGTCAAGAACCGATAACAGTGAGATTCCTCATACCGAAGATATTTCTTATGAGATGCTAGTTCATAAGAAGCGTTACGAGGCAATATTTTTTCAAACGCTAAAGGACACTGCTCTGTTTTCAGAAGAAGTGGGAAAAGCATTGGCATCTAAATTTACGCAGGAGCAATTGGAAAGTCCGGATATAGAGATGGTCGGGAAACGAATCGCGGCTGTTACGGAATACGCTTTGGAAGATTTGCGGCATCGTCCTGTGTGGTTTATGATAGACGAGAAGTATGGAAAGTATCGCATTCTGATGTACTATGACAATGAGTATAATCGCGCCAACGGGGAAGATTTATAATTAAGCGATTTATGAGCGATGCGGATGCTTTTGGGCAATGGCAGAATCGGCAAATTTGCAGGAAGTGTCCTGCGTTTGTCGCGTTAAGTAATGATAATATTGTTTGCTTTATGAGAAAACATTTATTTCTTTTGATTGGTTTGTTTTTGGCGGTTATGCCATCGATGGCGCAAAGTGTTGTTGTGCCGGAGGGTGACAGCTCTTTTGTAACAGAGTTCAGAAACGATGAGGAGTGGGCGGTGATGGCCAAGGATGGCATTATCGTCAGGCTTGGCAATACGCTTGTGAAGGGCAATTATGGCAGATACTGGCAAATCAAGGTGATGGTGCAGAATCTTTCAGACAGTGCTTTCGTGTTTGAGCCGGATGGAGTGACGGCCTCTCTGACAACGAAATCGGACATGGTTGTTCCCTTGAAGGTGTACATTGCCCGCAAGTTTCAGAAGAAAATCAAGAACCAGCAGGCGTGGAGCGTGGCACTTTGGGGCTTGGCCATAGGGCTGAATGCTTGGGGAGCGGGCTATCAGACGTATAACGCGTCATCCTATGTAGGCGGGCAATACTATACGACAGCGGTCACAGCGTATAATGCCAGCGCGGCATCGGCGGTCAGTATGCAGGGAACGGGTTTGCTGTTGTCGATGGGAAAACAGATGGAGGACGACAGAAGAATCAGAGATGAGGGCTATTTGAAGAAGAACACCATTTATCCCGGAGAGGGGATATTTGGCTATATGAATATCAAGGGGAAGCGGGGAAAGGCCATGAGGATAAGCATTCCCGTGAATGGAACTGTGTTCGAGTTTGATTGGGACGTGGCCAAGGTGAAGAAGGCGCAGGACGACTTAATGAGTATGCCCGCTTCTTCGAAGGCGAAATAAGGCGAGATGGGGGCAATGTGGCCGCTACGGAATGCCGCGTTGCGGGCTATGGCGATAAATGATAGGGTTTCTCCGAAAAGAAAGTGGACAAAGGCGTGTCCCTGCTTATGTTTTTTTATTACCTTTGCACGCGGTAGGGGAATTTTGACTCTGCCAAGACTTACGAGAAAGACGAGGCGTTATGTCCATCTTGTACTTGAAAACGTAGGAAATTTTCAAATTAGACACAAGGATTGCATAATGGCTCTCACGCTATGGCGTGGGCTGCTGTTGTTATATCTGTGTCTAAGGTTTCCTACGACCTTCAAGTCGGGTATGTGGCATTGCAGTTCCACGCTTTAGGTTTAAGGTAAACGTCCTTGTGGCAGCTGGGGGACAAAATTGTATTAATATGGGAAGACATTTTTGATGGCGTTCATGGTGATGCTTTATGTGGCAGCATATGTCAGGCGAAGTGTAACGGGGGGATGGGGATTCCTGTAAATGGAACATTAATAATCAGCAACAATAAAAAACAATGAATACAATATTACAATCGATTTTCAAAGGGAAAACTAAAATAGTGCCGTTTCTTGTGGGCGTATTCTGCGTCTCTACCATGCTGCTTATGGCATCGTGTGGGGAACGGAAAAAGGAGGTGAGCCGCGCAGAAATGGAATTGTCGGCAAGTAAAGAGATGACCGTGTACGTTTGTACGGGACATACCGCGACAACGTTCCACGCGTCGCCCAATTGCCGTGGGCTAAGCCGATGCAAGGGTGAGGTTATAGGTGTGTCGTCTGCCACGGCAAGGCAAGAGATGGGGCGGAGATCGTGTAGAATCTGTTATTAATAGTCAATAATGATATTATGAGAAAACTTTTGATGGCGGTAATGCTGACAGGCGGAAGTCTTATGGCTTCGTGTAGTGCGGCTGACAATGGGAGGGTAGAGAGCTTGGTTGGTATGGAGGTGGAAACAAGTTCGCTTCTCGATGATTCGTGTGTGGTAGCTGAAGCGGAAAATATGTCGGTACTTGGTATAGAGTTCGGCATCGATTATGATGAAGTTAAGGCAGTACTTGAAAAAAGGTATGGTGCGGATAGGGTGAATATAAGCGATGATGGTGGCTTAGTGATAGAAAATGTCGGTGTTGGTAGATTCTTTTTCCACGACATTAGCTTTGGCTTCCAATGGGACGGCGAAAATGGTGTATTCAATGAGGCGAGTTTTTTGATTGAAGTCGTTGATGACCCCGAAGGGGCGAAGAGGATGCGTGATGAGCTAAGAGATGAGATTTGGAAAAGTGATAAGTATGGAGAAGAGAGGACATGGACAGACGCGAGGGGGTGGAAGAATTATTTGTTCTTCGATGTGCCAAAGGATGAGGGAGGCACTCTGCTGTGCCAAATCGCAGTATTAGATTGGGGACCTAATGATGGGTGGCATAATGATGTGCTTCTTAAATATGGTCCATTTGACTTTTTAGGTAATGGTAGTGATTTCTGACAATACAAAAGTATTGATGTAATGTCCCAAAGAGAATACAGGCTAACAGGGGTAAGTAATAAGGAGCATGGTAATAGGTAGGGGCTTTTGGAAAATCTATAAAATGCAATACTTCTTAGTGAGATTGGAATATTAAGAAAGGCGAATAGAAACCGCTAAAGGGGCGTGCTTCCATGCAGAGGGGGTGCGCCCCTTTGCTGTATGAGCGTGGTGTGGGCAGGACGGATGCTGTGCGGTGGGGAGAGATTGCAAGGGGTTGAAAAACAGTATGTTATATGGCGGTTTGCAAAACGTATGGTTTCGCGTGGCAAAAGGTAACGTTTTGCAGCCCAAGAGTTTACGTTTTTCAGGGCAAAAGGTCTGGGTTTGCGGGCCGGCGGGGCGGGTGCTGGTTTGCATGGAGCGGCTGGGGTGGTGCAAGCGTGGTG
>CAZXFP010000045.1:0-5354 GCA_964640675.1 uncultured Prevotella sp. | reverse complement strand
TCCGGCAGCACGGCTTCTATCTTTTCCTTGAACTCTCCCTCGGTGATGATGTGCAGCTCACAATGCTTGGCAAGGTGCAGACACCAGTTCCATGCCATACCCGGCTCGCTCCCCATATCGGGGCTGCAAGCGTAAGCATTGATTAAGATTTTCAGCATAAAGTGTTAGATAGTATAAAGTTGCCCCACTACTTTCCGCGTGATGCTCTCCCAGTTCAGCTCCTCGCCCACCATCCGTTGGGCGTTGGCGCAGAGGGCTTGGTATTGCGCCTTGTCCTCGAAGAGCCGCTCGGCTTCGGCCATGGCGGTGGTGAGGGATTGTACGGGGCGACCGTCGTTGGTGGTGACGAGTCCCGCGTTGTAACGTTCCGTGTAGGTGTCGAGGCACGTGGCGCGGCTCACTATAAGCGGCACGCCACTGGCCGCTGCCTCCATGCACGCCGTGGGCACCACATCCCAGCGTGAGGGGTGTAGGAAGAAGGCGCAGGCATCGAGAAACTGCTGCTTCCGCTCGCCGAACACCTTGCCCGTGAACTCCACCTCGTTCGCTACGCCCAGCTGCCGCGTGAGTTCCTGCAACGCCGCAAGGTCTGCGCCATCGCCCGCTAAGCGCAATGTGCCGCGTCCACCTTGCTGCCGGTGGAAGGCGAAGGCTTGGATGAGCGTGTCGAGACCTTTCTGTGTAGCGTCCATGCGCCCGAGGTAGCCGAATATGAGCTGTCGGCCTGTTGCCTTGCGTGGTGGTTGCGGCGTGCAGCCGTTGGGAATGAGCTGCCAACGGCGGGCGTTGCGTGTGATGTAGTAGTTCTCCTCCGTATGCCCAATGATGTGTACCGCGCTGGACAAGTTTACCACTTTGCTGTCGAAGAGGTGGAAAAACACGCGCTTCTTCAGCGAACGGCTCATGGCTGCATCGGTGTATTGGCCGTGGGGCGTGAGGATGAAGCGCTGGTAGCCGTGCCTCCGCAGCAGCCGCATGGTGGGCAGAAACCATGGGATGAACACCGAGTGGAAGTGGAATACTGTGTCGCGCGGCTGGCTGAGCAGAAATCGCCGGAACTCCTTGGTGAGGAAAAACCGAAGTGGCGACTCGCGCACTTGCACATGGCGGTAGCCCTGCGGCTGGTAAATATCACTGTGGGGATTGGGGCTGACGCTACAAACGGTTACGTTTACCCCCCCCTATTAACATTTGTTAATGTGGCGGACAGGCTGTCTATCACCTTGTATACCCCGTTGAGGGCTTGCGGCGTGAAGTCGCCGCGCACGATATGTACGATGTTCATAGGCTGAAGTACAGATATTATCATTGCTTTGTTGTTATGCATCTCTTATCCTTAATGGTGATGCTGTACGGACAGACTTGTGCCATTACCCTTACAGGTATTTTAAGCATATAGTGTTTGTATTGGTTGTAGGGCGAAATCGCCTCTGACTCCTGCAGGATGGGCACACCGCTCCTGCATCATCAGACAGTAAGGGGAAGGGAGAATGGCTTTGCGAATGAAGCTGCGGCAGTTACATCTTCTGGTATATGGCCTCAATGTCTGCGTTTATTCTTTCGATGGAGAACTGTTCGAGGGTATTGTCCTTGGCATATTCCGCAATTCTTCTGCGCAGCTTTTCATCGCCTGTCAGTCGTGACAGCTGATGGGCAAGTGCGGTGTCGTCATCGAAAGGAATGGAAAGGCAATTCCTTTCCTCCTCCATTACATCGGGCAAGCCACCAACAGGTGTGGTGACAACGGCCACGCCATGTGCCCACGCTTCAAGGACTACCATCGGGAAGCCCTCGTGGCGGGAGCACATCACGTAGATGCTGGCTTCGCGCCAAATGCTTTCCTTTTTAGTTCCCGTAATGTAGCCAGTGAAAGTTACGGTATCGTTCAGTCCAAGTTCCTTGGCCTTTTGTTGGTAGTGTGCCACATCGCCATTGCCCATGATAGTGACGTGCCATTCGGGAAAGTCCTTATGGATTCGTTCCCATGCTTTCAGCAACAGGGCGGGGCGTTTGTTCTCATCAAGGTGCGCCGCCATAATGATGCTTTTCTTCTTTTCTTCCCAATCCACCTCCACATTGTTCTCGCAAGCGTTGTAGATTACCGCTGTTGGTGTGCTGACATTTGGATAGAGACGAACAAAGGTTTTCTGCCATTTCCGCGCCAGTAGCACTACGCGGTCGGCATGCCGCAAGCACCAAATGAAAAGTGTGTTACGTGTATGGTATTCAAGTTGGTTGCCCATGTGGATGTGCATAATAACCTTCTTCCTTGCGAGTTTTGCCAACAGGAATACGGGAAGCTGTATGACAAGGCAAATCCTGTCTGGTACAGTATGAAAATGAATGATCCCATACCGCCAAATCAGAAAGAGGGCGGCCGCATATGAGCGTAAGGCATACCATGCCTTCACGGCATATCCTGCCTGTATCTGCGTGCCAAGCCATCCGCACTGCCGCTCCTTCCAAAATGGCATGCGTTTCATGATGCGAATGGCCGATGCCACGCCGCCCCCGCTCTGTTCGGCGGAGCCAACCATCAAAACACGTTCTTTCAACATTCGGCTTTTAGTATTCCAACCTCACCATTGTATATTCTTCGTAGCTTATCTGCATACTCTATCGGATTGTGGCTCTTTTGGATATATTTTAGGCAACTTGTGGACTTTTCACGTACTTCCTCACGATGAGTAAGAACATATTCAACCTTTTCGCGAAGTCCTGCAAGAAGAGTTTCATAGAATTCATCTTGTTGTAAGCGTGTTGTATGTAGGGGATTGTTCAAACGATTAACAGGTACACCGACACGCCATCCCACTTCATCGGAGTTGATTTCTGTTAAAGCGCGCAAATCAGTTGTGATGCACGGTGTTCCGCATGCTTGGCTTTCCAAAACGGAATAGGCATAAGTGTCCATCCATGTTGGCAGAAGACATATGTGGGCTTTCTTCATTTTTTCTAGCACCCTTGTATTAGGTAGCCCCGCATGAAATTCTATCCAATCTTTATTATCTTCTATCAGTTTGCGCGCGTCTTCCTCATCATGGCTGGTACGCATATATCGTAGTTCATCTATGGCCATTGCACTAATGAGTATCAAGCGAAAGTCGTATTTTCTATGCAACTCTGCCAATACCTGTACAGTTTCACGACCGCCTTTACGATAATAATTATTGCCTACATAAATAAAAGTAAACAGTTCGCTATCATCCCAAGTCAATCCTTTCTCCTCTATATTTTTAATTTGCAATGTTTGTGCAGGATGTAGCGTAAACATTTTTTTCTGTATAGCTTCGGCATATTGCGGAAACTCCTTAAGTAATTCTATTTGGATGTTATAAGAACATTTGCTTAAAGGGAGTATTGCCAAACAATTGGATTTCGCCAATGCTTTTAATCGCTTATCTACATAAGTGTTTTTCCTTATTGCAGAGAAGTCTCCATCCTTGTTTTCTGTACATCGCGTTACGGCTACAGGCCATGGCACGGCACTTTCTACACTTAGTACCCACTGTTTTTTATCAAAACTAACACAATTGAAGAAATGGTACAAATCGCAATCATTGGGCAAAATAGAGCGATAATTGTAAAATAGTCGCGCAACCATTTCTTCTGGAGACAAGTGCAGCTTGCCCATGTATTTTAATAACCACAAGTAGGCATTTTTATACAGGAAACTATTATTTAGACGTAAATCTTTGTATTGTGTGTTATCTATTTTATTTAGAAACAACCTTTGCGCCGCGTAGTTATGCGAAAGAATTCCTATTTTCATTATACGATTATTTGTTGTACATAGAAAGATGGGGGGATGTCCGTTTTACACATAAATAGCGATTGGAGTTGAGGGCAATGCCCATTATCATAAAGTAGGCCATTCCTCGTCCTGAAAGATATGAGGTGTCCGCAACACTTTCTATAGCTAAGCACATCATGGCGGATAAGGCTACTTTATAGTACCTTACATCTTGAATGGTATTGATTTCCTTCAGTCTTCGCTTCCAAAACCATAAAAAGAAGAAAATACCCACTACGCCAAACTGTGCGAGGGAAGGATAAAAAGAATCTGCGTTGAATGCACCTCTATCATTGGGTGACATTCCCCAAATTTGATCAAGTTTGTAATCATAGTATAATTTGGAATAATATTTCTTTGCGGAAGCAGATGTGCCGAAAGTGGCAAGGCCAGGGCCAAATGGGAAATAATCTCGCAAAATTTTTGGTGTAGTCTTATAAATCATGGGCCGTGCCAATTGTTTATTATCCAAACCCGTTATGAAGTATTTCTCAAACCGTTCCCATGCAAAGAAAAGAACCAACACCCCTAATACACCTACTTGGAAAAATAACTTGATTGATTTGAAATTCAGTCGTTTATGTAACAGTAATAAGATGGTAATAAATGCAGTGCATTCCCCAAAATACTTGAATTTGCCAGATAAAATTCCTACCAAGGCAATACAAATTGCTATATTACGATTTTTTGCGGATTGCTTGGTCAAAAAATAATAGGCCAAGGCAGAACTCATGGCCAAAGCACCATATGTCACATTTTCCTCTTCGCCCAAAGTATTGAATTTAAAAATAATGTAAGAAACAAAAGTTAAAAGTACAGAGGTCAACATCCACCATTTTTGTTTACGGGTAAACATCGGAGCAAGAATCATGGTACAGAAGAATACGGCATATGGTCGCACCTGCTGCTGATAATCTATAATGGAAGCCATCGGTACATTGACTTGAAGTATCAATGAGTAGATAAGATAGCCTGTCAAGATAGCCACGCACCATCCCGCCTCCTTGATGGGCTTGCGGTTAATGTGGCGCGACCCCATCTTCATGAGTGTGAAGAGCACAAGGACAAGGGTCATCACCTCGTCCACATAGTCGTTTACATACTCATAGAACGCGATGCAAAGTGGGAAATAAAGAATCCAAAATAGGGTTATGAAGGTATTTATTCTCATTGTTTGTTGTTTTTCAAATTCTTTAATCGTCCTCCGAGGAGCAACAGCCATTCGGGCAGTACCCGCTTCAGGCGGCTCTTCAATGAGGGCTTTTTGTCGGACCATGTAGCGGCGTAATGATGGATGGTGCGTGTGTTCGGTGTGATATGCAGACGGTTGGACGTCATGTTGATGGGCTGGAAATATTCCTTGGGATAAATCCATACGCCATCAACTTGCTGAATGCCCTGCACATCTTTCATTCCGTTTTCAAAAAGGATGCGTGTGGCGATATGTACAACCGTTTCTTGACCTATGCCGCCAGGCACAAACTCAAAGTGCCTCCCCTCGTAGCTGTCGAGCATCTTCCTGACGAGGCCGAGGCCGGGGGCCACCCCCAGGCCGAGGCCG
>CAZXFP010000044.1:0-8106 GCA_964640675.1 uncultured Prevotella sp. | reverse complement strand
GACTGAACTATGTAAGCTGCTCTCCGTTCCGTGTTCCTATCGCTCGTCTTGCCGCCGCCCAGGCAGCTGTTGAGAACTAATCAAAGGTTCTCTGTTAACACAAAATAATTAGCAGGTTAGGCTGTAATGGTCAAGTAAAAAGACTGTTACAGCCTAACTTTTTTGTTCGGAATTGTATGGTTGGACTTGCTTTTCGATGCAGAATACTTATTTTCCCCCACGCAGAATTTAACGGAGATTTTTAGCGTTAACGTGAAGAATCCAGACTGCCTCGTGTATGGCGACCATTGCATCAATAACCTCTTTTTGTTCAAATCCAGAAGCCATTGGAAGCGTAAAATCGAATGCGGTATCGAACAAGATACGGGCGTTATTGAGCCATTGCCCATTTTTGTGCCACTGATTCTCAAAACGTGAACGCAGAGAATGGCCTTTGAACCATTCTTTTTTCAAAAGAGGCTCTATCACTGCATCGAAATCTGCTATCAATTTAGCAACACTTGGGTTTAGCAATGCCTGTTTATATCCTGCACTTAGTATGCCTTGTATATTGGGATATTCTTTGGCTGTAATAAGGAGAGGAACGGTAAGACGCAGCGTGATACGATTGTTTTTTAAATCATGTGGTGACAACTTCGACTGAAGATGCTTTTTAAGTGGAAAGAGATTGAAGCCTCCGCAGTTGGTTACTTTGCGCCCCTTGAAGTTCCAGTCTTTGTGCTTCTCTGTCATGGCAGAAATTACATTCGAGTGGAGACGTGAAACTATTTGAGGATAGTTAACCTCGGAAAAATCTTTGAATCCACCAACACCTGTAACAGAAGAACGTTTCAGAAACTCAGCTAACACTTGTCCAGGCTCATTGGATTGGCTGTCATTGGCAATTTCATTTGTGATAAGTTCAATTACGTCCTTGATGTCCGATTCATGAGATTTAAGATAAGAGTCAGTATTGCATATCGCGCTTAGAACATTATCCCACATGGTTTCATAGTCAGAGGATTCTGTTTCTGTAATTTCGGGAACAGCGGCTTTGAAACGCCGGGCAACATCCCAATCCCATTGAGTGAAGTCGGGGTACTCCATAAGAAGATTGTATATGCGAGGATAGCTTATCTGAATAGATATAACGGCGAAGTTTATAATTTTGCCGCTGAGGCTATCCGGAGAAATCAACGGTTCTTTGGAGAGAGTAGTATCCTTGATTTTAGAAATGCAGTTAATGAGAGATAACGAATTGATAAGTCTCTTGATTGCGCGAGGGTTTTTGCCAACAGTTTTCTCAACGATATGGGAGAAACTTTCGTTAATATGGTCTATATTGAGGCTGTCTTTTTCATTAATATAGCCAATTTCTTGAAGCATTTCAATCAAGAACGACTCTGGTTGATAGTTGTTGACCGGAAGTGAGAAGGGTACTTGAATGATCTTATCGAAGAAAGAGCGAAACTCGCGTTCGTTTTTGTCTGTCAATTTGCCGAACTTAGGCTCAAGTCCTTTCACAACCACTTCATAGTCGATAGCGAGGATGAAGATGCAACCATTCAAGCTAAAGATATTCTTGAGAAGCTCAAGGATTTCCACGGCCACAGGTGGATTGAGGCGGTCGAGGTCATCAACAAAGACTAAAACTCCTTTTTTTCCGTTGTCGAGTTGTGCGGCAACAGCGGTTTCGAGAGCGTCTTTAAGGTCGGAAAGGGAGACATCTTCTGAATTAGAGTTATCGCTACTTGCATCCCCCTTAACAAGGCTCTCTATAAGGATAGATCCGGCTACGCCTCCTGCCGCTTTGGCTGCTTCACGAACAGCACGGAAAGCAACGCCACCACCAACTTTCGCCCATTTGGTGAATTTCTCTAAGGTGTTTTGTTGCTTTTCACCTTTTGAAAGAGCCTTAACAAGGCGCTCAATAATCTTGATGACGGTTTCCTCTGGAGTTGAGAGCATAGAATACTCCCAAGTATTTATGTTGATGCCTACGAACTCATTGGCATCTCCGCAAAGGCGAATGTAAAGGCGGTTCATCAATGATGTTTTACCGCTTCCCCATTCTCCTTGTAGTGCAATGGTGAGCGGTGAGACAGAATATTTAATGAATTCGACTAAGCCGTCAACGTAGCGTTTTGTGCCGAAATCATTAGAGTCTTGTGTCAATGGGATGTCTGATACCGATGTGATGCGTTCTTGCTGCATTATATATTTATCGTGATGAGTTGTAATTATCTGTAAGTTTAGTGATTAGCGAATACTGTTGCAACTTTGTGGTGTTCTGTCACAAAGAACTACAAACAACAATCGCCATATTCACTAAGAGCAAAATTACAGAAATATTTTGTATAACAAATGACTTTTGCAAGTTTTTTGATAACATGATGGAAAAACACACGCTGAAATTTAACAAAAAGGAACTCAACCATATGAAAGGCGGGAATCTTGGTTGGAAGCGCTGGGGGAGACTGCAAAGCGTTAAAAGTAGCCTTAGGGCACAATAAGTTTTGAAGTTCCTCCGCGTTTCTCTATTGCAATACCCGAAGTGGGGCGCGAGTTGAGCTTGATGCCATTGAGGTTATAATATGTAGTTTCTTACGGATGGTCAGTCTTAGAGCGTTTAACGCCAGTACTACCACCATTGATATTCCAATAGACAAAGTCATTGAAATCATATATCCATATCTTGCCAACGAAAAGTGCTGCATCAAAAAAGAAACTGTTATCCCCCTCACTATTGTAGGTCATGCACTGTTGCCATGTCTTCCCATTGTCATTCGTTCTGATGATGTTACGAATTGCATCCCTGTTGCTGTGTCCTACGGAGTAAATGGTAGAATTGCTGTTGTCGTCAGCGTCATACATGATATTATAGGCATAACCGAGGATGGGGCTCGTGCTGTCATCATGCAGAACGGGTTTCCATGTAGTTCCACAATCAAAAGACTCATATATGGCATATTCCCCACTTAATAGCAAATGGATGGCCCGAGGCGCATAGCATATCACCAATAACTTGAAGCCTTGGACTGCCTGTTGATGAATTTTCGCCAAATCCCGATGGCACTACCTGTTGATTAGAAGGGGCTTGTACAAAACTTTCGCCTGTGCCAGAAATCATGATGCCAACCACTAAGGCTATTATGCAACAGAAGGAATAAATTTTTCTCATGCCCATAACGTTTTTAGGTTTTGTGGATAGGCAAGGCCTTTCTATGGTAAGGTTAATGAAAAATACTTGAGTGCGAGCATGTTTCCCTAAAAAACATCGTTTGTTCGAAATATATTTTAAGAGGCGTGCTCTATTGCTTTTGGCAGGAACAAACCGTTCTTTGCAAAGAGGAATAAGGAGGTTCACGTAAATTTCTTGTTGATTGGTTATGAGAGGTTTCAAAAGAAGTTACTATCTTTGTACGCAAAAATGTAGTTGTAATGGGAGGGGTAATGTTTTCAACCGTTTTAAGGTATTCTGATGTACTTAGATGTTGGGAAACAACTGAAAAGATACAGAATACTGGCAATGGAAAATGTAGTTGGTGAGGGATGAGAAAACTTATGAAAGAGAATTGTTACATAAGAATCTTACCTGATTATGATGTCCTATATATGGACAGTGAAGGATGTAGTTTTTGTGCATCCGGAGATGAGATCTGTAATGATGACCTAGAATTAGGTCCTCGTTTTAGTTTTGTTGTTCCAGGCATTGAAGAATGGCTTCGTAGATACGAGAATGCAACAGATTTTACAAAAGCGACCACTGATCCATTCTTTGATTGGAAGTTATGGCATTATGAAGGATTATGCTTTGCCAAAGCAATTAAAGAGCAGCTTCCCCAATGCTATTCTTTATATTATGAACCGCCATTTGAAGATGTAAGTAATACTATTTCAAAAATGGAGATAGATGAATATGTTGATGAACATATTCGCAAACTTCGAAAAGAGGTTTGTGGCCGAATAGTTGTTCCCGCTTTTACCAACCATATAGAATTTGAAGTGCAACGAGAAGGAGAGCAAGTGGAGGTGTTGTTCAAGACAAACAATATGCAGACAGAGGTCAATATTCCATTTAAGGAGATACCTAATGTAAAAAAATGGTTGAAAAGGATAATGACGGGAACTGACTCGCCAACTTGTCTGTGTATTCCTTGTTGGAATTTTTATTTCTTTAGGCAGACTATAGGTTCTCATCTCGGAATGGGACAAATTTGGATATTGGAGTCTTTTGGCCATGCTCCTTCATTTCAAGCCTATGTGAAAACAAAAAACTTCGTTGAAGAGTTATATTCTGCCCTAATGGCAAAGCTGGAAATGGACTCGTCCAACCAAGTTGACAGTATGCAACTTCTTGAAGAATGTTGACAAGCGTCTTTATGAAGATGAAACATTTTCTTTCTATTCGAATTGTTTAGGCCTTTCGAACAATTCGAATAGAAAGAAAAATCTTTGGGTGTAAAGAAATATAACTTATTTTACCTCACCCTTTTATAACCGCGATGGGAGAAAGATGAACCTTGACTTTCACCAAATCCTGCTCTTCAGCTATCACTTCTTCAATATTCTTGTAGGCCGATGCTGCTTCTTCCAAGTCCTGCTGGTAACGGATGGTATGAGCAATACCGAGTTTGTCAAGCCGTTCTTTCTCTTTTTCAAGGTCGAGGGTACGCACAGCCTCAGTTCGGCTCATGACACGACCAGCTCCGTGTGAGCAACTCATAAACGAATTAGGATTGCCAAGTCCTTCAACAATGTAGCTGCTTGTCCCTTGTGAGCCGGGAATAATACCAATTTCGCCGAGTTGGGCACGTGTAGCGCCTTTGCGATGAACAATGCAGTATTCATCAAAATGCTTCTCCCATGCGGCATAGTTATGGGCTATGTTTGTCATGGGCTCGAATTCTGCGTGGGGCATTGCATCAGCAATCACTTCCTCTATGCGTTGCATCATCAGCTGGCGATTGCACAATCCAAACGCTATGCAGTACTCCATCTCGTTCCAGTATTCTTTGAACAGAGGGTCGCGCAAGGGAATGAAGGGTAGCATAATCTCTGGCCTTACGACAGAGAACCAACGGCGATTGAGCGCATCGGCCTTTTCATTGTAGTAGTCGCCCACCTGTTTGCCAAGATTGCGTGAGCCAGAGTGTATCATAATCCACATCCAGCCTTCATCATCCTTCTGCAGCTCTATGAAATGGTTGCCACCACCAAGAGTGCCAACCTGCTTTGTTGCCGATACATACCTGCGCTTGACAATCTCCAGCTTGTCGATGTCAAAGCCTTGAGGCATATACTTCTCGTCTTGAGCCTGCTTGTGATGCTCCTTGCCAAGAGGTATTTGTTTGCGGATGCCACGCATAATTTGTTTGCGTAATATCTCTGGCGTAACCGTCTCTGCCTTGATATTAGTCTTTACCGCACACATACCGCAACCAATATCCACACCGACCGCATTTGGAATGACCACATCATTTGTGGCAAGTACTGTTCCTATGGGCATGCCCTTGCCTCCATGCAGGTCTGGCATGAGTGCCACATGATGATAGACGAATGGGAGCGAGCAGATATTCATTACTTCCTTCCATGCATGCACATCGCACGCCCGTGCCCACATCTTTACGGGCGTATTGTTAATCAAAAATTCTTTCATGTCCGTTTTGTTTTTGCGTTCAATCACTGTGACTGAATTTCCGCTTGCAAAGTTAGTGTGGCACTGCGTAAGGTTTTTGCGCAATCAAAAAAAGTTGCATGGAAACGACAAAAAAGTTCTGTCACACCAATGAGTTTCCTAAAAACATTAGTAACTTTACCATCAGAAACCAAAAGCATAACAAAAAATGCCAGCAAACAAGAACGCATTGCTGCGATACAAGACCATTGACAACTGTCTCCGAAACAGACAGCGACGGTGGACGTTGCAAGACCTTGTTGACGCGTGCTCTGATGCTCTGTATGACTTTGAGGGTATAAGCAAAGGCATATCCATCCGCACTGTACAACTCGACATACAGATGATGCGCAGCGACAAGCTGGGATACAATGCTCCCATAGAAGTTTACGACCATAAGTATTACAGATATTCTGACCCCAACTTCTCAATTACCGAGTTGCCTTTGTCACAAACAGACTATGACAAACTTACCGAGGCGGTCGACATGCTCCGCCAATACGCGGACTTCGACTATTTCACGGAACTGTCGGATGTTATAGGTCGCTTACAGGACACGCTTGCCATTGCCCAAAACAAGCGTGCGCCGATAGTGGATTTCGAGCGAAACAGCAATCTTGTAGGTTTGAAGTTCCTCAACCCACTATATAATTATATTGCCAACAAACAGACTTTGACCATAAGCTATCAGCCCTTCTATAATCTTAAGCCAAAGAAGTGGATTGTATGGCCATACCTGTTGAAAGAGTATCGCAACCGTTGGTTCTTATTCTGCACAAGGGCTACAGACCATAAGCTTTTCAACCTTGCCCTCGACCGTATGAAATCTGTTTCACCAAATAAGGACGTTTCATTTCAAGAAGACCCACGTTTCGTCCCTTCTGTGTTTTTCAAGGATGTTATCGGTGTAACCAAAACAAGAAACACACCTCTTGAAACAGTTCGTTTTATTGCCAGCAGCGAGCAAGCCCCTTACATTGAGACAAAGCCGGTTCACAGTTCGCAAATGATTCTTGAACGTAATGAAGAAGATGGCAGCGTTCTCTTCCAGTGCAAAGTGGTTCTCAATTTCGAGTTTTATGCCCAAATGCTCTCTTATGGCTTTGGTGTAAAGATTATCTCGCCCCAAAGTGCCGTCAAAACTATCCAACAAATGCTCAACAAAGCAGCGGAACAATACAATCCGAAAAATTGTTTATGACCAGCCTATATGCTTTGTAGCCATATAGGGATAGCTTTGTTTAAAAATAGCAAAGAGCCAACTATGATGCTGTATGTGCTTCATTACAAAGGCTATGGCAATGCTTATAGTTGGTAAACACTTTTACAAGAAATTCATTCGCAGGGGCGTAATAAGGTCGTTCTTGATAACCACGAGGGAAATATGTATGGTTTCGCGCTGCAAAAGCATACATATTGCAAGGCAAAACATGACCTTTTGCCTTGCAATACGTCACCTATTGTAAATAACTGACTCACAGCAGCCTAATTAAACTCAGAATTTAATAATCAAAAGACCTTCTCTTAAGGGAGGAAGACGGGGGAGGGAGTGCTTCGCTTGTGCCTTTTTAAGATGTGATGAGGGAGGGCGCAACGAACAGCAATATAGGGTGAAAGAATACACGTAGGCTTACGGTGTGCCCGTGGTGGACGCGGTTGGGGCGCAAACAGAGACACCGCGGCGATTCTTTTAGTAGATGTTATAGTCATAAGGGAAAGAACTGTGAGACTGGCGATAGGCTGGTGGCGTTGCGGAAAGTATTAGGCAAAAAGATAAAAACAGCTGATGGCAGAGTAGGTGCTATAAGTGCCACCAATTAAGGCCACGCTGCATGGGCCACTGGCGATCGCAACGGCAAAGGTATTAACAAGTTCTCAAACAGGCAAAGAAAAGATGGAGAAAATAGCGATAGGGGAGTAAGAAAGGTAAAAACAGAAATGGAGAACGATGTAAGGTGGAAGAGTCACAAACTGGCGAGCACCTAAAGACAGGAAGAAAAGGCTAAAGCCGAAGAGCCGCAGGAAAAGGAAAACAGTGACCTTGACAATACGACGGACACTGCCAAGACCTCTGATAGAGGCAAGCGGAATGACACTGCTACTCCGCAAAACACTGCTTTCGAAGGCTAAGGTACTGCAAAATCCGTGTCGATGCAAGAGACGGGTGCGAAAAGGTTGCAGAGAATACTAGCAGAGAAAGATGAAAGGCGGGAAGACCGTTGCGGAGAAGATTGCGATGGAGAATGCGAGTGTCGAAGAGTTGCAGCCCGTTGGCAAGGGAGCATTTGGGGCAGTATACGAAGAGAAAACACCGTCAAGAGAGACTTTAACAACTCCTCTCTCTAACCTAGAAGAGGCTGACGGGGTGACTTTACCATCAAACGGTGTTTCTGAGGGCAAAGGTACTGAAAGTTCCGCACCCATGCAAGAGACTGGCGGGGAAAATTCCC
>CAZXFP010000043.1:0-8161 GCA_964640675.1 uncultured Prevotella sp. | reverse complement strand
TTGATGCTCTCTTTTGATGGAAATGGCTTGGCGGGGAAGCCGTTTTTCGCTGTAAGCTCACTAATTTCTGTATAGCAGGTTTTATAGGTTTAAGCGTAAGAGCGGGCTTATTTGCGCCTCCCAAATCTCTTTCTGTCGCTCATGATGGCCTCCTTGTTTTGCGAAGCCCATTCCGTCAGAGCGTTGATGTGCGGGAGGAGTGAGCGCGTGCGGGAGGTTAGCGTGTACTCTACTTTCGGCGGCACTTCTGGATACACCGTGCGAGTAATGTATCCGTCTTCTTCCAAGGCGCGCAAAGTAGTAGTCAGCATCTTTTGCGAAATATCGGGGATCTCGCGTTGCAGTTCTTTGAAGCGCAGTGTTTCCTTGTTGTTCCGGTTCAGTGTGTATATAACCAGAAGAGGCCATTTGCTGCATAGGCGGGTCAAGATGTTCCGTATAGGGCAATCGGGAAACGCCGTGTTTTCGGTCATCGTTTTGTTCATTATTGTTTGTATTTCAAATTGTTGTGTCAAAGATAGTGGCAACCGCGCGCAATGAAACTTGTTTCAATTGCTGAGGTGCAGCCTGTCTTCTGCAAAGATAGTGGCAACCGCGCGCAATGAGGTTTGTTTCGATTGCCGATTCGCAGCTTGTCTCCATGCAAAGATAAGCAAAACCTTGCAAGTGGTGATAAACTTTTTCCAAAATATTTTCGCTTCTAAAGTCTTTGCAGCCAGCAATGGTTACTATTGCGTAACTATCTTACATTTGACTGCCTACTTGTGGGCTTGGAAAAGTCTTGCTAACTTTGTAGCGCAAAAGAGGCCAAAACGGCCTTTTGAGGCAAGAGTAAGTTCGTCAAAATAGTTTTAAGCGTATGAAGAATGTAACTTTGATAGGAGCGAGCGGATTTGTAGGCACCGCCATCTTGAATGAGTTGTTGGCAAGAGGCCACAAGGTGACCGCCGTGGTGCGTAATCCGGAAAAGATAAGTGCGAGCGATGCCCGCCTCACGGTGGTGAAAGCCGATGTGGCCGCCACGGCAGCAATAGCCGATTGCTGCAAGGGCAAGGACGCCGTAATCAGCGCGTACAATCCTGGATGGGCCAGCCCCAACATCTATGAGGAAACCTTGCGCAACTATCCGTTGATATTGGAGGCCGCCAAGCAGTCGGGGGCAAAGCGGCTACTCTGCGTGGGCGGGGCAGGGACACTGTTTTGCGCGCCGGGGCTTCGCGTGGTCGACTCCGGAGCGATTCCCGAAGCCATTATGGGAGCTGTCAGATCGCTCGGAGAGTTCTACTTGAACACGCTGGTGCATGAGAAAGACATAGATTGGGTGTTCTTCTCGCCGGCCGGCACGTTGGAGCCAGGCTTGCGCACGGGCAAGTTCCGTTTGGGCAAAGACACGCTGATAGTGGACGAGAGCGGCAACAGCCATATCTCCGTGGAAGACTATGCCATGGCCATGGTGGATGAGCTGGAAACGCCGAAGCACCATTACGAGCGTTTCACTATCGGCTATTGAGCAGGCAGCCCCCCCCCCGCACGGGGCGAGAACCATTTGCGGGCATTGGGAGAATTCTCCCCTTCCTTTCTCCGAGGCAGCGTATGCAGGCGGGAATTGCCGTGCAAGTAGCATTCGCATTGTGCGGGAAGCCCCGCGCAAGGCCGCATAATCCGTTAGCAATCAGCTAAAAACACTCAATGGAACTATCCTTTTTTGGATAGTGCCGTTGCTGTATAATCTCCCCTCATGTCAGCTCTTCCGCAGAGCCATTTAGGGGTAGCCTTTCTCCTATCGCCCGTTTGGCTTCTCCCGAAGCCGTGCCTTCAAAAGCCAAAGGTAACGTTTTGGGCGGTAAAACGTATGGTTTTGCCGCCTGAAACGTCACCTTTCGCAGGGCGAAAGCATACCTTTTGGCAGACATACCGTGTGGCGTGCCGAGATGCCTTCCTCGCTCTCACGATCGCCCATGTCATCATGAGGGGCAAAGTTTGTGGGCAAAGATAGTGCAAACCGAGCGCAATGAAGGCTTGTTTCAATTGCTGAGGTGCAGCCTATCTTCTGCAAAGATAGTGCAACCGAGCGCAATGAAGGCTTGCTTCCAAATTGCTGGGCGCAGCTTGTCTGCTACAAGTATAAGGTTATCAAACTTTTAGAGAAAGATACCAGGCAAACTTAATATGCAAAAACGGGAGGTGATGATTAATTTTTGAGTGAAATGTGGTGTCGTCTCAATTTAAAGTGCTAACTTTGTTCCCGTCTTTATCCATGCCGAAAGCCCCGATGGGCAGAGGTTGGGAGAGGCATATATACATATAAGGCGTAACTGTACGCTTTGGTTTTGACAGTGTAAGAATCTGGCAGTTCGAACAAAAGTTGTCAAGAACAAAGCAACGGGAACGCCTCATGGGATGTATTGTATACAGCCCTCATTGGCTTCGGACATTTCTATTATGTTCGTTGTTGATGAGGGGCAAACTATATCTTACATCACACGTGGGGCTTTCGGCGTTGCTCGTTTCGACAACTTGGGCGATGCCAGAGCCTTTACACTGTGGAACGAGTGACAGGACTGGCTCCACGTTTTTATTTGTGTATATCAGTGTCCTTTAATTATTGCCATATTGGAGTCTATGGTTATTGAATAATTCTAATATGGAATATTGAACTATGAGTTTAGATACTAATGGCTTATCCATGGAACCATGTCCCCTTAAAGATGCAAAACTTGACGTAGATGCGCTTAAACCCCAAAAGGCGATAAAATCTTTGTCCGATAAAATTCAAATAAGCACGATGTCTGACATTAAGACATTGATGGAGTTTGTTGCCCTTAATTACACCAAAGGGATAATACTGTATCGTGGGCATGAATCATGTGATTACAAAATTGGGTCGACAATTGTACGGCAAGTGAGAGAGAAGAAAAATGATTGCTCAATTCAGGATATACTTGAGGCCGAAAAGAAAGGTTTTAATTTGTTTTGTAACAATGTTTTCAAACAAGAGTGGTTGCGTAACAAAATAGAAAAATCTGATGAAACTTTGTTTAAGATGTCCATTGGTCGGCATTTAGGCTTACCTTGTAGATTGATAGATGTCACAGCTAGTCTTGAAACTGCAATATGGTTTGCTGTAATGAACCCCAAATATTATAATGTGGACGGTGAGGTTATACTTGTTGTATTGGATAAAAATAAAGTTGCAGAAACAAACATTTCGCCGTTCAATGCTAAAGGATTGTCCTATGCCCATGAGCCATTTGTTGCTGACAATTTTAGCGAGTTGCCATTAGGCGAACAACGAAGGTTTGTTCAGTATGGACATTTTATATGGGTAGATAGTGAATCTTTATTTCATGAAGAACAGGTCATATCTAATACAGTTTCCCATATAGATCGCTTTACTATACCATGGAGTGCAAAATTGCCTTTGGCTATTGAACTTTATAAAGATGTGTATAGTGGATGTGCTTATCAAGCAGAAATTGAAAAAATTAAAAAGTCTATTTAAATAAATTTTGAACCAAACAAATTAATGTCGCATATGTCCTTTTGCATGCTTTTAATTCTTCTCGGAAGAAATATTTGCTATATGAAGCAGAATCTTTTTAGGATAGAGTCGTTGATGTGTAAAATCATAAGTTATAATGCAAATAACTCTGTAAAAAATTTTTGGCGTAACTTAAATGTACTGATGTCATTATTTTTGACAACTCCATTGTATGCTCAGTTCACAGATGAGATGGGAGATATTTGTTATGATATTGGTTTTCGATTTGTCACAACAGATATTGATCCAATAGAAGGAGTATATACGGTGTCCATAGAATCAAAAATTCTGTATAACGATAAAGTTATAGAACATAAGAAATCCAGTGGAAACTTGATTATTTACAGTAACTCAAATGGTAAAATTAGTGATTACAACAATAAATTTGAGTTCAACAGAATAGGAAAAACCCCAACGTATAATGTCAATGTTCTTTGGCCAGAATATAACATAACGCAGCATGAACGAATCCGAATTAAAGGGAGCAATTTCTCAGACATTTCCTTCTCGTTGGCGTATGAAATGCCTCAATTAGAGCTTAAAGCAAAATTTGGTGAATTTTATGTTCCAGGTATTAGGGCTACTTACAACATACAGTGTAGTAAAATATTGCCTGATAAGGAACAAATAAACAATGTAATGGCATTTATTGAAAAACGCAAAGCTTCTGAAACAAGATTTTGGACAGGCACTGGTTTTTCTATTGCAAAAAACATAGTTGCAACAAACTATCATGTGATTGATAACGCCAAGAGTATATACATTACAAATGGAGTGATTGAAGATACGCTATGCGCATCCTTAATTGCATTTGATCAAGAAAAGGATTTAGCATTATTATCAATAGAAAATTCAGTTTTGCCACAACAAAAATACAAAGTGTTAAAAGAATTGCAAAAGGTTGGGACAAATATTTTTGTATTAGGTTATCCTCTGTCATCAACAATGGATACAGCAGAAATAAAAGCCACTTCTGGTATAATAAGTTCTCTAAGTGGATATAAAGGAGATATTCTCCTTTATCAAATTTCTGCGCCTATCTTGTTTGGTAATAGTGGAGGGCCATTATTTGATTTTAAAGGAAATGTCATTGGAATCGTTTGTACTCATCATAATCAAGCAGAAAATGTTGGCTATGCAATAAAAAGTCAATTCCTGATAGAGCTATGCAATAAAAATGGAATTTTATTAAATAAAGAGCCATCCAATGAAGATAAAAAAATCCAATTATCGGAACTCATTGGTAACTTCAAATCCACAGTATTTAAAGTTATATGTACTAACTAATAAAATAATTGTTTATGAAAAAAAGTATTTTATTATTCCTATTGGTGGAATTATGCGTAAATTGTTTTTCGCAAGAGCCAGGTTGTAACATAGGAAAGTCTCTTGTAACAATGAAACAAGAATTCCCGGACTTAAGATATGTTAAAACGGATTCTAAGGGAGATGAATATGAAGATGGCTACCCTCAAGACGGAATTGCATTTTTTTTCTATTTCAAGAATGGGTATGTGATAGAGGAATGTATGATCTGCCAATCTAATGATGGATTCCCCTATATGTGGTATGGCTCTCTTGTAAAGTCATTTACTAAGAAGTATAATTATGCCTTAGTCGCAAATGAGATGAACTATAAAAAGTTTATGTTTTCATACTTCTACGTAAATATAATTTATGTCTCTGAGAATGGGAAAAATACCGCATTAGTTGTGTATGAAAAGAGATAGCTATAATATTAACGATAAATTTTCAAAAAATATGAAACATCAAATAGTTCTTCCGCAAAGAGGTGCCGTCTTATTATGCAAGTATTGTTGCATGGTGGTCATGTTAATTTCATGTTGTATCTTAATGCAATCATGTGCATATACACAAAATCAAGATGTTTTTGTGTCTGCGCTTGGTGACCTTAAGCAAGCGTTTGTTGGTAAAAGTAAAAATTACATTATTGAGCATTTCCCTCATCCAATTAATGATATTAAATACTTGGATGATCAGTATGAAATACTTATCTGTAGAAGATACAGAGTTGTGGGTACAGGTATAACTCGTTTTTATATAAAAAATGGTATCTGCTACAACATAGAGACAAATGAATACAACATTGAACAACGTCGGGTTAAGGTGAGCTGGTTTTAACCAAAAACAACTTAATTATGGTGTGTATTGTTTGATAGTTTGTTAAAACACTAACAGAATTAGATTTATTGAATAGCTAAGTTGACGGATATTAATTCTAAATTTAATGTCAGTCGGCTTAGCTTATTATAATCACAAAAATCAGTCACCTAAAGAACCTATTACCAAGGGTGTAAAGAGAAAAAACTAAGAATGAAAGAGCTGCCTTAAAATTGTGGGGCTATGGCTTTTTTAGAGTATGAGCAGCAATAGCTTCTCGTTAGCAGGTGGCAAAGCCGAGTGAATCATGATCTTGTCATGTCGAAGAGTTCGTAGAAAACTGCAGAATATTTAAAGTTAATAGAATTGTGTTCTTGGATTTGGTAAATAATACTTTCGATGAATTAAAGCCAGCGAATATAGATGTTTCAACATTGCCGTAATCATATTGCAAATATGAATTCAAGAAACTTACTTGGTTAAAGGTGCATCCTTTGAATGAACATCCCGCTTGGAGAAAGGAGACTATCTTGTAAGGAAGCCGAAGGTAGTATTATGCGGATGTGGAAAGCTATTTTCAAGTGGTTGTTTGTTGGTTAAAGGGGTAAAAAGCTTCCGTCTCTCTGCGTTGAGAGGCGGGAGTTTTTTTTAATAGTTTCCAGACTTTTATCGATTATCGGATAGAAACGTTATGCGGAATGGGATTTTTTTTTACCTTTGCAGGTGGAGATGTGCTTGCAGGGGTGTGCGTCACAGTGCCGTTGGGCTGTGGCGGGCAGGGACGGAGATAGAAAACGGGCAAGTTTCAAGATAAGAGAAAGTATGAGAAAGGTGTTGATGGCTTGCATGGGAATGCTGCTGGCGTTGTGCGTGCAGGCGCAGGGCTGAAAGTATTTTTGTGAGATAAAAGGCATAGGAAAGGAGCTTAGTGCTGGTCTCAAAGTAGTGTTTGACTTTGGCAATAGCCCCGTATATTCCATTTGGGGCGGCTTGAAGAGCAAGCAGAAACTGGTGGATGATACGGGACAGGAGATAAAATTCAACAGTATGGTGGATGCGGCCAACTATATGGCGGGAAAGGGCTGGCAGTTTCAGCAGGCGTATAGCTCCGTGTATGGTGGGAGGCTCATTCAGCACTGGATATTCTTTAAGGAGGCGGATAGCCCAGAGGAAGCCGCGGAGGGAATAATGACCAAGAAAATGTATAAGGAGAAAAGCCAAGACGGAATGTAAGGGCTTTTTCATAACTCAAATATCAACAGACAATGCAATCAAAAAAAGAACAAAGCCATCTCGCATCCGGCTTTGCCGACACCAAGTCGCACTACGAGTTGCTTGATGGATTGCGCGGTGTGGCCGCTCTCATCGTAGTTTTTCATCATGTCTTCGAGGGCTTTGCCTTTGCCGAGTCGGTAAACGGCGTGAGCGATGGCACGATTCGGCATCTCAACCATGGCTATTTGGCCGTGGACTTCTTCTTCCTGCTCTCGGGTTTCGTCATCGGCTATGCCTATGACGACCGTTGGCGGCGTGGCTTCACTCTCTCCGGTTTTTTCCGCCGCCGCGTGATTCGGCTTCACCCCATGGTGCTTTTGGCCGCCGTCGTGGGTTTGGTGGCCTTCTTGGTGCAGGGTTGCCAGCAGTGGGATGGCAGCAGTGTGCCTTTCTCTCACGCCATGCTGGCTCTGCTTGCGGCCATGCTGATGCTGCCCGCCGTGCCCAGAAGCGCGTGCGAGGTGCGCGGCAATGGCGAGATGTTTCCCCTCAACGGCCCCACGTGGTCGCTGTTTTTTGAGTATATCGGCAATATCCTCTACGCTCTCTTCCTTCACCGCCTCAGTACGCGCGTGCTTGCCCTGTTTGCCGCCGCGCAAGGCGCGTTGCTGGCGTGGGCACTTGTGGGCGATGCGTTTGGTATGGGTATGTTCGGCATTGGCTGGACGCTCGATGGAATGAACTTCTGGGGTGGCCTGCTGCGTATGTCGTTCCCCTACACGCTTGGTATGCTTATGGCTCGCGGCTTCCGTCCAGTGAGAGTGCGTGGCACGTTTGTCTTGGCTTCTGTGCTGATGCTGCTCGTGTCGATGGTGCCCTACATTCCTGGTCGTGCTCCCGTGTGCTGGAACGGGCTTTTCGAGGCTGTGTGCATCATCGTGCTGTTCCCTGCTATGCTTTGGCTGGGCGCATCGGAGCGTCCTGCCTCTCCCCGCAGGGTGCGCTTGTATCGCTTCCTTGGCGACCTCTCTTATCCCCTCTACATCGTCCACTACCCGCTCTTCTATCTTTTCTACGCGTTCCTCATCCGCACGGAGACCTATTCGCTCTCTGCTTGCTGGTGGCAGACGCTGCTGGTGGTTGTGGGCAGCGTGGTGCTCGCTTGGCTGTCGCTGCGCTTCTACGATGTGCCCGTCAGAAGATGGCTCTCGCGCCGCTGGCTTGGCCGTTAGTGCTCGTTCCGTTATTCTCTATATTCGACAGCGTTGCAGCAATGACATTGCT
>CAZXFP010000042.1:0-8743 GCA_964640675.1 uncultured Prevotella sp. | reverse complement strand
AGCGGACAAAAACGGGGGCGCGCGGAGGGAAAAAGCGGAAAAAGGAGGAGGAAAAAACGCGGACAAACGCTTTTGCGCCGCACCGAGGCCACCCCATGCCAGCCACCGCGAACGCGCGCCGCGCAACCACAGGCGCAGCCATCTCACACGACACCCCGCACACCCCCGCGCGCGCCAAGGCGCAGCCACGCGGAGCAGCACTGCCCGCGCGCCCGCCTGCCCCACCACGGCAACCAGCGCAGGACGGAAACGCCGCGCCACGGCAAGCCACAACGCAAGCCCCCACGCGCAGGGCGCGCCACGGCGCGTGGGGGCGCGAAAGGCGGGGCACGAATCATGACAAAAAGCGCGCTGCGGAAAATGGCGGGACGCAGGGGGACATACGGCGCGGCGGAAGGGCACGTTTGGCAGGGCGAAAGGGCACGTTTGGGGCGGCAAAACGTGACGTATGGGCAAGCGGTTGACAGCCAACGTGTTGCACAAGGCGATGAAGGACGCACGCAAGGCAGGGGGAAGGCGGAGCGCAGGGGCGCGCGGGGCGGAAGGCAAGAGGAGGACGGGGGCGGAGAGAGGAGGACGGGAGGACGGAAAAAAGTTGCCAAAAGCGGGCGTGGCGGCGCGGGCGGGAAAAGGCGGGAAAAAGGGGCCGGAAGGGGGCGGGAAAGCCCCGCGGAGGGCGCGGCGGGGCAGGAGGAGGGCGCGGGGGCGCGGTTTTCTCCTTATTTATTTGGCTGTGTCGGGAGAAAATTGTAAATTTGCCGCATAATATATAAACAATCTTACAATAACACAAGCTATCATGAAAGATGGAAGAATCGTAGAGTGCGTGCCCAATTTCTCAGAGGGCCGCAACATGGACGTGATTAACCAGATAACCCGCGAGGTGGAGCAGGTGAAAGGCGTGAAACTGCTCGACGTGGACCCGGGTGAGGCCACCAACCGCACGGTGGTGACCTTCGTGGGCAGCCCGGACGAGGTGTGCGAGGCCGCCTTCCGCGCCATCCGCAAGGCCGGCGAGCTGATCGACATGCGCCAGCACCACGGCGCGCACCCGCGCTTCGGCGCCACGGACGTATGCCCGCTGGTTCCGGTGGCCGGCATCACGCTCGAGGAGTGTGCCGAGCTGGCGCGCAAGCTGGGCGAGCGCATCGCCAGCGAGCTTGACATTCCCTGCTACCTCTATGAGGGCGCGGCCCGCACGGAGGAGCGCCGCAACCTGGCAGTGTGCCGCCGCGGCGAGTATGAGAAGCTGCCGGAGCGTCTGGGCACTGAGGACGGACCCGACCTGGGCAACCGCCCGTTTGACGAGCGAGTGGCCCGCACGGGCTGCACGGCCGTGGGCGCGCGCGACTTCCTCATCGCCGTGAACTATAACCTGAACACCACGTCGACGCGCCGTGCCAACGCGGTGGCCTTCGACGTGCGCGAGAAGGGCCGTCCGATGCGCGAGGGCGGCACGCTCACGGGCAAGATCCTGCGCTACGAGAACGGCAAGCCCATCATGCAGCCGGGCACGCTGAAGAGCACGAAGGCCATCGGCTGGTATATTGACGAGTACGGCATCGCGCAGGTGTCGATGAACATCACCAACATCAACGTGACGCCGCTGCACAAGGCCTTCGACGAGGTGTGCCGCGCCGCCGCCGCGCGCGGACTTCGCGTGACGGGCACGGAGATCGTGGGCCTGATGCCGAAGCGCGTGCTGACCGAGGCCGGCAAGTACTTCCTGGAGAAGCAGCAGCGCTCCACGGGCATCCCCGAGGAGGACATCATCAAGATAGCCGTGAAGTCGCTCGGCCTGGACGACCTGAAGCCCTTCAACGCGCAGGAGAAGGTGATCGAGTACCTGCTCGAGGCCGACGACAAGCGCGAGAAGCTCGTGGATCTGACCGTGAGCGGCTTCGCCCACGAGACGTCGCGCGAGAGCCCCGCCCCCGGCGGTGGCACGATAGCCGCCTACATGGGCGCGCTGGGCGGCGCGCTGGGCACTATGGTGGCCAACCTCTCCGCCCACAAGCGCGGATGGGACGACCGCTGGGAGGAGTTCTCGCAGTGGGCCGACCGCGGCCAGGCCATCATGAAGCGCTGCCTGCACCTCGTGGACGAGGACACGGAGGCCTTCAACCGCATCATGGAGGCGTTCGGCCTGCCCAAGGGCACGGACGAGGAGAAGGCCGCCCGCACGGAGGCCATACAGCAGGCCACGCTCTACGCCACGCAGGTGCCGCTGGAGACGATGCGCGCCGCCACTGAGGCGTTTGCCGTATGCCGCGCCATGGCCCAGGAGGGCAACCCCGCCAGCGTGAGCGACGCGGGAGTGGGCGCGCTGGCCGCACGCTCGGCAGTGCTCGGCGCATGGCTCAACGTGCGCATCAACGCCGCCTCGCTGACCGACCGCGACAAGGCCGCAGAGCTGCTGGCCGAGGCCGCCAAGCTGGCCGAGGAGGCACAGGCACAGGAGCGCGAGATCCTGGACATCGTGGAGAAGAAGATAGACGAGTAAGAGAGAGCATCCTGCCCCGCCCCACCGCATCCCGAGGGAAGCGCGAAAGGCGGGGCACGGCGCAAGGAAAGGACGCGCCGAGAAAGAGAAAAGACCCTATAACAAATCATACAATGACCATAGAACAATTCCAGGCCGACATACGCGCCGGCATCCCCGACACCCTGCCGGAGCCGCAAGCATACGACCCCGCCATCAACCACGCGCCCAAGCGCAAGGACATACTCACCCCGGAGGAGAAGAAGCTCGCACTGCGCAACGCGCTGCGCTACTTCCCCAGCCACCTCCATGCACAGCTCGCCCCCGAGTTTGCGGAGGAGCTGCGCCAGTACGGCCGCATCTACATGTACCGCTACCGCCCCACGTATGAGATGAAGGCACGCGCCATCTCCGACTACCCGCACCGCTCGGAGCAGGCAGCGGCCATCATGCTGATGATACAGAACAACCTCGACCCGAGAGTGGCGCAGCACCCGCACGAGCTCATCGTGTACGGCGGCAACGGCGCCATCTTCCAGAACTGGGCACAGTACCGCCTGGCGATGAAATACCTCTCGGAGATGACCGACGAGCAGACCCTCGTGATGTACTCCGGCCACCCGCTCGGCCTCTACCCGAGCCACAAGCGCGCCCCGAGAGTGGTGGTGACCAATGGAATGGTGATCCCCAACTACTCCAAGCCCGACGACTGGGAGCGCATGAACGCGCTGGGCGTGAGCCAGTACGGACAAATGACCGCCGGCTCCTACATGTACATCGGCCCGCAGGGCATCGTGCACGGCACCACCATCACCGTGCTCAACGCCGCGCGCCGCGTGATGAGCGACCCGGCACGCAACGCCAAGAACCCCATCCCGCTGTTCGTCACGGCCGGACTGGGCGGCATGAGCGGCGCGCAGCCCAAGGCGGGCAACATCGCCAAGGTGGTGAGCGTGACCGCAGAGATCAACCCGCTGGCCGCAGAGAAGCGCCACGAGCAGGGATGGGTGGACGAGCTGCACACCTCGCTCGACGAGCTGATGGCCGCCATACGCGAGGCCGTGGCCGGGAAGGTGGTCAAGTCGATGGCCTACGTGGGCAACGTGGTGGACCTCTGGGAACGCCTCGCCGAGGAGGGAATCGAGGTGAACCTCGGCTCCGACCAGACCTCGCTCCACAACCCGTGGGCGGGCGGCTACTACCCCGTGGGGCTTACGCTGGAGGAAAGCAAGAAGATGATGGCCGAGGACCCCGCCGCCTTCAAGGCACGCGTGGAGGAGTCGCTGCGCCGGCAGGTGGCCGCGATCAACAAGCTCACCGCCAAGGGCATGTACTTCTTCGACTACGGCAACGCCTTCCTGCTGCAGTCGTCGCGCGCCGGCGCCGACATCATGTCGCCCGACGGCAACGGCTTCCGCTATCCCTCATACGTGCAGGACATCATGGGCCCGATGTTCTTCGACTACGGCTTCGGCCCGTTCCGCTGGGTGTGCACCTCCTGCGACCCCGCCGACCTGGAGCTGACCGACCGCCTGGCCGAAGAGGTGCTCTGCGACGAGCGCGAGCACTGCACGGACGACATCAAGAACCAGCTCGACGACAACATACACTGGATACGCGAGGCAGGCCCCAACAAGCTCGTGGTAGGCTCGCAGGCACGCATCCTCTACGCCGACTGCGAGGGACGCACCCGCATAGCCCAGGCCTTCAACGACGCAGTGCGCGACGGAAGACTGAAAGCCCCCGTGGTGCTCGGCCGCGACCACCACGATGTGAGCGGCACCGACTCGCCCTTCCGTGAGACCTCCAACATCTACGACGGCTCGCAGTTCTGCGCCGACATGGCCGTGCACAACGTCATCGGCGACAGCTTCCGCGGCGCAACGTGGGTGAGCCTGCACAACGGAGGCGGAGTAGGCTGGGGCGAAGTGGTCAACGGCGGCTTCGGAATGGTAGTGGACGGCAGCGAGGAGTCGGCGCGCAACATCCGCGAGATGCTCTTCTGGGACGTGAACAACGGCATCTCACGCCGCGCATGGGCACGCAACAGCGGCTCCATGGACGCCATACGCCGCGAGATGGAGCGCACGCCCGAATTCCGATTCACCATGCCCAACCTTGTCGAGGACGACATCATCGACAGCGCATTCTAAACTCACCCCGTCCGCTCCTGCGGCCGGGAAACACATAAACCAAACAACACAACAAGCCCCCGCGCCCCACCAAAGGGCGCGGGGCAAAACCATAACAACATGGAACGCAAAGTACATTATATCAGCGCCGAGCACCTGTCGCTCGACCAAGTGCGCGCCATCATGCGCGACGACTACGAGCTGCGCCTCTCCGACGACGCACGCCAGCGCATCACACGCTGCCGCGAGTACCTCGACAAGAAGATAGCCACCGCCGAGGCACCCATCTACGGCGTGACCACCGGCTTCGGCTCGCTCTGCAAGGTGAGCATCAGCGAGGACCAGCTCTCCCAGCTGCAGATCAACCTCATGATGAGCCACGCCTGCGGCGAGGGCGACCGCGTGCCCAATGACGTAGTGCGCCTGATGATACTGCTCAAGATACAGTCGCTCTCCTACGGCTACAGCGGCATCAAGCTCGACACCGTGGAGCGGCTCATCGAGATGTTCAACAGCCACGTCTGCCCCGTGGTCTACCAGCAAGGCTCCGTGGGCGCGTCGGGCGACCTCGTGCCCCTGGCACACCTCTGCCTGCCCCTCGTGGGACTCGGCCACGTGGAACTGGAAGGCAAGGTGATCACCGGCGAGGAGCTCAACCAGAAGATGGGATGGCAGCCCATACGCCTCGCATCCAAGGAAGGACTCGCCCTGCTCAACGGCACACAGAACATGCTCGCCTTCATGGTGTGGAGCGTGCTCAAGGCGCAGGACCTCTCGCGCTGGGCCGACCTCATCGCCACCATGTCGCTCGACGCCTTCGACGGACGGCCCGAGCCGTTCCTCCACCCCGTGCACGCCGTGCGGCCCCACCGCGGACAGATGGAGACGGCAGACAACATACATGCCCTGCTGCAAGGCTCCGAGCTGATCAAGCAGCCCAAGACACACGTGCAAGACCCCTACTCCTTCCGCTGCATACCGCAGGTGCACGGAGCATTCAAGGACACGCTGCACTACGTGGAGAACGTGTGCGACACCGAGATGAACTCCGCCACCGACAACCCCACGGTGGTGCCCGAGGAGGACATGATCATCTCAGCAGGCAACTTCCACGGAGAGCCGATAGCACTCCCGATGGACTTCCTCGCCATAGCACTCAACGAGCTGGGAAGCATCTCCGAGCGGCGCACCTACAAGCTCGGCGACGAGCAGCGCGGACTCCCCTCCATGCTCGTGGCCAAGCCGGGAGTGAACAGCGGATTCATGATCACGCAGTATGCCGCGGCAAGCATCGTGAGCCAGAGCAAGACGCTCTGCATGCCCAACTCCGCCGACAGCATACCCACCTGCCAGGGACAGGAAGACCACGTCTCCATGGGAGCCAACGCGGCAACGAAGCTCTACCGCGTGGCACAGAACACGGAGCGCGTACTCGCACTGGAGCTGTTCAACGCAGCACAGGCACTCGACTTCCGCCGCCCGCTGAAGTCGTCGCCCGCAGTGGAGAAGCTGCATGAGGACTACCGCAAGGTGGTGCCCTTCATCGAGCAAGACTGCGTCATGTACCCGCTCATCGCCAAGAGCATAGACTTCATCGCCAAGAAGGTATGGTAAGCTAAGGCAAGGCGGGGGGAGCACCCCCGCCGGCCAAAAACGCAACCTATCAGCAACCATCCGAATGAAAACGACCTACACCAACATAGCCCAGCTCTGCGGAATCACCCACGGCGAAACCCGCAAGGCAGGCCGCGACATGGCCAAGGTGGAGACACTCAGGCAGGCGTGGCTCACCGTGAGCGACGGACGCATAGAGGACTTCGGCACAGGAACGCCGCCCGAGCAGGCAGGAAGCGGACAATGGAAGACGCAGGACACGCACGGGGCATTCGTCATGCCACGCTTCTGCGACAGCCACACCCACCTCGTATGGGCAGGAAGCCGGGAGCAGGAGTTCGAAGACAAGCTCCAAGGACTCTCCTACGCCGAGATAGCACGCCGAGGAGGAGGAATACTCAACTCCGCAGACAGGCTGCACAACACCACCGAGGACGAACTGTACGAGCAGAGCATACGCCGAGCCGACGAAATCTACGCCAAGGGAACCGGATGCGTGGAAATCAAGTCGGGATACGGACTCACCACCGAGGACGAACTGAAGATACTGCGCGTGGCGCGCCGCATCAAGGAGCACACACCCATGCGCGTGGTCACCACATTCCTCGGCGCGCACGCCGTGGGCAGAGCATTCGCCGGACGGCAGGCCGAATACGTGGACCACATCATCAGCGAGATGCTCCCCGCAGTGGCACACGAGGGACTGGCAGACTTCATCGACGTGTTCTGCGACGAGGGATTCTTCACCCCCGAGGAGACCGACCGCCTGCTCACCGCAGGCGAGAAGTACGGCATGCGGGCCAAGATACACGCCGACGAGCTGGCATTCAGCGGCGGGTCGCGCGTGGCCGTGGCCCACAACGCCCTCTCCGCCGACCACCTCGAGGCACTGCCCGAGGAGGGAATAGAGCTCTACAAGGGCGCGCAGACCATCCCCACGCTCCTCCCAGGCACCTCCTTCTTCCTCAACATGCCCTACGGCAAGGCCAGGAAGATGATAGAGGCAGGACTGGCCGTGGCACTGGCCTCCGACTACAACCCCGGCTCCACCCCGTCGGGCGACATGAAGTTCATCTGGAGCCTCGGTTGCCTCAAGATGCGCCTCACGCCCGAGGAAGCATTCAACGCCGTCACGCTCAACTCAGCCGCCGCCATGGGGCTGAGCGCAGACTACGGCAGCATAGAGCGCGGCAAGCAGGCACAGCTCCTCTTCCTGCGCGACGTGCCCTCGCTGGCATGGCTGCCCTACCAGTACACCACGCCGCTGCAAAGCATCTAAGCACGCCGCGCCGCAACGGCACAAGCACCACAAAGAAGCCCTGCCCTCCCACACGGAGAGCAGGGCTTCTTCCTTTCCGCCCCCACACGCCGCGAGCCCCTCCGAGCCAAGCCCGCGCCCCTGCCCTGCCCCACCGCCCGATCCGCACCACACACGCGCCCCGCGTCAAAGCCCCAGCACCTGCCGCCTCTGGCCGCGGCGGGAAGCATGGCTCACGTGAATCCAACGCTTGCGCGCCGACCCGAGCGGCTCAAGAATGAGCTGGTCGAAGTCGGAATGCGCCATGATGATGGCCGCATACTTGCGCGCCTGCTCCGCGGAAGACACATAGAGGTCGGCCGCCTCGCCCCGCACGTGCTGCGAACCCTCCGCGCCGCCCACGCGCGCATTCAGCTCACGGCAGCGGAATCCGCTCGTCACCAGCACCCGACCCACCCTGCGGCGCAGCGGCTCAAGCACCGCCACGCACAGCCGCCGCAGGCTCTCCACCTCCTCGCGCCCAGGACGGTTGGCAATGCCGTGGCGCAGAGCCACCCCGGAGCGCGTCATCTCGGCAAGCGTGAAGTGGGGCGACAGCCACTCCCCATCCCCCGCACCGTCCGCACAGCCCCGCGCAGCGCAGCCGTCACTCCCCTGCCCGCCGCCGATGCCCCTTTCCTCCGCAGCCTTACCGGGCAAGCCACCGCCATCCTCAGTTCCCGCCACGCCTACTGGGCGCGCGCCGCTGCCACTGCCCGTCCTCTCACCGCCGATGCCTATTACATCGCAGTCCCCGCTCACACTCACATCGCAGCCGCTGCCCGACCTCTCACCGCCGATGCCTATTACATCGCAGTCCCTGCGCACACTCACATCGCAGCCACTGCCCGACCTCTCACCGCCGATGCCTATTATATAAGGTGATGACGATGCGCCGCAAACCGCGCCAAACGAATCTCCAAACTTTTCCTCTTTGTCTTTCATGGTCTTTGTTCCTTTCCTTTTCGGCATCCTGCAATGCCCTTTCATCATTCTATAAATCTCGCTTCCCTACCCTATCAACGCGCGCCCATCATTCCACAAACGGCCTAAACCTTTCCTTTAACGCCCGCGCACATCCTTGACAAACGCGCCTAAACCATTCCTTTAACGCGCATTCATACCCTTGACAAACGCGCCCATATCCTTGATAAGCACGCCCGAACCTTTCCTTTAACGCACGCGCCCGAACCCCATCCTCCGCCCACCCGCCAAAGC
>CAZXFP010000041.1:0-10132 GCA_964640675.1 uncultured Prevotella sp. | reverse complement strand
TCAGGATACACATTTGGACAGTCAAAAAGAAATACCTAATTTTACCAACGCAAAGAAAACTATGCGCCAAAAATAAGGATTCATGCCAACGGAACAGAAGGATTACGCCATGAGCGAGAAGCCGAGCGACACCCAGGAGCTGCAACTGCACATGATGCCGCAGCTTTTTGCGCGCCACACACACGCTTTGGCCACGAGCCACACGCACGACTGCTACCAAATCATTTGGTTTCAGCGCGGAGAGGGCACACACATGGTGGACTTCAACACTTACCCCGTGGCCGAAAACACCATTTTCTTCATCGCTCCCGGACAAGTGCACGCCTTTGACAGCCACTCCCACTACCAAGGAGTGGTGATACGGTTTGGCAACAGCCTCATGGCCGATGAGCATTCCAACGAGAACGTGTTCTTGAAGTACAACCTCTTCAATGCTTTCGACACCGTTCCTTACCGGAAGGTGTCGGCCCCGGAGGCGCAAAGGCTGCAAGGCATCGTTGAAGAAATGACCCGCGAGAACTCCCAAACCCACGCTTTTGCCCACCGCGACTACATGCAATACCTGCTGCGACTGTTCCTTATACGCACACAACGGGCAGGCGAGGCGGGAAAAAGCGGACAACTGTGCGTGACAAACCACGCCAACCGCGTCTTCATACGCTTCCGCCAGCTCGTGGAGGAGAACTTCCGGCGGAAGCATACCGTAGCCGAATATGCCGATATGCTATGCCTTTCGCCCCGCGTACTGTCGGAACACGTCAGGCACAGCTCGCCGCTCACCCCACTGAAAGTAATCAACAACCGCATCACCTTGGAGGCCAAGCGGCTCATTATGTTCTCCGACATGAAGGTGAAGGAGATTTGCGCCGAGCTGGGATTTGAGGACGCGTCAAACTTTACCAAGTTCTTCAGACGCGAGACGGGTATGATGCCCACCGATTTCAAACGCTCAAAACTTACAAAATCAACATATAAAGAAATGAGAAAAATAGCTATTCCAACCAATGAGGGCAAACTTTGGCCGCACTTTGGCAAAGCACCGCAAGTGACTTTCGTAACTGTGGAGGAGAATAAGGTAACCGCCAAGGAGGTGCTCGACGCACCCGAACACGCCCACGGCGCAATGCCGAAGTTCATACAGGAGCACGGAGGCACCGAGGTGCTGTGCGGAGGACTGGGCCAGGGAGCCATCAACATTCTGCGGGAGCTGGGTATTGAGCTGCACGCCGGCGCACCGGCCATTGCCATAGACGATGTTGTGCAGCAGTATCTCGATGGTACGATAGAGTACGGCGACGGTAGCTGCCACCACCACTGCACCCACTAACCCGCAACTTCATGACAACGCAGGCAACGGGAAGCCCCCATCGGGCTTTCCGCTGCCTGTTTGCGCTATGCGCTCATCACCATTACGAAGCCTCACACCATCATGCCTACAACATCTTCAAGCAGCAGAAGCATAGCTCAAAAGGCCGGAAGCACCTCTTTCAGCATTCTTCTCATCGTGTGCCTGTGCCACTTGCTCAACGACACCATGCAATCAATGCTGCCCGCCATCTACCCGCTCATCAAGCAAGAGTTTGGCCTGACGTTCGCCCAGATAGGCTTGCTGACGCTCGCCTTGCAGATAACATCATCGCTGGTGCAGCCATTAGTGGGCATCTACGCCGACAAGCACCACCATTCGTGGCAGTTGTCCGTGGGAATGCTCTTCACCCTGGCCGGCATACTGCTGCTCGCGGCGGCACAATCCTTTGCCACCATACTCATTGCCGTATCCCTCATGGGCTGCGGCTCATCCGTCTTCCACCCGCAAGCATCGCAAGTGGCGCAAGCAGCATCGGGAGGGCGCAAGGGACTGGCGCAAAGCATATTCCAAGTGGGCGGAAACGGCGGATATGCCATCGGCCCACTGCTGGCGGCCATCGTCATCCTGCCCCACGGCATAGCCGCCATGAGATGGGTGGGCGTACTGGCCGTGGTCACCTCATTGCTGCTCTACCACGCAGGACGATGGCACGTGCGCGCGCTGGCGCACCAGAAAAAAGCCAAAATCGCCACATGGGCCACACAGCGGCACTACGGCAAGGGCAAGATAGCTTTCTTCATGGGCGTGCTCTTCGTGCTGATGTTCTCCAAGAACTTCTACACGACAAGCATGACAAGCTACTATACGTTCTTTCTGATAGACAAGTTCAGCGTCACGATGCAGACCTCGCAGTACTGCCTCTTCGCTTTTCTGGCCGCCCAAGCCGTGGGCACGCTCGCGGGAGGCTGGCTGGGCGACAAATACGGGCGCAAATACATCATCTGGTTTTCCATTCTCGGCGCCGCCCCCTTCACCATTGCCCTGCCCTACGCGGGCAGTCTGGCCGCCACCATCGCACTGTCCATAGCCATTGGAATGATTACCGCCTCGGCATTCTCGGCCATCCTCGTGTTTGCCACCGACCTGATGCCTCGCCATACGGGCGTGGTGGCAGGCATTTTCTATGGCCTCTCGTTTGGCGCGGCAGGCATTGGCAGCGCATTGTTTGGCTGGGTGGCCGACCATAGCAGCGTGCTCTTCGTGTTTCAAGTCAGCACCTTGCTGCCGCTCATGGGCGTTATAGCCGCATTTCTGCCCAAGATGAGCAAGGCCGAAAGCACCAGCAGTTAAGTCTGCCCTGCGGAGCCGCTGCGCAAAACCATACCTTTCGCAGTGCAAAACGTATGATAACGCAGCGCAAAACGTAAGGTTTGACAAGGCAAAACGTATGCTTTTGCGAGACCAAAAACGCAACCTCGCCACACCGAACGGAAGAAAACACACAGCCACCTGACAGCCAACGATTTACAACCAAACCAGCATCTACTTACAACTCCATAAAATCAGCAGAGCGCATCGGTCGTGTTCATATCACTTCCGATGCGCTCTGCACAAATACTATCATGCTCTTGGCTCATCCGTATCTGCTCGCGAAAAGACCAAAGAGCGGAGAATGTCAGCCCAGCGTGGGGACAATGGCCAGGTAAACCGCGTCGCTGTCCGTGCGATTCTCAAAACTGTGAGTGTGGCCTTCGGGACAATAGTGGGCCTGCCCCGCACGGCACACCTCCGTTTGCCCGTCATAGACAAATGTCAGCTCGCCGCTCACCACGTAGATAACCTCAAACGTGCCCTCATGACGGTGTTCGCCGGCTCGCGCACCAGGATGCAGCGTGGAGTACATGACGCGCGCACGGTCGTCAACATAGTTTCGCGTGTCGAGTTTTCCCTCGCCTCCCTTGAAGCCCTCCAAGTGGTCTTCGGCTATTTTTTCAAAATCTATAATCATCGTTTTCTTGCTTTATGGCTCTTCGCCGTGTTTTCTCTTACAAGCAAGGGCTGCCCTCCGGAAGCGTATCCACCGCCGGAGGCCAGCCCCTATCACATTAACTCAATATCAATACTTAGAATGTGTACTTCAAGCCAATCTGTCCGCGCCAGCGGCTATAGTAGGTGCTGGGATACTTGAGCACATAGTCGGCATCGCGCAGGAACTGGTACTGTCCGCCATCGTAGGTGACGGGAGACACAAATTCGCTGGCGTAGCTGCTGCTGTAGGTACGTCCCCAGTCCTTGTTGAGCAAGTTGGCCACGTTCATGATGTCGAGCGACAACTCCAGAGAGTGGATGTAAGAGCCCACCTTGAGGTTGAACTTCTGCGCCACGTGCAGGTCGAAGTGGCTCTCAAAGGGCAGGTTGTCGGCATAACGCTTGTAGTACTCGCCACGGTGATCGCGCAGATAAGGCGTTGATGCGAGCCATGCCTTGAGGTTGGCACGCTGCAAGTCGGCCGGATAAGCAGACGTAGCCTTGAACGGCATCTGGTCTATCTGCTCGTCGGTGGGGATGAAGAAGAGGTCGTTGCTGGTACCGTTGTCGCCGTTGATGTCGCCCGAGTAGATGATGGAGTAAGGCGAGCCGCTCGAACCCTGATAGATCAGACCGATGGTGGTGGTGAACATCTTGTTGCGACCGTAGTCGACATGATAGAACGCCGATGCCTTGATCACGTGCGGAATGTTGAACGCGCTGTTGGCCAGCTCCGGACTGTTCGAGAAACGGTAGGTGTGGGTGTTGCGCCAGTTGCTTTGAGCCACAGACGAAGTGGGGCTGCCTACGCTCTTCGAAGAGGTGAAGCTGTAACTGGCCATCAAATCGAGACCAAAGTTGAAGTGCTTCTCGGCCTTGAGCGAGAGATTGTAGGTGTAGCCACGGCTGGTATTGCGCAGCACGTAGATATTGCTGAACTGAGTGCCCGTGGACACACGCTCGTACATAGGTCGGTTGTCCCAAGGAAGCCCCGACACGTCGGCAAGCGTAGTTCCCGTCTCGCCATAGGCCAAGTTCTGATAGTAGACATCGTTGAGCGTCTTGCTGTAAATACCCTCTGCCGTCCAGTCAATGCCCAGCAAATTGAAGTCGAAACCAAGATTGAGGCGGAAAGTCTGTGAGAACTTGAAGTCCTTGTCAAACGCATTGATAGTCTGGCTTCCGCTTGCCTTCAAGTTGGCGGCGTTCTCTGCCTGCTTGTTGGGGTCGAGAATCAGAGACAAATCATTGTTGCGGCTTGCCTGATAGCTCTCCAGCTGGATACCGGTGTTGGAGAAGTTGTTGGCCAACCACACAAACGGGATGCGGCCGGTGAAGACACCTGCGCCACCACGGAGAATGAAGCGGCGGTCGCCAGCAATGTCCCAACGGAATCCAACACGCGGGCTGAACATCGGAGATGAGGACAGACGGTGGTTGGTTTTCAAGTCAAGGGCGCGTGCGCTGGCCCATTCGTTGAACGGCTTGTTCTCCGATGGCGTGTCAAAGAACAGCGGAATGTCGACACGCAAGCCATAAGTGAGCTGGAACGTGCGGCTCATCTCCCACTTATCCTGCGCGTAGAAGCCCAATTGGCCTGCCTTGAAGGCTGCGCTCCACAAGGGATTGCCCGTCACGGCAGTGTTGGCCTGAGAGAAATAGTAGCGATTGATAAGGCTTCCGATAGGTGCCAGAGTGCCACTTTGGTCGATGTACATTCCGCTACCATCGGTAACGCCCTGATAGTAGTTGAAGAACTCCTCGGGATTCTGGAAATAATAGCAGCCGTAGAGGTTCTGAATGAAGAGGTTGTCGAACTTATACAGCTCGTTGTGCGTACCAAACGTGAGCGTATGGTTGCCCAAATACCAGTTGAGGTTGTCCTCCAGCGTCCAAATATCTTGATCAAGGCCATTGGCCATGGAGCTATACTCGTTGCCAATGTTCACTGTGCCGTCTCCTACGTTATATATCGTAATTGAGGGGAACGGGCTGCCCGACGTACGCTTGTCCTGCACACGGACATAGGACAGACGCGCCTCGTTGCTCAACGTGGGTGAGAAGCGCGATTGCAGCTCCGCCGTGATGGTGTTGGTGTTCGACTTGAAGTGATAGAGGTGGTCGAGCGTGTTGAGCGTGGCCAGTCCGCCAGTTCCTTTAAGGTCGCTTGCGTTGACATAGCTCCAACGAATCATGAACTTATTGAAGTCGTTGATGTTCCAGTCAATCTTCAAACCGGCCTTGTTGCTCCACGTGTCCGCGGCAGAGTTGTCGTATTGACCATTGTAATCCACACCTTGGCGGCGTGCCATGTCCTTGATGGCCTCCAAAATATTGGTGGCCTGGCCTGCATCCACTTTCGAATTGTCAGCCCCAAGACCGTAATCATTGGGGTAAGACTTCTTCGAACGCTCAAAATTGGCAAAGAAGAAGAGCTTGTTCTTGACGATTGGGCCACCAAGGGTGAAACCAAACATCGACTCGCTCTCATCAGAATAGGGGTCGGCATAGCTGCCATCGGGCATCAGATAATGACGTCCCACGAGGCTTTCATTGTTCCCGTAGACGTAGGCAGAGCCATGGAACTGGTTCGTACCGCTCTTGGTGATGGCGTTGATGGCACCTCCCGTGAATCCACTTTGGCGCACATCGAACGGCGCAACGTTGATTTGAATCTGATCAATGGTCTCCATCGACACCGGCTGCGTATTGGCTTGGCCGCCATTGCTGCCGCTGGAGGTGAGACCGAACACATCGTTGTTCATCGCACCATCGATTTGGAACGAGTTGTAACGGTTGTTCGTACCCGCAAACGACATCGCGCCCGACTGACCGTTGGTGGTAATCTGCGGATTCATGCGTGCAATGTCGGCAATACTGTGCGTTACCGTCGGCATATCATTGATTTGTCGGGAATTGATGCTCATGGCCGCGCCCGTCTTGGTTGCGTCTATTCCCGCACGTCCTGTGACAAGAATCTCCTCCAACTCGTTGGCATCGGTGTTCAGCGTGCACGACAAGTCCTCCGTTTCGCCAAGCGTGAGCATCACATTCTTAAACTCTTTGGCCTCAAGACCAATATAAGAGACCTCCACTTGGTAAGGTCCGCCGACGCGCATACCCTGAATGGAGAAACGCCCGTCAATGTTTGTCACGGCACGATAGACGGTTCCGGACGGCTGGTGCGTTGCCGTTACGGTGGCACCAATCACCTCCTCGCCGTTAGCCATAACCTTTCCGCTCATACCCGAGGTGGTTACCTGGGCAAAAGCGGTGGCCACAAGAGCCATCAGCAGCATCATCAGTAAGAAAAATCTTTTCTGCATAGCTTGTTGTTTTAAAAATTAGGATTATCTTGTGAATTTATTTCGTTCCAAAAATTACGCAATGGGCGTGCCTACTCTTCCCGCATGACCAGCTGCGACATCATTACTGCCGACAAACCCGCCGTCTCCGTGCGCAAGCGGCTTTGCCCCAGCGTGACGCTCTCATAGCCCTTGTCAAGCGCAAGCCTCACCTCATCCACGGAGAAGTCGCCCTCCGGGCCTACAAGCACTATCACTTCACTTGCTGAATCCACGGGCAACGCTGTTTCATTCCTTTCCGCCAATGTGCCCAAACCTTCTTGCACGCCGCCAGCCGGACACATTCCGCACCGCAACTCATCAAAGAAGTCCTTGCGGGGTATCTCCGAATAGCAATGGCAGATGAACCTGCGCCCCTCCGAATGCTCTTCCACAAACTTCCGAAACGGCACCAGCGAATTGACAACCGTACGCCAGGCCTTGCGACTTTGCTTCATCGCGGCCACCACTATCTTCTCCACGCGATCCGCACGGAGACTCCTGCGCTCCGAGAACTGGCATTCAAGGAAACTAATCTCGTCTACGCCCACTTCCACGGCTTTCTCCGCCAGCCACTCTATGCGTCCCATATCCTTTGTGGGAGCTATGGCCAAATGGATTCGCCCATGCCATCCACGCTGCTGCGGAAGCACCTCCACGATGCGATAGCCGCAATGATGGGACGATGCCAGCGTCACCTCGGCACGGCAAAAGCAGCCCTCGCCATCGATGAGAAACATCTCGTCGCCCACCGACAAGCGCAAGACACGCATGGCATGGCGCGCCTCTTCCTCGGGCAGACAATCCGCCTCCCGCGCATTAGGTACATAGAAATAACGTGCTTCCTTCATTCTTTCCTTTCATTATGTTCTTTTCTGCCTTCCATGCGCTGCTCCATCTCTTTCTTTATCATCGATGCCAGCTCATAGTCTTCCGCCGCCACCGCCTTATCGAGCGTCTGCCGCAGCATGTCCATGCTCAATGTGTTCAAGGGCAAGGCCATCCTGCACCCTGTTGCATCGAAGGGAACACTCTGATATGAGAACAAGCGACCCTCGATATATATCTTCAGTCCGGCCACCAGCGAAAGCAGTATGGCATCGGAGGCGCGAATTGGCGTTGCATCGAGTGTCTGCACATCGACCAAGGCCACCTGATACTTCCCGTCGTCAACACCATAAATGAACAACAGAAAGCTGTCGGCGCACATCCTCGGGAACACTTTGCACAGCACTTCGGGCAGCAACTCGCCCACCACACCGGGATTTCCCCTGCGCAGCGTCAGTTCCCGCTCCGCCCATTTGTCGGCAAGCATCGTTATCTGGCGTTGCTGCTGCCTGTCGGTGAGCACGATAAGCACCACATCACTGTTGCCCACCACCTCGGTAGTGCCTTGAAACAGCAACTCTATGCCCGTATTCGGAATGCCTTCGGCAAAATATGCTTTTATATTTTCTCTCTCCATCAATACTTATTCGGCTTTGACGAAGCATGTATATCTCTTAATTTCCAAACTCTGCCGCACGCCCTGCACGACTGGCCAAGAGCGTGCGGCCGGCACAAGATGCCTTATGCCTTCTTCGGACGAAACACCAAGGCAAAGGCAATGGACACCGCCAGAGCATATCCAGCAAAGATGAACCAGCACGATGCCCACTCCGTCACGCCATCCACCGTATAGGCGTTGACCACTGCCTGTGCCGAGAGCGTGCCAATCGTAGCTCCCACGCCGTTGGTCATCAGCATGAACAGTCCCTGCGCGCTGGAACGCTGGTGCGGATCAGTGGACTGGTCGACAAACAGCGAACCCGAGATGTTGAAAAAGTCGAACGCCACGCCGTAGACGATCATCGAAAGCACAAACATCCACACGCCGCTGCCGGGATTGCCCAGGCCAAACAGCCCAAAACGGAGCACCCATCCCAGCATGGCTATGAGCATAACGTTCTTGATTCCATACCGTTTCATGAAGAAAGGTATGAGCAAGATGCAGCACGTCTCGCTGATTTGCGACAGCGAGATGAGCATATTGGCATGGTTCACGCCAAAGGTATCGGCATATTCGGGGATGTCCTTGAAAGACGTAATGAACGGATTGGCAAAGCCATTGGTTATCTGAAGGCTCACGCCAAGCAGCATGGAGAAGATAAAGAAGATAGCCATGCGCTTCTGCTTGAACAGCGCAAAGGCTTTCAGACCAAGCGCATCGACAAGCGTTTTCTGCTCATCGCTATTGCTGACGGAGCAATGAGGCAGCGTGAAACTGTAGAGGAAGAGCAGCAAGCTCACCGCTCCCGACACCACAAACTGATTCTGATTGGGCTGATAGCCCATCACGTCGACAAGCCACATCATGCAAATGAAGCCGATGGTGCCAAACACGCGGATGGGCGGAAAGTGCTTCACGGTGTCCATTCCTGCCTGCGTAAGTCCGTTATAGGCCACGGAGTTGCTCAAAGCCAGCGTGGGCATATAGAACGCCACAGAAAGCGTGTAGAGCGGGAAAAGCATCGAGGTGTTGCCCTGCATTCCCTGGTAGGCGGCAGCAAACATAAACAATCCCGCCAACAAATGACAAAGCCCCAACAGACGCTGCGCCGGCACCCAGCGGTCGGCCACAATGCCCATCAAGGCTGGCATAAAGATGGAAACGATACCCTGAACTGCATAGAACCAACCAATCTGCGTGGCCATTCCGATGCTTACCAAGTAGGTGCCCATAGACGTAAGATAGGCACCCCAAGCAGCGAACTCCAGGAAGTTCATCGCCGCCAAACGTACTTTCAAATTCATAACATAATTTGTTAATTGTGTGCAAAGATAGTAAAAAGTATTCTAACGGCAAAGTATAACAGATTTTTTCTTAATGAAAGTTTTATTACAGTCAAGCGGCCGGATTCACTTGCCCAACGGATATAATATAATACAAGGAGAAACAACACCGACAACCATCGGCCACCACCGCACGGAGGCCACGGGAAATGCTCCCCCGCACACAGCCACCCCAGCAGCAACACTGGGCGAAAGCATACCTTTTGCCCTGCCAAACCACACCTTTTGCCGCGCAAAACGTATGGTTTGACAAGGCAAAACCATACGTTTCAATAATCAATTGATTATCAAACGATTACAAAACCACCATTTCCCCGCTACGAAAAACGGCACACAACAGCCCCGACAAGCCAGTCAAAGAAGCCATTCCCCTATCCATCAATCACTTGCCAAGAACGCCTTAGCCACCAAAAGTAGCACAGAGGCCATCCAAAAACGCAAGAGTCAGCCGCCCGCAACCGAGCAAAAGACCACAAAGAATGTTAAAAACAGCGCAAAAATCAGCCGATTTATTTGGCAGAACAGAACAAAAAGCGTACCTTTGCACCCGCTTTTCAGCAGTCAGGGCGTTTAGCTCAGTTGGTTTAGAGCATCTGCCTTACAAGCAGAGGGTCGGCGG
>CAZXFP010000040.1:0-10353 GCA_964640675.1 uncultured Prevotella sp. | reverse complement strand
AGTGAGACGACCGAATGCATCTTCCGCCTTACTCTTATGCGCAGAGTAATGCATCGTATCAGATGCTGCTGAGCCGCAGCAACTTCGCGAAAAAGCCTCATGTGGAAATGCTCAACATTTTGCATTCTTCTCAACTTTTTTTGCTGACAAAGGATTTTTTCGCCTGTCAAAGACTACTGTATATGAATAAATTTCGTACCTTTGCAGTCGGATGCATTACTCTGCGCATAAGAGTAAGGCGGAAGATGCATTCGGTCGTCTCACTAAAAAACTGTATGGCGATGTATTTGGATTTTGAAAAGACCTTTGGTCTCTTGGTGGCAGTTTTCTCTTTTGCCGCCTTTGCATACATAAAGTAGCCTTGGGATGATATGACGCCGGATGGCACGGATTCTCAAGCTATAGCCAAAGATGCTTCAACTCTGTAAGGATGGATATAAGAAACTTCTCCCCAGAGGAATGCAAATCGAAAGGCACATATAATCCTGAACAAGAAAAAAACTCTTGTCCAGAAAATCAAGATGTGCCCAATATGGAGCTGTTCCAATTCGCAAAACCAGCTTTTTCTAATGATGGCAATTGGAGTTACATTTATTTGCACAACAGCAAGATACGTTCGTTTAGGAATTTTATGGATAAGAACAGCCCTTTCCCAACTTTCGTCCTCCAAATTAAATGTAAAGAGAGAATGGGTAACAGCCATACGGAAAAACGTGAACACTTCAAAACAAGTGAGCAACTTGTCGCTGGCGGAATTGTCTTTATTCAAGGTTGCCCAAAAGACATTCAGTTTTTTTTCACATCAAAGTCCCTCCCATTCCGCCTAGTATATGACTGTGCCACACACAAGCCTGCCGAAATACCCGACCAAGTGATGCGTCCTTTTCGACAACTTGTGGAAATAGGCTCCGAACGCATAGGTATTCTTCCTAAACCATTCAGTCACTACGCCGCAGGTCATGTCCGTCTTCGCATTGTATCTGGACAACTTAAAGGGCTTGAAGGTTATGTGTTACGTATCAATCACGATAGGAAACTGGTTATGCAGATTGGCCAGCTTACCCTTGCCATATCGGGCATTCACCGCGAGGAGTTCGAAGAAGTGCTACCCGCTGGCATAAGCGCAAAATTCACCTCTCGAGAGCAATCTTGTATTCAAGAAAATGTGGCTAAAAGCCTATTTGTCCCTCAAACACAGGAAGAAGTGTTTCTATGTGCGGACAATGCAAGGCAAATTATGCGACAAGCCCTTTGTTTTCATGAGCGTGAAAATAATGAGATTGCCACAAACATATTGATCGCACTCTTTCACGAGGTTACACGTATTTCAATCACTCTTAGCAATATGCACACTCTTGACACCTCCCCTATATCCAATGTGGAAAAAGCGATCAAGAGTAGAATTATTTTAATAACTAGAGAAAATTCCTAAGAGGGGGGCACTATGTGCATTTTATCAAATACAGACCATCAAAAACAGTCATTCTACAAAAGGAAAACGTACAAAATCAACCTATTTCATATGAAGAAGATTTAGCGGCATCATTTTATAGTGCTTTTAAGGATAACTTAATACGGGAATTAATTGTAAAACATTTTCCAACCAACAATATGGCCATAGTTTCAAACAATAAACGCATATTTAAAAACACCATATATATTTATATCCGGTTGTTTGTGACATTACTTATCGGACTTTATAGTTCACGCATCGTATTACAAATATTGGGTGTATCTGACTTTGGCATATTCAATATTGTTGGAGGGATATTAACAGCATTTACATTTCTAACCAGTTCATTAAGTGCTGCTACTAATAGATTTTTCAATACAGAAATGGGGAAAAAAGATGGAGACACTTGTAAAATATTTAATATTAATCAAGCACTGCATATATCCTTTGCTTTTTTAGTATTTATATTGGCAGAAACTATTGGGCTTTACTATATCTATCATTACCTAAATATACCAAACGGGAAATTTACTGATGCATTATTCGTTTATCATGTATCAATCATAACCATATGTCTTGGAATTATCAACGAACCTTATAGTAGCCTTTTTTCCGCATATGAGCAATTTGGATTCCTTTCTGCTTTTGATGTCACCAATTCTTTTTTCCGTTTTGTTTGCATAATTGCACTTCAATATATTCCAGGCAATTCACTCCGTTTATACGCAATTATTATGGGTTTCACAACGATAAATATGTTTGTCATTTTTCATTGGTTAGCACATAAAAAATGGCCAAATACTATACGCTTTAAAATTATATTAGAGCGAGATAAATATTTGGAAATACTTTCTTTTAGTGGATGGAATCTTTTATCAACAGTTTCCTTTATGGCACGAGGAACAGGCAGCGATTTGTTATTCAACTACTTTTTTGGAACAGCCGTTAATGGGGCATATGCTATCAGTAGATCTGTAAATAACTACATATCAACATTTTCAGCAAACCTTGACACAGCATCTGCTCCGCAAATAATACAATCATATGAAGCTAAAGACTATAATAGATGTTATACTCTTGCTAACCAATTGGGACGTTTCTGCTTACTATTATTTGAATTAATCTTTTTTCCTTTGTATATTGAACTTGACTTTATACTTCATTTATGGCTTGGAGATGTTCCTAATGGTGTTCTTAAATTCTGCCAGTATAATCTTATACTAGCAGCAGTCGCTCTAACTTGCTCTGGATTTAGTCAAATAATTAATGCTTCTGGTAAAATTAAATGGTTCAAAATAATTATTAGTGCTTTTTTCCTGGTATGCATACCAATTGGCTATATACTATTTAAAGCAGGTTATTCTCCTTATTCACTTCTTGTACTCTTTACTATTGCAGATGTTATACAACGAATGGTACAAATGGTTTTATTAAAGAAAATATTACATTTTGATGCTTTAAAATATATGCGTGAAGCATGGCTAAGACCATTTCTAATAGCCGTTATTATGTCTTTAACACTTTATGTATATTCATTTTTGCAAATTAGTAATAATTGGACAAAAGTGTACTCTATCATTGGATGTTTCATTTTAACTTCATTTCTAGTTTATACCTTAGGGTTAAATACGGAAGAAAAGAAAAAACTGCAGAATAAAATTAAATCAAAACTTATTTTTTTACATTCAGAAAACAAGCGAACTTAGCACCAAAGATGAATATAACATTTGTAGGAGATTTTTGTGTGAAGGACTTACAAGGCATCCACTTTGGCAAAAAACTAAAACAAATACTTTTAAATAGCCAAATAAATGTTGTGAATATGGAGGGACCTGTTCACATTCCTAGTAAAGTTCCTATAGAGAAAAGTGGTCCCCACCTATATCAAGACCCTAAAGTTCCTCTTTTTTTAAAAAAACAAAGATTTAATGTAATTTCTTTTGCCAACAATCACATAATGGATTTTGGCGAAACTGCTATGGAAAAAACTAAAAATGAATTTAGTAGTAGCACTGTTTTAGGTGCGGGGGAATGGTCTGAAGCATACCAAGTAAAGAAAATAAAAGTTAGTTCTTTAACGATTGGTTTCCTTGCTGTTACACAATATGAGTTTGGAGTACTTGATGATTCTTTTTACTCCAATAAAAGAGGAACCGCCTGGATGAGGCATCCTTGTATAGATGAGCTTATTATTAATGCAAAAAAGGAAGTTGATTATTTAATCATCTTACCTCATGCAGGCTTGGAACACTTTTCATATCCCTTACCTGAATTGCGAACTTTATACCACCATTTTATACGAATAGGTGCTGACGCTATTGTTGCAAGCCATCCACATGTTCCACAGCCCTGGGAGTTTGTGGATGGCAAACCAATACTTTATAGTTTGGGGAATTTTTGCTTTGAGGCTTTACCCCCACAAAATGCTTTTTGGAATGACGGTTTGGTTACAACCCTTACTCTCTCCCCCCCCCCAAAAAAAAAGATACAGTTGGCAGTTTATCCTGTACATTTTAATTTGCACACAAAATATATAGAACTTGTAAACAAGCCATTTGAATATTTACACCAAATAAATAAATTATTCTCTAACAACAAAGAACAATATTTAGTAGAAATAAATAACGAATGCCTTCGATTAGAGTTCTTGTATGATCTGTTGTTTGAAGAGAGTAAATATATTCGGCCTAGTATTCGTAAATACGTTTATGTTATATGGAAACGGATTATCCATAAAATTCTAAAAAGAGATGAAGAGTACTGTAATTATGCCCCTATGATAAATAACATTCGATGCGAAACACACCAATGGGTACTATCTCGAATTTACGAATTAAAATATAAGCACTGATAATATGCTATCACAAAAGATTAAAAATAGGATTTTACGAGAATACAACAATTTCTTAGTGGATCATTTCCCAAAAATATTACTCTCACGTTTATGGAAAAAGGATTTTGGTTATTCTATAGATTGGAATAACCCCAAAAGTCTAAATGAGAAGATTCAATGGCTCATTTGTTACTCTGACACATCAGAATGGACTCGTTTATCTGATAAAATTCTCGTAAGAGAATATATAATAGAAAAAGGTATGGAAGATTTACTTATTCCACTTCTTGGCATATGGGAAAATGCCAATAACATTAATTTTAACTCCCTCCCCCAAAAATTTGTCCTAAAATGTAATCATGATAGCGGCTCATGTCACATAGTTGATCAGATTAATGGGTGGGATAAATTGTCCATTACTAAAGATTTGAATGAACATCTTAAAATAAAATTTGGCTACTTATGCTGTGAACCCCACTATAATTCTATCAAACCTCAAGTATTAGCGGAAGAATATATTAGTTTAGAACAAAACAGTCTATCTTCATCCCCCATTGATTATAAAGTCTTTTGCTATAATGGAGAACCTAATATGATTTGGGTCGCTTACAATAGACACAAAGACTATCTTGATTGCGAATGTCATGATCTTGACTGGTCTTATCGCCCAGAATATAGTCATTTTACAGAACATTATAGAGAAGGCGGTGGACAAATTCCGCCCCCTAAATCACTTCCACAAATGATAAGTGCAGCACGTACTTTATCACAAGGATTTCCACAAGTAAGAATTGATTTCTATGATGCTAATGGAAAATTGTTTTTTGGGGAAATGACCTTTACATCCGCTTGCGGGAGAATGCCATACTTAAGTGATTTATATCAAAAGAAAGCAGGGGATTTAATAAACCTTGAACTGGCAAAAAGAAAATGAAAACGTCATTTGTTTACGTACTTATAAGTTCCGATACTGATTTTTATTTAGAGGAATTGTGGTGCTCACTCTTTTCCTTACGTCATTTTCATCCAAATGCTAACATTAAAGTTCTTTTAGACGAAAAGACTAAGGAAAGAATTGATAAGCATCATGCTTTAAATCGGATGATTACAGAAAAGACCGTAATTCCCACACCCAAAAATTACAATGCCAAGCAGCGTTCACGCCAAATTAAAACAACTATACGCCAACACATAAAAGGGAAATTCATTTTTATTGATACAGACACTGTTATTTGTAAACCTCTTGACCAATTAGATAATATAAACTGTAATATTGCTGCTGTACCAGATGGACATACCCCTTTAGCAACATGTGCTTTCCCTCCTACGGATATTATGCGAAGCATTTTTGGCGAAGATGTGTCTAATTGCAAATACTGGTTTAATTCGGGAGTGATGCTAGTAGCCGATAATAAACAAACACATGATTTTTATAAAAAATGGAATGAAAACTGGACTTTCTCTTGTTTTAAAAAAGGAAACAGCCAAGATCAACCAGCCCTATTAAAAACAGACAAGGATTTTGGTTATATCATAAAATGTTTGCCAGATATTTACAATTGCCAAATAGCTTTAAGTCTAAAGTGGTTTGCTGACGCGGCGATCATACATTGGTGGCATATGTCATTCATTGAAGACCAAAGCTATTCTCCTTACTTAGGACAGTCCATTTATCGTGAATTGAAAGCAATAGGCAACATAACCCCACATATAAAAGAACAAATTATAAACTGCAAACAAACGTTTAGTTCACCAACCATGCCCGTGGGTAAACTAGAAATCTTTTTCCTGTTCTCTCCCGCTGGATGCATTTTCAAGCGTATCTATACCGAAGGTGGTATAGCTAGTTTCCTAATGAATAGAATCGCCAAATGGCTTAATGTTCTACATCGATTATCTTCCCAATTTAGGCATAGGACATGATTTCCGTTGTTATTCCCTTATATAATAAGGAGGCGATAGTGTCTCGCTCCATAGGAAGTGTTCTCTCGCAATCGTTTGCCGACTTCGAGGTTGTTGTTGTGGACGACGGCTCCACCGACCGCAGCGCGGAAATTGTGCGGGCAATTGATGATCCGCGCGTCCGTCTCGTGTCGCAAGGGAACGGCGGGCCAAGCAAGGCGCGAAACACGGGCGTTCATGAAGCTAAGGGCGAATGGATTGTGTTCCTTGATGCCGATGATGAGTTCCTGCCCGATGCGCTCAAGGATTTCAACAATCTTATCAACAGATATAAAAATGCTGATTTCATAGCTTGCTCTTTCTATAATCAAAACAGAGGAATACGAGAGATTGGCATACAATACTGCGAGCGAAAGCTCAGCAATCCATTTATGGAACATGTGCTGGGGCATTTCTTCACACGAACAGGAGCTTTTGTCTGTAAGCGGGAATTAATTCTCAACATTCCCTTCAACGAACGAATCCGCCGCTTCGAAGATTTAGAGTTTCTTTTTCACATTTACAAGACTGCTCATATCGTGCTCGGTTCTTCCTTCGTAATGACAACAAATCAAGACTTTGCCTCCGCCAGCCGGGGGCGTGAGGACATCAGCGAGGACTTTGTGGGGCATCTTGACTTCACGGGCAAGGGATTTTGGGAGCGCATGTGCCTGTATGGCCTGTTTCTGGGCGAAAGGGAGCGATATGGCGAACAGGCCCGGCGGCTCTACCCGTCACTTTACCACAGGTACGACCTTCTGCTTGTCCACAAATTACTTGGGTGGGCAAGGCGGATACTCCCATAAGCACCAGCCCTTATTTTCCCCTTTCCATATCTTTCCCATGAATCCTGCATTCGTCAAGCGCATTCCTATCCTCGGCCACCTGTTGCCTTATCTGTGGCACAAATGGCACAATGGCAAGAAGGTGTCCTTCTCTTACTCCACCGCCTTGTCACGCCGCTGCGTGTTCGGGGGCATGAATATGGTCGGGGCAAGAACCTCATTCTTCGGTACGCTGGGCTACGGCTCCTACATCGGCGATGACGGCCTGGTGAGCGCGGAGATAGGCCGCTTCACCTCCATCGGCCCGCGATGTGTCTACATCAATGCCACGCATGCCTACAAGCCGCCGTTTGCCACCACCTGCCCGCTGTTTTTCTCCCTTGTCGGCCAAAACCCGCAGCGGCGCACCTTTGCCCTGCGCCAGATGGTGGAGGAGTTTCGCTACTATGACAAGGCGCGCGGGCTGGCCAACAAGGTAGGCAACGACTGCTGGATAGGGAGCGATGTGACACTGATTGGCGGCGTGGAGATACATGACGGTGCGGTAGTCCTTGCCCATGCGGTCGTCACCAAGGACGTGCCGCCCTATGCCATCGTTGGCGGAGTGCCCGCCAAAATCATTGGCTACCGCTATGACAAGGCCACCATCCAGATGCTGCAAGCCTCGCAATGGTGGGCGCGCGACAAGGAATGGCTCGCGAAGAACTGGGAGCTGTTTTGCGACATTGACGCGCTGAAAGCCCATCTGCGCGCGAGTGGCTCGCGCCCTGTCTGAATTACTTACAAGAAAGCATCCTTAGCATAACAGACATGACCCCAAAAGTGTTTTTCCGCAAGGCCGCCTCGCGCGTCAGGAACGAGTGCGAGCTGGCGTGGCTCGGCCACAAGACGCGGCACGACTACTATCATCGCCCGGCCACGGGCGCGATGATGCCACGGCCAGAGGGCGACTTCTGCGACCTTGCCGTGGTGGCGTTCAACAACTCCGAGGTGGTGGACTACCAGATACGCACGCTGCGCAAGTTCTTCCGCTACCCCTACCGCCACACCGTGTTCGACAACTCCACCTGCGAGGACAAGGCGCGGGAGATAGAGGCCGTGTGCCGCCGCCACGCCACGGGCTACGTACGGCTGCCACGGCAGGAGTTCATGCCCCGCGGCCGCGGCAGCTATTCGCATGGCATAGCCTGCAACTATTTGTTTAACAGATATATACAATTCGGGGGGGGGTAAATTCTTCGGCCTCTTAGACCATGACATATTCCCCGTTGCCCCGTTCGATGTTTCTGAGCATTTGGAGCGTCAGCCGTTCTATGGGCAGCGGCACTACGGCTTCTACCTCTGGCCGGGCTATTTCTTTATCAGAATGGACACAGCCAAGGACACAAAACTCGACTTCCGCCCCTCCAACCGACTGCGCGGTGACACGGGAGCTTGCAACGGCTACCATCTTTTCAAGAATATCGACTGGGCAAAATACGAACTGGCCACTGAGACGCGCCACTACTTCGATGGACAGCAAGACCTTTTCGACGGCGGCTATTCGCTGTTCGACAACGCATGGGTGCACTGCTGGAACGCCTCCAACTATATGGGAAAGCCCAACCTTGACCGCAAGATGCGGCTCATCTATCAGATGCTCGAAGAACGGCTTGCATAAATGCCCTGCACGAACAGAAATTCCACGAATTAACCGAATGGAATCTTGCCCGCACCTGGCAGGCCCCGTCCTGTTCGGCAGGCTTGTGCTCAAAAACAGAACCTGTGCCTAAAATGAAAAAGATACGCGCGGTAGCCCCTTTCGTGCATCCCAACAGCATCAACTTCAAGACCGCGCCCTACGAGGCGTGGGCGAAGGTGGGCGGACGCACCGCCCCCGCCCACTACCCGCCGCGCTGGGCGCACGCACTGGCCTACCGCCTCGGCCTTCCCACGCTGCCCGCCATGCTGCGCGAGGCCGCCGCGAGGCTCACGGGGGCGGCGGGCGAGGCGCGGCTGCGCTTTGTTGAGCCGGTGTCGGTACGCTTCGACACCTTCCCCGACCACGCGCTCCATGAGATAGTGCCCATGGTGTGGGACTGCTGGCCGTGCCACTTCGGGCAGATGTGCCGCTGGCTGGAGAAGCACCATGTGCGGGCGGCCGTCTTCACCTCCTCGCAGACGGCGGAGCGGATGCGCGGGCGGTTCCCCGAAATGAGCATCCTCACCATCACCGAGGGCGTGGACACCTCCTTGTACAAGGAGGGCAAGCCGCTCGCCGGGCGCACGATAGACCTCCTGGAGTTCGGGCGGAGCAACGAGCGGGTCTTCAAGTCTGCGCTGCCCCCGTCGGTCAGCCATGTGTGCACCCGGCAGGGCGGCCGCCCCATCTACACCAACCAGCAGCTCTTCGCCGCCATGGGCGATGCCCGCGTCACGCTCTGCCTGCCCCGCTGCGACACCCAGCCCGAGGTGGCGGGCGACATCGAGACCCTCACCCAGCGCTACTGGGAGGCCATGCTCTCGCGCATGGTCATCGTGGGGCGCGCCCCGCGCGAGCTGACCCGCCTGCTGGGCTACGACCCCGTAATACCCCTCGACCCGCGCCACCCCAACGCGCAGATACAGGACATACTCGCCCACATAGCCGACTACCAGCCGCTCGCCGACCGCAACCGCGCCGCCGCGCTGGCCCACGGCGGGTGGGAGCAGAGGATGAGGACCGTCATGGAATGGCTGGAAGGCATCGGATACAAAACCCGCTGACACGCAGGATGATAGCCACACGTCACACTCTTGCCCTGCAATATCATACCTTTCGCGCCCCAAAACCATACCTTTCGCAAGGCAAAACCGCACCTTTCGGAGGGCAAAAGGTAACGTCTTAGCGAGTGCCCCTGCCCGGGCAGTCGGACAAATACTACAAATAAGCACAAGACAATGATACCCAAGATAATTCACTATTGCTGGTTCGGGCGCGCGCCGCTCCCGGAACTGGCGCGCAGGTGCATCGCCTCGTGGCGGAGATACCTGCCGGACTATGAGATAAGGGAGTGGAACGAGGACAACTTCGACGTGAACGTCATCCCCTACACGGCCGAGGCCTACGCGCAGGGGAAGTATGCCTTCGTGAGCGACTACGCCCGCTTCTGGATCCTGTACAAGCATGGCGGCATCTACTTCGACACCGACGTGGAGGTGATCCGCCCGATGGACGACATCATCGCCCGCGGCAACTTCATGGGCTGCGAGACCGACAGCCAGAACAAGGCCGCGCCCGCGCAGGGCGCAGGCCAAGGGGTGAGCGCGCTAAGCGCGAACCCCGGCCTCGGCCTGGGGGTGGCCCCCGGCCTCGGCCTCGT
>CAZXFP010000039.1:0-11453 GCA_964640675.1 uncultured Prevotella sp. | reverse complement strand
GAACTGCAAGTGCTCGCTCACAAGCACCGACGAGCCGGCCACCGCTGCACCGCTCTCCGACAAGGCGTCCGAACCGCAGCCAGGACTATCCTCCAATCCGGGAACAGACCGAGCCGTCTTCTCCCAAGACCATCCCTATTTCCCAAAGTCGTGCAGTTCCTGCAGCTTCTACAAACCGGGATTCAAGGATAAACTGCGCAATATATTCACCAATAGGGCAAAGAACTGCTACAACTGCCCGTATATGAATGGATGTCTGGATAAAATTAAGCAGTCGCAAATTAAGCCGCCACGGGTTGAGGAATATAAAGTGGAGCACAACAACCAGGTGTTTATTAGTCCTTATCATGGAGCTAACGAGGTTGATGACAATAAGCGTTTGGCTGCGTTCATTGCAGACAAGCTGAAAACAAATGTTTATCTGTTGCCAAGGTTAGACCCTTCTAATTCTGAAGAAAGCAGATTGCGGTCCTTATTGCATCCGAATGGAGTCCTTGAACGGAAAAATCCAGACTTCTTAATCGATGGCAAAATCTTCGATGGTAAGTGTATGTACGATTTGGATAAAAACGCAAATCTGAAACAGCAAAAAAATGCTATCGAAAACCATATCAAAAAAGCGAAAAAGCAAGCAGACAACATCTGTTTGGAAATGCCGTCGTTTATGGATAGAAAAAATGCGGAGAATACAATTCAAAACTATTTGAATCGCTCAAAAACAAAACGTATTATCATGGTAAGATACCGAAACAAGCTGCTGATTTTCAAAAACTAAAAAAGGGGCGGTTAAGCCCCTGTAAAGTCAGATAACTGACAGTGAGGTTCCGGAGACGACAAAGCGGCTCTCCAGTACCGATGCAAAGATAACAATTATAATTCAACATACAAAATTATGGACGATAAAAATTTCATCAATGCCCTCCGCGCACACCAGCGTGAGATCATGCAGCTCGCTCGCCGTCGTCTGCCCATCATTGTTGGGCGAATGGCGAAGGACCATTTCCAAAACAATTTCCGGCTCGGCGGCTTTGTCAATAATGGGCTCAACAAGTGGAAGGATACCAAACGACAGTCTGCAGGCGGGAAGTCGGCGGCTTCGCAATATGGCCCGCTGCTATCCAGTCGCAACCATCTCTTCAGGTCCATCAAGTACACGCCGTCCGACTTCCAGGTCATCATTGCCAACGACCTCCCGTATGCGCCCATACACAACTGGGGTGGCACGCTCCATCCTACGGTAACGCCGCGCATGCGACGCTTCGCATGGGCCATGTTCTACAAGGAGGCTGGCAAGGCTAAGGGCAAGAAGAAACGCACAAAGGCTTCCATGCCAGACAATCCTCGGGCAAGCCGATGGAAGGCGCTCGCACTCACCAAAAAGGAGAAACTCTCCGTCACCATACCGCAAAGGCAGTTCATCGGCGACAGCCGCGAACTCTCTGATGCCATCGCTCAGCGTATAAACAACGAAATTTCGGTACTGTCCAAAAAAGTGTGTAAGCCCATTTTTTTCTTATCTTTGTATTTGGGAAAATATAAACTTAAAGAAATGGAACTTACACAACTGCAAATTTCGGAAATTCTTTCGAATTACACAAGCAGTAGCGATGGTTTTTGTCACCCTTCAGTCTTTGATTAGGAGATTCTTGATACTTAATGAGCATGAGTTGTTCACAGATTATTTGAATGTTTCATGCTTTTTTATATATATGTTTGCTCAGAAGCTATAATTTTTGTACATTTGCACAGTCATATCCATCACCGGAAGCCCTGTGAGGGCAGAAAGGGTGGGTGGTGACACGTTTATACATAAAAGGCGTTACTTGGCGCTTTGGTTTTGACTCAGTAGAATCTCGCAAATTCATCAGATTGTCAAAAACAAAGCAACGGGAACGCCCCTTGGGATGTATATATGTCCCCCATTGGCTTCGCACCTTAGGTGTGGAGCTGTGGGAGTATAGTATATGTGCATCAGCGTGGGGCTTTCGGCGTTGCTCGTTTCGACAATCTGGGCAATGCGAGAGCCTTACTGAGTGGAACGGGCAACAGGGTCGGCTCCACGTTTTTCGTGTATAGCGGCAACAGTAAAGTGAGACAAGCTGCAATGGGAGTCATGTGGCATAGACTGGAACGTGATGAAGACCATCCGTGCGGTTGCTCCATACGCCTACTCCGGTGGCGACAATTTCAAGAACTATGCCTTCCGCGCTTGGCAGAAGGCAGGGGGTGCTGTTGCGCCCGTTCACTACCCGCCGCGCTTCCTCCATCATTTTGCTTTCCGTCACGAGTTACCACGGCTTCTTCCTCTAAAAAAGCAAGAAGCACGACTGCGCTTTGTGCAACCGTATTCTTTGGGCTTTGACACTTGGCCAGACCATGCGCGATACGAAATTGTGCCAATGATTTGGGACTGTTGGCCGAAGGAGTTTGATCGCACATGCCATTGGCTGGCCAAGCATCATGTACGGACGGTTATTGTCACCGCCTCTCAAACGGCTGAGCGCATCCGTTGGCGTTTTCCTAATTTGCATGTTCTCTTCTTGCCAGAAGGCATTGACACATCGCTTTACGGTGCAGGTCGGTCTTTGGCAGACCGGCGAATCAATCTGTTGGAAATCGGTTCTGTGGTGCGAAGCTGGTATAAGAAACGTTACCCGACTGATTACGAAAGGCTTTGCCTCATGCCGGAAGACAGCGATCTCAGCAGCAATGACGGTTTCAGACGAGTGCTGCAAGATGTGAAGGTTACGGTCATGTTTCCCCGTTGTATGACGCAAACAGAGGAGGCGGGTGATGTGGAGACGCTGACCCAGCGCTATTGGGAGGCCATGCTCTCGCGCGTGGTCATGGTTGGGCACGCTCCCAGCGAACTGGTGGAATTGGTTGGATACAACCCCGTAATAGAACTCGATGGCGAGCGTCCTACCGAGCAAATAAAAGATATTCTCCACCGCATAAATGATTATCAAACTCTCGTGGACAGAAACCGTCAGGCGGCCTTGGCTATGGGCGACTGGTCCAAGCGCATGAAACGTCTCAAACAGTTTTTGTTGGAATGTGGCTATCAACTCTAATACAGAAATGGAGCATCCTATGAACAGCATGAAGATAACGGCAGTTGTCGTGACATACAATCGCCTCACGTTGTTGCAACGGACAATCAACGCACTGCGACTGCAGACACACAAGCTCAGCAGCATCATTGTTGTTGATAATGGGGCTACCGATGGCACGCATGAATGGCTTGATGCACAGACCGACCTCACTGTTATCCATCAGGAGAATGTGGGTGGATCCGGTGGCTTTTGGCGCGGTATCAAGGAAGGATACGAGCGTGGCTTCGATTGGTTGTGGTGTATGGATGACGATGTCTATCCTGAACTGGATTGCTTGGAGCATTTGCTCAGTACGGCAGAACCTGAGGATGGCATGCTTTGTCCTTTGCGTAAGCAAAATGGAAAGATATTCCTTTCAGAGGTGCGCAGTTTCAACCTTAGAAATCCTTTCCGGTCGCTTCATGCTCATTCGCTGACACTTCAAGACATTGAAGGAGAGGCCACAGTGAGCATAGAAGGCATTGCTTTCGAGGGGCCACTCATTCGTCGCGAAGTGGTTGAAAAGATTGGTCTGCCCAACAAAGACTTGTTCTTGCTCTATGATGACAGCGACTACAGCTTGCGCGCTGTCCTTGCTGGTTATCGGGTGCGCCTCGTGACCGATGGTATTCTGAACAAAGAACTGTTCTTTGCCAATGATGACATAGCCACGGCACGACAAAAAGGGAAGTGGAAATTGTACTATCACATCCGCAATACAGTATGGTTTAACCGCACATACGGGCGCAACTGGCTGGTGTGCACCCTTCGCCCCGTTGCCGTGCTCTTACAGTATGAACTCTATGTGCTGAAGAACCTCCCATTCAACAAAAAATATACCATTCGAGACGCACGTGACTTCCTCACAGCCTACCGTCATGGATGCAACAACACACTTGGAAAATGGATCAGAAACGTATAGTCATCTCGATGGCCGAAGATCAAGAAATCGCCGAAGCCATTGCTGCGGAACTGAGCGTATCATTGGTGCAGTGCACATTTGGTGAAGCCCTTGCCTATGTGAAAAGCGAGGCGGATAACATTCTGGCTTTTGTTTTGCCGAATAAATTCATAAGACGCTATATAGCATGGGTTTATCGCAAGAAATCCTTTGCGCCACATGTTCTCTATGTTGAGGATGGCGATTTTTCCTTGCGGCAACTCAATTCCTCTGCGGCTCTGCTCACGGGCAAGCCTTCTGTTGAGGATTTGGGCGAATGGGTTAATCAAGAACTATTGCCTAAAATGGGATTTCAGCCTTTGGCGATGGCCTACCATTTCTAATCAAGGCAAGAGATTAAGAAAAACAGATGGGACAAAAACGATTGCTTTCCATAGACCTCATTAAAGTTGTTGCCATGTGTGCCGTTATGTGTCTGCATACGCAGTATGCGTATAGTGAGGCTTCACCGTTGGCTCATTTTCTTTACATATCTGCAGTAGTGGCCATTCCCTTGTTCTTCATGACAAGTGGCTGGCTGTTATTGGGAAGAAGCGACACTGATTGCAAATATGCGGTTAGGAAGATATGTGGTATTCTTCGCTTTGTTGCAATTATCACGGTGCTTTGGTATGCAGTGTCTGGCTATCGACACCATACAGGCTTATTGAATACCACGGTGGGAAGTCTGTTCCAAAGAGGCCCGATGAGCGTTTTTTGGTATTTTGGTGCGATGATTATCATTTATGCATTGTTGCCGTATCTCAATATCCTTTACAGGGAGCACTCCCGGAGTTTTATCAGTGTTGTCTTCACATCTTTTATTATAGCTTCTGTGATTTTCGTTTTAAATATTAGTAATGGAATACATATAGAGCAACATACCATTCAAACGTTTCGTCTTTGGAACTGGCTATTTTATTTCTGCATTGGGGGAGCATTGAAAAAATATGCCATTCATGTCAGTTGGTTGCTTGTGGCATTCATGTTTGCCGCCAACTATCTATTCCAAATGCAAATGCTTCCATATATGGACACACAATTCTGCGAATACTTTTATCCATCCTTGCCTGTTATGGCACTCAGTATTGTCCTGTTTGCAGCATTGAGAGACATAGATGGGAAATGGTTGGTATCTGTTATCGGGGGGGGTAAAATATTCCTGCCATGTTACACCATTCACTTGTTTTTAATTGGGAGTACGCAAAACTATTTTGAGAAGATATTCCCCGATTGCCTTGGAATAGATGTGGAGGCTTTGTGCTTTTGGTTGTTCATCTGCATAATTTCCATCTCTTTATCTTGGCTCATCATGAGAATACCGTTTATGGATAGAATCTTTAGAATATAAATACGCAAGAATAGATAAGTTCTTTAAGAAGAAAAAGCAATGAAACTATTGTCCATCATCATTCCAACCTACAATATGGAAGCGTTGCTTGAGAAAGACCTCAACTCGCTTGTGTTGGAAAACGTAGAACAGCGTGCAAAACTTGATGTAATCGTGGTGAACGATGGCTCGAAAGACCATTCATCAGAAATTGCCCACCAGTTTGCTGAACGTTATCCCGAGGAGTTCCGCGTACTTGACAAGCCCAACGGAAACTATGGTTCATGCATCAACGCTGCCTTGCCGATGATTGAAGGTAAATACGTACGCATCATGGATGCCGATGATACCTATTACACAGAGAATCTTCCTGCCTATCTCGATGTGCTTGAGCAGCAGGATGCCGAGTTGGTTCTTTCACCTTATGATAAAGTTGATGAGAATGGGCAAGTTGTTAGCCATGAGAGACTTCCTGTGTTAGGGGGGGGGTAAAAAGCCGTTCGGCCATGTACAGGGCTTCAGCGTTTATATGATGCATCATGTGGCTTATCGATCGGAAATATTCCGCCGCATAGACTATCACCAAACGGAAGGAATCAGCTACACGGACATGGAATGGGTTTTTCATCCGATGAGCGAAGTGCGCACCGCCTACTTTTTCGACCGTCCCATTTACCGTTATCTGGTAGAGCGCACGGGACAAACCTGCGACCCTGCGGTACGCTGCAAGCATCTTGACCATGAGGTCGCGGTGCTTATGCGGATGCTTTCCGTACTCAAAAACATTCCTGCAAGCAATCCGGCTTATGACTATCTCAACCGCGTCATCGACTATCGCGTATGGACAATCTACGGCATGGGCTTGGCCAAGGAAGCCACGCTCGACCTTAACGCTTTCGACAAGATGCTTCAAAGGGATTACCCTGAAGTGCACCGGCGCGCTGACAGTTTCGTCCTTGATGTGGGGATTTTCGCTCTGAAGTGTCACTTCATCCGCGCTTGGCGTTGTGTGCGCTCCCGAAAGAAGATGAAGTTCTTCCCGTCCTACGTCCTCTTCTGCCTCATGTCGCGGCTTAGAAAGTAGCTTTATCCTGCTATAGTACCCCGATAGAGAATATCAAATAAAGCAAGAACAATGAAATACGATTATCTGATTGTGGGCTCAGGCTTATTCGGAGCCACATTTGCTTACTTTGCCAAGAAGCAGGGGAAGCGGTGCATCGTCATTGACAAGCGTCCGCAGCTGGGTGGCAATGTATATTGCGAGAACATTGAGGGCATCAATGTTCATAAGTATGGCGCGCACATCTTCCATACTTCCAACAAGGAGGTATGGGACTTCGTCAACTCCATTGTGGAGTTCAACCGCTTTACGAACAGCCCAGTAGCCAACTATAAAGGCAAACTCTACAATCTACCGTTCAACATGAACACGTTCTATCAGATGTGGGGCGTGACAACACCCGCCGAGGCAACGGCAAAGATTGAGGAGCAGAAGGCAGAGGCCGTAAAATTGTTGGATGGACGCGAGCCGCAGAATCTTGAAGAACAGGCTCTGACCCTTGTGGGCAAGGACATCTTTGAGCGGCTTATCAATGAATACACCGAGAAGCAGTGGGGGCGCAAGTGCACTGAACTGCCCGCCTTTATCATTAAGCGTCTGCCTGTGCGCCTTGTTTTTGACAATAATTACTTCAATGATAAATACCAAGGCATTCCTATTGGCGGTTACAATAAGCTCATTGAGGGCTTGCTTGAGGGTGTTGAGACAAAAACGGGCGTGAACTTCTTCGATTCTGAGTATAAGGATTGGAAGAAATATGCCGGGCAGCTTGTCTATACGGGTGCCATCGATGAATACTTCGGTTACAGGCTTGGCAAACTTGAGTGGCGCACGGTTTCTTTTAAGACCCGCGTTGAGGACACGCCGAACTATCAAGGCAATGCCGTTGTCAATTACACCTCGCACAACGAGCCGTTTACCCGCGTGATAGAGCACAAGCATTTCGAGTGTTTCGGTTCGTTGGTCTATGATAATCCCAAGACCGTGGTGAGTGAGGAATATTCAACGGAGTACAAGGAATGCATGGAGCCTTACTATCCTGTAAATGACGACCGCAACAACGCCCTTGCAGAAGAGTATCGCAAGTTGGCTGAGCAGGAGGAAAACGTCATCTTCGGCGGTCGCCTTGCGCAGTACAAGTACTATGATATGGCACCTATAATCGAACAAGTGCTCAAGATGTGGTCATAAATTCTAAGACAGTCGAGAGGCAATAACAACCGTTTGGTTTTATGGCGGTTTGCAATACGTTACCTTTTGCCGCCCGAAAGGATACGTTTTGCCGCCTGAAAGGTGACGTTTTGCAGGGCAAAAGTATACATACATATAAACTATTTTATTTAAAGTTCAGAATATCAGCTAAATACATTGATACTTTTTAAACAGAAAAGAACAGCGTGCAACATTATTGCAACAAACTCAGCACAAAAAAATCCCCCTTGTGAATCCAAGCACAAGGGGGAGATTCTATCGTGTTCCTCTAAAATTCCGCTAAAATTCCTCTAAAATTCCGCTGTGTTCCGCTAAAATTCCGCTGCATTCCTTTTTTTCCCCGATTAACGCATTTTAAACTTTCACTTCCCCGCCTACACAAACCGTTCCCATTCCACGTGCTCACCCTTTGCCGCAACATCGGCAAGCCACCTATGGAACGGCAACCCCTCGTATCCGTCGGGGTCGTTGGCCACCGCCTTGGCGTAGCCTATGCACGCCGCCTCACTCGCAAGCACCTTTGGGAAGAAGTCCGCGTAGGCCATGTTCGCAAGGTACGCCATATCCCCAACGGTCACACCATCGGTAAGCTCAACCACGGCGGCGGCAACCTCACCCGCCGTCCATCGGTGCTTGCTCCCGTCAGCGTTCACCATCCGCGCGCACACGTCATCGGCGAGCGCGCCAGTGAAATGGTGGCCGTGCCTTTTTACATACTCCTCCTGCCCGCCACTGTCGGCGGAGCGACCGTGCCCGCATTCCGCGCGGAGCACGAACACCCTTAACTTTTTCATCCTGCACATCAGCTTAGCTTGTCACAAAGTTTCTGAACCAGTTCCCTAACATCGTTGACACTCTTCTCAATGCCCTGAAACCTCTTCTCCGTCTCCTGCCGCTCGCGGTATTGCGGGTTCAGCATCGCAAGCAGTTCGGGCGCGTGGCTTACCCACTCCTTGCGCCAGTCCGTAAGCGCGAGTTCCCGCTCCGCCTCCGCCGTTGTCCGCTCCACCTCGGGGGCAAGGGCTTGTTTTGACAGTGAGAGCACCTTGTCGCCCGCGTAGGTCACCGACAAGTGTTCGGGGATGGCATACTCCCTCTGCTTGCCGCCCTCGTCTATCGTCACGTCCACCATTATCTGCCCTTGTGCGAGCGTGCCCACCGCGCCGATGTGCGGCGCAGTCCCCATAACCTTACACTCGCTCACGCTGAAACTCTTCTTGTCGAGTATATATACCGTGCTTCCGGTCTTGATCTCCTTGAATGTCATACCCAGTAACCATTTTGAAGTTCAACTATCAGTAAGCAAAACGGCGCGGGAGCGGCGCACATTTGCACACCCTCTCCCGCGCCCCGCCGTCACGTGGCCGCCGTGGCCGTAGTCTTCAACGCCGCAATGAGGGTCGCGTTCTGACGCTGCTGCGACAGTTCAAGGCGCGCGTCATTGTAACGCTGCTGCAAGTCCTGGTTCCAGTGGCAGTTCAGCGTGTCGATAATCCGCTGTGTGTTGTCCTGACCCGCGCGGATGATGTCGCACTTGTCCTGCGCGTTCTGGAATCCCAACGCCGAGAAGCCGCGCTCCACCCCACGGTTCACGAAGTCAAGGCCGCGCTCAAAGGCGTTGGTCTGACGCTCCATGCCGTTGATGATGTCTCTTTGCCCGAGCTGGTTCTCGTAGCCCATGCGGATAATGTTCTGCTGGGTCTGGCAGCAACAGTCCTTGAGTTGCTGAACGATGTTCATGTCGCCGAGGTTGGCCGCGTTAATCACGCGCTCAGCACTCATGCCCACCTGTCCGCCCACCTGCTGGATGGCGGCTTGGATGCCGCACACCGCCTGTTGCAGCTGGCCAAAGTCGCAGTTGAGGTTCTGAGCGAGCTGGCCGAGGGCAACGCCGTTGCCTTTCACCGCGTCCATCAGAAGCTGAGTGTTGTTGCCGTCCTGCATCTGCGTGCGCAGGCTGTTCAGCTGTGCCTGAATCTCAGCGTCCTGCACACGGCCGTCACGGTTGCCGTTCCAGTCCCTCATCCACGCCATCATCATCATGTACGCGAACGGGTTGTTCATCCAGTTGTTCATGCCGCCGCCCGCAGCCATCATCATGGCCGCAGGGTCGGTGTTGTTGCGCGTGGCCGCGAGCACGGCCGCAAGGTCGTTGTCGCCCCCTCGGTCGCAACAATAGATTCTCTCTACATTCTCTCCCATAATCGTAAACTTTTAATGGTCATCCCCGCACTATTGCGGGACAATGCAAAGTTCGCCAATCATGGGCGGCGCACAAAAAGATGGTTTCCCTTACAACGGGCACTTTTCACCCGTTGCGGGAAACCTCGCGCGAGTGGTTAAGGATGCCAGCTATCGTCTTGCGGCAAAGCCCAGTCTTCTCCTTTATCTTGTCGTAGATGACGCTACGCGACACATACCGCGCGTACTCGCCTATCTCAGCCATCACCTCACGGTATACCCTGTGCACCATATTGTCACGTCTCACCGTGCTTTCTCGTCTCCGTTCGCCATACTCCCTAACCATAGTCTTAATAAGTCTTTTAGTTTTTCAAACATTCCAGCCATCAGCCGGGCAGCACACGCCGCACCAGCGCGATGAGCGGCTTCCTGAACACCCACGCCCCAGCCACGCAGAGCACCATCACTGCCGCGCCCCACGCGCCGTAGCGCAATTTCTCGCGCCATCCCGCCTTTTTCTCAACGGCAACGGGCACGCGCACCTCTCTGTTGCGGTATATCACACTGTCGCGCCGCACCTCCGCCCGCATCACTTCCACCTGCCGCGTCTGCGGTATCGTCCGCAGCGTGTGCCGCAGAATGCCGTCCGCGCCTATCCGCGCCACCGACACCGCATACTCCGTACGCAGCGTGTCCACGCTGTCCGCCGTCACGCTCGCAGCCGTCTGCAAGGGTATCTCCACCCGCACCGTGTCACGCACGAACACGCGCTCATAGCGTGTCTCCACCCGCACGCTGTCAACCCGCTCCGTCACCACATTGCGGTGCGAGCCGCAGCCTGTCACCATCATCAGCACGGCGAGAAGCCAAACGATAACACTCCTCATCTCTATACCTTATTATATATCCTTGTACTCCTCCACCGCGTTGAAGCAAGGGCATTCCTTCTTCCATTTCCACGGCGTGCCCTCGCCCCATATGGAGCGGTGACCCATAATCCGCGCATTGGGGTATCGCCCGCGAAGCTCTTCAAGCAGCTCCTGCAGCGCGCATTTCTGCGCGTCCGTGCGGTTGTCAGTACCCACTATCCGTCCCGCCGCGTCACGGGTTATCCCACCGATGTAGGCCACGTTCAATGCCGTGGCGTTGTAGCCAGCAACACCGTTGCTCGCCCTCTCCTCGGGCTGCATAGCCTCCACAGAGCCGTCACGCATTACCACATAGTGGTAGCCGGGGTTCTTCCACCCCTTGGCCTTGAACTCAGCACGAAGCTGCCCGATGGTCTGCGCGGGCCAGCCTGCTGTGCAGTGCACGAAGATTCTCTCTATCTTTCTTGCCATCTCTTAATGATATTTTTCACTTTTTTGTCGCCGTCAGCTCCTCATGTGCTCATGGAAACTGTTGCTGATAAGCGTATATGCAAGGCGGATGTTAGTGTACGCGCGCGCGTTGTTCTCGCCGTCGGCGTTGTATATCTCGCCCTCAACCACCGAGGCCACCTGCTCCACCCATCCCTCGTCAAAGAAGTTCGAAAGGGGAACGCCGTTATACATGAACGGTCTGAACCTTCCCCTTATGTCGTCGTGTATCGCGCGCACGCTCTTCCTTATCTTCACCGCCGTTGCCGCGTGG
>CAZXFP010000038.1:0-11755 GCA_964640675.1 uncultured Prevotella sp. | reverse complement strand
GGTCATGCTTTCGCCGCCGAAGTTCTCCTCTTCCAGTTGCTTTTTCTTCTTTGCCGAGATGTTGGTCTTTATCTCATCGAAGCCTTCACCGTAGACACCGATTACCGCCGACTGCGATACGAAGGCATTGGGGTCGATGAATTTGATAAGGCGGAAGATGTTCTGGCTTTCCCGCTTGCGTGCCAGGACAAACAAAACCTTGGTGGGCGCGCCCGTATACCAGCCGTGTCCGTCGAGGATAGTTACTCCGTGGTGGGTGCTCCTACCAATGGCTTGGGCTATAATCTCGTACTTTTTCGAGAAGATAAGGAACTGAACGCTCTGCCTTCGTGAGTTGAACACATAGTCGAGCATGAAGTTCTCGGTCACGAGCGTGCACAGTCCGAACACCACGGTGTAGAGTCGGTGCTGCATGTCCTCACCAAACGCGGGGAAGAAGATACAAGAGCCGATGATGCAGAAGTTCACAATGATGAGCACGTTGCCCAGCGAGATGTTGCGATACTTGTGTACGCAGGCCGCGATAATGTCGGTTCCGCCCGTCGAGCCGTTGTTCAGGAACACGATGGCAAGCCCCGATCCCGTGAACATGGTGCCGATAATCAGTGCCATGAATGGGTTGCCGGGTCCCAGAATCTGAATGAGTTGCCCGTTGTCGGCAGTCATCCAGTGCTGCGCCAGCGTGAGCATGGACGACAAAAGCGCGATGGCATAGATGGTTTTGAGCAGGAATTTAAGCCCAAGAATCTTCAATGCCACGATGAGCAACACGGCATTGAGCGACAGATACGTCTCGTAGATGGGGATTCCGGTGACATAATACACGATGGCCGACAAGCCGGTGAGCGCGCCCGTCACAATCTTGTAGGGCAAAAGGAAACATACCCAGCCGATAGTGTAGAACATCAAGCCAAGGGCTATGAGTGAATAGTCCTTGACTTGGTTCATTAAATGCGCCCGGCTGTTCATGATATACTTGACAGTGGCTGACATACTATGCGCGATAAAGATTATTTGACCACAATGTTGATGATGCGTCCCGGCACGACAATGGTCTTAACGATTTGCTTACCCTCCAAATACTTCTGGCTTCGCTCATCGTTGACGGCGGATTCTATGATGGAATCCTTGTCGGCAGAGGCGGGTACGGTGATTTGGAAGCGCGCTTTTCCGTTGAAAGACACGGGCAGCTGCACCTCGTTCTCCACGAGATAGTCCTCGTTCCATGTAGGCCATGCGGCATCGCAGACGCTTCCCTCGCCTCCAGTTTGTTCCCAAAGCTCCTCCGCAATGTGCGGTGCGAACGGTGCAAATACCGTTACGAGTGTGCGCAGGATGCCGATATTGTTGCACTTTTGCTGCGTCAATTCGTTCACACACACCATGAATGCGCTCACGCTGGTGTTGTAAGAGAACTGCTCTATGTCGCCGCTCACCTTCTTGATGAGCTTGTGCAGGCTCTTCAGGCTCTCCTTCTGTGGCTCGGCATCGCTGGTTGGCTGCTGGAAGAGCTTCCAGAATCGCTTCAAGAAGCGGTGGCATCCGTCGATTCCGTTCGTATCCCACGGCTTGCTGGCTTCGACCGGGCCGAGGAACATCTCGTACAATCGGAGCGTGTCTGCGCCGTATTGCTCCACAATATCATCGGGATTGACCACATTGAACATCGATTTCGACATCTTCTCTATCGCCCATCCGCACACGTACTTGCCGTCTTCGAGCACAAACTCGGCGTCTTTGTACTCCGGACGCCACTGCCGGAAGGCATCGGTGTCGAGCACATCGGCATGCACTATGTTCACATCCACATGGATGGCTGTGGTGTCGTACTTGTCCTTAAGTCCTTTTGATACAAACACAGGGTGCTCGGCCGCATCGTCGGCGTTGACGCGATAGACGAAATTGCTGCGGCCTTGGATCATGCCTTGGTTGACAAGACGCTGGTAAGGCTCTTCCTTGCAGCTCACACCGAGGTCGAAAAGGAACTTGTTCCAGAAGCGGGAGTAAATCAGATGACCCGTTGCGTGCTCCGTTCCGCCCACATACAGGTCGACGTTCTGCCAATACTCATCGGCCTCTTTGCCCACGATGGCCTTGCCGTTGCGTGCGTCCATGTAGCGCAGATAGTAGGCGCTGGAGCCGGCGAAGCCCGGCATGGTGCACAGTTCGATGGGGAACACGTTCTCATTGTCGATGAGACGCTTCTCCACAACGCTGTTGCTGCGCGTGTCCCAAGCCCATTTCTCGGCCCGACCCAGTGGCGGCTCGCCGTCGTCGGTGGGCTTGTAGGTGGCTATTTCGGGCAGTTCGAGCGGCAGGCACTCCTCGGGGATGGTGTAGGGCATGCCGTTCTTGTAGTAGACGGGGAATGGCTCGCCCCAGTAACGCTGACGGGAGAAGATGGCATCGCGCAAGCGATAGTTCACCTTGACGCGTCCCAGACCTTCCGACTCGATGTATTCCTTGGTCTTGGCAATGGCCTCCTTCACGGTCAGTCCGTTGAGCGTGAGGGGCGATGCCACACCTTCGCGCGGCGAGTTCATCACCGTTCCCTCCTTGGCGTCAAAGCTCTGCTCGCTCACGTCGGCACCTTCGATGAGCGGAATGATGGGCAAACCGAAGTGGCGGGCAAAGGCATAGTCGCGCGAGTCGTGAGCCGGCACGGCCATGATGGCTCCCGTGCCATAGCCGGCGAGCACGTATTCTGAAATCCAGATGGGGATACGGTCGCCCGTGAACGGGTTGATGGCATACGAGCCGGAGAACACTCCCGTGACCTTATGGTCGGCCATGCGGTCGCGCTCGGTGCGTTTGGCCACGTAGGCGAGATACTCCTCCACGGCCTTCTGTTGTGTTGGGGCGGTCAGTGTGGCCACCAGCTCCGACTCGGGGGCGAGCACCATGAACGTCACACCGAAGATGGTGTCGGCGCGGGTGGTGAATATCGTGAAGTTGCCCTTGCGCTCCTCCTCGCCGTCGGGGGTGATGCTCTCAAAGCGCATCTCCGCTCCCTCGCTGCGTCCTATCCAGTTGCGCTGGGTCTCCTTGATGGAGTCGCTCCACTCCACCATGTCCAGTCCGTTGAGAAGTCTCTGCGCATAGGCCGAGACACGCAAGCACCACTGCCGCATTTTGCGCTGTACTACGGGATAGCCGCCGCGCACGCTCACGCCGTCCACTACTTCATCGTTGGCCAAAACCGTGCCCAGCTCCTGACACCAGTTCACCATCGTCTCGCCCAGATAGGCTATGCGGTAGTTCATGAGCACCCGTTGCTGCTCCTCCTCGTTCATGCTTCGCCAGTCGCGTGCCGAGAACATGAGCGGCTCTCCCTGCGCCACGTCCATGTCGAGCGTGCCCTCATCGGCAAAGTGGGCCACGAGTTCGCTGATGGGGCGTGCCTTGCCGGTGCGGTTGTCGTAGTAAGAGTTGAACATCCGCTCAAATGCCCACTGCGTCCAGTGGTAGTATTCGGGGTCGCAGGTGCGTATCTCGCGACTCCAGTCGAAAGAGAATCCTATCTTGTCGAGCTGCTCCCGATAGCGGGCAATGTTCTTCTCGGTGGTCACGGCCGGATGTTGTCCGGTCTGAATGGCATACTGCTCTGCGGGCAGACCGTAGGCATCGTAGCCCATGGGGTTGAGCACGTTGAAGCCGCACTGCCGCTTGTAGCGTGCGTAGATGTCGCTGGCGATGTAGCCCAGCGGGTGTCCCACGTGCAGTCCTGCGCCCGACGGGTAGGGGAACATGTTGAGCACGTAGTATTTCTTGCGGCTCTCGTCTTCCGTTACCTTGTAGGTTTTCCGGTCAACCCAACGCTGTTGCCACTTCTTCTCTATCTCTCTGAAATCGTATTCCATGTTTTGTGCCTGAATATTTTTTGATGCAGTCCGCATGGCGGACATCCGTTTTGCGTGCAAATTTACGAAAACTTTTCTTGATAGGTGAGAGAATCGGGTAGGAAATGACTTTGCGGGCGCGCATATTGTGCTCTGATTGCGCCTTGTGGGGGCTTTGCGGCTGCGGGCCGCGGCTTCTTTGGCAGCTCTGTGTCTTGTTAGCGGCTTCGTCTCGTGGCTGTTTGGCGGTTGGTGGAGGCCGTGCTGTTGCTGGCAGGGTAGGGCAGGCCGTGCGGTGGGGGCTTGTTGCGCTGTGGCGTGTCGCTTTCGCCGTGCGCTGTCCGTGGATTCCGATGGGTGGAATGATAGGTGTTTTGTCTTGTTTTTTGCCGTTGCGTTTTGTCGTGCCTCACCTTTCCCGATGCGTGGGAGCACCTCTTGCGATGCAAAAGGTATGGTTTTGCGCGAATTTTTAAATTAAAAACCACAGAAAAATAAATTAAAAATTCCAAGTTTTTAATTTATTTTTCTGTGCATTATATAATCTCTTGTGTGGCAACGGGTTATGTCTTGCCGTGTCATGCTTTCCAGGGGCGTCTCCTGCTTTTGCTCTTCTGTTTCTTGCCGCGAAGCTATTCGCGGGCGGTGGATGAAGTGTAATAAAATCATACCGCTGATATGCCGTTCCGAAACGGCTGTTTCTGCCCCCCGTACCGGATGGTGCGGGCGATGGCAAAAGCACTGCCGGAAGAGCAAAAAGGCGTTTTGGGCTTGCAAAGTTTGCCCGCGCGGTTTTTTCTTCGTACCTTTACGCCATCAAAGGCCTTGCGCGCGCCGTGAGGAGACACGGGCAAGGCCATGAAGGAAAAGGATTTTTTATGCTGAGAAACAACTTCTACGAGGGAATGGTGGAGGCCGGTTGCGACGAGGCCGGACGCGGCTGCTTGGCCGGAAGCGTCTATGCCGCCGCAGTGATACTGCCCGATGGGTATGCTAACGAGCGGCTGAACGACTCCAAGCAGCTGACGGCCAAGCAGCGTTACGGGCTTCGCGATGAGATAGAGCGCGATGCGGTGGCGTGGGCCATAGGCGTGGTGACACCGCAGGAGATAGACCAAATCAACATACTCAACGCTTCCATACTGGCCATGCACCGCGCCCTTGATGGGCTGAAAGTGCGCCCGGAGGCGGTCATCGTGGATGGAAACCGCTTCAAGCCCTATGGTTCTCTGCCCTGCTCAACCATCATCAAGGGCGACGGGAAGTATCTGTCCATCGCCGCAGCCTCCATCCTTGCCAAGACTTATCGCGACGACTACATGGTGGCACTGGCCGGGGAGTATCCTCAATACGACTGGAAGGGCAACAAGGGCTACCCCACGCGCAAGCACCGCGAGGCCATCAGGCAGCACGGCATCACGCCTTATCACCGCCGCACGTTCAATCTTTTGGGGGCTGAGGAGCTGCCGTTGCCTTTCGGCGAGGAGAAATAGGGGGTGGTTTGGCCGTCAGAGGCTGATTTTGTGAGGCTTTCCCGTCTGCGAAACGGAAATAATCATTACCTTTGCACTCCGTTTTCCGATTGTATATACACGACTTAAAGAAATCATAACATCATGAAAGGGTTCTATGCCATTCTTCTGTTGTTGGCAAGCAATGTGTTCATGACGCTGGCTTGGTATGGCCATCTGCGGTTGCAGCAGACGGGCGTAAGCAAGAACTGGCCGCTCCTGGCCGTCATAGCGTTCTCCTGGGGCATCGCGCTCTTCGAGTATTGCTGCCAAGTGCCGGCCAACCGTATAGGGTTTGTCGACAATGGAGGCCCGTTCTCGCTCATTCAGCTCAAAGTGATACAAGAATGCGTGTCGCTGGTGGTGTTCACCAGCATCGCCAACATGATATTCCAAGGGCAGCAGCTGCAGTGGAATCATCTCGTGGCGTTCGCCTGTCTTGTGGCGGCAGTTTATTTCGTGTTCTTGAAATAGGGCTTTGGCGTGCCTTATATTTTCTTTAAAAAAGTGAAAAGGTGAGGCATTACGCCTTTTTAAAAGTAAATTTGCAATTTCAAAAGATATGTACGCTTAGCAATGGGTTTGACAAGTATCATAAGCAATCTTTATTTTCGGCCGCGCTGGCGTGAGCTGGAACAACATCAGAAGAACGGCGTGGAGCTGCAGCATGAGGTGCTGCGCTACCTGATTAGCCGCGGCAAGCGCACCGAATATGGCCAGTCGCACTACTTTGCGACCATGAAGGGCTATGAGGATTTTGCCAAATTCGTGCCGGTGAACACCTATGAGGAGCTGAAGGGCGACATCGACCGCATGAGACATGGCGAGAAAGACGTGCTTTGGCCCGGTCAGGTGAGGTGGTATGCCAAGTCTTCGGGCACAACCAACGACAAAAGCAAGTTCATACCCGTGTCGGGCGAGGGCTTGAAGAACCTCCACTATCAGGGCGGAAGCGATGTGGTGGCGTTCTATTTGCGCAACAATCCCGACAGCCGTATGTTTGAGGGCAAGGGACTTATCCTCGGAGGAAGCCATTCGCCCAACTATGACTTCACAGACTCGCTCGTTGGCGACCTGAGCGCTATCCTTATAGAGAACATCAACCCGCTGGCCAATCTCATCCGCGTACCCAAGAAGGAGACGGCGCTGCTCAGCAACTTCGAGCTGAAGCGCGAACGCATAGCCGCCGAGACGATGCGGAAGAACGTAACCAACATATCGGGCGTGCCGTCATGGATGCTCAGCGTGCTCGTGCGTGTGCTGGAGCTTACAGGAAAGGAGCGTCTGGAGGAGGTTTGGCCCAATCTGGAGGTGTTCTTCCACGGCGGAATAGCCTTCACACCGTATCGCTCGCAGTACGAGCGCATCATCACCAAGTCTGATATGCGCTATATGGAGACCTACAACGCCAGTGAGGGCTTCTTCGGAATACAGGACGACCCAGCCGACAAGTCGATGCTGCTCATGCTCGACTACGGTGTGTTCTACGAGTTCCTGCCCATGGACGAGCTGGGGAGCGACAATCCCCACATCGTACCGCTGGAAGGAGTGGAGGTGGGACGCAATTACGCGATGCTCATCTCGACCAGTTGCGGCCTGTGGCGTTATGAAATAGGCGACACCGTGCAGTTTACGTCGCGCAATCCCTACAAGTTTGTCATCACCGGGCGCACTAAATACTTCATCAATGCTTTCGGCGAGGAGCTGATTATGGACAATGCGGAGAGGGGACTGGCCTTGGCGTGCAAGGAAACGGGAGCTGTGGTGAGCGAATACACCGCCGCGCCGGTGTTCATGGACGACAAAGGAAAGTGCAGGCATCAGTGGCTGGTGGAGTTTGCCAAAGCTCCCGAGAGCCTGAATGCCTTTGCCGACGCGCTCGACAAGCACCTTCAGGAAATCAACAGCGACTATGAGGCAAAGCGATTCCACGATGTCACGCTGCAACGGCTGGAGATTGTGCAGGCACGCAAGAACCTTTTCAACGACTGGCTCAAGCGCAAAGGAAAGCTGGGAGGCCAGCACAAGGTGCCAAGGCTTTCGAACAGCAGGAAGAACATTGATGAATTGCTGATGCTGAACAGTATGCCGGAAGACCAAACCGTGCTGTGAGGAACGGCATGGGGCGCGGGTCGGGAGGCCGAAACGGCCTTGCCGACAAGCATAAACGGGCAAGGCCGGCAGATATAATTAAGTAAGAAAGAAGGCGAAATGACAGTCCATACAGGGAATTTCATGACGAGACGGGGCGGGAGAGTGGCCTTGCCGTGCTGCTTGCTTGCCCTTTTGCTCCTCGTATCCTGCGCCAAGATGGGGCAACCCGATGGCGGCTGGTACGACGAACTGCCTCCACGGGTCGTGGCCACGTTGCCGGCGGAAGGCTCAACCAACGTGGGCAGGCGGCAAGTGGTCATCGATTTCGATGAGTACATCACCTTGGAGAACCCATCGGAGAAGGTTGTGGTGTCGCCGCCGCAGATTCAGATGCCCAATATCAAGGCACAGGGCAAGCGAATAAGCGTGGAATTGCTCGATGAACTGAAGCCCGCAACCACCTATACCATCGATTTCTCCGATGCAATAGCCGACAACAATGAGGGCAACCCGATGGGAAAGTACACTTACACGTTCTCCACGGGGGCGCAGATAGACACACTTGAGGTGTCGGGATATGTGTTGCAAGCCGAGGATTTGGAGCCTGTGAAGGGCATTCTCGTAGGTCTTTACAGTAATTTGGCCGACTCCGCCTTCACCGCATCACCCATGTTGCGTGTTGCCCGCACCGATGGCAGGGGACGATTCATCATCAAAGGCGTGAAAGCGGGCGACTATCGGCTCTACGCGCTTCAAGATCAAGACAACGATTATCGCTTCTCTCAAAAGGCGGAGGCGATAGCCTTTACACCCGAAATATTCACTCCCACGTGGAAACCGGACGTTCGTCAGGACACCATTTGGCGCGACTCGCTTCACATTGCGGCCATTACGCCGGTGAAATACACCCACTTCCTGCCCGATGATGTGGCGCTGACGGTGTTCACGGAAGAACAGACCGACCGTTATTTTCTCAAATCCGACCGCACGGACGAGCGTTTCTTCACGCTCTTCTATACCTATGGCGACCGCGAATTGCCCACTATTCATGGGCTGAACTTCAATGCCGAGGAGGCTTTGTTGGTAGAGCCGTCGGTCAATCAAGACACTATCACCTATTGGTTGCGCGACACCATGCTCATCAATCGCGACACTTTGCTCATGAGCGTGCAGCATAACGTTTGCGATACGGCCGGTGTGCTGCGCCAGCAGACCGACACTTTGCAGCTCTTGGCGAAGATTCCGTATGAGCGGAGGATGAAATTGCAGGCCGAGCAACAAAAAAAGTGGGAGAAGCAGCAGAGAAAACGCCGCGAGCGGGGCGATACTTACGAGACAGTTATGCCGGGACAGATGCTCGAACCCGAATATGACGTGCCGTCAGAGATAGACCCCGACCAGAACATAAGTATCCTCATGCCCACCCCGATAGCCTCTATTGACACCTCGAAGATAAGGCTTTACCAGCTTGTGGACACCGTTTGGCAGGAGACGCGCTACCTGTTGGGCGAGAAACCGGGCACTTCGCGCCACTATGAGGTTGTGGCCGAGTGGGAGCCGGGCATGGATTACTCCCTCGAAATAGACTCCGCCGCATTCACGGACATCTATGGACGCACGCAGAAAGCGGAGCAACTGGACTTCGTCGTGCGCCGAACGGAGGAGTATGCCACACTTGCCGTCACCCTGCAGGGCATGGAGGGAAGGCATTGCGTGGTGCAATTGCTCAACAAGCAAGACAAGCCCGTGCGCCAGGCAGCCACTTCCGATGGCACGGCTCATATCTTCTACATCAAGCCGGGCACGTATTACCTGCGAATGTTTGTGGATGACAACGACAACGGACGCTGGGACACCGGCCTTTATGCGTCTGGCAGGCAGGCAGAAGCTGTGTATTATTACCCCAAATCGCTGGAATGCCGCGCCAAGTGGGACATCAGCGAGACTTGGAATCCCAAGGCCATGCCGCTTTTCCTCCAAAAACCGGCGGAGATAACACGGCAGAAGGGGGACAAACAGAAAGCCGTGCGCCATCGAAACGCCGAGCGGGCGGCCAATATGGGCATTGAAATACCTGCAAGTATACTAAACAAGGAGAACAGATGATGAGAAAATGGATTTTGTCACTGCTGGTGCTGATAGCCACCAGCGCAGCTGCGCAATGCACATTTCGCAACACCGCCTTCCAGAGCGGGGAGTTCTTGACTTACAATCTCTACTATAATTGGAAGTTTGTGTGGGTCAAGGCGGGAACAGCATCTTACTATACGGTGTCGAGCACCTATCAGGGCACGCCGGCTTACCGCGCCAGTCTCACCACAAGAGGCAACGGAAAGCTGGACGACTACTTCGTGTTGCGCGACACACTCTTAGCTTACAACTCCAAACAGCTTGAGCCGCTCTACTTCCGCAAGGGCGCAAGGGAGGGCAAAAGATACACCGTGGACGAGGTGTTCTACAGCTACAAGGGCGGCAACACGCACGCACGGCAGCACCGCATAGACAATGACGGCAAGCACCACTGGCTCAACCGCACCTATGAGGGCTGCGTATACGATATGTTGAGTATTTTCATGCGTGCCCGTTCGTTCAAGCCAGAGAGCTGGAAGAAAGGCGAGGTGGTGAATTTCCCCATCGTTGACGGCAACGGCAACGACCCCGCGCGCATCGTCTATCGCGGAAAGTCGAAGGTGAAGGCCGACAATGGCCACACTTACCGCTGCCTCGGTCTGTCGTACTACGAGCAGGAGAAGGGCAAATGGAAGGAGATAGCCCGCTTCTACGTCACCGACGACCTCAATCATGTGCCCGTTCGTCTCGATATGTATCTGCGTTTTGGCGCGGCCAAGGCCTTCTTGGTCAACATGAAAGGGCTTCGCAACGCCGTCACTTCACGTGAGAAATAAGATAACAACATCCATACCATGTCCTTATTAGAGAAACTTTTCGGTTTTGATGCCCGCACGATGACCATCCGCACGGAGGTTGTGGCGGGCATCACCACTTTCATGACCATGTGCTACATCCTTGCCGTCAATCCCTCCATCCTTGCGGTGACGGGCATGGATCGCGGCGCGCTCTTCACGGCCACGGCCCTTGCCTCGGCCATAGCCACTCTGCTGCTGGCCGTCATGGCCAAGCTGCCGTTTGCGCAAGCCCCGTCGATGGGCTTGAACGCTTTCTTTGCCTTCACCCTGTGTCAGGCCATGGGCTACACATGGCGGCAGGCGCTGGCCATTATGCTCATTGAGGGTATAGTCTTCATCCTTATCACGGTGGCCAACGTGCGCGAGCGCATCTTGGAGGCCATTCCCGACAACTTGCGCTATGCCGTGTCGTCGGGCATAGGCATGTTTATTGCCTTCATCGGACTGAAGAACGCGGGCATCATTGTGGCCAGTCCGGGCACTTTCGTAGGTCTTGGCGACTTCACTCCCACGTCCATTCTCGGCTGGATAGCCATCGTGCTGAGTGCCGTTCTCATGGCGCGTAAGGTGAAGGGTGCGCTCTTCTATGGCATCATAGCGGCCACGGTGATAGGCATTCCCTTGGGTGTGACGCAGTTTACCGAAGGTTGGATACCCGTGAGTCTGCCCAAGAGCCTTGCCCCTACGTTCCTTCAGTTCGACTTCTCTTCGCTGATGAACATCCAGACGGTGCTTGTGGTCATCTCGTTGCTGCTGGTCAACATCTTCGACACCGTGGGAACGCTTGTCGGACTGAGCTATAAGTCGGGCATTGTGCGCCCCGATGGCAGCATTCCCCGCGTGAGCGAGGCCATGATGAGCGATGCCATAGGCACCACTTGTGGTGCTATGCTGGGGTCGAGCACCATCACCACCTATGTGGAGAGTGCGAGCGGAATAGCCGAGGGCGGCCGTTCGGGTCTCACATCGCTCGTAACGGGCTGTCTGTTCCTCTTGGCGTTGTTCCTCGCGCCGCTCTTCCTGCTCATTCCCAGCGCGGCCACAAGCGGCGCATTGGTGCTTGTGGGCGTGCTGATGCTCGACGGAATCAAGCACATCGACATGGACGACATCACGGAGTCTTTCCCCTGCTTCGTCACCATCATCATGATGGTGCTCTGCTATAGCATTGCCGATGGCATCTGTTTCGGCATTCTCACGTTTGTGTTCACCAAGCTGTTCACGGGTCGTTGGCGCGATTTGAATGCCACGCTTGTGGTGCTTGCCGTGCTCTTCATCATCAATTTTGCCTTCGGATAGCCTCTGATAGCCGGCTTTTTGGGCTGTCAGAAAGCGGATATAAACGGCCTTGTGGGTGGAAAACCGCCTGCAAGGCCGTCTTTTT
>CAZXFP010000037.1:9237-11980 GCA_964640675.1 uncultured Prevotella sp. | reverse complement strand
CGAAACCATACCTTTTGCCGTTCAAAACCATACGTTTTGCCCTGTGAAACCATACGTTTTGCATCCCCCAACGTATGTCGTTGTCGCATAGTGTTTTATGCTTTGTTGAGCCTTGACGGCTTATTCCGCTTTTGTTGAGGCTTGTAAGGGCTGGAAGGGGGCGTAAATTCCATCCTCGGACTTTTATTTACAGCTCAATGCTGTTGATTGTGTCCAATGCCGAATTGCCGTTTTGCAAGTTGTGAAGGACATCGAAAATGCGGTCGCTCCATCCTCCTATCAGGAAGACATCGTTAGTTTCCGTTCTCAGAGGTGTTGTCCTGTAGCCGGCTAAGTCGAACAAATAGAGCTGAGCCTTTGGCGCAAGCTGCTTGTAGCGGTGCCATAGCTGTGCGAAAGTTTTCTTCTTGCCCGTGCTGTCCCACATTTGGCAGTCGGTGAATATCATTACTTTGTCCGTAATGATATGCTTTTCCAGCAGCCACTCAATGACTTTGTGGCCATTGGTTGAGAAACCAACTTCGTTGCAGTGCTTCTCCATCTCGCAGATGCCGGAGAGTATGCTGCCAGTGGGGAAGTTGGTCACTTTCCAAATGTTGCCGAATATGCCGGTAATGACGTTTTTGCAGCTGTTGCGGAAAAGCATGGCCAGCACGATTCCTACCTCGAATAGCCGCACCTTGCTTCTTTGGCTGATGGTGTAGCTCATGGAGCCGGACACATCGCAGGCTATCAGCACATTGGATTGCTTGTCGAAGCCGACAATATTGGCCGCACTTGCTCTCATGGCGTCTTCCAGCGCATTCAGAACAGTGGTTGTGCTGATGCTGTCCACCTGCTTCAGTTCCTTGTAGGCAGAGAGAAAGCGGAACGGCAGCTGCTTGGATTTCCGCACTTGCTCGGGTGCTGACAGATGATTGCATACCTGCTCCATGGTGGCAGGTGCAACGCCAGCCTCAAGCATGTTGCGGAGATTTCTCAGAAGTGCCATGTAGCCCATCTTTTTGCTATTGGCAAGCTCTGTCCACTTGCTGCGGAAAGCCTCCGCCTTTTGTTCTTGGTCTTCGAAATTCTCTTGCCCGAGAGCCGAAAGCTCCGTTTCCCAAGTGTAGGGGGTGCTCAAACAGTTGCTGGCAATCTTGTCGAAGATGGCTTGCTGGTTGGTATCCTTGGCCTTGGGGTGCACAACGAACAAGGCATCACGCAGTCTCACCTCGGTGTTGTTGCGGTTGTACTTGGCAAACTGGTATTCGTCGAAGTTGTTGAACGCGCGCTGCAGTCCTATTTGAACCTGATGCGACAGCTTGCCCAGTTTCTTTCTGCCTTCGGAAGGGTTGAAGAGTTGATAGCACATGAGCAGTTCCATGATTTCATCGGCACGTTGCACTACGCGCTCGATGGTCTTGGCCACGAGGTTGTCGCCCCTGTGGGTCTTTGCCAGAAGAACTATCAGGAGCAAAGGCACGGAGCGCAGGTGCATCTCTGTGCGGGTGTATATGGCAAGTTTAGCCACAAACTCTGCCGAAACCTTACTGATGAGCTTCGCAATGCGCTTTGTTTGCTCATTCTCTGATTCGTAGAACTTGTCTGATAAAGAAGATGTTACGACTGCAGTGTAGAGTTCCATCTCCGGCGAGATGGTATAGGCCACACCGTTCTCATGGTTTAAGGTGGCAGTAGCTTCTTTGAGCATTTCGTTGAATTTCATTTTGTTGTTTGCTTTTGAGTTAAACATAAAGTAAAAGGTGGCGCAACATTCGCAGGAGTAACCGTGGCAAGGCCACACCGTGGTATTCTTCTTTTTCAGAAGCACCGTTTCGGGAATCACAATCGAAGTAACTCCATGCTACGGCAGCCACCCTTTTTTGTTGAGGGAGCAACTGTTTGGGGCAGACACCTTATCTGATGCCTCACGGACGAGGCGCGGATAATAACCTATCAGGGGGATACTGTACACGAAGTAAGTCTGCCGCCTGCGGCATCCCTTTTGCGGCGGAGGCAGGAATCGAACCTGCGGCTACCCAAAACAAAAAGTCGGGTAGGCTGCCAACAGCTCTCTCCGCTGTGTAAGGTGGAAGCAATGAGGTGCGGTGTGATTGTTTTTGCCGGCTGAACCGCCTTGGCCAAAGCCAAAGTTTTAGATCCGAACCGGCGACACCATCTTCTTATCATGAAGTAACACGCCGCTACGGCATCCCACCTTATTATAAGGCATCCCTCAATGCTACAAAATCAAGCGTATTACTTTCTCAGGGCTTCTTGTTTTGGCGCGTAATAAATCCACCGAACAGAAAGATGTAACCCTTGATACGGCATTTGAGGGATGGTGCTTTTAAAAGGATGGTGCTACAGAGGTAAAGAAAAGAGTGGGAGACCTTACCGAACTTGGCATCGGTTGTTGAGGTTCGCTTTCCCAACATTCAGGCAAAGAGTCCTATGGCACGGATGCCCTCCCTTGGCATTTGATGCAACTTCAGTTGCGTGCGAGAGACTTGGTGCGAAGTATTTCTTCGGAAACGGCAACCATCCTGTGTGGTTTCAAATTCTTTCAAAGAACGCTTTTCGGATGCAAAATTACGATGGCAGTCCGCATTCTATCTGCGTAGCCGAAAGAAAAATCGTTTGGCAAGCCTTTTTTTTCTCAAATTCGTCTGTCTCCGCAAATAGGTTGCGGAGTTTAGTGCTACCTTTGCACAAAAGATAGCGCAAGCCGAGCGCAATGGAGCTTGCTTCGATTGCCGAG
>CAZXFP010000037.1:7819-9137 GCA_964640675.1 uncultured Prevotella sp. | reverse complement strand
GCAGCCTATCTTATGCAAAGAAGAACAAAAAGAACAAAGCAACAAGATTATGCCGGCAAACAAGAATGCGCTTATACGTTATAAAACCATAGACGACTGTTTGCGCCGCCAGTATCGTAAGTGGACGCTGCAAGACTTGGTGGATGCTTGCAGCGATGCGCTCTACGACATGGAGGGCATCAAGAGTGGGGTCTCTGTCCGAACCATACAGAGCGACTTGCAGATGATGCGTTCCGACAAGTTGGGCTACAATGCGCCGATAGAGGTCTACGATCATAAGTATTATAGGTACAGCGACCCCAATTATTCCATAACCAATATGCCGCTGACGGAAAACGATCTCGGCATGATGCAGGAAGCCATTGACATGCTGCAGCAGCTGGAAGAGTTTGAAGAGTTTGCGGAAATGTCTGATGTGGTGAGCCGTTTGCAGGAGAAGCTCGCCATCAGCAAGCATGGGCGCAAGCCAGTAATCAATTTCGACAGCGTTTCCGGCTTGAAAGGATTGAAGCTGCTCAATCCTCTGTATCGGTACATCATCCGCAAGCAAACCGTGCGCATAACGTATCAATCGTTCTCTGCCCGCAGTCCGTCAGAGTTTGTCATTTGTCCATATCTGCTGAAAGAGTTTCGCAACCGATGGTTTCTTTTTGGCAGCAGGGCAAGCGACCTTGTGCTGTATAACCTCGCTCTCGACCGTATTGTCGGCGTAGAGCCGGCGGAAGAGCCTTTCCGTGAGAACCCGGACTTCGATCTGGAGCACTTCTTCGATGATGTCATAGGCGTAAGCAAGAATATTGGCAACTCGCCGTGCATTGTGGAGTTTTGGGCATCGGCAGATGAGAGCCGCTACATCATCACCAAGCCTATACATCCATCGCAGCAACTTGTCCGCCACAATGATGATGGCAGTGCCGTGTTCCAGATAAAGGTGGTTGTCAACTTTGAGATGTATTCCGTTTTCATGAGCTATGGCCCTGGAATCAAAATACTTTCCCCCCGCAGTGCGGTGCTTTATATGCAAGACAAGCTGCGGCAGGCTGCCGGATTGTATGATGATGAAATGGGGCATGAATAGGGTGAGGGTGCGATACGTATGGTTTTGCAAGGCGAAAGGATACGTTTTGCCTTGTAAAACCATACCTTTTGCGTCTCAAAACGTATCCTTTTGCCAGATGGTGCTTTTGCGGCGTTATATTGAAGAGTTCGCATCCGAAGACGGAACTGCGAATTGAGATTCTTAAAGCGTTGCTTGGTGGGGAATAAGATAATCCCGATTGGCATTTCTGCCAATCGGGATTTGTTAGTGGTTCAATTC
>CAZXFP010000037.1:0-7719 GCA_964640675.1 uncultured Prevotella sp. | reverse complement strand
TAAGATAATCCCGATTGGCATTTCTGCCAATCGGGATTTGTTAGTGGTTCAATTCTGTTTATTTGTTCTTTTTGCGTTTGAAGTAGCCCCTTTTGGCATTGGCGCGTCTGGAGCGATGCGGAAGTTGTAGATCTTGTAGGCGCGGCGTGGCCTCCACCTAGTGTGACAAATGTGATGAATCACCCTTCTTGTACCTTCCGCATCCTCTTGGAACTCAAAATTGTCGGTGCTGAAAAGTGTGAAAGTCCAGTTCTGCTTCTTGAGTTTCTCAATGAGCGGCTTCACCATCTTGAGGCTTTCTCCATCGGTGATGATGGTCACCAGCACATTGTCTTCTGCTTTTGTCTTCGAGTTGAGTCTGCGGATGCCAGCTCCTATGGCATCGTATAGCGGAGTGGCACCGTTGGGGCAGTAATCACGGCTGGTGAGCAAGTGGGTTTTTGACGCGGGCACATTGTCGGATGCGTACTTCGTCTGAGAACTGTCGAAAGTGATGAGCGTAACGCGCTGTTCCATGTCGGGGTACAGCTCATCGATGGACTCTAATGTCTCATCAAGCTCCACCAGTGCCTGATGATTGATGATACTCTTTCTTCCGCTTCCGATTATAAGATTGCATACTCTCTCGTCTATTATTATAAGATTGAATACTCGCTTCATGATAGAATCCTTCAATGATTTTGATTGTTAAACTTAATTTTCCGACGTCGTTTGTCTTTTAAAAGAATAGAAGCACGCAAAAATTAAGTGCCGTCCGAAAAAATACAGAAAAAAGTTTTTAATTTTGCAGAAGCATGACAGAAAAGAAAACTCAAAAAGCCAGCATGGGATTGACTGAAGGGGAGATAATCAGCGGATTGCGAAACCGTGACCCGCGGATAACTCGCGATTACTTTTACGCCATTTGCCGTGTGGCCTATCACATTTATGACAAGTACTACGACTTGCGAAGGAAAGGGGGACTTGACTTCTACAGCGTGGCTCATGAGTATTATCTTTCGCTCAACAAGTACGACTTCAGGCAGCTTGAAGACCGCAAGCCGACAGTGTCGCTCAAGACATGGATGATTAATGGTTTCCGCTTCGTCTTGCTCGACCGTCTCAAGGTATATAATAAGGAGCATAGCGTGCAGAGCTTTGAGGAGAGAATGGGGAAAGCAAAACTGAGCTTTGACATTCCGGACGATAACTTCCCGGAGGACTTCCGCAGCACGGTCTTTGAGATTTGCCATAAGCTTTTGGGACGCGACAGTCGCTCCTCGCTCATTCTTCAGATGATGCTCCTCGATGGCTTCAAGGGTAAGGAGGTGGCCATGCAGCTTGGAATAACGCCTTCGGCCGTTACCCAGCGTTACCATAAGCTGTTGGAAGATGTGGTTATTCCTTATTTCAAGCGTTACTATGTGGCACCGGAGAAGGCAATGCCGATTCGAAAATTGAAGATAAGCTGTAGTCGCCCAAAAGCTTTCAACAAGGTCATTTGCGAAGAAATGCAAGATGTTTGTTCTTATGCGTCGCCGTCAATCGGCTTCGTTCAAGAGCAAACTATGCGGAGCAGCCATTATATACGTGTTACGCCAGACAATATTACATCGCTCAAGCCAAACGAAATCTTTGTCTTCGGCAGCGACCTTGCCGGAATGCACGGCGGCGGAGCTGCCCGCACGGCACGTCTTCATTTTGGTGCGGTTCTCGGTGTGGGCGATGGTGCGCAGGGGCAGAGCTATGCCATACCAACCATGCAGGGAGGAGTGAATACCATTGTGCCATACGTTGACAGGTTCATTGCCTATGCAAAGCGTCACGCCGACCAAACATTCCTTGTTACCCCAATAGGCTGTGGCATAGCCGGCTTCACTCCCGCCGACATTGCGCCATTGTTTGAGAAGGCAGCTGATGTGGAGAACATCCATCTCCCCCAAAGTTTTTGGGAAGAATTGGGAAAGATGGAGTGGTGATGGTGTTTTGTTATCAAACGGCATCAGCGCGCTTATGGCAGAATGTATAGGAATACAAATTTGGGCCGATGTATTGATGAAGGCTGGGGGAAGATGTAATATGGCATTTTTAATTCTAAGATAATTTTTGCAATATTTTTTTGCCAAATCTAAGATATTATTATTAGATTTGCAATATAAAAAGTCCTCGCGCTGATGCACGAGGACAAAACTTCGGCTTAAAGCCTTGTTGTGAAAAGTCTTTCAAACTTTCATGGCAAAATTATTAAAAAGATCTGATACTAACAAAAGTTTTTGAGGAAATATGTCGCAAAGAATACTCGGGTTAGATTTAGGCACAAACTCTATTGGTTTGTCCCTCCGTGATGTAGACAACTACAATCAACTGAAAGATCAGTTGGTGTATTTCTCTTCTTGTGTTTTTCGTAGCGGTGTAGGGAAAAATGAACGAAAACAAGAGTATTCTTATGCTGCAGAAAGAACTGAATATCGTCAATCTCGCCGAAAACATCAGAGTCGTCATCAACGTTTGTGGGCTACACTACAATTATTAATCGATAATAATTTTTGTCCTCTTGCAAAAGAAAGTCTTGAGCGGTGGCAAAAGTGTAAGAAAGGTGAGTATGACCATCAATATCCTATTGATGATATTCCATTCAATAATTGGATAAAGCTTGATTTTGATGGAGATGGTAAGCCTGAATACCACAATCCATACCAGCTTCGTATGGAACTGGCTGAACTTCAATTCGATTTTACAAAGCAAATAGATAGGTATAAACTTGGGCGTGCTTTATACCATATAGCACAAAGGCGTGGATTTAAAAGCAGTAAAGGTGAGACGCTGAGTCAGAAAGATGAAGAGGCTGGCTCAGATGTGGATATTGTGTCTCTAATGAAAGATTCTGAAGCAAAAGAGTGTTCCAAACTTACTGCTTATATGGAGAAAAATCTTCTTAAAACTCCTGGGCAGGCTTTTACAAAACTCATTACTGAAGGTGTCAGGGTCAGAGGTGGTCAATATCATGTTGTTCGTAGTCAGCTAAAAGAAGAAATAACATATATATTCGAGTTTCAACATCAGTTATCTACTGGTAGTGAATTCTATAAATGTCTTGTTAGTGAAAAGAAAGGAGAAGGGACAATTTTCTATAAACGTCCTCTTCGTTCTCAAAAGTTTTTGGTTGGTAAATGCAAATTTGAACCTAATAAATATCGTTGTTCTTTAAGCCATCCTGAATATGAGAAGTTTAAAGCATGGTCTTTTATTAATAATATCAAGGTTAGATCTAAGAGCAGTGACAACCTTGAGCCGCTCTCTTTGTCTTTACGGCAAAAGATATATCACAAGTCTTTCATTTCTAAAGTTAGAGATTATTTCTCCTTTAAAGAAATCCGTTTGGAAATACAGAAGGAACTTGGTGGTATTATATTGAATAATAATCAGAATAAGAGTTTGCAGACGATTAATTATGCTGATAATTACTCCGTAGATGGTTGTCCTGTTACCGTAAGGCTTATAAATTTGCTTGGTGATGATTGGCAGCATGTAAGTTTAAAATCTGATAAAGAGCGCCAAGGACATTCGACAGCTATGCATCAAGTCTTTTATTCAGCTATGGACCTTTGGAACATCTGCTTTGATACGGATAACCCTTCTGATATAATTTCGTTTGCAAAGGAGAGGCTTGGATGGGATGAGAATGATAAGCGAACTAAAAATCTTGTCTCGCTTTGGGCTGCTATCTCTAAGCATAGTCAATATGGCATGCTTAGTCTCAAAGCTTTGCGCAACATTAACAATATGTTGCTTAAAGGCTTTAAGTACTCAGATGCTGTAATGCTTGCTAAGATACCTGATATAATAGCCTTAAGTGAAAAGCAGATGGATGATTTGGCGCAGTGTTTTGAAAGTAACATTTTGTCAAGAGCCAACTATCAGCGCAAGGTTGCACGCATAACGAACAAACTAATAGCAAGTTATAAGTCTCTTAATTTAGAATATCGTTTTGCAGATCATAATATCAGCTATGTGCTTCAGGAAAGTGACAGAACTGATATTGTGAAGTGTATAAATGATGAACTTGGTGAAAAAGAATACGATGCTCTAAGTGATATAGAGCGAGATAAGCTAAAAGAAGAAATAGCTGAATCCTATCAACAGTTCTTTAATTCTACAAGCAGAGACTTTATGAAGGTGCCTACAATTAAAGAAATGTGGGCGGAATATCTTCATAAGAAGTTTCCGAATGTTCCAGAAAGCAAATGGAATAAATTATACCATCCTTCTCAGATGAATATCTTCCATCAAAATAACGAAGGTAAACTGGGATCGCCAAATCTTGGTGCTATTAAAAATCCAGTGGCATTAAGAACTTTGCAGGTTCTTCGTTCAAAAATCAATAGTCTGATAGATGACGGCTTGATTTCGCCAGACGATACTAAAATTGTGGTTGAGACAGCACGTGAGATGAATGATGCCAATATGCGGTGGGCTCTTAATGAGTGGAATAAACAAAGGGAAAATGAAAACAAAGAAATTAAGAAGTTGCTATCGGAACTCAATCAAGAGGCTGATATGTCTAATAGTGAAAAGTTTAGGTATGCACTTGAACAATCAGACTTCGACAAATATGATGACTCGAAAAAGAATTATAAGGTTGATGTCAGCAAGTATCGGCTTTGGAGAGAGCAGGAATTTCGTTGTATGTATACAGGTAAGATAATCAGCTTGTCTAAATTGTTCGATGGGCATAGCTTTAATATAGAGCACACATTGCCTTTGAGCCAATCTTTGGACAATTCTGATAGCAATCGTACCATATGTGATGCCTATTACAATCAGCATATAAAAGGTAAGCGGCTTCCGTCTGATCTGCCAAACTACGAGTATGAACAGACTATAGATGGTGAGGTTTATACTGCAATAAAGTCACGGCTGGTGAAATGGGAAGTTCGCTTAAAGCACTTACAAGAGAAGGTTAGCTATTGGCGTTGGCGGGCAAGACACGCTCAGACCAAGGATAGCAAGGATTTCTGTATTAGGCAAATGCACTTATGGAATTTTGATGCTGAGTATTGGAGGAAGAAAGTTGAAACCTTTAAGGTTACCGAATTTAAAGATGGATTCCGACATAGTCAGCTTGTTGATACGAGAATAATAACTCGCTATGCAACTCTATATCTTAAAAGCTTGTTTTCGAATGTGGATGTTCAGAAAGGTGAGGTTACGAGTGTTTTCAGAAAGATATTAGGTTTGCAAGCTGCCGAGCAAGCTAAAGATCGTTCTAACTATGCTCACCATGCTATAGATGCAACGATGTTGACTTTGATGCCCGTTCCTGCTAAACGTGAACGAATGTTGAGGCTTTTTTATCAGATAGAAGAGAAAAGAAGGCTGGGCTTGACACGCAATATGAAAGTAATGAGCTAAAAATAGAGATTGCAGGTCTTCATATAGGTAAGGATGTTCATGAAATAGCTGATTATATAAAGAGTAATATTCTTGTTGAACATTCTAAACGACGTGATGCTCTTGCTCCGTCTACACATGTTATTCTTAAAGCAAGTAAAGGGAAAAAGCATAAGGAATTGTACACAGAGAAAAGTGTTATCCGTGGGCAATTGCATGAGCAGACTTTTCTTGGAGCCATTAGACAATGGAAGAAAAACGCAGATGGAACCGTGGTTAAAGATAATCATGGCAAACCTGTAATTGACCAAGAGAAAATAACCTTTGTTTCCAGAGAGCCTTTGCAGTATAAAGCGAATGAAAAAGATCCTGGTTTCAAGAATTGGGATGATCTTTTAAAAAAGATTGTCAATAAAGACCTTGTTTCAATGATGAAAGGACAATTTGAAGAGGGAACTTCTTTTAGAGAAGCATGTGAAAGAGGAATTTATATGCTTGACAAAAAGGGTAATAAGGTGAATAGGATTAGAACTGTAAGGATTGATAGGAGGGTAACTAAAAAGAGTGCAAAAATGGTGAAGCCCCAAGTTTACAAGTCCACTAAGGATTATAAGAATTATTATTATGCAAAGGTTGGTCGTATTTATGCTGGATGTGAATATAGTAATGGAAAACAGACCATTTTTAAAATTTATAGCTTGATGGATATTGCAAATAATAGGCAGAGTCATCAAGAGGAAATACCCTGTTCTTGCATCGGAACAAAAGGTAATGTTTTGAAACTTAAGCGTAAGTTTAAAGCGGGGGATACAGTTCTTCTATATGAGCATACTGCAAATGAATTGCGAGAACTTAATAATGAAGAACTTGGAAAAAGGCTGTATGTTATCCATGCTTTTGAAAGTGATGGTAGGATAATTCTTGTTCGTAGTTCTTTTGCAGGTAAACCTACCCAAGGAAAGACAATTGAAAAATTCAGTGAACTTCCGGATGTTATTAGAATTGTTATGAGGAAAATGAAATGTTTGCAAGAAGGCAAAGAGTTTACTCTCGGCAGCGGCAAGATAAGTTTTAATCCAAATCTATGATAAAGAAGCTTTTATATATTTGTAATCCTGTTTGTCTTGGTTTAATCCTTGGACAATTAACTACAAAATTTCCAAGGGTATAAATGTATGTTCTTATTATATCAACGCCATATAGCGTTGATATAATAAGAGGTGTTCTATGGTGGTAGTAGTATCTACCACCATCGTATTGTTATATAATTGTTTAGAAAGAAATATTAGAAAAACTTTATCCAAGCTTTCCATGACAAGGTTGAGTGAATACAGGGTTATGTGGGTGCTGGTGTTTTTTGACTTGCCGACAGAGACGAAGAAAGATAGGAAAGAATACTCCCTCTTTCGTAAGAGACTTTTAAAGGATGGATTCTATAAGTTTCAGTTCTCTATCTACGTTCGACATTGCGCCAGTGCAGAGAATGCTTCTGTTCATGTAAAGCGCGTTAAATCGTTCCTACCAGCCAAAGGGCAGGTTTGCATAATGCAAATTACAGATAAACAGTTTGGAGCTATAAAAGTATTTGAAGGAGAAAATGAAAATAAGCTGGCAAGCGGTGGAGTGCAACTTGAACTTTTTTAATTTCTGAAAAGTAATGTAATAACCTCAAAATCAAACTATTGTAAGTAATGAGGTGTTTATATTATATCCATAAAGGATGTTTGAAAGCAATTCACAACTTGCCAGCGTTCGCTGCGCATTGTTGGGAGGTGTTTATATTATATCCATAAAGGATGTTTGAAAGCAATTCACAACTCCGATGCGGAAGTCATCATCACACTGAGCGGTGTTTATATTATATCCATAAAGGATGTTTGAAAGCAATTCACAACCCTGCATGATACAGATGGAGCGTTATGACGGTGTTTATCTTATATCCATAAAGGATGTTTGAAAGCAATTCACAACTTCGCCCCCGAACGTGTCAAGTGCTATGAGGGTGTTTATCTTATATCCATAAAGGATGTTTGAAAGCAAGTCGTAACCAATAAAGCCAAGACATTCTAAATGTATGTTTTTGCTTGTTCTTAGTTTGTCCAATATATCAAAGAACAGAATATTTGCAAAATTAGTAAATTAACTCCATTCTGCCAATTATTTTTGTATGTTTTTTCCAATGAAAATTAATTATGTTGGTGTAATATGAATACTTTGTGGTGTTTTCAACGGTAAATGCGAATGCACATTCAAGTGTACAAATTGTTTGGCTTTCATGATATGTATAGTGTTTCGTTGTTAATCCCAAAGGCTACGGAAGTGCTTGCAAAAGAGTTCCAAACCTTCTGC
>CAZXFP010000036.1:0-13398 GCA_964640675.1 uncultured Prevotella sp. | reverse complement strand
GACCTTGCCAAGGTCGAGGTCGCGGGTTCGAGCCCCGTTTGCCGCTCTTTTCTTTGAAAAAATGAAATAAGCTAAGTGAGACGGAAACTCGTTTTACGTTAATGCCCAGGTGGCGGAATGGTAGACGCGCACGTTTCAGGTGCGTGTGTTTAACGACGTGCAGGTTCGAGTCCTGTTCTGGGCACTCACTTGTTTATTTTTCTGAGAAGTGTATGAAGAAGTCGGAGAGGTGGCGGAATTGGTAGACGCGCTACTTTGAGGGGGTAGTGACAATTGTGTCGTGGGAGTTCGAGTCTCCTCCTCTTCACTTTTCAAACACAAATAGGCGGCAATAGCTCAGTTGGTAGAGCGCGACCTTGCCAAGGTCGAGGTCGCGGGTTCGAGCCCCGTTTGCCGCTCTTTTCTTTTATATTAGAGAAACATTCCTTTTACAAATGAATTTGTATGTAAGATATTTCGACAAAGAGGCTTTGGTAGGCAGTGTCGATGAAGTTTTAGACTTTTTAAGCTCAATCCCCGATATTCATGTTACTCCCGAATTGGAGGAGGATATTCGCGAATATGTGAAAAGCGAAGTCTATTTCCCCAAGCGTTATAAGCTCCGTCCGCGGGTTTATTTTATCCTTATCAAGACAGAAGCTAAGACAATGCTTGATTTCAAGCAGAAGAAGGCTCTTCGTCCGGGCGGTGTTGACGGCTCGCGGCATGATAATCCGGTGATACTTCATCTTAATGAGGAGCGTGCGGGATGGTATGAGGGCGCACTGACTTTCAAGCGAGTGGTTCTTGTGCCGTCTACTGGAAAGCATGAGTACCGCGATACACGTTTTGTGGTCAGATGTAAGGCTTTGTCTGGTGTTGATTGCTATAACCGTATTGTGGATTATTTGCGTCAGCACGTTGATAATAGAAGCCAGTTCCCGTCAGCTAAGGGCAAGAATTTCCAATTCTCTTATTTGGGAATGTGGAAATGATCTTTTTTGGATGTGGGAATAATCTTTTGTTGAAAGTGTGTAAATCTCTTTAGAGATATAGACATCTCTCTTGGAGATGTAAGGGTTGTCTCTTTGTGGATGTAGAAGTGGAATGTCTCCATTGATGGAATGCAAGTATGGGGCTGACAAAATCCATTGCTATGTTATTCAAATAGGGAGGCTTCTTTTAAGGGAATGTAAGTAGATTCATAAGAGTATAGAAGGCTTTATGAACAAAGTGATGTTGATAGGCAACGTTGGGAAAGAACCCGATGTGCGCTATTATGGGCAAGATCAAGCTGTGGCGCAGATTGCTTTGGCCACTACAGAGCGGGGATATACCTTGCCAAACGGCACGCAAGTGCCTGATCGGACAGATTGGCATAATGTTATTTTCTATCGAGGGCTGGCCAAAGTGGTGGAGAAATTTGTCCATAAGGGCGACAAACTCTATGTGGAAGGACGCTTGCGCTACCGTACTTATGACGATAAGAAAGGCATGCGGCACTACGTGACGGAGATTTATGCCGACAATATGGAGATGCTCACGCCGCGCAATGCTCATGAAGGCTCTGAGCCCAAGGCCAATGAGAGTGTTAAGAACAGCGCAATGGAGAACGAAGAGAAACTTCCGTTCTGATGTTTTTCCTACAAATACTTTATTCTTCGAGCTTGGTTGACATCAACGCAGTGCCATTTGGTGCGTTGGTGGCAGCCATTATTGCATTGGCTTTATTGCTGCTCTCGGGCTTTGCCAGCAGTTCCGAGATTGCATTTTTCAGTCTTTCGCCTAATGATGTCAACGCTCTTGATCCGGAGCACAATAGCAAGGACAAGAGCATAGAGATGCTTCGGACTGACAATGAACGCACATTGGCTACCATCTTGATTACCAACAACTTTGTGAATGTGATGATAATCATGTTGCTGAATTACTTTTTCAGCAAGCTCATCACCTTCAAAGCAGCTTGGTTGGAGATGCTCTGCATCACTGTTCTCCTCACTTTCCTGCTCCTGCTCTTTGGCGAGATTATGCCTAAAGTGTACAGCAGGCAGAATCCTTTGCGTTTTTGTCGCTTTGCCGTCAACGGTATCCTTGTTTTTAGGAAAATCTTTTGGCCACTGGAAACGGTTCTGATTCATAGCGGAACGATTGCCGAGCGAGTGGTGCAGAAAGAAAGTCGGCAGTTGTCGGTGGACGAATTGGAGCAGGCTTTGGAGTTAACCGACAAGAACGACATCAAGGATGAGCAAAGCATGCTGCAGGGTATCATTCGTTTCGGTGATGAGACTGCCAAGGAAATCATGACCTCGCGTCAGGACATTGTAGACTTGAGCATCAACAGTTCCTATGAGGAAGTGCTGCGGTGTATCGTTGAAAACAATTATTCCCGTATTCCGGTCTATCAAGACAGTCAGGACAACATTCGAGGAATCCTTTATATCAAAGACCTGCTTCCTCATCTTTCCAAGCCCCATAAGTTTCGTTGGCAAAGTCTGATAAGGCCTCCTTATTTTGTACCAGAGACCAAAATGATTGACGATTTGTTGCGCGATTTCCAAGACAACCACGTTCACATGGCCATTGTTGTTGATGAATATGGCGGGACAAGCGGACTCGTGACGCTGGAAGACGTTTTGGAAGAGATTGTGGGTGAGATAAATGACGAGTATGATGAGGAGGAAAGGCAATACGTCAAACTCAATTACAACACTTATATCTTTGAGGGCAAGACGCTTTTGAGCGATTTCTGCAAGATTCTCCATGTCGATGACGATGTGTTTGAGGAGGTGGCGGGCGATGCCGATTCCCTTGCGGGCTTGCTGCTTGAGCTGAAGGGCGATTTTCCCAGTATGCACGAGCATTTGGAATACAAGAATTATGCCTTTGACGTGCTTGGTATTGATGGTCGCCGCATCAGCCGCGTCAAGGTGACGATGCTTCCCGCTTATGCTGATACGGAAAGAACAGCTGGATAAAGACCTCTATCTGGGGCTTTGGCGCATTCCCATTCCAGAAAGGCATGGACAAAAGCGGCGTTTGGAGCAAGAGGCCGAGCGTGCCTTGCTGGCGGAAATGCTGGGCGGCGAGGTGGCTTTGACGCATAATGCGGATGGCAAACCGATGATAGATGGCTATAATGTCAGCATCTCCCACACGCGTGGATACCTTGCCATTATGCTTTCTCGGAAGCATAGTGTGGGGGTGGACGTGGAATACATGAGTGACCGCGTGACCAAGATCGCCTCACGCTTCCTGCGCCCCGACGAGCAGCCCTCCACAACACTTGATTTGCTGCTGCATTGGTGTGCCAAGGAGGCCATGTTCAAGCTGCGTTCGGAAAGCCATCTCACTTATGAGCAAATGCGCGTGGATTTGTGCAAAGGCGTTGTTCATGACTTGTTGGCCGGCGATGCCGTTTCGTTTGAGCATCAAACGGCAGATGGCTATGTCCTTGTGTGGATGAAAGAACTTGAAGGATAGATACTTGTGAGTGTTGAGAAAGAATTTGGATGCCCGTGGCTTTGGCTGTGAGGGTATCCTTTTTTTGTTTGTTCACTGTGCAAAGATAGTGCAAGGCGAGCGCAATGTAGCTTGCTTCGATTGCCGAGCCGCAGCCTATCTTATGCAAAGATAGTGCAAGGCGAGCGCAATGTAGCTTGCTTCGATTGCCGAGCCGCAGCCTGTCTTATGCAAAGATACTGCAAATTTGCAACAAAGCTATGTGAGATTTTATGGACTTCTTAGCCTGTCTTTGTATAGGCTTGGTAAGTGCGGCTGGCAATAGGTATGGTTTTGCGTGGCGAAAGGTATGGTTTGGCCATGCAAAACCATACCTATTGTTTGCCGAAAGGTAACGTTTGGGAAGTGGGTATAAGCAAAGGCCACAAGCAAGCGGTCAAAAGACAGACCGTTGCTGTGGCCTTGCTGTGTTATGGTTGTAGCCTTGCAGCTTTCCGCTGCAAGCATTTAAGGGGCGTGCATTCCTGCTTTGCGCTTTTTAAAACTGCCACCAGTGCTTTTTCTTCCTGCGGCTTTCGCATCCGAATCCCTCCACTACGGTCATGTCGTGCCACGTCTTGTGGTTGTGAATCATGTCGTAGATGCGCCCCCAGTCGGGCAGTCCGCCAAGGTTGCGGTCGTCAATGAACTTGTCAGCCTTGATTTTCCGCGAATAGTGGCGGTTGGTTTCGGGCGTGTCTTCTTCGGGATGATCTTTGTTCACCGCCCAAAACTCCACTCCATGCTTGCGGCACCACTCCACGGCCTCTTGCAGCAAGTCGCCCTCGCGCACGGTCCACAGGATGATTTGGTGTCCCTCTTGGATGAGCATCCGCAAAGTGTCGGTTGCAAAAGGAATCTCGCTGCCTATCTTGGGGTAGCGGTCTTCCACAATAGTTCCGTCGAAGTCTACAGCTATAATCATGGCTCTCCGTCTGTTGGTTATGCGTTTACACTTTGGCTATTTGCAGCAAATACTGTCCGTAGCCGTTCTTCAGCATCGGTTTGGCTTCTTCCAGAAGTTGCTCTCGTGTAATCCAGCCGTGGTTGAAGGCTATTTCCTCAAGGCAAGCCACCTTCTGGCCTTGCCGTTTCTCTATGCATTCGATGAACGTGCTGGCCTCCGAGAGGCTGTCGTGCGTGCCCGTGTCGAGCCATGCGAAGCCGCGTTGCAGCGTCTGCACCTTGAGCTGGTTGCGCTTCAGGTATTCTTGGTTTACGGAAGTGATCTCCAGTTCGCCCCGCTTGCTTGGCTTGATGTGCTTGGCAATGTCCACAACGCTGTTGGGATAGAAGTACAGTCCCACAACGGCATAGTTGCTCTTGGGGTGCTGCGGTTTCTCCTCAATGCTCAAGCAGTTGCCTTCGGCGTCAAATTCGGCCACGCCGTAGCGTTCGGGATCGTTGACGTAGTATCCAAACACGGTAGCCTTGTCGGCCTTTTCCGCATCGGCCACGCTCTGATGGAGCAGTCCCGTGAAGCCCGCGCCATAGAAAATGTTGTCGCCCAGCACCAGGCACACGCTGTCATCGCCGATAAACTCCTCGCCTATGAGGAAAGCCTGCGCCAGTCCGTCGGGACTTGGCTGCTCGGCATAGCTGAAGCGCACGCCCAGTTGGCTTCCGTCGCCCAGCAGACGGCGAAATCCGGGAAGGTCGTGGGGGGTGGAGATGATGAGAATGTCGCGTATGCCTGCCAGCATAAGTGCCGAGATGGGGTAGTAAATCATCGGCTTGTCGTATATGGGGATGAGCTGTTTGCTGATTCCCTTGGTGATGGGGTAGAGGCGTGTGCCTGATCCTCCGGCCAGTACTATTCCTTTCATGATGTTTTTTTTGTTAAGTTAAATGGTCGTGCGCTTGTTTTCCCATGTCGCAAGTTGATTGCTGACGTGCGTTTTTGGCGCAATTCCATGTCAAACGATGGGGCAAAGTTAAGCATTATTTTCTGTAATCGCACCCTTGATACGATAAAAAGACGCATACTTATCATTTTTCTAATTTTATTTAAGTAACTTTGCAAGCGAATAGGCGGCAGAAAGCCTATAAGAAAACAAAAATACATAAGAAATAATGAATTTCATTTCAAGATTATTCCATAAGGAAACCAAGGCTGGCGGAATGGAGGACTATATGACGCTCGTCAGAGTCTACTTCCAGTCGGCGATAGCCTCACAGGTTGGCATCACCAATTTGGCCATGCTTCCCGATCTCCGTGCGTTCAAGTCGACGTTCCATGTGGCCACTGTCAACAATAAGCTCGGCTTGGGAGAGAAGACTTATTGCAAGAAGATGATGAAGGACATCTACCATACGGACGATGATTTCTTTGACGAGATAGACAAGAGTATCCGCAAGAATTGCCGCAAAATGCAGGATGTTCAGATGTATATGTATCAGTTCCAAGGTTTCAGCCAGGAGTTGATGATGCTGGTTGGCAACCTCATGAAGTTCAAGCTGCGTATGCCAAGTTTCTTCAAAAAGGCGTTGTATACGATGACTACGGCCACCGTCAACGACATCTTCGATAAGAACGACTTTCAAGATGCTTCCGTGCTGAAGTCGGTCATGGCCGTTCGTCAGTATGACAAGCGGCTTGGGTTCAGCCGGAAATGGATCAGCGACTTCGTGTTCCAAGTGGTGATGCTTGCCAAGAATGAGCCTAAGCCCACGGACGAGGCCGCAGGCAAGAAATAATCCTCTTGGCAGGGGCTTCGCTTTGCATAAGGGTTTGGCATAAAAAACATTGGAAAAATTTGCTTAAACAAAAACTTTCGTGTAAATTTGTGGCCAAAATGTTGTCGTTATGAATGCCAATGAAAAGATACTGAACACGTTCTCAACTCGTGTGCGGCAGATGATTCTCCACTATGGGGAGCTGCGAAAGGAGAATGCCGCGCTGAAAACGGCGTTGGAGGAACGTGACAAGCAAATCGGGCAATTGGAAGCAATGCTCGAAAAGGCACAAAGCGACTACAACTCCTTGATGACGGCGCGTATGATAGAGATTTCGGACTCCGACATGGAGCATGCGCAGAAGCGATTGGCGAAGCTGATTAGGGAGGTAAACAAATGCATCACTGCTCTGAGTGAGAAATGACAGGGAAAATGAGTGAAGACAAACTACATATCAGACTTCACATGTACGATACCGAACTGTCGGTGAACGTACCCCGTGAGGACGAGATCTACTATCGTGATGCGGCCAAGGCGGTCACCGAGGCGGTGAACACCTATGCCAGCATCTATCGTGGAAGAAAATCGGATAAGGAGATTTTGTATATGTCCATGCTCGATATTGCGCTCCGTTACAAACAACAAGAGACGAATAACGACACGGGGCCATTCAATGACATTCTTGGAAAGCTCACAGAGGAGATAGAGGAGGCATTGGCAGACAAGGCTTAATGCTGTTAGGCTGCCAGATTACGTAAGAATGTTAATGACAAAAGTCAAATCATGGTAAATATTATTATTGGGGTCGTGGCTCTGCTTGTCGGAGGCGGCATAGGATATGCTATTTTCAGATATATGCTGAAAGGGCAATATCAGGAGATGATGGACAAGGCACAGAAAGATGCCGATGTGTTGAAAGAGAAAAAGTTGCTTGAGGTAAAGGAAAAGTTCCTCAATAAGAAGAGTGAGCTGGAGAAAGAGGTGCAGCAGCGCAACCAGCGCATTCAGCAGAGTGAGAACCGTTTGAAGCAGCGTGAGCTGAGCCTGAACCAGCGTCAGGAGGAAATCAGCCGTCGCCGTCAGGAGGTGGATCAGCAGCAGCAGCGTGTGGACAACGAGAAGAAGATGCTGCAGGCTCGCCATCAAGAACTTGACAAAATGCAGGAGCGTGAGCGCGCCAAGCTGGAGGAGCTTTCCGGACTGAGCGCGGAGGAAGCCAAGAACCGTTTGGTGGAGAGCATGAAGGATCAGGCGCGCCTTGATGCGGCAAGCTATGTGAATGAGATTGTGGACGAGGCCAAGCTCAATGCCAATCAGCAGGCTAAGAAAATCGTTATTCAGACGATTCAGCGTGTGGCCACGGAAACGGCTATTGAGAACTCCGTGAGCGTGTTCCATATTGACAATGACGAGGTGAAAGGCCGCATCATCGGTCGTGAGGGTCGCAATATTCGTGCCTTGGAGGCAGCTTGCGGAGTGGAAATCGTAGTCGATGACACGCCGGAGGCAATCGTAATCTCTGCGTTTGACCCGATTCGCCGTGAGGTTTGCCGCTTGGCACTTCATCAGTTGGTGGCCGATGGGCGTATCCATCCCGCGCGTATTGAGGAAGTTGTAGCCAAGGTGAAGAAGCAACTCGACAATGAAATTGTGGAGACGGGTAAGCGCACGGTTATTGATCTCGGTATTCATGGACTCCATCCGGAGTTGATTCGCATTGTCGGCAAGATGAAGTATCGTTCTTCTTATGGTCAGAACCTTTTGCAGCACGCCCGTGAGACGGCCAACCTTTGTGGAGTAATGGCTGCTGAGCTGGGTCTGAATCCTAAGAAGGCAAAGCGCGCCGGACTGTTGCATGATATTGGCAAGGTGCCCGATGAGGAGACAGAGTTGCCTCATGCCATCTATGGAGCCAAGATTGCAGAGAAGTATAAGGAGAAGCCGGAGATAGTCAATGCCGTTGCCGCTCACCATGACGAGGTGGATATGACAACGCTCTTGGCGCCGATCGTGCAGGTTTGCGATGCCATTTCGGGTGCGCGTCCCGGTGCGCGTCGCGAGATAGTCGAGGCATACATTAAGCGTCTCAACGATTTGGAGGCTACGGCTATGAGCTATCCGGGTGTTGTGAAGACCTATGCCATTCAGGCCGGCCGTGAGCTTCGTGTCATTGTCGGTGCAGACAAGATGACCGATGATGAGGCAGAGAAGCTCTCGGGCGAGATAGCCACGAAGATTCAGAACGAGATGACTTATCCCGGACAAGTGAAGATTACGGTTATTCGCGAGGTGCGTAGTGTGGCCTATGCCAAGTAAGCCTTCCGCAGATGCACGATAACTTCGTGTCCGCTTGTTAGTATCCTGTCGATAGGGGCATTAGGATTGTCTCTTGGGCAAGGTTAACAAAGCATACATTTATCTAAATTAAGGGAAAAGGGCAGGATGCTGTTATGGCGTTCTGCCCATATTTTTATACCTTTGCCGTTATGAAGAAACTGCTAAGTTTGTTGATTTTGTCTGTGGCATTGCCGCAATCGCTTCTTGCGCAGAGCCCGCAGTGGATGTCTGACTCGCTGGCTGCAGCCCGCAATGAATTGATAATGTATCCCGACAGTGTGGATCTGATATTGAAGAAAGCGGCATGGAATGTGCAAATGGGCGATTGGGAATATGCCAAGGGGGAGTATGATCATGTGTTGCGACTGCAACCGCATAACCCGGCGGCTCTCTATTATCGTGCTTTTGTGAATACGAAGCTGGGGCGTTATAACTTTGCGCGGCTTGATTACACTCATTTGCTTACCCTTGTGCCGGGTAATTTTGAGGCGCAGCTGGGATTAGCCTTGATGAATAATATGGATAATCGCAAGACGGAGGCGATGAATCAGATCAATATGCTGGTGGAGCAGTTTCCGGACAGTGCCATAGCCTATGCCGCCCGTGCCGGAATGGAGATGGAGCGCAAGCAGTATATGCTTGCGGAGTATGATTACACGCAAGCCCTTATCCGTGATCCTCAAAATACGGACTATATTCTCTCCCGTGTGGAGGTTTATGTTGCGATGGGCAAGCGGCGGGAAGCTCGGCGCGACCTTGACCTATTGGTATCAATGGGGATTCCCCGTGCTTCTTTGGAGGAGTATTATCGAAAGTAAACTCTTGTTTTAACGCGAATTCATTGAGTTCGGAATTAACTAAAAATCAAGAGATTATTTTTATGCGCCCATGCTTCTTTATTGTCTTGCATATTGCCATCGGCATCACGGAAGCATGGCTCAGTGCCATCAGCGCCAGTCAAGTAGATTGCATCAATAAAGCCATAGTCGGCAAGTGCCTCGGCAAAATCATAAAGTGATTCTTTGTGGACGGTCTCAACATAATAAGCTGACGCAGAGCCAGCCTTGCGGGCTAATGCCCGGCGATGAACTTTACCTTTCAATGCGAATTGCTTGAGGCAGATCTGGCCGGAGGATACAAGGGCGAACTGACGGAACATACTGCCTTGTTGTTCCAGTACGTAGTTTCTTATAGAGTCGTTCTGTGAGATACCCATTTGCCAACCTTGCCTGGTTATGATAACGAACCCTGCACGGCCTTTTCCATGACTTGATTGGGTGCCGTTGAGAATGAACTCGCCCAAATAATGTAGCTTGTTGTCTTCATCGGTATAATAGTCCCACGCCTGAGTTATGAGGACAGCCTTAGAATCGTCAAGCGATGGCATCTTTTTGGCAATACTTGCATCAAGGCCTTTAAGGTTGAAGAGTCGCATGGGAACGCCATTGATGGAGTCAATGGTAAATGTAGTGTTTGCTGGCTTTGTTTCCCCAGAACTTTTTTTAAGGTCACTGAAGATTCTGTCACACGAGCGGGATAGGGGATAGTCGAAATCGACAGCCCAGTAATAATGTTTTAGATAATAAAGTCCACAGAAAGTGGTGATTGCTATTGCAGCGAAGGCCGCAATAATAATAGAGACGTTTCTTCTGTTCCACAAACGTTTCGTTGCGGGGGAAGCGGTCGGAGGTACTTTGTCCTTTGCCTTAGGTTTGTAGTCTTGTCCGCCCAAGAACTGTATTTCATCGTCTTCGCTGTACATATTACTCCTTTATTTGCAGTGCGTTCGATAAATTCACAAGAGCCTTATGTGAAAGTTCCTTGATTATTATCGGTTCCACCATTTCTTTCCTCCACAAGGAAAGAGTGTCCTTTGATGTGTTGATGTTGCTTATGTAATCGATATTAAGGATATACTGCTTGCCAGTGCGAACAAGGCATGGCCTTTCTGCTCGCATTTGCTCTTTTATCAAGCCTTCAATGTTCTTTAGGCTTTCCCATATCTGTATGGACTTATCACGACCGTACAGCCGCACCAGACAATAGTTGCCGTCCGATTTGATATACATTATCTCATTGGGCGACACTCTTATCAGACCGTCTGATTTGTTGTCTATTACAAGCATTTTCTCCATTTTAGCGGAATTACTCCGCAAAGATACTGAAAATCAAGATATGAAACAAGAATCGAGTTGAGTTTATTTTGTTTCTGACTTTTCAACTTTATTTTAACAGCATCTTATAGCAATTCTTCAGTAGCTCGCTGGCTTTCGCGGGGCCAATGTACTTGAATCCGCGGTAATGCAGGTCGGCCGCAAGGAGTTTTGCATAGAGTGAAACATTTCCGTTGGGCAGATGTTTGAGTATAGTATCGTCTTCATCATTTATAAGTTGCCTAAAGTATGACCCGAATGAACCGAACTCATCAAGAATTTTGCAATAGACCTGCGCATTGCTGATGACAGAGCGGATACGACTCTCTGAATGGATGATGGTTTTGGCTTTCTTAATTCTTTGCACGTCATCATCGGTATATTGCGCAATCATATTGGGATCATAGTCGTCCAGTGTCTTGCCAAGGCGGATATACTGTTGTTTTAGCTTCCTGCCGTTCATCAGCCTGCCGTATGCTGTCCATACCAGCGTGGCAAAAACCGCATCATATTGAGGTGCAATCTTTCGTATTTGCTCTTTGGTATAGTTATCCACAGGGGCTATGCTTCCTTCAAGTAGATGAAGACCATCACTTATTGTTTCATACAGATTTGTGCTAAAACCCTTGACATAGCGGTTTAGAATATAATAGACTATGGTGTTGAAAATTAATGTGGTGAGTATTGGCAAGATGAAGTTATACTCAAGCACACAACCAGTTGAAGTTCCATAAAATTCTGCAGAATCGTTTATTTGCTTCATTATATCCTTATATTGCCATGAGATGCTCTTGCCTATATAATATATAAGGAATCCGGCACGATTGTCAAAGACATACCAAGTATAGAACACAATGCTCATAATGCCTGAAATTGAAAAGACGTTAAGGCCGCGGCGGCGAATATACTTCACCACAGGCAGTAACAAACTAAGGCAGCTCATAACACAGATAAATGCCCCGCCGTAAAAAACAAGCACAACAAAGGCAAGGTCTATTCCTATATTCTCATGTTGGCTGATGAATCTCGTTGCAATTAAAGTCAGCTCGCCAAGGTGATAATTATCGAATGGGGTTGTGAAAACGATGCGGAGTGTTATGACTGCAATGGATGCCAGCTCTGCAAATGCCAGTAACCATGATGTGGTTTTAGCCCATGATGGCAAATCGTCATATTTTGTAGCTCCATTCGATACATCGCTATCAGCAGAATAGTCGTAATCAATGTCTGGGTAAAGTATCCAGCTAACAAACACACACACAGTTGCCCACACACCCCAAAATATCGCTTTCGTTATGATGTGATCTCTGTTGACTGTTATGCCAACAGCATTGGCAACAAAGTCAATGATTCCGATCAAAGCCTGTGTAATAAATACTGCTATGATAAGGTGAACTAAATACTTTCCAAGAGTTTTAGTTGTCTTAATGCAGTTTTGGAATGATTTACTGATAATTGTTGTTAGTATCATTTCTTATCTTTTAATCATGATGTATTTCTTTGTAACGTATCAGTGCATATTGTGATGCGTGAATGTACCCCGGTGGGGTAATTGCACTCAGTCAATAATTACTGTTCAGCCCAATAATAAAGCTGCTACGTATTTATCGTTGCTTGCATTAATAATGCCTAAGTTCATTCTTCCCGAAGTAGAATACTAATAGCGGGTAGGTTGTCTCATCTCCATCGAAGAAGAACCATGGGCTGTGCAGCGGGTTAGGATTGCGCAGTATGTGGCAGTTGCGTGCTGGTGTGTTTCCCTCTGCAAGCATTAAAGCTATCTTGTTCCCCCTGCGTGCAACGTCAACAACGATTACGGCATGGCCATATTTGTGCCCTTTTCTTGCGGCATAAACGAACACATCGCCCGGACGCACATCCTTTATTTGTCGTGGTGTCGTCTCTTGATAAACCGATGCCGTACTGCATACACCATACGCTTTCCTTAAATACTTGTTTAGTGCCTTTCGGGAAGCCCCACCACGATATTGCAATGTCTCATTATTAACGGTTTGGAAGCTGATGTCGGAATATCTTCCGTTGCTGAACAGCCATTCTGCACGCAACCGCATTGTCATGTCGGCGCATTGCTCATAGTTGCTTAGCAAAGGAATATCTACTACAGCTGCAGACAGCCATTGAAAATTTGCTTCCTTGCCGGTGTAAAGTATCACTTTGCTGCCCTTGGGCTTCAGAGGGAGCGAGCGCAGAAATGCGGTCTCGCTTCCATCCGGCGCATTATCACGGGTATAGCCTATAGGTGCGGGAATATCGCCGATAGTCTTCGCATTCCACGGATTGCTCGTGCGAAGGTTGAACCAGAGCCAAGCTGCTGCAATGAGCAGAATGGCAAGAATAACTAATAACACTTTGAAAATCTTCTTCATTGTTGCGTACTTTTTTCTTTTATGGGAGGTTGTCAAGTCCGTTGCGTTTTAGCTTTGAAAGCCGTGCTGCAAGCCTTTTGGTGCTTGTTGAAACTTGCTCTCTCCCGTTATGTTAAGTGGTGCAAAGGTACTGCGGTTATTTCCCGTTTTCAAGGAAAAACAGGTCTCATGGATAAAATGCCCGCAGGTGATGATTAAATTCCGAAATCAGGGGATGAAGTGAGTTTCCGAATGACAGATAATCCATCCGTCTGATTATGGCAAGCCCCGGTTCTTAATCCTCATTTACACCAAATGATGCCATGTGCCATGAAAAGAGGATTATTCCATTACGATTTGGGGTGGGGTGCTTTGTGTTTTAATATAAA
>CAZXFP010000035.1:0-14656 GCA_964640675.1 uncultured Prevotella sp. | reverse complement strand
AAAACAGCAAGTATAAAACCGTAACGGACAAGAAATCATGAAACTGGTATTCGCAACCAACAACGCAAACAAGCTGCGCGAGATACGCGAAATCCTTGGCAACCGCTTCGAAATCCTCTCCCTCGCCGACATTGGATGCCACGAGGAGATACCCGAGAACGCCGACACCATAGAGCAAAACAGTCACGACAAGGCATGGTACGTCTACAACAACTACGGATACGACTGCTTTGCCGATGACACGGGGCTGGAAGTGGATGCCTTGGGCGGCGAACCGGGCGTTCACAGTGCGCGCTATGCCGAGGGAACAGACCACGACAGCGAGGCCAATATGCGCAAACTCCTGACGAAATTAGGAAACAATAACAACCGCAAAGCACGATTCCGCACCGTCATCACGTTGATAAGAACGTGCGGAGAACGCGCGGGAGAACCCCTTGAAAACAGCTTCCACGGTGTGGCCGAGGGTGAAATATCCCACGAGAAACGCGGTACGGAAGGCTTCGGCTACGATCCCATCTTCGTTCCCGAAGGCTACGACCAGTCGTTTGCCGAGCTTGGCGACGCGGTGAAGAACCAAATCTCCCACCGGGGCAAGGCCGTGAGGGCACTCACCGACTTCCTTCGCCAAGAAAGCGGCAAGGAAGAAGCCACCCGATAAGCCTCCTGCGTGCACCCATAAGGCAACAAACGCATCCCGCGAAAGGGGCAAACGCGCTCCCAAAGGGATAAATGCCGCACTGCGAAAGGGGCAAACGCACCCCGCAAAAGGGACAAACGCACCCCGCAAAAGGGACAAACGTGCACGCATATGGAAACGCACACGCCTCACAAGGCAACACTACGCACGCCCATAGGGGAACGGGTACGCCCCGTTTCCCTATCAAAAGAACATCCCTACCTGACCTTTGGCAAGGAAAGTCATGGTGGTTTAACCAAGAACAGAAGATGAAAAAGATCGCACTGGCTCTGCTTTTGTCGGCCGCATGGTTGCCCAACGCCAACCTGCGGGCACAAGAAATCGGCTCATGGAGGGCATATATGTCCTACAGCAACCCCACTTGGGTGGAGAAAGGGGGCAACAAGCTCTACGTGCTCGCCTCCAACGACCTCTACACCTACAACCAAAACGACCAAAGCATACACACTTTCGACAAGACCAACGGACTTTCCGACACCGGAATAAGCCTCATTGGATGGAATCAAAGTGCGCGGCGGCTCGTTGTCATCTACGAGACGGGCAACATAGACCTCGTGGACGACAAGGAGAACGTGCAGAACATAGCCGACTACTACAACCATTCCATGACGGCCGACAAGACCATTCACAGCATACACAACCACGGGGCGTACTGCTACATCGCCACCGGCTTCGGCATTGTGTGCCTGAACGTGGCCAAAGGCGAGATTGCCAACACCTACAACCTTGGCTTTGCCGTGGACTACTGCCACATAGAGGGCAACCACATCTATGCCGAGTCGAAACAGCAAGGACAGTACCGCGCCCTGCTCACCGACAACCTGCTCGACAAAGGCAACTGGACGCACACGGGAAACTACACCCCGCGGCAGCTGAAACCCGATGCCGAGCTGATGGCCATCGCACAGACGCTCAGCCCCGGAGGCCCGAAATACAACTACTTCGGCTTCATGCGCTTTGCCAACGGCAAGCTCTACTCCTGCGGAGGCGGCTACGGTGCCTACGAGCTGTACCGTCCGGGAACCATACAGGTGCTCTCCGATGGCGAATGGCAGATATATGAGGACGACATAGCCCGGAAAACGGGGCATGAATACGTAGACTTGATGACGCTCGACGTAGACCCCACCAATCCGCAGCGCGTCATGGCCGGAGGAAGAACGGGCATGTATGAGTTCAACAACGGCCGTTTCGTGCGCGAATACAACTACGACAGCAGCAACGGAATGCTCCACACCGCGGCAACCATCAAAGACCCCACCAAGGACTACGTGATTGTGAGCGGCATGAAGTTCGACAATGCTGGCGACCTGTGGCTCTTCAACGCCATCAGCGCAAAAACATCGCTCATACAGTTCACCAAGAGCGGCCAATGGGTGAGCCACCACAGCTCCTCATTCACGGGCGAAGGCAACTACTCTCTAAGCAATGCCAGCAGCCTGTTCTTCGACTCCAGCGGCACGCTATGGCTGGCCAACAACCATTATCACACCCCCGCCCTCGTGGGATACCAACCCTCCACGAAGGGAACTAACCGCTACACGCGCTTCATCAACGAGGACAACGCCGACATTATCACCACCGACGGCGTGCGATGCGTGACCACCGACAGAGAGAACAATATCTGGGTGGGCACCAGCGGCGGGCCTTTCTATCTGCCATACGCCGACATTGCCATCAGCCCCGACAACGTTTTGTTCCAGCAGCACAAAGTTCCGCGCAACGACGGAACCAACTATGCCGACTATTTGCTCACCAATATAGACATCACTTGTATGGCCGTGGACGGCGGAAACCGCAAGTGGTTCGGCACAGGAGGCAACGGTGTCTATCTCATCAGTTCCGATATGAACACGCAGGTGGAGCACTTCCTCTCGTCAAACAGCGGTCTGATCAGCGACAATATCGAGTCGCTGGCCATCGACCCTGCCACAGGCGAAGTATACATCGGCACCGACAAGGGGCTTTGCTCCTACCGTAGCGATGCCACAGAGCCAGTACAGGAGATGAGCAAGGAGACCACATACGCCTATCCCAACCCCGTGAGACCCGACTACAGAGGCAACATCACCGTTGTGGGACTGTCTTACAATGCCAGCGTGAAGATAGTTACTGCTGGCGGCGCGCTCGTGGCCGAGGGAACAAGCCAGGGCGGCACGTTCACATGGGACGGAAACGACCTCGATGGCAAACGTGTGGCCAGCGGCATCTATATGGTGCAGGCTGCCACGGAGGAGGGCGAGAAAGGCGTGGTCTGCAAGATTGCCGTCATCAATTAGCCGTTTGCTCACCAGAGCAAGCACGCCGCATCTGCCTTGCTCCAAGGCTACGCACAACCATCTCATTCCCAATACATTGCAAAAGGTGACGTTTCGCGCTGCAAAACGTCACCTTTTGTCGTCTGAAACCATACCTTTCGCCTTGCAAAACGTATGGTTTTGCAAGGCCACCGCTTCACAAGCACCGCAGCAAACGTTCCCATATAAGCCGCAACCGCTTGTGCAAGGAGACATAAAACAAGCCTGCTTGCCTTAGGGAAAATGCCCCATGGCAAGCAGGCCTTACTGCTTTTAGGCGCGCCACGGCGCAAGCCTTATGCCGCGCGGAGGCTCAAAAAGCGATGCTTAGACCAGCTCCAAAGCTCCCGCACCCACAGCACGAACGATGAGCCTACAACTATGATAATCCAGTCGTCGAGCCGCAGTCCGCAAACGTTGAAGAAACGCTGCAATACGGGCAACTCTATCATGGCCACCTGTCCCACAAAGATAATCGCAACGATGGAGAGCAGCCCCTTGCATCCCTTGAAATGGAGCGCGCTGCGTCCTGTCTCGAACGCCCTCGAACAAAAGAGGTAGAAGAAATGGGTCATCACGAAGATGGTGAAGAAGAGCGTCTCCTCGTATGGCGTCAGCCCATCGGGCGTGCCAATGCTCACGCGCGTAAGGTCGGCAAGGCAGGTGATGTTGGCATGCTCGAACACATAGAGCAGCGCAAGCAGCAAGAGGAAGAAGAATCCGCCCACCCCAAGGATGTTCTCATACATGGTTCGGTTGAGGATGAAGGCCTTTCTGTCGCGCGGCTTCTCACGCATCACGCTCTCCGATGGCGGCAACGAGGCCAGAGCCATGGCGGCAAAGGTGTCCATAATGAGGTTCACCCAGAGCATTTGCGTAACGGTGAGGGGACTTTGCGTGCCCATAAACGCGCCGCAAAGCACGATGAAGCAGGCTGCCACATTCACTGTGAGCTGGAAAAGGAGGAATCGCTGGATGTTGCGATACAACGAACGACCCCACATCACGGCCTTTCCTATGGAGCTGAACGAGTTGTCTATGATGGTGATGTCGCTCGCCTCCTTGGCCACGGCAGTGCCATCGCCCATCGAAAGTCCCACGTTGGCCGCCTTCAAGGCCGGCGCATCGTTGGTGCCATCGCCCGTTACGGCCACCACCTGATTGAGCCTTTGCAGCGATTCCACAAGCCGCTTCTTGTCCATAGGTCGTGCGCGGGCTATGATTTTCAAGTCCATCACGCGCTCCTCAAGCTCCTTGTCGGTGAGCGCGGCAAACTCTGGGCCGGTGATGATGCTACGTTCTGTGTCGCCATCCGTCCACAATCCTATCTGCCTACCTATCTCCTTGGCTGTTCCCGGCGTGTCGCCGGTCACTATCTTCACGCCGATTCCTGCTGCCATACATTCCCTTACGGCATCCGGAACATCGGCGCGCACGGGGTCGCTGATGGCCACTACGCCTTGAAAAACAAGGTTATCAGCCACCACACGGCCTTCGCTGATGACCGTCTGGTCGTCAGCGAGCAGCTGACAGGCAAATCCCAGCGTGCGCATGGCTTGGTTCTGATAGTCGGTAAGGCACTTATGGATGTCCTCACGAGCCACATTGCCCCTCACTTCCTTGCACAACGACAGCACAATCTCGGGTGCGCCCTTCACGTAGAGCACCCTCTTGCCCCCGAAAAGCGGCGACTTCACCACCGTGGCCATATACTTTCGCTCCGTGCTGAAAGGCAGTTCCTCCACCACGGTGGCTCTTTCGCGCCGCTCGCGGTAGTCTATTCCCTGCTTGTTGAGCCACAGAAGCAGCGCGCCCTCGGTGGGATTGCCGAGCACTTGCAGTGCCAATGCGTCTGAATGGTCGAGCGATGCGGTGGAATTCACAGCTATTCCCTCGCCAATGCGCAGACTTTCCTCATCGTTGCCCAGCTTCTGCCCGTCCAAGCCATAGAATCGGGTGTCGTACACCTGCATTTGGTTCTGCGTCAGCGTACCCGTCTTGTCCGTACAGATAACAGTTGTCGCGCCCATTGTCTCGCAAGCGTGCATCTTTCTTACGAGATTGTTTGTCTTCAGCATACGTCTCATGTTGTAGGCAAGGCTCAACGTCACCGCCATAGGCAAGCCTTCGGGCACAGACACTGCGATCAGAGCCACGGCAATCATGATTGTGCCCAGCAAATAAGAAATGAGCGTGCCCCATTCCGCACCATCGGCCAGCGCAATGTGGAAGTAATACACCATAGACATGAGCAAAGCGAAGTAGGCAAACACCGTAAGTGCCTTGAAATACCACCTCCAACGCTTGAAGCGGCAGATAACCAGATAGAAAAATATGGCCGTAGGCACGATGAGCGTCCACACAATGGGCGACCAATCGAAGAATACTATCAGCCGGCCAACGATGATGAGGGCGGCAAACACGTAGCTAATCTTCGTCACCAGCAAGCCCAGGCCGTCGAGTTGCTCATTGAGCGGTGTCTTGACGCTGTTGTCTATCTGCGCGGCCTCAAACACTTTGCCGTTCTCGGTTGCATCGCCAACGGCCGTCACGCGCATAAGGCCGTGCCCCTCCATCACTTTCGTGCCGCGCAACACGCGGTTGGTGGGGAAAGTGGCCTCACTGTCGAAGTCGGCCTCGCACGTGCTCTTGTGGCAAACAGGCTCTCCCGTGAGCGAAGACTCGTCTACGTTGAGACTGCTGGCCTCCAACAGGTCGCCATCGGCGGGTATCTCAGCACCCGTTGTGAGAACAACGATGTCGCCCACCACCACATCGCGCCGCGCCACCTTGGTGGTGTTGCCCTCGCGCACCACCTCCACAGGCTCGTCGTCGTTGACCTGATTGAGCACGGAGAACTGCTTGTCGGCCTTCATCTCAAAGTAGAAGGCCACTCCCGTGGCAAGGATGATGGACATGAAGATGCCCACCGGCTCGAAGAAGGTGTCGGCACTGTGACCCAAACCAAAATACTCGTAGAACGACACACCGATGGAGAGTGCTCCGGCCACAAGCAAAATGATGATGAGAGGATCCTTGAATTTCTCCAAGAACTGCTTCCATAGCGGCTCTTTAGCTGGTGGAGTCAACACATTCGACCCATAACGTTCACGACTGGCCAACACTTCGGCGTTGGTAAGACCTTTGTAATGTTTTCGTTGATTCATAAATGTTTTTGCAAGACCTGCTCCGGTGCTACGCCATCCAAAGCCCGCGCCGGCAAGGCCATGATGTAAAGTGCTGCAAAGATAATGATTCCGCAAAGATTTCGCAAAATTATAACTATTAATTAATAAAAATATCGTAATAATTTAATAGGAATGAAACATCAATAACAATATTACGACAAACCAAAAGGTTACCTTTTGCAGCGCGAAACCATACCTTTTACATGCCAAAACGTATGCTTTCGCAAGCCAAAACCATACGTTTCGCAAACCGCCGCCTACATAGCGGCCAATCAAAGCTGCCATCGCGCCCTCACGGACACAAAAAAAGGCTGGCCCATAAAGTCCCCACCACGGCCGTAACGCACATCGCTATGTGGTCGGGCACCGCAGATTAAAAGACTATATGAGCCAAGCCCTGCGCTTAACCTAACATTTAGTTAACTGCTTGTCATCACACTAACATGCTATTTTATTATGATTTTCTGTCCATTAATAATGTATGCGCCCGGCTGAAGCCCCCTGAGGGTGGCCGCATCGCGCAGAATCTGCTTGCCATCGGGCGTAAAGACATTGAAGCGGGTCACGCCCGAGGCTTCAAGGCTGGCTATGCTGGTGACGGTGGTGACGGAGATGGGTGCCGACTCCACGCCGTCATCGTAGACGGCGGTCACTTGATAGGTGTGCGTGCCACGTAGCGGATTGCTATCCGTGTACGACAACTGTCCGACAGAGGCCAGCAGCTCGCCATCGCGGTAGACTCGGTATGCCACGGGGGTCATTCCCGCCTCGTAAGTGAAGTCATCGAGCATGAAGCAGAGGGCTTTGTCGCCCGGCGTGCAGTGGCGCACGGCAAAGTACTTCGCGCCCTCGGGCACGTCAAACGTCACCTGCTCCCATCTGTTGCTGCCCTGCTCGCGCGTTCCGCCAATGATGCTGAAGTCTTCCGGCTGCTTGCCCGTGGCCGAATAGTACAGCTCATAGCTTTCCATGCCATAGGTCTCATCGCCCTCCACGTTGGCCACCCAGAAGCCAATGGTCTGCGCGCGTCCCGAAAGTTGCGGCGAGATGAGCCACGCGTCTATGTCTACGAAGTCGGTATGTGCCTGATTGATTTGATAGAACGCCGCCAGGCAACGCTTTCCGCTGTGCGGATCGGCATCCGTACCGGTACCGAAGTAGTCGGAAGGCTGCCAGTTGACGAAGGCATAGCTGGTGTCCTCGCCCGGCAACGCGATTTTCTCGGCTATGCTTCCCGCAACGCCCGCATCGCGCTTCACGGTGGTCCACATTCCGAAATCATCGATGGCCCACGGCGCATAGTCCTCAAATCCGTCCGTCACCTGCCGTATGGTGCTTGCCGGAGCGTCCCACGTCAGCTCCACGGGGCTGTCGCCCTCGGCATTCAGGTTGCTTGGCGAGGCCACATCGGCCGAAACCAGCTCCACGGAAGCCGTGGCCATGTTGTTGGCCGCGTTCTCATCGCCCTCGTGGGTCACCTTTGCCACTACAAGAAGCGCGCTGCCGTCATCAAGCGACGATGTGGGGCAGCTCACGGTGTACTCCTCGCTCTCCAAGGAGGCCAGTGTGCGGGTGGTGGTGCGCTCGTCTATGGTCTTGTCGCCAGCGGTTACGACCACGCGGGCCGACGTAAGGGGCGACGTTCCCTCATTGGTCACCCTCACACGCAGGCTCACGGCCTGTCCCTTGGTGACCTTTGCCGGGGCGGTAATGGCCACGGCGGCATCGTTCTCTACCTTATTCATTACCCGTATGTCGTCTATGCGCACCGGATGGTCAGCACTTATCGCCCCAGTGGCCTGTGCCGAGATGCAAAGGATGACATAACGCTGCGTGGAGAGCTGCGATGGCAGGTCGATGGTAACCGTCTGCCAGTCTGTAGCCGTGCTTTCGGCCAGCTGGATGGTGCTGAATGGGCGCGTCATAGAGCCATCGGGCAACTGCGCCTGCACAGCCAGCGTAAGCGGCGAGTGGGCTTCGGCCTTGTAAGAGAAGCGAATCAAGGGCTTGGAAATGCCTTGGAAGGACATCTTTCCCAAAGACACCATGCCCAAGGAGGCATCTGATGCAGAGAGCGAGAGGCATCCGCCATCGGCATCGGAGGCATCGGCGGTGTCGAAAGCAAAGCGGAAGGCATCCGAGGAACGCTCCACACCAATGAAATAGCCACCCAATCCGCCACCGGCGAAGCTCTGACGGTAAGGAAGCGCGTAGGGTTTGCCCACGATAATGTGAGCCGTGCCGTAGTCGCTCGCACCTGCCGCGTTGACAGCTCTCACCGCCCACTGGCGATAGCTTTGCTCTCCCTCATCGTTATTCAGTCCGTCAACGATGCTCTCGTTGCCGCCAAGCTCGGTGGCGACCATCTCGCCCAGCGCACCCGCCTCCGTGACATCGTAGATCTCGTAGCTTATCTCGTCCAACTTGACCGGTCCACCATGAGAACCTTCCAAATCGTCCCACACCAGACGCACGCTGGTCTGCCTGTCCTCTGCTTCCACGAGCGGAGTGGTAGGTGTGTCGACGCCAACGCTGACCGACAGCGTGGCACGGTCGCCCTGTCCCGCGCCGTTGTAGACATATACCACGTACTTATTAACGCCTTGGCTGGCCTTATTGTCCGTTATCGTCATCCGCTGGCCGGGCGAAAGGCTCTCCGAACCGCTGGTATAGACGGTGCTGTTGTCCCTCATCACCTTGACAGAGGTGACGGATTGCAGCGCACTACCATCATAGGCGAGGGTTGGAAGATTGAAACTGAGGGTGCAGGAGAGGTCTCCGTTGGCCGCAGGAGTGCCGCTAAGGCCGGTGACGGCTGCGGGTGCTTTGTCTGCCGGACCCTCTTCCACGCTCAAAGAGTCAAGGAACAGACGGAACTCATCGGCATCTGATATGGCATGGAAGCCCATATAGTAAGCTCCACTCTCCTCCGGCCTGATTCTTTGCTCAAATGCCACATACCCGCGGCTGCGCAAATCGGTGGCGGGAAGCAGCTCATGGGTCATCGATTCCACCTCCGGCGCGCTGCCCCACTTGGCCTCTATGCGCTCGGGAATGTAGGGATTGGAGGCCGAGGCACGGAAGCTGACAATGTAGTTCTTGCCGGCTTGCAGGGCGATAGGCGGTGAAATGAGCCAGTCGTCGGCCGCATTGACGCGGCTGTAGAAGTAGCTTGCCGCCTTGCGCTCGTCGTCCCAGCCCCACGTAGAGCCATCGTTGTTGGCATCGATTACGGTATAGAGGTCTATTCCCTCATTGAAGTCATCGAAGAAGGGCACATCCTTTGGCCTGCCCACTATCAGTCCGTTGCTCTGCGCTATGCCGCTGGTGTGCCCGTTGTTGACCGCCGCCACGCCATAGACGTACTTCCGCATCGCGCCATCAGGTATATCGAACGTGACACTTGTGCCCTTGACATCCTTTACCACAGCCACGGGATACATTCCTCCCATCTGATAGACCACATAGGTAAGCTCTCCCAAGTATCCGCCGTGCGTTCCCGCGGCGGGAGCTTCCCAGCTGACGGTGGCCTTGTTGCCTTCACCCAACGAGAACACCACGCCCGTGGGTGGCAGCGGCGTATCGAAGCCCACGTAGGCCGACTTGCGCCTCACCGGACCTGCTCCCTCGCCGTTGCTTGCCACTACCTCGAAGCGCGTCATGCCCTCGCTGAGCTGCGACGCGGGCACGGTGACCCGCTGTCCGGGCACGCCCTCGCCGGCCGAAAGCTCCGTGCCGTTGACCGACACCTGCCATGCGAGGTTTCCCCGCAGCGTGGTGGCCCCGTCGAAGGCCACCGTGGGCAGGGTGAAGGCTACCGTTCCCGTAGTGGAACCGCCACTGAAGCCTATCGCCATGTCATCCACCATCGACGGCGCGAGCGCGCTTGTAGTGACGGCGGGTATGTTGAAGGCCATCTGCTGATAGCCGCTGTCGGCTATCTTCGTTGCCTTGGCATCCGTCAGGCTCACCGAATAAACCGCGCTTCTGCCCTCCGGACTGGTGTAGGCCCAGTAGAACACGCCCGTTTGCGGGTCTATCGCGCCACCTTGCATATAGAAATCGCCCGCGCTGCCTGTCACCTCAAGCCCCGTAGAGCCAATAAGGGTCTCCCTGCCGTCTGTTCGGCTGATGGCATAGAGGTCGCCTTGATGGTCTATACCGTAGGCCATGCCGTCCGTGCCTATGCCCATCGCCACATAATCATGGGTTGCCGTGGCCACGGTGGTGCGCGTCTTGGCGTCATAGTCGGCCACGCCAAACTCCCGGCCTTTAAGGTTTGCCGTATAGAACTCGCCAAACACCTCGCCCGTCTTGGGGTCGGTGGCCGTCGCAAGGGCTATGAGCGAGTTGCCCTCTATGCGGCTTGGCGTGCCGATAAGCTCGCCTGTGGCGAGATTAATCTCGGCATAGTAGGTGAACATCACGCCGATGGCGGCATAGGCATCGTTGTAATACACGCCGCAGAGCTTGCCATCGCGCACGGTAGAGCCGCCGTTGAACAGCACATTGTCCACTTGCGCGTAGGGCGTGAAGTTGATGGGTGCGGAAATGTTGTAGGACAGCAGCCCGGAGTACTGCCCCGACAGGCCAAAGGCGTAGGCTGCCGGCTCGTAGGCCGCACGCATGGGTACGCGCGGGGCTGTCTGCGCCCCCGCTGCGGGGGTGAGCATGGCAAAAGGCATGGCCAGCGGACTGCGCTCTAACCGTTTTCCAAATCGGAATCCGGGGAATTGCTGCCGTGCCCGGATTTCACTTTCAGACGACCGCAGTGCCGCCTTGGCCATGCCACACCTCAGGTTGCGTTGGGGTGGTGTGCTCCCAGGCTGTGCCGAAAGTGGCAATGCGGCAGCCACGGGAAGCATCCATGACATCAGAAATTGTAGAGGTTTTCTCATCATAAAACACATTATTAAATTGCAATATCGGCTCCTGCACAGGTTTGCATGCCATTATCCGGAGCCATAACCAAAACTCTGCTGGCAAAGATAGATAAAAACGACAGAAGCATGTGTCAAAAAAAATGGGTTTGTAAGCGTCCGTTCCCAATTCAAACAGTTATCGGGAAATAATCACCACCGCCGTATCGCACAACGGCCTACAAGCTGGCGCATAGCGAAACCATACGTTTGGCGATGCGAAATGTATGGTTTTGGCGCGCAAAAGGTATGGTTTTGCACGCCAAAAGGTAACGTTTTCCTAACCCTATGCGCGTCAATGGGTTACGAAAGCTCTGCCATGGCCACCCGAAAGCCTCGGAAAGCGATGCCCGAAGACGGCGGGCAACAAAGTGAGAGCATTTTTTTGGCCATCCTGCAAAATAGCCGTATCTTTGCAGAAGACAGGCTGCGGCTCGGCAATCGAAGCAAGTTTCATTGCGCTCGCCTTGCACTATCTTTGCAGAAGACAGGCTGCGGCTCGGCAATCGAAGCAAGCTTCATTGCGCCCGCCTTGCACTATCTTTGCAGAAGACAGCTCCCTGCCGGGGTTGAACACGCCCGCGCGCCGCCAAAATGGCCACGGGACAAGCGGCGGGAGGCCTTAGCAAAACAGAACAATCAACCTAATACAAGACAGATATGGACAATTCGTTTTTATGGACAGACGATGTGGACTGCGCCATCACCGTTTGCGACAAGGAGGGAAAAGTGATATTTCAGAACAAAGTGTCGCGCGGCTTGTTCCAGAAAGATGGCGAGCCGATGGTGGGCAAGAGCCTTATGCCCTGCCATTCTGAAAAGTCGCGCGGCATTATCGCCGATATGCTGACATCGGGCAACACACATTGCTACACGATTACCAAGCAGGGAAGGAAGAAACTCGTCTATCAGACACCGTGGAAAGCCGATGGCGAAGTGGCAGGACTGGTGGAAATATCGTTCTATCTGCCCGACAACATGGTGCATTACGACCGCGACAAGGGAGAGTAAGGTTATTCACAAAGTTATCAACACTTCTATTGTGCAAAGCGTACAGGGCTTTCGGTATGGCCCTGTACGCTTTTCCGTTTCTCCCCGCAAACACCTTGTGCGGCGCGCAAGAAGCGACTTCAGCAGGCCATTCTGCCCGGCAAGCGATGCACTTTGCCCATCGCAAGCCACTAACAAGCCCCTGCCCCACCCCAACGGACACGATATTGTGGATAAAACTGTGGAAAACTATGTGGAAAACCCGCCTAACAACTTTCCAACAACTCTGTGGATATCCACGGGCAAGAATCCCAAAGCCCGCAAATGTGGATATCCACAAGGTTGTTAAGCCCATTTTACATAAGTTTTCCACCTTTTTTGGCTCTCAAAAGATATAAACTTATTATCTTTGCACCGAATTGTGGAAATGTGGACAAGTGGCTTTACCAACTGAAAATCAGCTTGGAAGAGAAATAACAACTTAGGGATAAGCCCGAATAAGTGTGGATAACGCAAAACGGCATCAAAACACCCAAAGTTATCAACCTTATCAACGGCACATCATACTCCATCATTTGTTTTTCTTTTTAGAATAAAAAATAAAATAATAATAAAACAACGTTGAGACAATGGACGTGAAAGAAGAATGGAAAGAGAAAGGTTACGTGGATGAACCGGTCGACTCCTCGGTGGACTTGGCAAAGGAAATACGCCGCCTCTGCAAAGAGAAGGACGCGATAATCCTTGCCCACTACTACACGCTTTCGGAGATACAGGACATCGCCGACTTCGTGGGCGACTCGCTTGCGCTGGCTCGTGAGGCAGCCAAAACCACGGCAAAGGTGATGGTGATGTGCGGTGTTCACTTCATGGCGGAAACCTGTAAGCTGCTCTCACCCGACAAAACGGTCATCTGTCCCGACCTCAACGCCGGGTGTTCGCTGGCCGATAGCTGCCGCGCCGACGACCTGCGGAAGTACAAGGAGGAACATCCGGGCTATCAAGTGGTGTCGTATGTCAACACGACAGCGGCCGTCAAGGCACTCACCGATGTGGTTGTGACCTCGGGGAACGCCAAAAAGGTGATCGATTCCTTCCCCGCCGATGCCAAAATCATCTTCGGTCCCGACTATAACCTCGGCAGCTACATCAATTCGGTGACAGGTCGCGATATGTTACTTTGGAATGGAGGCTGTCATGTCCACGCCCGCTTCTCCGTTAGTGAGATAGCGAAGATGAAAAAGGCTCACCCCGATGCCGTGGTAATGGCTCACTTGGAGTGCAAGGCACCCGTGCTGGCCGTGGCAGACGTGAAAGGCTCTACGGCCACGATGCTCCATTACGCGCAGGAACATCCCGAGGTGAAGGAGTTTATCGTAGCCACCGAGGCTGGAATCTTGCATGAGATGGAGCGCACGTGCCCCAATCAGACGTTCCTTCCTGTGCCGCCGGAGGTCAGCGAGGGCGGTTTGGGCTGCTCGTGCAGCGAGTGTGAGTATATGAAGAAGAACACTCTGCTTAAGATTTACAACGCCTTGAAGTACGGCTGGCCCACTGTTGAGGTAGAGCCGGACGTTGCCCGCGAGGCCGTGAAGCCCATTGAGCGTATGTTGTCGTTGAGTTGATGCGCCGCTCTCGCCGCCGTTGCGTGGCAACCGTTGTGCGAGCGATGCCCCGCTGGTGTGTTTTCTTGACACGGGGCAGCGCACGATAACTGGTTAATAAAGGCGTGCCGATGTGCGGAAGCATAGCCCGCGTCTGCCGAATCATCCTCTTGGAATGGCCTCCAATAGTTTTTTGACCATTCCAAAAGGGTGATTTTTTTGTTCGGAAGTGTCTTTTTGGGGTGAAGAAAATAAGCCCAACGGGAAGAAACATGGTGTGAATTATAGTTCGGAAGCGGTATTCCGAAAGGCATAAAACTTCGCTTTTTTCTTGTCAAATCAGCATTTTGCTTGCGTTATAGGCAGGAAAATAGCTTTTTTTAGCGCAAATCTTTGGCCGTTAAAGGGGAAATACCTAACTTTGCTCCATCATCCTTGGCTTGGCAGCGGCTAACGCAACGGATGGCGTACCGTATGAAATCGGATTTGGAAAAAGCCCGGTGACATCACAAAATGGGGTTGACTGGATTTGACGGCAAGACGGAATGATACGTAAGCACGCGGAGACTCGGTGGCTATCTCCTTAATCAGAGTGACCAAAAATTTAATTGGCGAAAACAATTACGCTCTCGCTGCCTAACTGAAGCATAGTAGGTTTCGGCTTAATCGCGCTATAAGATAGCGCGACGAGACACCGCTCCGAGGATGTTGTTCCGAATCCGGAGATCAAGCGGTGCAGGATAAATCGGAAATAGCCTTCGTCTGCCCTGCGGCGGAGGTGAAACTCAAAAGGGATAAGGCAGTGATTGGTGGCCCAGGTCTTGTTGCTGCTCGAAAATGAAGGCTGGGATAAGCGTGTAGAAAGCGTGTGGTTTCCTTGTGCGGACGTGGGTTCGAATCCCACCAGCTCCACAAAAGTCTGATGAAAGACAATGAAAAATCCTGCAACTCACTGAAT
>CAZXFP010000034.1:0-15764 GCA_964640675.1 uncultured Prevotella sp. | reverse complement strand
AGCACTTCCTTGGTAAGGAAGAGGTCCTGAGTTCAACTCTCAGTTACAGCTCTTTCGGACGATGTGTGAAGCAGGTAAAAGCACAGATTATTCATTACAAAAAGTTAAATAAGGAAAGCTATGGCTAAAGCAGAATTCGTGCGCACCAAACCGCACGTGAACATTGGTACGATTGGTCACGTTGACCACGGCAAGACTACGCTGACCGCCGCAATCTCCCTCACGCTCCACGAGCGCTTGGGTACTGGTGAGGACGTGAAGTCTTTCGATCAGATTGATAACGCTCCCGAGGAGAAAGAGCGTGGTATCACCATCAACTCCGCTCATATTGAGTATGAGACTGCTAATCGTCACTACGCACACGTGGACTGCCCGGGTCACGCTGACTATGTGAAGAACATGGTTACTGGTGCTGCCCAGATGGACGGTGCTATTCTCGTGGTTGCCGCTACTGACGGTCCTATGCCTCAGACTCGTGAGCACGTGCTGCTGGCTCGCCAGGTAAACGTGCCCCGCTTGGTTGTCTTCTTGAACAAGTGCGACCTTGTTGAGGACGAGGAGATGCTCGAGCTTGTTGAGATGGAGGTTCGTGAGATTCTTGAGCAGTATGAATATGAGGAGGATACTCCTATCGTTCGTGGTTCTGCTCTCGGTGCTCTGAACGGCGTTGACAAGTGGTCTGAGAAGGTTATCGAGTTGATGGATATCGTTGATAACTGGATCCAGGAGCCGATGCGCGAGGTTGATAAGCCTTTCTTGATGCCGGTTGAGGACGTGTTCTCTATCACGGGTCGTGGTACTGTTGCTACTGGTCGTATTGAGACTGGTAAGTGCAAGGTCGGTGATGAGGTTCAGCTGATTGGTCTCGGTGAGGACAAGAAGTCTGTGATCACTGGTGTTGAGATGTTCCGCAAGATCCTTTCTGAGGGTGAGGCTGGTGACAACGTTGGTCTGCTCCTCCGCGGTATCGATAAGAAGGAAGTTAAGCGTGGTATGGTTGTTGTGCACCCGGGTGCCATCACTCCGCACGATCACTTCAAGGCTTCTGTCTACGTGTTGAAGAAGGAAGAGGGTGGCCGTCACACTCCGTTCGGCAATAAGTATCGTCCTCAGTTCTATCTCCGCACGATGGACTGCACGGGTGAGATTAAACTCCCCGAGGGCGTTGACATGGTGATGCCTGGTGACAACGTTGAGATTGAGGTTGAGCTCATCTACAAGGTTGCTCTGAATGAGGGTCTCCGTTTCGCTATCCGCGAGGGTGGTCGCACGGTTGGCTCTGGTCAGATTACCAAGCTCCTTGATGACGTGAAGTAAACATCAAGCATATTAAGTTTCCCGCCTTTGCGGGCGGGAAACTTATCTACGGGTTTAGCTCAGTTGGTAGAGCACTGGTCTCCAAAACCAGGTGTCGAGGGTTCGAGTCCTTCAACCCGTGCAAAAAAATAAAACTATGTCTAAGGTATTTCATAAAATAGTAATATACTGCAAGGCTTGTTACGATGAGCTTGCGCATAAGACTACTTGGCCTACCCGTACCCAGCTTACGCACAGTGCAATGGTTGTTTTATCTGCTTCCCTTGTCATTGCATTGGTTGTGTGGGTAATGGATGTTGTGTCCGAGACTATTATGAAATTTGTCTATCCAGGATAAGTTTTTCTTCAAAGAGATGGCTGGAACAGGTATGAAATGGTACGTGCTTCGTGCTATTAGTGGCAAGGAAGCCAAGGTGAAAGAGTACATCGAGGCTGAGTTGGCACATAACGCGAGGTTGTCGGGGAATGTTTCTCAGGTTTTGATACCTATGGAGAAGCACGCTTCAATCCGTAATGGTAAACGCTATGTAACAGAGAAGATGAGTCTGCCGGGCTATGTGCTTGTGGAGGCTAATCTTACTGCTGAGGTGGCGTCTGAGTTGCGTTTCATGCCCAATGTTTTGGGCTTCCTTGGGGGAACATCTACTCCCTCTCCTATCCGTGAGGCTGAACTTAACCGTTTGCTTGGCAATGTCGATGAGACGGAGATCCAGGATGCGGTGAATGTTCCTTATGAGGTGGGTGAGAGCGTGAAGGTTACTGATGGTCCTTTCAGCGGTTTCCACGGTATCATTGAAGAAGTGAATACTGAGAAGCACAAGTTGAAGGTGATGGTCATGATCTTTGGTCGACAGAATCCTTTGGAGCTTAGTTTTATGCAAGTAGCGAAAGAAGAGTAGGCGTTGTTACGGATGCGTGCTCGGCTTTCCATATCGAATCATTTTTAATATTCACAGAAAGAAATGGCTAAAGAAGTTGCTGGATTAATCAAATTGCAGATTAAAGGTGGCGCAGCGAATCCTTCTCCCCCCGTAGGCCCTGCTTTGGGTTCTAAGGGTATCAATATCATGGGATTCTGTAAGGAGTTCAATGCCCGCACCCAGGATAAGGCTGGCAAGATTCTTCCGGTAGTGATTACTTACTATACGGATAAGTCTTTCAGCTTTGAAATCAAGACTCCTCCCGCAGCTGTGCAGTTGCTCGAAGCCGCCAAAGGCAAGAAGGGCAGCGGTGAGCCTAACCGTAAGAAGGTGGCTAGCGTGACTTGGGAACAGGTGCGCGCTATTGCTGAGGATAAGATGCCTGACCTGAACTGCTTCACTGTGGAATCGGCTATGAAACTCGTTGCTGGTACCGCACGCAGTATGGGTATAACTGTAAAAGGGGACTTCCCTGGAAAATAAATCATAAACTTCAATTAAGATGAGTAAACTGACAAAGTATCAGAAATCAGTGGCCGACAAGATTGAAGCAGGGAAGGCATACACACTGGACGAGGCTGCCAAGCTGATCAAGGATATTACCAAGGTTAAGTTTGACGCTTCCCTCGACATTGATGTACGTCTCGGCGTAGATCCTCGCAAGGCTAACCAGATGGTGCGCGGCGTGGTGTCGCTTCCTAACGGTACTGGCAAGGTGACGCGTGTGCTTTGTCTTTGCACCCCCGATCAGGAGGCTGCAGCAAAGGAGGCAGGTGCTGATTATGTAGGTCTCGATGAGTATATTGAAAAAATCAAGGGCGGATGGACTGACATTGATGTCATCATCACGATGCCTTCCTGCATGGGCAAGGTTGGACCGTTGGGTCGTGTGCTTGGTCCTCGCGGCTTGATGCCTAACCCCAAGAGCGGTACGGTGACAATGGATGTTGCCACGGCTGTGAAAGAGGTGAAGCAGGGTAAGATTGACTTCAAGGTTGACAAGGCTGGTATCATCCATACGTCTATCGGTAAGGTGAGCATGACCGCTGAGCAGATCGCTGGCAACGCCCGCGAGTTCCTCTCTACGGTTGTCAAGCTGAAGCCGGCTGCTGCCAAGGGAACCTATATCAAGAGTATCTTTATGTCTTCCACCATGAGCCCGGGTGTTAAGATTGACCCGAAACAGGCTGAATAACGCTAAAAGCTAGTAACAATGAAGAAAGAAGTAAAAGATACTATCATCGCCGAGCTTGGTGCAAAGCTCAAGGAGTACCCGCATTTCTACCTTGTCGATGTGACTGGTTTGAATGCGCAGCAAACGAGCGACCTTCGTCGTAAGTGCTTCAAGAACGAAATCAAGATGGTTGTTGTGAAGAACAAACTTCTTCACAAGGCTTTCGAGGCTTCGGAAGTAGATTATGAAGGCTTGTACAGCGTACTGAAAGGCAACACGGCAGTCCTCTTCTGCGAGGTGGCCAACAAGCCTGCTAAGTTGCTGAAAGATTATACCAAGCAGGGTATTCCTGCACTCAAGGCTGCCTATGCCGAGGAAAGCATTTTCGTAGGTGCTGATAAACTCGACGAGCTGGCTGCTCTCAAGAGCAAGAACGAACTTATTGCCGATGTTGTGGCTTTGCTGCAGTCGCCGACAAAGAACGTTATCTCTGCTCTCCAATCAGGCGCAAACACTATTCATGGTGTGCTGAAGACTTTAGGCGAGCGTCCTGAATAATTTCTGGTTGATATAACAAATTAAACACTGACCAGATAAAAGTCAATTAATTATATTTCTTTAAGATTAAAAATAAAAGTTTAGAATAAAATGGCAGATATCAAAGCTATTGCAGAAGAGTTGGTAAACCTCACTGTGAAGGAAGTTAATGAGTTGGCAACCGTCCTGAAGGACGAGTACGGAATTGAGCCGGCCGCTGCAGCTGTTGCTGTTGCTGGTCCCGCCGCTGCTGCTGGTGCTCCCGCTGAGGAGGAGAAGACCGAGTTCAACGTTGTTTTGGCCGAGGTTGGTGCTAGCAAGTTGAAGGTCGTTAAGGTTGTTAAGGAGGCTTGCGGCCTTGGCTTGAAAGAGGCTAAGGAGCTTGTAGACGGTGCTCCTTCTACCTTGAAGGAGGGTCTGTCCAAGGAAGAGGCTGAGAACCTCAAGAAGGCCATCGAGGCTGAGGGCGCAAAGGTTGAGCTCAAGTAATCACGTCTTTTGTTTCGGTGTCCAAGCATAAAACACCGGAAAAGCAATATTGGTTAGGATTTGCCCAGTAGGTAAGTCCTAACCTTTTTATGTCTTTCTGTATTTTGGGGGACGCACCCCTTTCATTGTCCTTGTGACGCATTCAATAGAATTCAATCATTATATGGCAACAAAGATCATCAATAACCGTGTCAACTTTGCCACTGTCAAGAATCCATACCCCTATCCGGATTTCCTTGACGTGCAGCTGAAGTCATTCTCCGACTTCCTTCAGCTGGACACACCGCCCGAGGAGCGCAAGAATGATGGGCTTTACAAAGTTTTCGCAGAGAACTTCCCCATCACCGACACAAGAAACAATTTTGTGCTTGAATTCCTCGATTACTATATAGACCCGCCGCGTTACACCATCGAGGAGTGCCTTGAGCGTGGATTGACTTATAGCGTTCCGTTGAAGGCAAAGATGAAACTCTATTGTACGGACCCTGACCATGAGGATTTCGGCACGTTCATTCAGGACGTGTTCCTTGGTACGATTCCGTATATGACTGCCAATGGCACGTTTGTTATTAATGGTGCTGAGCGTGTGGTTGTGTCGCAGCTGCACCGTTCGCCAGGTGTGTTCTTTGGCCAAGGCCAGCACGCCAATGGTACGATGCTGTACAGTGCGCGCATTATCCCGTTCAAGGGGTCATGGATTGAGTTCTCCACCGATATTAATAATGTGATGTACGCCTACATTGATCGCAAGAAGAAACTTCCTGTGACAACGATGTTGCGTGCAATCGGTTATGAGTCGGACAAGGACATCTTGCAGATATTCGACCTTTGCGAGGAAGTTAAGGTCAACAAGAAGAACCTCAAGGTTGCCATTGGCCGTAAGTTGGCTGGTAACGTGATGAAGAGCTGGAATGAGGATTTCGTGGATGAGGATACGGGTGAGGTCGTTTCCATTGAGCGCAACGAGATTATCGTGGAGCGCGAGACGGAGCTGACCCCTGATAATATCGATGAGATTCTTGAGAGCGGCGTGTCCTCTATCCTTCTTCATAAGGATGAGGATATGGCCAACAAGTATGCCATTATCTTCAATACGTTGCAGAAAGACCCCAGCCACTCTGAGATCGAGGCGGTCAACTACATCTACCGTCAGCTTCGCAATGCTGATGCTGCCGATGATGCCAGTGCGCGTGAGGTGTTCCAAAACTTATTCTTCTCTGACAAACGCTATGATTTAGGCGAGGTTGGACGCTACCGTATTAACAAGAAACTTGGCTTGAACACAGACGCAGATGTGCGTGTGCTCACCAAGGAAGATATTATTGAGATTATCAAATATCTCATCAAGCTGATCAACTCCAATGCGACGGTTGATGATATCGATCACCTTTCTAACCGTCGTGTGCGCACCGTTGGTGAGCAGTTGGCCAACCAGTTCTCCATTGGATTGGCTCGTATGGCTCGTACCATCCGCGAGCGCATGAATGTTCGTGATAATGAGGTGTTCCAACCGACAGACCTTATTAATGCGAAGACTATTTCCAGTGTCATCAACTCTTTCTTTGGCACCAATCCGCTGAGCCAGTTTATGGATCAGACGAACCCTCTTGCCGAGGTTACTCACAAGCGTCGTCTCTCTGCGCTTGGCCCTGGTGGCCTTTCGCGTGAGCGTGCAGGCTTTGAGGTTCGCGACGTTCACTATACGCACTATGGCCGTCTTTGCCCGATTGAGTCGCCTGAGGGCCCGAACATTGGTCTGATTTCATCGCTTTGCCTCTACGCTAAGATAAACGATCTCGGCTTTATTGTCACGCCGTACCGTAGAGTTAAGGATGGCAAGGTGAACATGGAGAACAAGCAGGTTACTTTCCTTACGGCTGAGGAGGAGGAAGAGAGAATCATTGGTCAGGGCAATGCGCCGCTGAATGATGATGGCAGCTTCATCCGCACGTTTGTGAAGTGCCGTCAGGACGCCGACTATCCTGTGGTTTCTCCAGAACAGGTGAGCCTCATGGACGTTTCGCCGCAGCAGATTGCCTCTGTGTCTGCCGGTCTGATTCCTTTCTTGGAGCATGACGACGGTCACCGTGCGCTGATGGGCTGTAACATGATGCGTCAGGCAGTGCCTTTGCTTCACAATGATGCTCCGATTGTGGGAACAGGATTGGAGAAGCAAGTTTGTGAGGATTCTCGTACGATGATTACGGCTGAGGGACCGGGTGTAATCGAATATGTTGACGCTACAACCATCCGTATCCTCTACGATCGTTCTGAGGATGATGAGTTTGTCAGCTTCGAGCCGGCTCTCAAGGAATACCGAATCCCCAAGTTCCGTCGTACCAACCAGAACATGGTTGTCGACTTGCGTCCTATTTGCAACAAGGGACAGCGTGTGGACAAGGGTGATATTCTTACAGAGGGATATGCCACAGAGCAAGGCGAGCTGGCCTTGGGAAGAAACCTCCTTGTGGCTTATATGCCTTGGAAGGGCTATAACTATGAGGATGCCGTGGTTATCTCAGAGCGCATGGTTCGTGATGACGTGCTTACTTCTGTTCATGTGGACGAATATTCGTTGGAGGTTCGTGACACCAAGCGCGGTGTTGAGGAGTTCACATCTGATATTCCCAATGTCAGCGAGGAGGCCACCAAGGATCTTGACGAGACGGGTATCATCCGTATTGGTGCGCGTGTGGAGCCGGGCGACATCATGATTGGTAAGATTTCGCCTAAGGGTGAGAGCGATCCGTCGCCGGAGGAGAAACTCCTGCGTGCCATCTTTGGTGACAAGGCCGGCGATGTGAAGGATACTTCCTTGAAGGCTAATCCTTCTTTGAGTGGTGTCGTTATCGACAAGAAACTCTTCTCCCGTGCTTCCAAGACCACGGAAAGCAAGCGTAAGGACAGAATTACGCTGCAGAAGATAGCCGAGGAGTACGAGGCTAAGAATGAAGATTTGAAGGATATACTCGTGGAGAAGCTCTTGGAGCTTACGGAGGACAAGGTCAGCCAAGGCGTAAGAGATTACTCCAATGCAGAGATTATCACCAAGGGCAGCAAGTTTACCACTGCCGCGCTGAAGAATCTCGACTATGAGGGTATCCAAAGCAATGGTTGGACGGATGATGAGCACACGAATACGCTCGTCCAGCGTCTTATCATGAACTATATACGCAAGTACAAGCAGCTTGATGCGGAGCTGAAGCGTCGCAATTTCGCCATCACCATTGGCGATGAGCTTCCCTCTGGCGTGTTGCAAATGGCTAAGGTGTACATTGCCAAGAAGCGTAAGATTCAGGTGGGTGACAAACTTGCCGGTCGACATGGTAATAAGGGTATTGTATCGAAGGTGGTTCGCATGGAGGATATGCCGTTCTTGGCGGATGGCCGTTCTGTAGACCTTGTGCTTAACCCGATGGGTGTGCCTTCTCGTATGAACCTCGGACAGATTTTCGAGGCTATTCTTGGTGCAGCCGGTAAGCGTTTGGGCGTTAAGTTCGCTACGCCTATCTTCGATGGTGCCAAACTTGAAGACTTGAAGGAGTGGACGGACAAGGCAGGTCTTCCCAACCTTTGCTCCACCTATATTTATGACGGCGAGACGGGTGAGCGCTTTGACCAGCCGGCAACGGTGGGTATCACCTACTTCTTGAAGCTCGGCCACATGGTTGAGGACAAGATGCACGCGCGTTCCATTGGCCCGTACAGCTTGATCACCCAGCAGCCGCTTGGTGGAAAGGCGCAGTTCGGTGGACAGCGATTCGGAGAGATGGAGGTTTGGGCCATCGAGGCTTTCGGTGCATCGCACGTATTGCAAGAGATCCTTACCATCAAGTCCGATGACGTTGTGGGCCGTTCTAAGGCTTACGAGGCCATCGTCAAGGGCGACGCCATGCCCACGCCGGGCATTCCCGAGTCCCTCAACGTGCTGCTCCATGAGTTGCGCGGATTGGGTCTGAGCATCAAACTGGATTAAACGTACACCCCAAATACAGAAAGTAGAACATGGCTTTTAAAAGAGACAATAAAGTTAAGAGTAATTTCTCGAAGATTACCATCGGTTTGGCTTCTCCCGAGGAGATTTTGGAAAACTCCTATGGCGAGGTGACCAAGCCGGAGACGATCAACTACCGTACTTATAAGCCCGAGCGCGACGGTCTGTTCTGCGAGCGCATCTTCGGCCCCACGAAAGACTATGAGTGCGCCTGTGGCAAGTACAAGCGCATTCGTTACAAGGGTATCGTTTGCGACCGATGCGGTGTTGAGGTAACAGAGAAGAAAGTGCGTCGTGAGCGTGCCGGCCATATTGAGCTGGTAGTTCCCGTTGCCCATATTTGGTATTTCCGCAGCCTTCCCAATAAGATAGGTTATCTCTTGGGCTTGCCGACCAAGAAACTTGAGCAGGTCATTTACTACGAGAAGTACATCGTTGTTCAGCCCGGTGTGGTTGAGGGCATGAAGGAGAGCGAGGGCGACGAAGATTTGAACGGCTCTCACCGCCTCGACCTGCTGAGCGAGGATGAGTACATCAACATCATCGACAACAAGCTGCCCGAGAGCAACGAAGACCTGCCCAACGATGATCCGAAGAAGTTCATCGCCAAGATGGGTGCAGAGGCCATTTACGATCTTCTCTGTGAGCTTTCCCGTGAGGATGCCAATGGTGTGTCCGGACTTGACCGTTTGGCGGGAGAGTTGCGTGAGCGTGCTGCCAATGACTCCAGTCAGCAGCGCAAGACGGAGGCTTTGAAGCGTCTTCAGGTTGTCAATGCTTTCATCCAGTCCAAGGAGGTCAACCGTCCTGAGTGGATGATCATGAAGATAGTGCCCGTCACTCCGCCGGATTTGCGTCCGCTCGTTCCGTTGGATGGTGGCCGTTTTGCTACATCCGACCTCAACGACCTCTATCGCCGCGTCATTATTCGCAACAACCGTTTGAAGCGACTGATAGAGATCAAAGCCCCCGAGGTGATTCTGCGTAACGAGAAGCGTATGTTGCAGGAGGCAGTCGACTCTTTGTTCGACAACTCCCGCAAGTCTTCGGCCGTGAAGAGTGAGAGCAACCGCCCGTTGAAGTCGCTTTCCGACTCCTTGAAGGGTAAGCAAGGCCGCTTCCGTCAGAACCTTTTGGGTAAGCGTGTCGACTATTCGGCTCGTTCCGTCATTGTCGTAGGCCCGGAGTTGAAGATGGGCGAGTGCGGACTGCCCACGCTTATGGCAGCCGAGCTTTACAAACCGTTCATTATCCGTAAGCTCATCGAGCGCGGTATAGTGAAGACTGTGAAGAGTGCCAAGAAGATCGTTGATCGTCGTGAGTCCGTCATTTGGGACATCTTGGAGAACGTGATGAAGGGTCACCCCGTACTGCTCAACCGTGCCCCGACGCTTCACCGTCTTGGTATTCAGGCTTTCCAGCCGAAGCTCATCGAGGGTAAGGCTATCCAGCTCCATCCGTTGGCTTGTACGGCTTTCAACGCCGACTTCGATGGCGACCAGATGGCTGTTCACCTTCCGTTGAGCAATGAGGCCGTGCTTGAGGCGCAGATCCTCATGCTTGAGAGCCACAATATTTTGAACCCTGCCAATGGTGCGCCCATCACCGTCCCCTCACAGGACATGGTGCTTGGTCTCTATTATATTTCCAAGATTCGTCCCGGTGCGCTTGGCGAGGGACTGACGTTCTATGGCCCAGAGGAGGCACTCGTTGCCCGCAATGAGGGTAAGTGCGATCTCCATGCCAAGGTGAATGTCCGCGTGAAAGACCTTGTCGACGGTGTGCTCACCGAGCGTATGGTCGAGACTTCTGTTGGTCGTGTCATCGTCAATCAGATTGTTCCGGATGAAATCGGCTACTTCAATGGCGTTATCTCTAAGAAGAGTCTTCGCGGCTTGATTGCCGATGTTATCAAGGCAGTGGGTATGGCTCGTGCCTGCGAGTTCCTTGACGGAATCAAGAACCTTGGTTATCGTATGGCTTACCTTGCCGGTCTTTCGTTCAACCTTGACGACATCATTGTGCCGGACGAGAAAGCCGGTATCGTGCAGAAGGGACAGGACGAGGTCGACCAAGTGAAGGCCAACTATGAGATGGGTTTCATCACCGACAAGGAGCGTTACAATCAGGTAATTGACGCGTGGACCCACGTCAACAACAACCTCAAGCAGTCTGTGATGAAGCACATGACCGAGGCCGATCAGGGATTCAACGCCGTTTACATGATGCTCGATTCCGGTGCGCGTGGTTCTGCCGATCAGATTGCCCAGCTTGCCGGTATGCGTGGTCTGATGGCCAAGCCGCAGAAGGCTGGTGCCGAGGGCGCGCAGATTATTGAGAATCCTATCCTTTCCAACTTTAAGGAGGGAATGAGCGTGTTGGAGTACTTCATCTCCTCCCACGGTGCCCGTAAGGGTCTTGCCGATACGGCTATGAAGACTGCCGATGCTGGTTACCTCACCCGTCGTTTGGTCGATGTGTCGCACGATGTGATCATCACTGAGGAAGACTGTGGCACGCTGCGTGGTTTGGAGTGCCGCGCGCTGAAGAATGGCGATGAGGTTATCTCCACGCTCTATGAGCGCATCCTTGGCCGTGTGTCTGTTCATGATGTGGTTCACCCCAACACCAACGAGGTGATTGTGGCTGCCGGTGAGGAGATTACCGAGGAGAAAGCCCGCATCATCGAGGATTCTCCCATCGAGATGGTTGAGATTCGTTCGGTGCTCACTTGTGAGAGCAAGAAGGGTGTTTGCATGAAGTGCTACGGTCGCAACTTGGCCACGGCACGCATGGTTCAGCTTGGCGAGGCTGTCGGTGTGATTGCCGCACAGGCCATTGGTGAGCCGGGTACGCAGCTTACGCTCCGTACGTTCCACGCTGGTGGTGTGGCCGGTAACGCCGCCGCCAATGCCAGCATTGTGGCCAAGAATGATGCCAAGGTTGAGTTCGATGAGCTGCGCACGGTAGACTTTGTCGATGACGAGGAGCGCAAGTGCAAGATGGTGGTCAGCCGTCTGAGCGAGATTCGCTTTGTCGACATCAATACGGGCATTGTGCTCTCCACGGAGAACGTGCCTTACGGTTCTACGCTCTATTTCAAGCAGGGCGATAAGGTGAAGAAGGGCGACCTCATCTGCAAGTGGGATCCGTTCAACGCCGTCATCGTCAGCGAATATGCGGGTGTGCTCCATCTGCACGATGTTATCGATGGTATCACCTATCGTTCTGAGACCGATGATGCCACCGGACTTACCGAGCGCATCATCACCGAGTCCAAGGACAAGAACCGTGTGCCCACAGTGGATATTATCAAGGAAGGTGCTTCGAAGCAAGACGATGGCACTTACGCTCCCGCTGATATATATGGTACTTACAACTTGCCCGTGGGTGGTCACCTGGAGCAGGTGGTGCAGGAGGGCACGAAGATCACTTCCGGTCAGACCCTCGTCAAGATTCCGCGTTCCGTGGGTGGTGCTGGTGATATCACGGGTGGTTTGCCCCGTGTCACCGAGCTGTTCGAGGCACGCAACCCGTCCAACCCCGCTGTGGTCAGCGAGATCGATGGTGAGGTCATGATGGGCAAGGTGAAGCGAGGCAACCGCGAGATTATCGTCACGTCCAAGACGGGCGAGCAGCGCAAGTACCTCGTTAGCCTCTCCAAGCAGATTCTGGTGCAGGAGCACGATGCCGTGCGTGCCGGAACGCCGCTCTCCGATGGTGTGGTCACGCCGGCCGACATCCTTGCCATCAAGGGTCCCACGGCTGTGCAGGAGTACATTGTCAATGAGGTGCAGGATGTCTATCGCTTGCAGGGTGTGAAGATCAACGACAAGCACTTCGAGATTATCGTTCGTCAGATGATGCGCAAGGTGCAAATCAATGATCCGGGCGATACCACATTCTTGGAGCAAGACCTTGTCGACAAGCTCGACTTTGCCGCCGAGAACGATCGCATTTGGGGTAAGAAAGTCGTTGTTGATGCTGGCGACTCCGAGACGCTCTATAAGGGACAGATCATCACCGTGCGCAAGCTGCGCGATGAGAACAGTATGCTCAAGCGTCGCGATTTGCGCCAAGTGCAGGTGCGCGACACTCATTCGGCCACGGCCACGCAGGTGCTGCAAGGTATCACCCGCGCCGCTTTGGGCACGAAGAGCTTCATGAGTGCCGCTTCCTTCCAGGAGACAACCAAGGTGCTCAACGAGGCCGCCATCCGTGGTAAGTCCGACTACTTGGAGGGCATGAAGGAGAACGTTATCTGTGGTCACCTCATCCCTGCCGGTACTGGTCTGAAGCAGTGGCAGAAGCTCATTGTCGGTTCGCAGGAAGAGCACGATCGCATTGTTGCCAACCGCAAGAACGTCATCGACTTTGCCAACCGCGAGGTGAAGGAGAACGAGGCCGAGGTAGAGGCCGCAGCTCCCGCCGAAGAGGCATAGCACAGTTAGTCCCCACTACAGTGAGGGCACAAGCATAATCAAGAAGCCGCAAGCAGGATTCATGGAGTCCGCTTGCGGCTTCTTTTGTTGGTATATGAGAGGTGGTAGGGGGGCATGATTGCATTTGGCGTATTGCTCGTTTTGTACCGCTGTATGGTAAAATATAACTCATTCCATCCAAAATATTCCTAAATAAGTTGTAACTTTGCTGTCATATTGGATATATACATAAAATAGCGGAATGGCCAAGAAACGAAATAAACCAGCAAAGGAAGAAACTCTTGAGACGATACTTTTCAATTGTCGTAACAGTCTGCGTGGGCGTGCAGCCATGACAGACAAGCGCGATTTGCTGTTGACCCTTGTGTTTTTGAAATTCATAGGAGAACGGTTCAAGCAGCAAAAGGAGAAGATCAAGCATGAAATAATGGAAGTGCAGGGCATTAACGATGCGAATTTTATAGAGCAGCAATTGTCACGTCCTAACCAATATATGCAAGACGGAGTGTTTTTCTTGACAGATGAAACATTCTGGGACAAGTTGATTCTCACATCGCCTAATGGCATGGCTGTTGCTTTTGATACGGCGATAAAGACTTTGGATGACAACGAACCAAAATTGAAAAATGCCCTTCCGCAGCAGATATTCACGAAAACAGCCCTTGAACCGGGAGTGTTGAAAAGCGTAGTGGATGAAATAAACAAGATAGACTCACAGAAGTTTAATGACCATGACCTTATAGGCCGTGTATATGAGTATTTCTTGCAAGCATTCTCAATCAATGCAGACAAAGAGGAGGGAGAGTTTTACACGCCGCATTCTATTGTAGAGCTTATAGCGTCTCTCATTGAGCCTTTTGATGGTACGGTTTATGACCCTTGCTGTGGTTCTGGAGGTATGTTTGTTCAAGCGGCAAAGTTCATAGAGGCTCACGGCGGAAATACCAAAGCCGTCAATGTGTATGGGCAAGAATCAGAACCGGCAACATATCGCCTTGCAAAAATGAATTTGGCCATCCGGGGCATCTCTTACCATTTGGGTGACAGAGCCGTGTCCACGTTTTCAGACGACCAGCATAAAGACCGTAAGTTTGATTACATCATGGCTAATCCGCCGTTCAATTTGAAGAAATATGCCGAATATGGAGATTTTGAGACCGATCCCCGATGGAAAGGTTATGGCATTCCTCCTACCAGCAACGCCAACTATGCGTGGATTCTTCATATCCTGAACAAGTTGAATGTTTGTCGTGGAATTGCTGGATTCCTGCTTGCCAATGGTGCTTTGGATGACAGCGATACGCAGGAAATACGCAGGCAGCTAATCGAAAGCGACAAAGTAGAGGCTATTGTCGTTTTGCCGCGCAATATGTTTTATTCTACCGATATATCCGTAACCCTTTGGATTTTGAACAACAACAAGAAAGGCGGTCTGTGGCATGGCAGACAGCTTCGAGACCGTTCGGGTGAAATCCTTTTCATCGACTTGCGTACATGGAACAATAACATATACGAGAAGAAATACGTCCGTTTGTCGGAAGTGGAAATAGGGCAGGTGTGCAAAATTTACTTTGACTGGCAGACTGAAAAAAAAGCTAAGTATGCCGAACCGGAGTTATACTATGCAGCACATCGTGACGAAATTCAAGAAAAGGGATATTCTCTTGTGCCATCCAGATACATTGAGTTTATAGACCGTGATACGGAAATAGACTATAAGTCTGCCCTTTCCGAAATGAGTTGTAAATTTGATGAATTGAAGAAAAGGTGGGATGCAAACGAAGCAGAACTTATAAACGCTTTCAAAGTTTTAGGTTATGGAAAAGAATAAGCTGCAGCATGGTGTGACAACTGATAAGCTGGTTTCTGATATTCGGAGCATTATCGAGCAAGGCCGTCGACAGGCATACGCAGCTGTCAATCAGGCCGCCGTGCTTACCTATTGGCACATTGGCCGCCGTATAGTGGAAGAGGAACAGCATGGAAAAGTTCGTGCGCAATATGGTACTCGGTTGATTAAAACATTGGCAGAACAGCTGATGCCTAAATACGGTAGCGCATTCAGCAAACGCAATCTGGATTACTTTCGCCAATTTTATTTGTGTTTCAATGATTTGGAGATTGTGAACACGCGTGTTCACAATCTGACTTGGTCGCACTTCCGCTCAATTATACAGGTTGCAGACCCTAAAGCCAGAGAGTGGTATGTAAAAGAGGCATCGGAGCAGATGTGGAGTGTAAGGACACTCAATCGCAACATCGGTACACAATACTATGGTCGCCGTATGGCTTGTGTAAGGGAAGGATTGGCGTTACCCTCTCCTGATATTGAAGCCAATGATCCATTGGAATATATAAAAAGTCCGGTGGTTGCCGAGTTTTTAGGCTTCCGCAAGGATAGCAAATATGACGAAAGCCAGTTGGAACAAGCCTTAATAGATCATTTGCAACAATTTATCATGGAATTGGGACGTGGTTTTGCATTTGTCGATAGGCAGAAACACATTTCAACGGGCACAGGTGATTTTTACATTGATCTTGTGTTCTATAACATCAAACTTAAACGTTACGTGTTGTTTGAATTGAAAACACATCCTCTGGCACACGCAGATGTGGGGCAGTTGGATATGTATGTACGAATGTATGACGACCTTGTAAAAGACGATAGTGATAATCCCACAATAGGCATATTGCTCTGCACCGAAACCGATAAAGTCTTGGCTAAATACTCTGTACTTAACGGTAGCGAGCAACTTTTTGCAGCCAAATATATGGCTTATATGCCAACGGAGGAAGAGCTGAGCCGAGAGATAGAACAGCAAAAGCGTTTCTTCTTGGAACAACACGGAATGGAGGAGTGATATGGGAGCGAGTAATGTAAAATGGGTTCG
>CAZXFP010000033.1:0-16306 GCA_964640675.1 uncultured Prevotella sp. | reverse complement strand
CTCACGCGCGCATTTTTTATAAGGATTATCCTTATTATATTAAGGGAAAAACGCAAGGGATTTTCCGAGTTTTAGCCTTGATAAGTACTTCCAATTATACCATCTCAGTATATGATAATGACCCCATACAGGAAATCATTTCTTGCATGGGGTCACCAAATGGGCAAAGCCCTCCAGCTATTTCTTGTCAGAGCATACTTAACATATACACACCTAACAACAACTTTTACTGGATGTAAGGCTTGACCGCCTCAATACTCCAAGCATAATTAAGGTTAGCTTGTGACCCATCTGCGAATGTGCCCGAAGTGACACCCACAACCTCACCATATTCATTGATAAGGGCACCACCGCTGCTCCCATGATCAATAAGCGCACTAATCTGCATGAGATTATCAGCACGCCACTGAGACACTTCGCCCGAAGAGAATGTATTTTCTAATCCTCGCGGGCTACCTATGGCATACACCTTCTCGCCGACCTTAGGCTTCTCTGAAGCTATAGGAATGTAATTGGTGTTTTCACAATCAACACGGAATAAGATAAAATCTTCATCCTCACTCCGTGCCAATACATCTGTCACCTTGTATGCCACGTCACTACCAACAAGTTTAATCTGCTCCATCCCGATACCCGTACCCTTAAATACATGATAGTTGCTAACAGCAAGACCATCGTTATCGATGAAGAAACCAGACCCTTGATAAGCATTCGAACCATCTGTGGTGAACACCATAAACACTGCACTACCGTAGCGATCAAAAATCTGCGTCCCCTCCATCTTCTCATTTGAGCGTTTATTCACAATTTTACTCTTTTTTGTTGTTGGACGCAAAGATTTCCTTTCAGTACGGTCAGCCATTGTTGTATTAGAACGTTCCTGACCACGATGCTGACCTGACTTGTGAGCACATGACAACATTAACAGAACTGAAAGGCAAGCGACTACCGCATGGCACTTATTATTTCTTTTCAGCATTTTCAATAATATTCTTGGGAATAATATGAATGACAAACCGTTGATTATATTTTTCCTTACTTCCCCTTTCTCGCATAAGCGTAGAGTCCAACTGTTTAAACCTGTCTGTACCATCCCCACCTGTATAACCAAAGTTATATCGTCCATCACCGCTTCCCGCTATTTGGATTTCGCAATTTGCCCCAAAATCAATTTGGCATATATCCTTCCAAAACTTCATCAAAGTCAAGGCTCTTTGGAAACTCCAATCATAGTTATCTTCCGTTAGTTTCTTGGAATTGCGAGAAGCTTGTCCCTCAATGATGAGCAAGTATTGATTTGCCTCGTTTCTATCAAGGAATTCTTTAATTTCCTTACCAGCCTCATGCAAACTTGCTGTGTCAGCTTGTAAGTCTGAGAGTCTATACTTAGTTTCTTCAAAAAAACATCTCACATCAAGAACATACTTTTTGTATTCAGCTTTATACGCAAAGTTTTTAGAACGTCCTAATTCTTTCGTTGATGCCTCAACTTTCTTAATCTCCTCAAGTTGTTTTTCTGTTGCTTCCATACGTTTATGCAACAACACTATCACGAGGACAAAAAGTGTTAGCATGATGAAGAAAAGGCTCGTCATCAAGTCAGAATAGCTGGTCCAAAAAAAAGATTCTTTCTTCTCCGCCATAGTATCCCCTAAGCTTATTGATGCTTTTGCGCGTCTTGTTTATTACCCGGAATGCTCTTCGGTGCTTGAGGAGCAGGCACTACTTGAATATCAGAGGAAGATTTTAGCACTGGCTGTAGTTGTACGGTATCTAAGCTATCCTCCTCCACTGGCATTTCTGCTGGCATCATCATCGAGGTTGAGTCACCACTCTCTATGGTGACTTTATCTATATTTTCCATCGGTGCACTATCACCTGCAAACCAAATGTTATGCGCAGCATTTGAGATACAAGCCAAAGCAATAAGAACTACGGAAACGACCATCGTCCACTTCATCCACCCTGGCAACACTCGGGGCACTACATTTGTGGATAATTCCCCGTTAGAGGACACCGACACAAGTCCTTCTGCCGTATGCTTCATCGTTTCGCTTACCTGCGAGGCCAAACTATTATTGGAGCGTTCCATACGCTCAATCAATTTATCCAATTTGGAAGGAATACCTGCTATTTCTGCAAGTTGCCTCTCCAACATTGGCATTTGCTTCAAGTTAGCTTCAAACTGAGCGCGTATTTCACCATTAATCTTTTCAAAAGAATCCCGTTCTTCTTCTATAACTTTCTTAAATTCTATTGCTTGTTGTTCAAGCGTAAAACTTAAATCATCAGTTCTTGAACAGGCTTTTTCTTTCAATTCGCTCAATGCTTCTCCCAACGCTTTATCCGTATCGGCAATATCTAGGGACATTACTCCTTTGTAACGTTCAAAGATATTCTTAATATCTTCCAATATTTGGAAACTCTCAAACTGTGTAGTGAATTTATGTATCGCATCAGTATATCCATGGACGTCATTCAAATATTGATTGAATTGCTCCAATTTGTCCGTACAGTCTTTCAGTTCTTTAAGGACATAAACATTAGCTTTTGCCGCTTTCATCATGTCCATATCATGCACGGCTTGAATGATGCCACCTTGAATGCGATAAGACTCATTAACATCACCCAATGCGCTGCGTAGTTCCTCTGTATTCCTACGGAACGTAGCATTAAATCGATTAAGATTCTTCACCAAACTGTTAAGGGCATCCGATGTGTCGGACGGAAGTTCAGGAAGCAACTCTGCTTGCAGCCATGCAAGAAACGAATTCTTTCCAAACTCTCCTTGCAACTTATATCTTTTGAACAAGAGAGAGGCTATCGTTGTGAGCAAGATTCCCATAATACTTGCAAGCATTGCCCATGCTACTCCCGCAAGTAGGTCGTTCACTCCTTGTGCTGCCGTTCCAAAATCCCCTGATCCAGAAGACAGAAGCGCCGTTATACTACCAGTGGTGAGCAAAGAGCCTAAACCTACTATTACACCCACCATGGTTCCTGCAAGACCACAATACAACGGAGTTGGCGTAAGCGTATTGATATCATTCTCCACAGAATCGCAATGGCGATCCACCGCATCCTTCAAAAGTGAGAAGTCAATCACAGAGCCTGAATTGTTTCCAAGGTACTTATTAATAGAGTCTTTGATTGACTCAAAAACTTCGTTGCCTCGTCCATAAATACCCGTAACGAATCCTGTCTCGGAATGATGAGCTATGCCCCAGGACGTTTCCTCAGCAAAGATTTGATTATACTCTTTCATACGAGACAGATTCTTCTTAAAGAAGAATATCTGAAGCGCGATAATGAACACGACTATTATTGGTACTAACAGTGACATTTATTTAAACAGTTTAATTTTAAGTTTTTTAGTTATTCTCCACACATCTTTGTCTTTTTCACAAATTCCAAACTCTTCAACCTTGAAATTAGTGGCGTCTTTAATTGATAAGCCATTATATTCAACTATTTCCTGCCAATAATTCCTTGATTTGATCTTATCTACTGCAATGATGTTAAATTCTCCTTTAGTCGCACTCTTAAACTCAATGGAGAAAACACAGCCCTCTTCGGCTGAATCAAAAATTTGTGTAAAACAATCACCACTGTTAATTTTCGCATATCCCTTCTTAGGGAATTCTACTTTTGAGGATTGGCAAGGTTGCTCTTGGTGCTTGGTTACGGCAGACTGCATATTATGAACATCGCTTGACTTACTTCTCGAAAGTGTAGACTCAACTTCTCGCAAACGTGCTTCCATTTTACGAGCAAATGTGTTTAATTGGACAACATTCTCCTTAAACTTTTCCACCCTTTGAGATTTATCCAAATTATGGCTAAAAATCTTGTCAACATCTTCTCTACTGATTCCTTTCTTTAAAAAGGATAGAATAAGTGCGATGATCGCCATAGCAAGAGCTGCAAATGTCATATATCCCCAAGTACTTTTAGGACTTTCTAACTTTGTGACTTGGGCTTTAAGTTCTGCATTTTCTTTTTGAGTTTGAGTTAACGCTTGAGCCAAAGTATCAACTTCCAACGCGAGCGCGCTCATTAATGTATCTTGAGCCGCTATCTTGTCTTTTATCTCCTGCGAGACACCTTCAACTGTAGTTACATTATTATTGGCTTCTTGGCTTTGCTCATTACTATTGAAAGCATCACATGAAGACAAAGCCAAAATAGCTGTTAAACATACTATGAAATTAAGCAACTTTTTCATTAGTTTGGGGTTTCTAAGTAATATTCTTGTATTTTGTTTGAAAGAGACTGAAGGACACCTTTTATCGGGTAGAACGTAATTGCGTCCTCAATTTGGTTGTCTTTATTTCCAGACTCTTTGATAGAGAGTTCTATACCTTTATCAAGGTATGTTTCCAAATCCTTCGTACACTCTTCTTTCGCAATCTTTATTGTGACATTATCAACGCCGAAGTTGTTGTCAAGATTGAACATAGAAGGAATTTCTGTCAATGCAAGTCTGAAGAAGTCTTTCACATTCTTCACGATTTCTGCTTTATGAGCATCAGAAATAGAAGCATAGGTATCGTTAACGCTTACAAATTTTCCAGAAGAGTCTCGAAGAATGAGCGTTTTAGGTTCTTCCTCGAATGCCTCTGCAGCAATTAAACCGCCCTTACATGTTGATTCCTTAGGATTAGAACCTTGCTCTAACCCAAGAATATCTAGAGCTGTTCCGTACTCAATGCCCAACACTTTCTCAAAGATGACCTTGGTGTATTTGCTAAGAATCTTCGGGTCGGATGATATAATACTGATTATCTTACTGCCATTTCCGCTGAATGCAATATGGCGCGGAGCTTTCAGCCCCTTTGCCTTTACAATTTGAGCAATATGATAAATGATAGCAGTATAAAAGATAATAAACACGACCTTGAACTTGGTATCATTCTGGAGAATCTTATTGAAGTCGATTTTGTTTTGAGCAAGCCCCCTCGTTGCTGAGTTGTCTTTCAAAGAAAACAAGAACGAAGCCATATTTGCTGGTTGCTCAAGATTTTTATTGAAGATATCGACAAGTTCAATCAGTTCGGATTTCGACTGAAGGAGTCCAAGAATATCATTTTTGAACCAGTCAACAATGCCGTTATTGGGATTGATGTCTGAGAATGAATCCTCAAAAAGCGAGTTGGCTGCAAACTTAAATGAAGTTATATACTCTACTTTACCGTTTGAAGAGAAGGCAATATCAGTAGTACCGCCACCAATATCCACATTAACGAGGTTCGTTGCGGTAGCATACCTGCGGAAGTAAAATTGTATAGGAGCAACAGATTCAGAAAGATTTCTTGTTGCACCGTCACGATTAAACAATTCGGTATAAGAGTCATTCCATGCCATACGAAGTTGAGACAGACGACGTGGCGACATACTATTCGGATAGAACCATGTGATTTTCGTGCGTCCAAGGTTGCCATTGTTGGCGATGACTTTATTACGAATAATCATCATGATATTACGAATGTATGCCTGCATAGCCGACTGTGCATTGGGTTTGCTGCTCCATTTGATATTGACCATTGGCTCCGCATTGTATGCAATGCCCAATTTCTTGTTATATGTAATATCGAAGTTAATCAAGCCGAATGCCCTTAACTTCTCCGTCCAATCAGTAGATTTGGCATATGATAAAGCTGTTCTTGTCGGAAAAGAGAAATCCGAATCATTTCCAACTGCGGCTGGCATGAAATCACGTACCATTAAGTCATTTTCGTCTATCAAATCCAAAGGAGTGAGCCTTCCTTGAAATTCCCGATATGACTGTACGAAAAACACTCCATATATAGCCTCAGAGTCTTTATAGTTGAAAGAGGATGAACTATTGTCATCCGCCTTCTTGAACTCAATATGCGTATTGGATGTACCCAAGTCAACTGCGAATTCAAAGTCTTCCAAATTTTGATGCATAAGGAAGTTCGGAATAATAACACTACTTACTCCACTTTTGTTGGACACTCTGATAAAGTCAAAGTTGCTTTTCTGAATGGTATAAGTTTCTGCCTTAAAGTCGAATAGGCCTCTTTCTTTGTTTCTGCAGTCCATGGGAACATCCCGTATACATTCGCCCTCACGGTAGAATTCAAAACGGAATTGTTTAGAATAAGTGCTTATACAAGAAACAGTGTAGATAGCATCTTCCTCATTTTGGAACTTCACGCTTGGCATCACCAACCCCGTGAAGTCAAATGTAGTCATACCACCTAAGTTCTGTATTTCAGAGACTTCTGCTTGCCTATGCGCATAATAAACACGCTGATACTCTATATACTTAGTATTGCCTTTCCCAACAATTGGAATACGAATAATTACATTAACCGAACCGCCTGCAAGAGTCTCCATCTCAAAAGCAGGTTTACCATCGGGCATTTTCGAAGTTAGTGTATCTATGGAGAAATACTTAAAGTATAACGGCCTTATTGGCAACAAAAACGAAGTTTCTGGTTTACCCTCTTTCATATTGCCATCAAAATAGTATTTCTTGTTTAAAGCATGAGGAACACTAACTATCGTGTCCTCAAGAAAGTCGCTAATGGTCAAGTATGGGAATTTGGAACCGTCAAAAGGAAGCTTTCGTTCGTCAATCGTCACAACATCAGACTTGTATGGAGCTTTATTGGTTTTTCCCCATGCGCCACTTACATACTGAAGTTCAGCGTACTTATTGCCTGACTCAACGGGAAGAATCAAAGGCATCATCCCAGAGACTTCACGTTCAGGAGAAAGAGAAAACTCGTTTGGCATCGCAAGAGCACTCTTCTTTTTGAGCAGAACCGTTCCAAGCACTTCCACCTGATCGTGGCCAGCGTCCATTGGAGAGAAATCATTGATTGAAGCAGGTGTGACACCACTAAGCCTATCCTTTATTGAAGCCGTGCAAGCCCTAAATGTCAAAGTCAAATAACTCTCTATTTCCGGAAATAGAGTAGAGAAATTAGGAATAGACTTTCTCAAAGTCCACCATGCTTTGACATATTCGAAATCCCTTTTATAAAGCGGTGCATAATCACTGTCAAACGGTCTGTCGTTGTTAGAAAAGTAAACATCTTGCACATACTCCAAGTTGTTTGCCCCACAGAAGAAGAGAGTTGCAGGTGATGTTGCCCCAATGATATTCTGCTCATTAGGACCTTTCGTGTAATTCAAAAGGTATATATTCTTCAGCTTGTCAAAATTATACGTCCTAGCATCGGATTCCAAATACTTCTCCAAAGCATTCGCGACATAAAAATGACCAGCATTCCCGCTATCTTTCATTTTCGACAACAAAAGCGCCGGATCCCATGCGATAATCTCTATCTTATCTTTGAACTTGTCTATGTTGAAGAATATTTCTCCTACATCCAATGAGTCTGAAACCATTTTGTGGAAAATGGTTTTCCCGTCTAAATCTTTTATGTTTTTTGACGCTCTTCTGCAAACCTCTTTGAAAGCAGTTTTTACCAAATCAATCCTTGCAAAAGGTGAAGGTATTGACGTAATCTCGTTTTTTGCACTGGCTCCATCCGGGTCTTCAATCGTTTCGCGAGCAGTTGAATTGTATGGGAACGCAGGATTATCATTCCATCCTTGATATGTACTTGTTCCCTCTTTATATAATCTGAATACTTTTGACATGGCTTTTACGCATTAAATTTTTCCTTTATCAATCGTGTCATACCAATATGGAACATCTCTAAGAATTTGTCACAATCATCTTGGCTATGGCACTTCCTTGCCGCCGAGTTCAATCTATCTGTCACCAAATCATAGTCTGACTTCAAACTGACTACTTTTTTAGGTTTACATCCTGTAACAACGTCAAAAGGCCTATCCTTACTGTTAAGATTGAACAGGTCTAATGAGCGTTTATTTTCTTTCATCTCACCCAACCATTCGATGTATTGCGCGGTAATGGATTGTAAGTCTGACATAAAAGCGGAGGCATACAATCCTCCAAAATTGTCATTGTTTGCATTAAATGACTTTGACGAATAATAGTCCATCTTATAATTCAAGCAGTTAGACATCATCATAAATCCAGTTAGAGGAGCAAACAATTGCCGCTTTTGCACATCATAGAATGAATCAAATGTGACAGAGCCACCCACCTCTTTTATTCCAAGTTCCTTATTCGAAGTGTTCGGATGTTGCTTGTTACTGAAATCCACAATTGCTGTAGCCGCAAGAAACTCTATCAGGTGAGCCTTGTTTTGCTGTGCCGAGCCACCTTCGTGGTTTTCGTATGTATTGGCAGTATCATCGGCCAAGAAATAGAGGGCGTTGATAGAACCTGCTGTGCTGATATTATTCTCGTAATAAGCCAAAGCGGACTTCGTCTTTGAAATAAAAGTGGAAGAGTCTATCTCACTTTCTTCATCGCTTTCAAGTTTGAAATATGGAAGCATGGTAATGGCTCCAATTTCAGCATTGTTGATCAGATCATTATTTGGGAACGTGTTTCCTGTGCGGAGCGTCTTAAGCAGCAATGGGAAGCCACTTGCACCTGTTCCTCCAAAAATGGAACTGACAATAAAAATTTTGTCTCCTGCCTCAAAATTATTGGCAAAATCTTGAAAATCATCAGAGCCAACTATTTGGTTGAGCACAACACTCCCTATATTGGGATTTCCCTTGAATCCTACCTCCATGGAAGAACTTAGGTTTTTCTCCGAAAAGAGCATCCTCATCATAGCTTGCGTTGCTCTGTCCATTGAAGGCAAATCTATGAACTGCTGGAAAGTCTTATCACCAGTATCATTGATCCGAAGGGTGTAATTCTCCAAAATCCGAGATATTCTCTTCCGAAAGAAAGCCGATTCATTCTTCTCTGTAAAATGCAGTTGCGAACGAACTGATTCATACAAGTTCATAAGCGCAACAGTGCGCGTCAAATCAGCATTAGAAGCATCGGGGTCTATGATTATGGGCACTATCTCATCTGCTCCAATCTTCACGCCTGCTGCCATCATCATTGTGAAAGAACGCAAGACACGCGATCCCGTTCCTCCAATTCCAAATACATATATTTTTGCCATAATAAAGCGAGTTAGATATTAAAAAGGAGCACGCGAACAATTGGTACTCCACCATTTGATGATGTACGAAATGACTATAAATGCGATAATTGCATCTATCATATTTGTAACTCCGAAAGCGAGAATGTCATCTGCATAAATTGGCAAATCAACGAGTTTACCCGTTGCCGCATCTTTCTTAACCATCAAGCCTGCATAATAATCTCTCAACACCCACTGCCATCCAACAAAAAAGTTAATCACAGCATTAACTCCAAGGAAGATAAGCCATCCCCACCAGTTGTTAAGGCGAGGATGATTCACTAAGTAATAGTAACAAATGGCCACAACCAGCGAGATAACCAACATGGAAAACCCGATACCTATGTACATGTTGCTCATTTGCTCGGGAGAAGTCTCTCCCCAAAGATAATTGGCAAGCTCTATTCCAAAAAAATCTTCAAGCCAGCAATAAATGCTACCAAAAAACTCACTCATACTTTTTTTATTCTTTTATTTATTTTTCAATCCAAACGAAATGGAACCATAATTAGCAGAACTCTTATACGCTTCTGCCACACCTTTTATCAAAGACATTAGTCCGGTAGTCTTGTCCAAATTTCTTTCCACATTTTTCCCTTCTGTGTCATCAGATTTGGACACCCACGCAGCTAATTGCGGATAAGAAAACGTAATAGTCTCCGTTCTTAATGTAGAAGGGTTTTCTATTTCTAATTCAACAAGATGACTATACTCACTATTCACATCCGTAATCTCTGAGACAGAGCAAACCTTAACTTGCGTAGGATTCGCAGATGAATACTGTGCAGTATTCTTAAGAAGGTCTTTACTTTGCAAACTACCTCTTAAGTTCAAGAGTAAATTAACCTTTATTTTCCCAGTATGATTAACAACATAAGTACTCTTCTCAAACCCAAAAGATATAGGTTGAGGAGTGGAATAAGCACAATACTCCTCAATACCGCCTATAATATCTTCAACTGGCACTTCTTTATTAAACTTTGCCAAATAACGCTGGTCACCAATTAACCAAATGTAATAAGGCCGCTTCACATTTTTAAGCAATTTGCTATTGTGCCCACAATACCAATAACCATCAAATTTTGATTCCAACTTAATAATTTCAACACCCAGCCTCGGATTTGCTGATATTGCCTTATTAAACGTATTTTTAACCGAGACTTGACAGTTTCCAAGATAGTCAATTGCGTTTTGAGGTATATCCAAAATACAATCAGACACAAATACAGAAACCGTGTTAGGGGTTTGTTGCTTAATTATGGTCTCAAGAATCTGCATTAAATCCGTGTTTGTTCTATCTCCACCAGCTCTTGCAAATGATGCAGGAGTAAGATCTTTAATGAAAGACCTTAAATCTCCACGATAAGGAATGACCTCTGAATTAATGTAATTCAAGGAACAAGACGTAGCAAGCCTGTTCAAATCACTGACGTAATCAAACACTGCATCCTTCAGATTAGAACCTGCACACATATAAGCATCCATACTGCCCGAATTTTCCACATAGACTTTTAACTCTATGGAATCTTTGGATACATCTGGAGTTTGAACCGACTGCCATTCTAACTCTACTTTGTTACCGCCTCCAGCACACGTTAAAAGGGCTACAAGCACTACAACGGTACACAACACTATAGGAACAATGATTTTCTTGTTCATTTTGTTTCACTTTACCAATCTCAAGCATATCTTGGCAGATGCACCGATTATAGATAATGCCAAAGATTTTCCTTGTTATGTTAGTATATTTATTTAGTTATTTTTGCCGTTTTTTCTCTCCGTCTCTTCGTAAGAGACGGAGAGAAATTGGAACACCTTGATATTTGGGCAATTCTGCCAAAAGCGAAAGCGGTTTTGTAAAACAAAGCGAGAAATGTGACAAACAAACCATATTTCTCACCTTAAAATAAGGTGTATTCTAATGGAAAAGTAGTACCTTTGAACCAAATCTCCGTCTCTTACGAAGAGACGGAGAGAAAAAACGAGGTGAAAGCATAAAGAAGTAATGGAAAACAATGTGTTAAATGGGTATGGATTGCCGAATAATTCGACACAAAAAGACCGTGATCTAAATCCTTATGTGTGTATCCGAAGATGATTGTGTGTAGAAGTATAATTTGATATTGCAAAAGTTTTGTGGGGGGTGAACTCCATTTAGCGCAATGAAAATTAAATAGTTGTTGACTTTTTTCAAAAGATATATATAAAAAGACAAAGAAGCTATGAGTGAATCGCTAAGATTGATGAAACTCTTCCATATAGATGAGATAAATGGACATTTATCTCACGATACCACATATGTAGGGATAGACTTTGGAACTAGTACAACCGTAGTCTCATTGGCTACATATAATTCACGGACTGAAGAAATAGAGTGTCGGAGCTTACAGCTGTCGCAAAAAGATAAATTTGGTGCGAAAATGTATGGGGAATTGTTCCCTACGGTTATAGCTATTGATCAGACTTCAGGCAAGCCTATTTTTGGTCAAGGAGCCTATGACCTAAAATGGAGTCCAGATTATGTATTCGGAGTCAATCTGTGGCATTCTTTTAAGATGGAACTGGGCAAAGACCTTGGGCCACGATGGTATGATAGTCTTCAAAGTAAGATCAAGTCTCCTCAGGATGCAACAAAGATGTTTTTTAAGTTTTTGAAGAAATCAATAGAGAAAGCTATTGGGGCAGAGGGATTACCTTCAAAAATTAAATATGCCGTCAGCATACCAGCCTCTTTTGAAAGTAATCAGCGTAAAGATCTAATGGATGCTCTTGCTGCTAACGATATTATAGTGGATGGCTCTCTCTTTATTGATGAACCGAATGCTGCTTTCCTTGGATATATCAATAATTGTGAGACAGAGCCAATTGAATTGAATGAAGACTATAATCCTAAGGTCTTAGTCTTTGACTTCGGAGCTGGCACTTGTGATATTTCGTTGTTGGAGATCACCGCTGACCATCACGGTATGCACTCCAATAACCTTTCGATATCCCAGTTTGCAGAACTTGGTGGTAATGACATTGACCGATACATCGCCCATAATGTCTTACTTCCACAGTTGCTTAAGGCAAATGATATAGATGGTAAGAATGATTTCTTTACCACAAAAGAAAAGGAGGGTATCGCCAGCCAACTTCTCGGAACGGCTGAGAATATGAAGAAACGACTTTGTAATGAGGATTTTAATTATCTTTTATCAGATCCCGAGATGATGGATGAAGTCGTTGCAGCTGGTCACGGTATAACCATAGATACGCCAAACTTGTCAATTCCAACAAACAATGGTAATCTGATCATTGATAAATTATGGTTGAGCTATGCGGACTTCATAGACACTATGAAGGTTTTCTTTAAGAAACCTCTCGCCTTTTTGGGCTCGTACACTGTCAAGGGACAACAAAAAAGATACAACAGCATTCAATCTGCGATTGATACTGCGCTCGCAAAGGCTCATGTTGAAAAGGATGAGGTTGACTATGTAATCATGATTGGTGGCAGCTCCCGCAATCCTTTTGTGCAACAGCGTATCCAAAAACTGTTTAGCGATGCAACCGTAATGGTGCCAAGGGAACTTCAAGCACTTGTATCACAGGGAGCGGCTCTCCACTCGATACTGATCAACGGCATGGGCATCCAGGCTGTACGCCCAATTGTAGGGGAATCCATCATGGTTGTCTCACAAAATGGAAATGTGCCCGTAATTAATGCAGGAACAGAAGTCCCATTTGAATCCATTGCCAAGAACGCATTTACTACGGGCGCGAAAACATATCAAGAGATTGAAATCCCTGTCTGCGTGGGTAGTGACAAAAAAATGCTCTACAATCTAAAGTTAAAACGCAATAGAGGCGAGTTGTTCCCAAAGAATACCCTTGTAACGCTCCATTTTGAAATGGATAGCGATAAAATCCTTCATGTTAAAGCTGAGGCTCTTGGTGAAAGTTGGGATGCTGTTTGCGAAAATCCATTGGATAATGCGGCAATGACCGATGGGGAGGCAAAAGTGCTAAAAGCGCAACGAGCATCCTATGAATCCGCTGCCAACAATGGTAATAGGCCGACAGCGCAAGCCTTGGAAGCTTTAAGCTGTGCTTATGAGGATAACGATCAAGAGTTTATGGCTGCAGAAACTCTTGAGGAAAAAATACAGTATTATCCAGATCGTTCAATATACAACCGTATAGGAGTATTGTTTCATAATAGTGGCAACTATAACAGAGCTATCGCTTATTTAAGAAAGGCTTTAAAGGAGAATCCCAACAATGCAACTGTCCTTGGAAACCTCGGAAATGATCTCTACTTAATTGGCGAATACAAGGAAGCTCGTCCTTTGCTTGAAAAGGCGGTGGATATGGAAGGTGATAATGCAATAGCTATTACTATACTTGCCAGAATTGAGGAAGCCGAAAAGAACAGCGATAAAGCACAAAAATTATACCAACGAGCTTACAATATCTTTAAGAGAATATGGGATGGCGGTGGTCTTAGTAACTGTTTAAAGGGTTGGTTTGTTTCGGTTGCAGAGAAAGTAAATGAGACAAATGTCGCGAAGAAATTGAGAGAAGAATTGCGCAGTGACACCTTGTCGCGTGGTTATTCATTAGAAAACACCTTGTTTGGAACTGAAAAAGTATAAAAAATATGAAATGGTTACCTGGTGAGAATGATTTGGTTAAGGAGCAGGTGGATTTCCGTAACCAAGTATGGACTGAAAAAGGAAATGTTTATGTTTCGGGTTTCCCTGGCTCGGGAAAAAGTGTCTGTCTCCTTTATGCCGTCAAGACTATTCGAGACAAAGACCCAAATGCGTCAATTCTTTTTGTTGAGTTTACTCATTCATTGATTAAAATGATAGAGGCGGCTTTGTTGGAGCTTGGCCTTGCAGAAATTCAAGTAGTTACTTTTTTTGAATTTGAACGGAAATATAAAGGTCTCTATGATTATATTATTTGTGATGAAGTGCAAGACATGTCAGCCGAGCTATTGGAATTGATGAAACGTAGAGGTAAAAGGGTGATAGTTGGAGGAGACCCCAATCAATCGATCTATGATGCGATGCCCAATGGTGATCCTACGGTTGACCCAGAGAAAATGAAAGAGATTCTTGATCCTAAAACATCCGAGTTAACAATACTTCATCGTTTGAATAAATTCATTATTCGTGGCATCAATAGTTTCATGCCACAAATGCGAATGCTTGCAGCGAAGTCATCAATGCTTAAAAAGCATAAGCCAGTTTACGTATGGCATTGCATTGACGAAACAGATGAGGTTAAACGGATAATGGATGATGCCAAGTCTGCGCTTAACTATGGTGAAAGTGTGGCTATACTATTGCCTGGGCATCGGAAAATAGAGGACTTTGTAAATCTCTATCTACAGGCAATGGGAAAACCAACTTTTGATTTTACTCAGGATCGGCAATTTGGAAAGCCCAATTATCGTCTGCTGAATCAGTATTTGAAGAGCCATGGAGTGAAGATGCAGAGCATAACTAACGGTTTTGGTTCGCTGGTTACAGACTCTGATAAAATCATTCTGTCAACGTATCACAGTTCAAAGGGGCTTGACTTTGACAAAGTTTTCATGCCTTTTTGCAATCAAGGGAGTGGTTATGAAGACGACCCTCGCCTATTCATGGTGGCAATGTCAAGAAGTCGGAAAGATTTGATACTTTCATATACAACTAACATGAATAGATTTATCCAAAAATTCTTTAATAATCGCGAAGCCTGCCAGTTCATGGACTTTAAGAATATAACAGTAGGCTCCAGTATGTTCAATAACAATAATAACACATCGGACGAGGAGGACGATTGGTAATATATGGTAACTAAGTATAATCATTTAGCTCTTGTGCGTCGTGATGAAGTTGTAGAACTTTTCAAGAACGGTGTCATCTATCCAGCTTCATCAATACAGTTTGCAGGAAGTGTTGAATCTTTGCTTAAAAGACCTAAGGAGGTGGCAAGAGTTTTTGCCAAGACTCCAGCGATTGAGTATAGTGTTAACTTTTTCTTGCTCTATGCAGAGACAAAGAGAGAAGAATTACTTCGTTCACAAGGTCTTAATATTCAAGAGTTAGTATCAATCATACCTCTTGATGAGGAATCAGCCCGTATGGGGCTTTCGCTAACTCCTCCTGTGCGATTGGATGAGCCAAAGTTTGCGCCTAACTTTATGGACTATAAGGAAAAAGCAGCAATAGAGAATGCTAAAAAAGGAGTGGGCAATATTGGAGAAATTTTTGGATTTGATGATCTTTGGAAGTCCATAAAGAAATTCACGGTGAAAAAAAGTTTGTCAGCCCTTGTCTCTCTCGTCTTAGATGAGACTGGGAGTCGTCAACCACAAACGATTTGGGAATATCTTATCACCTATACCCGAAATCAAACTTACCCAAATGATATAAGAGGGGCGTTTCTTGACACAATGTCAGTCGTAAATAATTATAAGAAACAGCGTGTGGTTTCCAAAGACCAGAAAGGAACGTCAACAGGACGGTTAATAGTTGAACAAGAACATCCGTTGTATGTAACATTGATAGAAAGTGTAGGAGCATCTGACGATTTCATTAAAGCTGCGGATAAGGGATATAAGGATTTTTGGAAAATAGCACCACTTTATTTTGTGTTGCTTGATGCCTTTTCTAATGTCTCAGAGGATGGTGCTCTTGTTATGGGGAAACCTATAAAAAGTTATGTTGAAAGTGTTGCTAAGAACTATGACAAAGCACATCTAAAACCAGCACTTCTTATGTTGGGGATAACCCTTGGGCAATCCAGTACATATAAGATCTTATACTGTGTAAAGAAATCAGAACTATCATTTCTTTTGTAATCACGTGTTGATATAGTGTGTTTTGCAGTGTGTTGAATAAATAGAACTAATGACGCTCTACTTCCAACAGACAAAGTGTTTTTTACACTTTATCTGTTGGAAACTTTAAACAAGATAAAGGCTGGGGAGCTTTTCATTCCTGGCATTCACCATCCATGTAAACTGCATAGTACAGATAGGGCATTCCAAATTCTGCTCTTTTGAGAGTTTCAACGTGAATTCTTATCCCGAACTGGGGAAAGTTTTGCCCATTTGGTGACCCCATGCAAGGAATGATTTCCTGTATGGGGTCATTATCATATACTGAGATGGTATAATTGGAAGTACTTATCAAGGCTAAAACTCGGAAAATCCCTTGCGTTTTTCCCTTAATATAATAAGGATAATCCTTATAAAAATGCGCGCG
>CAZXFP010000032.1:0-16948 GCA_964640675.1 uncultured Prevotella sp. | reverse complement strand
GAGCACGTGATTTGTAATCTCGGGGTCGTTGGTTCGAATCCGACAAGAGGCTCTCAAAAATCTCATAAGTTAACAAACAAGCTACACCGTGGTAGAGTTTATCTCTTCCACGGTGTTTTTGTTATCCCACAAACCCGCCCCTTCCCCACCACGCCCGACACACTTTTCACGGCAAGCGCGACAGAAGCAGACACGCACAGAAGCCCGAGCCACCACCCTTGCCATACTCCTCACCATGATATTTAACGCCATCAGAGACCTAACCAATAATACCGAAGCCACAGTTTCTGCCACGCTCCTCATTATAATATTCACACCACCAGAGCTACACCAACGACATAGGAGCATGAACTACAACGCGAATCAGATGCTCGGAATCAACAATCAGAGCCACACCAACGACACAGGAGCACGAACTCCCACCACACGCTCACGCCAACGGCGGAGAGCACGCCAACCCATTGATAATCTTACTTTTAGCAAAAGCACACGTTTTACCCCGCAAAAGCATACCTTTCGGCTCACGAAACCATACCTTTCGCAAGGCAAAAGGTCACATATTGCCCGGCAACACATTTCGCCCCAACGCCTCCCTCCTCGCCAGCCACAAACCGGCCTGCCCAAAACAAGACAAAAACAGACACGCCTTGCCTGCCAACAGAAGCATACTGCCAACGCAACACCCGCACTACACCAATGCCCGCACTGCCACCCCAAGGCCGCCAAGCGCCCTCCCAAGGAAAGCAAAAACACGGAGCCGCCCGCCGCAAGACAGCAATCGGCCACAAGATACTTCACCCATCGTAACGGCAAAGATTGCGCAAGCTGCCACCAAACAACCAGCACCACCCGGCATGACAAAACGCCGCGAACAACAAAACAAAAAAGGGGGAAAAACAAAAATGCCCTTCGCTTCTCAGCGTGGGGGCATTCAATCTCAATAGGTATTAGTCTTTTAAGGTAAAAAGATTGTATTCAGGATAACGACCGCAAAGGTAAGGCTTTATTTTTTCCCCACCAAACTTTTCCCTTTCTTTTTTAATTATTTTCTGAATAAACCCTAAATTTACGCCTTTCCACCCACAATAGAACCCCCTCTTGGGGCTAAAAAGAGAAAAAAACGCTATCTTTGCACCATTATTTAGAATACACAAGATATGACAACAGTAGAAAACAAAACGGACGATACCAAGCGTAGTCTCAGTTTCGTTGAACAATTGGTTGAGGAAGACCTTGCCGAGGGCAAGAACGGCAAACGCATTCAGACTCGTTTCCCGCCCGAACCAAACGGCTACCTGCATATCGGGCACGCCAAAGCTATCTGCATGGACTTCGGCGTAGCCGAGCGGCATGACGGCGTGTGCAATCTCCGTTTCGATGATACCAATCCCAGCAAGGAGAACAATGAATACGTGGAGAACATTCTCAACGACATCAGCTGGCTGGGCTTCAAGTGGGGAAACATTTTCTATGCCAGCGACTACTTCCAGAAGCTGTGGGACTTCGCCGTATGGCTGATCAAGAACGGCCACGCCTACGTGGACGAGCAGACGGCAGAGCAAATCGCACAGCAGAAGGGCACGCCCACCGAGCCGGGAACGGCAAGCCCCTACCGCGACCGACCCGCCGAGGAGAGCCTGCGCCTCTTTGAGCAGATGAACACACCGGAGGCAGTGGAAGGCAGCATGGTGCTGCGCGCCAAGCTCGACATGGCCAATCCCAACATGCACTTCCGCGATCCCATCATCTACCGTATCATTCAGACCCCGCACCACCGCACGGGCACGAAGTGGCACTGCTACCCCATGTATGACTTTGCCCACGGACAGAGCGACTACTTTGAAGGTGTGACCCACTCCATCTGCACGCTGGAGTTCGTTCCCCACCGCCCACTCTACGACAAATTCATAGATTTGCTGAAAGAGACCGACGGAACAACCGACAACCTCCACGACAACCGCCCGCGACAGATAGAGTTCAACCGGCTCAACCTTACTTATACGGTTATGTCGAAGCGCAAACTCCATACGCTCGTCGACGAGCACTTCGTCAGCGGATGGGACGACCCGCGCATGCCGACACTCTGCGGAATGCGCCGCAGGGGCTACTCCCCGGAAAGCATCCGGAAGTTTATAGACTCCATTGGCTACACCAAGTTCGATGCACTCAACGATGTGGCCCTGCTTGAGGCTGCCGTGCGCGACGACCTCAACAAGAAGTCGTGCCGCGTGAGCGCGGTGCTCGACCCCGTGAAGCTGGTCATCACCAACTATCCCGACGATCTGAGCGAGGAAATGGAGGCCGTGAACAATCCGGAGAACGAGGCCGACGGCATTCACACCATCACTTTCTCCAAGGAACTGTGGATAGAGCGCGCCGACTTCATGGAAGACGCGCCGAAGAAGTTCTTCCGCATGACCCCCGGCAAAGAGGTCAGACTGAAGAATGCCTACATCGTGAAATGCACAGGATGCACCAAGGACGCGGATGGCAACATCACCGAGATTCAGGCCGAATACGATCCCGACAGCAAAAGCGGCATGCCGGGAGCTGATCGCCGCGTGAAGGGCACACTCCACTGGGTGAGCACGCGCCACTGCCTGCAAGCCGAGGTGCGCGAATACGACCGCCTGTTCGAAGTGGAGAACCCTTCCGCCGATGAGCGCGACTTCCGCGAGCTGCTCAATCCCGACAGCCTGCACGTCTATCCGAACTGCTACGTGGAGCAATATCTCGAAGAGAAGAAGCCCGGAGACTACCTGCAGTTCCAGCGCATCGGCTACTTCATGATGGATCCCGACTCCTCCAAGGAACATTTGGTCTTCAACAAGACCGTGGGCTTGAAGGACACTTGGAACAAGAAGCAGACGAACAACAAATAATACGCACGCGCCCTGCTCACGCAGGGTGCTCCAAGCACAAGGAATGCTGTGGCGGGCGAGGCTCCGCGCGCTCGCCCGCCACAACGACAATGCTTATAATGGACAAATACTATCAGTCAGAGGAGTTTCTGCAGTTGCTCGCCCGATACGAAGAGGCAGCGGACGGCCATGCCGCCATCTATCTCGAAGTGGACGAGTTTGCCGACATCATCCAGTACTACGCCACACTCGGCCAGAACGACAAGGCCACCCGAGCTGCCAACACGGCACTGGAACTGCACCCGGGCGCGCTTGAGCCTTGGGCGTACAAGGCACGCTACGCCATGATTATCGACGGCGACACGCGGAAAGCCGACTGGTGTGCCGAGCAGATAGCCGACAAAGCCGACAACGATTATTATTATCTCAAAGCCGAAATCCTTATCCAAAGGGACGAGCTGGAGAAGATGCAGAGCTACCTGATGGAACGCTTTGAGGAATTGGAGCAAGAGGACAAGGACGACTTTGCCCTTGATGTGGCCGATATGCTCAACGATTACCGAATCACCGAGTATGCCCTCGTATGGCTCAACGCCGTAAGCAACAAAGCAACCGCCGACTACAAGACCATCAAGGCCGACTCACTCATCCACTCCGACATACAGGATCGCGACGGAGAAGGCGAGAAGCTGCTTGAGGAACTGACCAATGATGACCCATACAACGTGGAGCATTGGATTTCCCTGGCCGATGCCCAAAGGCTCAAAGGCGACTACGAGGAGAGTGCCAACTCGTGCGATTACGCGCTGGCCATCGACCCCAAGAACAACGAGGCACTATCCATCAAGGGCGACGACCTCATCTGCATGGAGAAGTATGAGGCGGCCGTGGCTCTCTTCCAACGCTATTACAACACGTGCGAGCCCGACCACAAGGCCACGGCGGCCGCAAGAGTAGGGCTTTGCCTCTTGGCCATGAACGAGTATGAACAGGCGAAAAGCTGGTTTATCCGAGGATTTGACGACACCACGGAGAAATCCGCACTCTTCATCTCCATCTTCGTCACCATCGCCGACGGATGCCTCAACGAAAACACCTATAAGATGCTGAAAGAAATTTTCATCTCGATGGGTAACGAAAACAACAGCGGATGGGCACACATGGCACTTATCAGTTTGAGCATGAACCGCATGGATGACTTCCAATACTATCTGCAAGAGGCCATACAGCGCAACCCCAACGAAGCCAAGAACATGCTTAGCGAGTTTTATCCCACAGGAAGCCCACTGGCAGAATGGCCCTACCTAACCCCAAACCAAAATACAAATGGATAATTTCAACTTCTTCCAATTCATCATAGAGCACCTCAACTACACTTGGGTGTGGTTTCTGATGATGCTCGAAAGCACGGTTATCCCCGTACCCTCCGAGCTGGTGGTCACCCCGGCAGCCTATTTTGCACACGCCGGAAAGGAACTCAACATCTGGCTCGTCATCATTTTCGCAACAATAGGTGCCGACTGCGGTGCCACAATCAACTACTTGGCAGGCTATTATCTTGGCCGTCCCATCATCTATCGCTTCGCAAACAGCCGGTGGGGGCACTTGTGCCTGCTCAATCAGCAAAAGGTGGAGCAGAGCGAACGCTACTTCGACCGCCATGGAATGGTGGCCACCATCAGTGGCCGACTGCTTCCGGGCATCCGGCACCTCATCTCCATACCCGCAGGACTGGCAAGAATGAATTTCTGGAAGTTCCTCATCTACACCACCATCGGTGCCGGAATATGGAATTGCATCCTCGCCGGGATGGGATGGTATCTTTCCACCATCATCAAGCCCAACGAACTGGAGTCCAAGATTATCGAATACAGCGGCCACATCAAAACCGCCCTGCTCTTGTTGCTTGCCGCCGTTGTGGCCTACTTCTTCATTAAGTGGCTGATAAAACGCGCCAAAGGCACAAGAAGCCAAAAAGATTAACAAGCCAAAACTACAACATATATGGCAATGAACGAGACATATTTGGAAAGCATTGCACAAGAGCAGCTGCTCAGCGATGCCGAAGAGCGGCAACTGGCCGACCGTATTAAGATAGGAGATGCCAAAGCCTTGGAGAAGCTAACGAAAGTCAATCTGAAGTTTGTCGTATCCATAGCCAACCAATACCGTGGCCGCGGCCTCAGCGAAGACGACCTTGTGAGCGAAGGCAACATAGCCATGATGCATGCGGCGCAGAAGTTTGACGGCACACGCGGCACACGCTTTGTGGTCTTTGCCGCACCGTTCATCCGCCAAGCCATGGAGGAAGCCATCCAAGACCAGCAGGAACTCTACAAAGTACCCAAAAAAGGTGGCGACAAGAGCGACCATCGGCAAGCACGTGCCCTCTCTATCGACCAGCCCATCCCCGTAGGAAGCAAGAACAACTTTACGCTGCAAAGCGTGATTGAAGACCAAAACTCGCCTCATGCCGATGCAGACATCAACCAAGCCATCGTCAAAAACGAGCTGGCAGAGGGCCTCTCGGTGCTCAACGAGCGTGAACGGCAGGTCATCGCCTACATCTACGGGCTGCACGGAGAAAGCCACACAATGGCAGACGTGGGCTTGCGCATGGGATTGAAGCGAGAGCGCGTACGCCAAATACGCGACAAAGCACTGAGAAAACTCAGCCGCAGAATCAAAAGATGAGAAAAGGACGATCTGTGGCCGCGCTTTGGGAAGAAAACACCCATGCGGCGACAAACCTTTACCGCCCTTTTGCGTCAAAACATAAAAGGAACTAAAACAGAAAGGAAAGATAAACATGAAAAGGATTTTATCATTGGCCATGCTGCTTGTCTTCGGACTGACGACAATCATGGCACAGGCAGAAATCAAATTCGACAAGCTGACACAAGACCTCGGCACATTCTCCGAGGAGCAACCTGTGCAGAAAGCCGTGTTCACATTCACTAACGTGGGCGATGCGCCACTTGTTATCAACCAAGTGGTGGCCAGTTGCGGATGCGCCGTGCCCCGCTACGACAAGAAACCCATTGCCCCGGGACAGAAGGGAAGCATCAACGTTACCTATAATGGCACAGGAAAGTTTCCCGGACACTTCAAAAAGAGCATCACCGTGCGCACGAATGCCAAAACGGAGATGACCCGCCTCTATATTGAAGGGGTTATGACAGAGAAGAAATAATCCATTTCTCCTTATTATTATGAATTCCCTCACCTGTTTCAAGCTGAAAGACCGCCAAGCGGCAGCATCCTTGAAACACTCGTGAAGGAAACCAACGGGGGCACACAAGCCGCACTACGACGCAAGAAACCAAAGCGACCATTCCCCCACCGATGACAAAGGCAGGACTGACGAAGCCACCCTGACTAAGAGCTGACTACACACCGAAGACCAAAAGACGCAGTCCTGCCCGCGCCATTCACTACTCTGAAAAAGCGGAACACACCGAGCAAAACACCCCCACAATCCGTTCCAAGCGAGGAACGCTACCTTAAAAGAAAACCAAAAGCAAGTCCTCTGCGTCCAAAAGCCACCCTACTCCTACCCGCAACAACATTACAGACTTGCATTCTTACCTTAAAAAATGGCTAAACGCCGCCCCTACGGCGACACAACAAGTTTAGTTTTTCCATCCTATTCAATAACTCAAAGCTTAAATTAATGATGATTACGAAGGGATTTCTTACCATCCTGACGCCCCTGCAGCTACTATGTCCGGCAGCCGCCACACCCACAGCGACCGACACCATCACCGTTATCAACGAAGACTTCTGCCGCTGGCTCACCAAAACTCATCCCACAAATTCCAAGACCTATCCTTTTGCCTTGCCAAACATGACGTTTCGCGCTCCAATACCATACATATCGGAACGCAAAACGTAACGTATCCATAACCCGCTGATGGCCAGCCAAACGCCCTGCCGCCATCCGCACAAGCCGTTACTTTTCAAACGTTTTCTTTGTTCGTTCATGAATTCTTTGTAAATTTGCACTCTTGGAATATATACGATTACAATAAAATTACGCTATGCTTACATTAAAGCTCATCAGTGAGGAAACCGAGCGTGTGGTGAAAGGGTTGGAGAAGAAACACTTCGCCAACGCACGTGAGGCCGTGGAGAAAGTGCTGGAGTACGACCGCGTGCGCCGCGAGACGCAACAGCAACTCGACAGCAACAAGCAACGGCAAAACCAGCTCTCACGCCAAATAGGCAATTTGATGAAAGAGGGAAAGCGTGACGAGGCCAACAGCGTGAAGGAGGAAGTGACAACGCTGAAAGCCTCCGACAAGGCACTGCAGGAAATCATGCAGAAAGCCCAGGCCGACATGCGCGAGGTGCTTCTCACCATCCCCAACATTCCCACCGCCGATGTGCCGGAGGGCAAGGACGCCAGCGACAACGTGGTGGTGAAAGAAGGCGGGGTGAAGCCTGAGCTGCCCGAGGGCGCGCTCTGCCACTGGGACTTGCTGAAGAAGTTCAACCTTGTAGACTTCGACCTTGGCGTGAAGATTACCGGCGCGGGCTTCCCCGTATATATTGGAAAGATGGCACGTTTCCAGCGCGCCTTGGAAGCATTCTTCCTCGACGAGGCACGCAAGGCCGGATACACCGAGATACAGCCGCCGTTTGTCATCAACGAGGCCAGCGGACTGGGCACGGGGCAGCTGCCCGACAAGGAGGGACAGATGTATCATGCCAACCTCGACAATCTCTATCTCATTCCCACGGCCGAGGTGCCGGTGACGAATCTCTTCCGCGATGAGATTATAGAAGAGGAGAAGCTGCCCATCAAGTGCTGCGCCTACTCGGCCTGCTTCCGCCGCGAAGCCGGCAGCTATGGCAAAGACGTGCGCGGACTGAACAGGCTTCATCAGTTTGACAAGGTGGAGATTGTGCGTATCGACACGCCGGAGCACTCCCCCATCTCCTATCAGGAAATGATAGACCATGTGGAGAACATCCTCATCAAGCTGGAACTTCCCTACCACATTCTGCGCCTCTGCGGAGGCGACATGAGCTTCACATCAGCCATCTGCCACGACTTCGAGACATGGAGCGCGGCACAGCAACGATGGCTGGAAGTAAGCTCCGTGTCTAATTTCGAGAGCTATCAGGCCAACCGCCTGCACTGCCGCTTCCGTCATGCCGACACCAAGAAGATAGAGCTGTGCCACACGCTCAACGGCTCGGCACTCGCCTTGCCGCGCATTGTGGCCACCATCATTGAGAACAACCAGACGCCGGAAGGCATCCGCGTGCCAAGAGTGCTCGTTCCCTACTGCGGTTTCGAGATGCTCAACGACAAAAACGATTAGCACGCATTTTCCCTGCAGAATCTCCCAGCAGGAGGGGTTCTGCAGGGACTAAATCATCCTAAACGAATTAAATCCAAGACAAAATACAAGACCTCTAACTATCATGAACAAGATTATCAGCAAGCGGCAGCTCTCTGACCACGTCTACAGTTTCGTGGTTAATGAGCCTCAAGTGGCTCGCAGCAGCCGACCGGGCAACTTTGTTTCCGTCAGAACCGACGTGCGCGCCGAGCGCATCCCCCTCGTCATCTGCTCCACCGATCCGGAGAAAGGCACTATCACGCTCGTTGTGCAAGAGGCCGGCCTCTCTTCGAGCAAGTTCTGCCAACTAGAAGAGGGCGACCGCATCCTCGACATCGTTGGCCCGCTGGGCACTCCCTATGCCATTGGCAAAGTGGGAACTGTGCTCTGCGTCAGCACAGGCGTTGGCACGGTAGGCGTTCTGCCCATTGCCCGCGCCCTGCATGAGGCCGGCAACCGCGTCATAGCCATCGTTGCCGCACCAACGGCTGAAAGACTGGTGCTGGCCGAGGAGATGCGCGCCCACACCGACAACACCATCGTCATGACCGATGACGGTTCGGCCGGCGAGAAAGGTCTGCCCACTCAGGCCGTAAAGGAAATCTTAGCCGCCGAGCACGTTGATCGCATCGTGGCCGTAGGCTCTGGCAAGATGATGGAGGAAGTGTGCCTGATGGCCAAGGAGGCCGGCATTGAGACCGATGTGGCACTGAACGCCATCATGGTGGACGGAACGGGCATCTGCGGAAGCTGCCGCCTGACGATTGGCGGCAAGACACGCTTCGTCTGCATTGACGGCCCGTTCTTCAAGGGCAACGATGTAGACTGGAAAGAAGTGGAGACGCGCGGCAACATCTACAACAAGATGGAGAACGACGCACTGGAAAGCATCGGCATACACCTTGACAAAGAGGCCACGCTGGATCAGACCGACACACAGAAGCCCACCATCGACACACCCATAGGCAATGGCGCGGAGAACGACTCCATAGAGGAGCTGACCGACCGCAACGCGCCTTGGCGCGCCGACCTGCGCAAGGCCATGAAGACAAAGGAGCGCATGGCCATCCCGCGCAATCCGATGCCCATGCTCGACATGCACACCCGCACGCACGACCGCATACAAGAAGTGGCACAAGGCTTCACACTGGAGATGGCCATGAACGAGGCACGCCGCTGCATCGACTGCGCCAACCCCACTTGCCGCGAGGGATGCCCCATCCACATGAACATTCCGGCATTCGTGAAGAACATTGAGCGCGGCGAGATTCTTGCCGCCGACAAGGTGCTCAAGCACTACTCTTCGTTCTCTGCCATCTGTGGCCGCGTGTGCCCGCAGGAGAAGCAGTGCGAGGGCCACTGTATCCACATCAAGATGAAAGATGCGCCCGTGGCCATCGGCCCATTGGAGCGTTTCGTGGCCGATTACGAGCGTCAGTCGGCTAAGAAAGTGACGTGGGATGTAGCCCCCGCCAACGGCATCAAGGTAGCCATCGTGGGTTCTGGCCCCTCTGGCTTGGCCTTCGCCGGCGAGATGGCGAAGATGGGATTTGAGGCGCACGTGTTTGAGGCACTGCATTTCATCGGCGGTGTGCTCTACTACGGCATTCCGCAATATCGCTTGCCCGATGAGATTGTCAACCATGAACTTGACGTGCTGCGCAGCTTGGGAGTTCACTTCCACACCAACACGCTCGTGGGCAAGACCGTAACTGTGGAGGAACTGCGCCAGCAAGGCTTCAAAGGCATCTATGTGGCCACCGGAGCTGGCAAGCCCAAGTTTATGAACATCCCCGGCGAGAACGCCATCCACATCCTCTCCGCCAACGAATTCCTGTTCCGCGTGAACGTGATGGACGCCGATCAGCCCGAATCAGAGACTCCGCTCTTTGTGGGCAAGAAGATTCTCGTGGTCGGTGGTGGCAACACAGCCATGGACTCATGCCGCACCGCCAAGCGACTGGGCGCAGACGTGACTGTGGTTTACCGCAGAAGCTACAACGAGATGCCCGCCGGACACGATGAAATAGAGCAGGCACAGGAAGAGGGCGTAAACTTCATGAACCTCCACAACCCGCAAAGCTACATCGTAGGCGATGATGGCAAGGTGAAAGGTGCCGTACTTGAAGTGATGAAGCTCGGCGAGCCAGACGAGTCTGGCCGCCGCCGTCCTGAGAACACAGGCGAAACCATCACCGTTGAGTGCGATGAGGTAATCGTAGCCGTGGGCGTTCAGCCCAATCCGCTCGTTCCCAACTCCATCGAAGGACTGAAGCTGGGATGGGCAAGTGCCATCGAGGTAGACGAGAACGGACAAAGCTCACAACCGGACATCTACGCCGGTGGCGACATTGCCCGCGGAGCAGCCACGGTGGTGCTGGCTATGGGCGACGGACGACGCGCCGCTGCCGACATGGCCGCACGTCTTCTTCAAGAATAATGACAACCAAGGTGGCGTGCTACGGGCACGCCACCTTGCATAAAACCCAAAGATTATGGCAAATAGGACTTATCCACCCTCGGAATTGATCATTAACGCCGATGGAAGCATCTTCCACCTGCACCTCAAACCGGAGCAACTGGCAGACCGAGTAATCCTTGTTGGCGACCCGGGACGCGTTTCTCTTGTGGCACAACACTTCGAACGCCAAGAAGCCGAGGTGCAGAGCCGCGAGTTTCATAGCATTACCGGCTGGTACAAGGACAAGCGCATCACTGTTCTGTCTACGGGCATCGGCTGCGACAACATCGACATCGTGATGAACGAGCTGGACGCACTGGCCAACATCGACTTTGCCACACGAGAGGACAAGCCGCAACACCGCACACTCACGCTGGTGAGAGTGGGAACTTGTGGTGGTCTGCAACCCGAAACACCCACAGGCACTTACGTGGCCAGCGTGAAGAGCATCGGTTTTGACGGTCTGCTCAACTTCTACGCCGGACGCAACGAGGCCTGCGACTTGCCATTTGAGGAGGAATTCAAGCGACAAGTGAAGTGGAATCCGCAAATGGGAAATCCCTATGTGGCTTCTGCCGATGCCGAGCTTATCGAGCAAGTGGCCAAGGATGACATGGTACGCGGCGTGACTGTGGCCTGCGGAGGCTTCTTCGGCCCACAAGGCCGCCAACTCCGACTTCCTCTCATGGATCCTATGCTCAACGAGAAGATAGAGGCTTTCGAATATCAAGGGCTTAAAATTGCCAACTTCGAGATGGAGTCGTCCGCACTGGCTGGGCTGGCCACACTCATGGGACACCGCGCCATGACCTGCTGCATGGTTATAGCCAACCGGAGGTCGCACGAGGCCAACACAGGCTACAAGAACACCATTGATGGTCTCATAGAGAAGGTGCTCAACCGCATATAAAAACATTTGTCCAAACTTTTTAAAGACAGTATCATTGATTCACAGCGAGAACAACACCATCTGCGCCCTCGCCACACCTACGGGCGGGGCTATTGCCGTTGTGCGCGTAAGCGGCCCGCACTGCTATCCCATCGTGGGAAAACTGCTACACGAAAATATTGCTGACGCATTGCCCAACACGTTGCGCCACGCACGAATATATGCCCCCGACGGCACCACCATAGATGATGTTGTGCTCGCTTTCTATCGCCATCCCCACTCCTACACGGGAGAAGACGCCATCGAGATTTCCTGCCATGGCTCACGCTATGTCGCCCAGTTGCTCCTCAACGCGCTGATAGCGGCGGGCTGCCACCAAGCCGAACCTGGAGAATACACACGCCGGGCATACCTCAACGGCAAAATGGACTTGAGCCAGGCCGAAGCCGTGGCCGACCTCATAGCCTCCGCCAACCGCGCTTCCCATCAGCTTGCACTCAGTCAGCTCAAAGGACACGTGCGCTCAGCACTCGAAGAGTTGCGCGAGAGATTGCTCAAACTCACCACACTCTTAGAACTTGAGCTTGACTTCTCCGATCACGATGACCTCACATTCGCCGATCGCTCTGAGTTGCTCACGCTCTCGCAAAGCATTCAGTCGCATATAAGCCGCCTTGCAGGCACTTATCGAATGGGAAAAGCCATCAAGGAGGGCATTCCCGTGGCCATCGTTGGAAAAACAAACGTAGGAAAATCAACGCTGCTCAACCGTTTGCTGGGCGAGGAACGCGCACTGGTGAGCGACATACACGGCACTACGCGCGACAGCATCGAAGACACCACCACCATTGGCGAACTTACCTTCCGCTTCATTGACACAGCGGGTATACGACAAACCGAAGACACCGTAGAAAAAATGGGCATAGACCGCACATGGGACAAACTGGCACAAGCCACCATTGTGCTGTGGGTGGTCGACACATTACCAAGCAATGACGAGATAGCACAAATGAGAAGCCGCTGCGAGGGGAAACACCTCGTCATCGCCCACAACAAAGCCGACCTCCGCAATACTACGGCATCACTTGAAGCCTCACCTGCTATCACGGAAGGTCTCACATTCCACCCCATCTCCGCAAAAACAGGAATAGGAATGGACTCTTTGGAAGCGGCCATCCTATCCGCTGCCGACATTCCTGAAATTCATGAGGCCGACATCATCATCACCTCTGCCCGGCAATATGATTTGCTGAATCAAGCATTGGAAGAGCTACGCCGCGTAACCGATGGTCTCTCCTCCGCCCTTCCCACAGATCTTGTTGCGGAAGACCTCCGCCTTGTACTCAACACGCTTGCCAACATCACGGGCATAGACCGCATTACGCCCAAATCTACCCTTGACAACATTTTTAGCTCGTATTGCATCGGCAAATAATTAAAGCCTCTGCCACAATCTTGCGCATCCTTGGCGTAACTTTGCAGAAAAAAGTCAAAGAATATGGCTAACAACGACAGAGGACAAACGTTGACAAGCAAATATGTCTGGGTGATAGAGACCATCTATCGCAGGAAAAGAATCTCATTCAAGGAATTGAATGAAAGATGGGTTAATGATATAGACATTAGCAGAGGGGTTGATATTCCTAAACGCACCTTCGATAATTGGAGATATGCCATCCAAGATATGTTTGGCATCATCATTTCTAATGAAAACCGGGGGGAGTACCGCTATTTCATTGAGAATGAAGATGACATTAGCAAAAACGGGCTGCGCTCATGGCTCTACAACACGTTTTGTGTCAGCAATGCTTTAGCCAACAGCCAAAGCATCAAAGATCGTATCTTATTGGAGCACGTTCCTTCCGGGCAGGAGTATCTACAGACCATCCTTGATGCGATGAAGGAAAATCGGGTCTTGAACATTACTTATTACAACTATTGGAAAGACCAGGAGTATAACTTTGATGTACAGCCATATTGCGTTAAATTATTCCGACAGCGTTGGTATCTTATTGGACTCAGTACATATACGTATTTCCGTAAGCAAGGACCGAGAATCTATTCCCTTGATCGCCTCAGACATGTTCATGCGAAAGAAGAAACGTTCGTGATGCCAAAAGATTGGGATGCAAAGGAGTATTTCGCTGGATATTATGGAATCATCGCCGGGCTGAACAAGGAAATAGAACCCATCAAATTGAAAGTCTCAGCAGGTCAAGCAAATTACATCCGCGACCTTCCGCTACACGAATCACAAGAAGAGATTGAGCGCAATGAAGAATACAGCATCTTCACTTATCAAATGCGGAACACTCCTGACCTCATACAAGAGCTACTATGGAATGGTGGCGATGTTGAAGTGCTGGAACCAAACACTTTACGCAAAGACATGGCAAACATGGTTAAACGGATGTGGGACAAATATAAGAATGACAAGATATGAAAGATTTTGCAGCAATAGATTTTGAGACTGCCAACAATGAGCGCAGTTCTGTGTGCAGCGTTGGTATCGTCATCGTTCGCGAAGGTGAAATAGTCGACTCTTTCTACTCTCTCATCCAGCCAAAACCTAACTATTACAACTACTGGTGCAGTCAGGTACATGGGCTGTGTTGCGAAGATACAGACGAAGCTCCTATGTTCCCCGAAGTGTGGAAACAGATAGAGCCTCTGATTGAAGGACTACCACTTGTGGCACACAACAAGTCTTTCGATGAAGGCTGTCTGAAATCCGTGTTCCACGCCTATCAAATGGATTATCCCAACTACGACTTTTACGACACGCTGTCTGAGTCGCGCCGCAAGATGCCTAAACTGGAAAATCATCAGCTACATACTGTGGCTGCAGCCTGTGGCTATCAGTTAGAGAATCATCACCATGCACTTGCTGATGCTGAAGCCTGTGCCTGGATAGCAAGAGAGATACTATAGCAGATGAGCGAAACATCAAGTCTCTTAGAAATGATTGAATTATGGGAAAGGAAGCAACATATGAGAATGAAAACAAATCTTTATTTGATGTAGTATCAGATTACACATACGCCCTTGACACCCTTGACAACTACGACTATGAACGTTTGACCATCGACAATACCACGAAACAAGAGCCATTCCACGCCACCTATGAAAATGCAATGGAGGCAATTGATGGGCTGCGCAAGAAGTTTGATGCATCATGGCTCTTTGGCAACGAAAAAGATGACTCGTTCAAAAGCAGCATCAGACAAATCTATCAGACTTTCGACAGCGAAGAACTCTATCCCAGTGTAGAAGAGAAAGCCGCTATGTTGCTATACCTCGTTACCAAGAACCACTCGTTCAGCGACGGCAACAAGCGTATTGCCGCAACACTTTTCCTTTGGTTCCTAAATAACAATGGCATCCTCTATCGTGAAGACGGCACCAAACGCCTTGCAGACAACACGCTCGTTGCCCTCACCCTAATGATAGCCGAAAGCCGCACAGAGGAAAAGGATGTTATGGTGAAGGTGGTGGTGAACCTAATTAACCAAAGAAATAATTGATAATACATTATTAGTTTAAAGATATAGCATAGACGGCATGAACGATAAAATTATATTCCTTGATTTCGATGGTGTCCTGAATACAGAACACTATCAGAACTTTCTCTTCCATGTGGGAAAAGCATGGAAAGATGAAAATGGCGCGTTCTTCGACCCTGAAGCCGTTGAGCAACTACGTCGCATCATTGATGCCACTCATGCGGACATCGTGATTGAATCATCATGGAAATATCTTGGGCTGGAAGCCATGCAAGAAATGTGGGAAGCCCGAAATATGCCTGGACAAGTGATTGACATCACGCCTTCGACTGTAAGTGACAATTGGCTGCTCACTGCCAACATTGATGATCTTGACCCTGCGATGGGACATTGCAAGGGGGTGGAAATCGCATCTTGGTTGTCTGACCATGCGAACAAAGGCACACAGTATGTCATCATTGATGATGAATACGTCATCTTAGATTCCCAACATCCACATTTTATCCTAACAAATCCATACAATGGCATCACGGAAGATGTTGCGAATAGGGCGATTTCCATTTTAACGAGCTAAATCAACAAGTTTTTTTTCAAAAAACATCACTTTCCTCAGACCTCTGCCGCAAGTTGGCGGAGGTCTGTGTTAATTTTGCGCCATAATTTGAAACAAAGTAGCATTATGGCTGACTTACACGATTATGACATAGAACTCATCGAAAAAGAGAGCCTATGGAAGGGCAATGGCATCAACATTGACGTGTTGTTGAGCGTAGGCAAAAAAAACATTTAAAACGGTATGATATGACATTCAAAGAACTTTTGAACAGCGTAGAATTTGAGGATGTGGCACCTCATATTGTCAAGATGTACCCAAACATGGCAGATTCTCTTGGCTGGTACAAGATCCATTTTGACATGCTGCGTCTGATGCAACCCGTTTTCCACAAGGATTCTAACGACAAAGTGTGCAGGATAACCATGATGGACTGGGAAGATGGTAGTGGTCTGCACCTTGATGCTCTTTCCATGGAGGGCGACACATGGGAACACTCGCTTACCAAGGAATTGATTATTGCGCCAGAAGTAGAAGCATCCAATGAAGAACTAACAGCCTGTTGCTTGTGGCATACATCATTCTATGGGTTTATAAAAGAACATGTGTATGACGGCTTTAGAATAAATGACTTGAAGATGGCTACGTCAGACAGATGGAACGACAGCTTATCCTACAAAGCAAAAGCCTTACATAATTTCGGTGTAATACGCAAGCATGGTGGTGTCATTCCCTCTACACGCCAGCGATCTCCAACAAAGAAAGCAGAACTTGTCAAGTTGGCAAAAGAATCAATATGGTATGGCAATGCCCCCTTGAACAGAATCAAGCGGAAGAAACGGTTCAGAACAGAATACATGGAGCACTACTTCAAAATGCTTTGAAGAAATCAGAACACAAGTTGCCCGTACAAGTGTATCCAAAGAGGTATGCCAATCATAACCACTTCTGCATGCTATTGTACAGCCATAACAGAACCTATAAGAAATACATATTATGAGTAAGAAGAAAAAGACAAGGGAGTATACAGACCCAAAAGAAAACTGGAGCTATAAGCATGTATATCCCATTGAAGAAGTATGGAATACAGACAACACCATCGCACAGTTCATCGTTCCGCGTCTTCAGGCGTTCAAGGCACTTGACAAACATGGCCACAGCACAGCATTTAAGGATATGCGGGAATGGAACAAGGCCATCCAAAAGATGATCGATGCCTTTGACTTGATGAAATATGCCGGTGTCATACACACAGCAGAAGAAAAAAAGACTATTGCAGAAGGTTTGGAACTCTTTTGCAAGCACTTCCGTAGCCTTTGGGATTAACAAC
>CAZXFP010000031.1:0-18837 GCA_964640675.1 uncultured Prevotella sp. | reverse complement strand
GAGCCTTTCCTCTCTCATATTCAGGCTCTTCTCTGATGTTGCGCCCTCTTGGCGGTCAGCTTTATGAATCGTGCTTCCTTGCCACGCAAGGAAGCACGATTTGCGTTACAGGGGAAGGGAGATTGTGGGATGAAAGGTGATGTTGCGCGTGGCTCTTGCTGTGAGCGGCTCGCAGGGGAGACAGAAGAAGCGGACGGATGGGGAGAAAGTGGGGTGGATGAGAGAGTGTTGTTTTCGCTGCGCGCTGTGCGATGAAGTGTAACGAGAGGGCGAATAAAGGTTAATAAATGTGAGGATTTAAGGGGGGTAACGGTGAAAGGAAGTTAAAAACGGGGGATGTGAAGGAGAAAAATGGCGGCTTTGGCGGCTGTTTTGGCGGAAAAGTTGTACCTTTCGGGGGCTATTGGAGGTTTCCCGCCGTTATTGTGGTGCTGCGACGTGGCAGTTTCTGACAGTTCTGACGCTTTCCGTGCCTCTGCCGTATGCGGATGGTCAGCCCATTTTTAACCAAAAACATCATGATGAGCGCGTTATGGATAAGGAGCATAGGGCAATGTTTTGAGGCGTGTGTTTGGGCAAATCGGCGTGGCTGCATCCATTTGCGCTTTGCAATTTGGTAAGGGGATGAAATTCGGTTCATAGCGCGGTGTTTGTAACACTTAGTTTAGTAACGGCTCTGATGAGCAGAAGAGCAAAAAAGAATCTTTATGGATATAAACGACCTAACTTGGAATCCGTGGCACGGCTGCCATAAATGCAGTGAGGGATGTCAGAATTGCTACGCGTTCTTTCTTGACAAGCGATATGGACGCGACACGAGCCATGTCTCGCTCAACAAATCTAACATCAATTATCCGATAAAGCGCGACAAGACGGGCAAATACAAGTTGCCAAGCGGCTCGTTTGTGCGCGTATGCATGACCAGCGACTTCTTTTTGGAAGAAGCCGATGCGTGGCGTGAGGAGGCATGGAGCTATATTCGCCAGCGACCCGATGTCACCTTCTCGCTCTTGACCAAGCGTACCGATCGCATTGTCAACCATCTGCCACACGACTGGGGTGAGGGGTGGGATAACGTTCAGTTTGCAGTGTCGGCAGAGAATCAGCGCAGAGTGGATGAGCGTTTGCCTTATCTGCTGAAAGTGCCTTCAAAGCATAAATGGGTAAGTGTAAAGCCCTTTATCGGCGAGGTTGATTTGTCGGAATACTTGGCTACGGGTGAGATAGAAACAGTGTTGGCGGGCGGAGAAAACTATCTCGGCTCGCGTCCTCTGCACTATGAGTGGATAAAGTTGCTCAACGAGCAGTGTCGGAAAGCCAATGTGCGCCTCATCTTCGGACAGACGGGCAACATTTTTATCAAGGATGGCAAGGAGTATAAAATCCGCAACCGCACTGAACAGATGATTCAGGCACTCAAATCGGGCTTGCATTACCCCGAAGTTGACATAGAAGCCGAGATAGCAAAGATAATGGAGCGTAAGGAGCGTATGAAAGCTCTTCGCGGCCGCAAATGTTGATGAGCGGAAAATACGCTTGCCCGCGTGTTGGCTGCGGTGGAAATGCGGCTGCCGGCACGCTCAATGGGCAAGACATATAGCAGCCATTCGGGCTTGTCGTGTGTGGTTTTGTAGTGCAACAGCAGTCCTTTTGCGCAACTCCTTGGCCGGAGAAACAAAGGAAAGAACTTTGTTTAAGAAATATTAACTACAATCGGGGGGGTAAAAATGGGATTTTGTAATTTTGTAGGCATTGTTGCACTTATTAACTAAAACGACATGAAGAAGCAATTTGGCAGCTTGAAGAAAGCAATCTTGACCTTTGGCCTTGCGTTTGGTGTGCTTGCCGCTCCTGCGCAGACGCTTCAAGAGGTGGTCTATCTGAAAAACGGGAGCATTGTGCGCGGCACGGTGATAGAGCAAGTGCCCAACGAGAGCCTGAAAGTGCAGATGGCCGATGGCAGCATTTTTGTTTACCCCATGAGCGAGGTGGCCAAGATAGCCAAGGAAGCCCCCGTGCAGCCCGCCGCCGCGGAAAAAGCCGAGTCAGACAGTTACGGATGGAACACGGGCACGCGCTATCGCGGCTTCGTGGGCGAGGGCTACGTCTTTGGCGTGGGCGGCTGGAAGGAAGACCGGCTGACCACCTACACCTCGCACGGTTGCCAGTTCAATCCCTATCTCTATGCCGGCTTGGGCGCGGCCGTCACCTATTGGTGCGATAGCGAGGTGGCGGGCGTTCCGGTGTTTGCTCATGTGCGCAGCGAACTCCATCAGACGTTGCGCAAAAACGTCTCCCCGTATGCCGAAATCAAGGCCGGCTACAGCTTTGGCGACACCGATGGGTTCTATTTCTCCCCCTCTTTGGGATGCCATTTCTATTTTGGCCACAGCAAAGTGGGGATTAGTGCGGGCTTGAGCTACGTGATGCAGCGCGTCACCGTGGAGCATTATGGCTGGGGCTACTACTATACGGATCGGCAGAACGCCCACGGCTTGGAGCTTTCTGTGGCTTTGGACTTCTAAGGCAGAAACATCAATAGCCCAGTCATTTAGGTGCGGAAAAACAAAAGGATACCTTTTGCCCCGCCAAAGTATACCTTTCGCGCTCTGAAAGGTATGCTTTGGCGGGGCAAAACGTTACGTTTCACTTTGCGTGTAGTTCTCCCCCATCTGCCGCCGCCGTTTTTCCGCCCCCTTGTTCCTGCGGCCTTGCGTGGCGGCAGCTTGGTAAACGGTCATGTGCCATTGCGCCTTTTCTGTCATTTTTTCGTGGAAAGGCTTTTTTGCATCGCCATTTTGGTGTTATTCGTAGGAAAAAGCGTAACTTTGCATATTCAGAAACCGACAAGTAGACCAAACCATATATATTATGGAGAAAGATACGATGATAACCGTCACGGTGAGCGATGCCGACTTGCGCCGTGCCGCCGGCGAGGGTATGGACGCATTCCTGCAGGTGTTTATCGATGGCATCAATGCCGCAGTGGGCGGTCCGCTCACGATGGAGACCATGCAGCGGCTCAACTCCGACCAGATAACGCTGCTGGGCTGGAGCTACCTGCATGAGGAGGTGATGGATGGCGGCTATGTGCAGCTGATTCACAACGGCTACGGCGCGTTCATCTTCCGCAACCCCTTTGCCAGAGCCATGCGCGAGTGGGGGCTGCAGGAACTTTATACCCACCTGCAGCACTGCAAGAAATGGTACGAAAGGCACCATGCCGAGATAGAGCAGGACATGACCGATGAGGAGTTTATGGCACTCTACGAGCAAATGCCGAAGTTTGACGACTTCGACGACGACTTTGTGGTGAATGAGGAGCGGTGGACGGCGCAGATAGCGGCCTACGTGGACGACCATCTGGCCGACTTTGCCACCGTGGTGTAACCCCCTAAACACGACACAACTGAGAGAGACAACCAAATGAACAAGGAAGAGCAGGAGAAGAGAAAGAAAAGCCCGGTGCAGATACGCAACAAGAAAGCATCGTTTGAATATCATTTCATCGATACTTTCACGGCGGGCATCGTGCTTACGGGTACGGAAATCAAGTCGATTCGCGCCGGAAAGGCATCGCTGGTCGACTCTTTCTGCTATATCACCCGTGGCGAGATGTGGGTGCAGGGCATGAACATTTCGCCCTACTTCTACGGGTCTTACGCCAACCACGAGGCCAAGCGCACGCGCAAGTTGCTGCTCACCCGGCGTGAGATAAGGAGGCTGGAGGCCGAGATCAAGACACCGGGCTACACCATTGTGCCCACGCTCGTGTTTATCGATGAGCACGGCCGCGCCAAGATGGACATCGCGCTGGCGCGCGGAAAGAAGGAGTACGACAAGCGGCAGACACTCAAGGAGAAGGAAGACCGCCGCGAGATGGATCGTGCCATCAAGCGTTATTAGAGAAAAGAAAAAGATAATTTTGCGCTTACGGCGAATAGTCGTAAATTTGCAGTCAGATAAGAATCAAATCGATGATGACATTCAAGAAGAAAAGGAGATGGCACTGCCTCTCCGGCCAAGAGCCTACGGAGATGGACTTGCGAATCATGGAGCAGGAGCGCAAGGGCAAACTCGTGCCCACGCGCGACATGATCAAGACCCCGGAACAGATAGAGGGCATCCGCGTGGCCGGCAAGGTGAACTCGGGCTGTCTCGACGCTGTGGCGGCGGCCATCCGTCCGGGCATGACCACCAAGGAGATAGACGACATTTGCGTGGAGTACTGCAAGGAGCACAACGCCACTTCGGCCACGCTGGGCTACGAGGGATTCCCCGCCAGCCTCTGCACGAGCATCAATGAGGTGGTGGCTCACGGCATCCCCAAGGAGCAGGATGTGCTTCAGGAGGGCGACATCGTGAACGTGGACATCACTTTGTGCTACAACGGCTATTACGGCGACGCGTCGCGAATGTTCATCATAGGCGGCCATACCACCCCGGAGAAGGAGCAGCTTGTGCGCGTAACGAAGGAGTGCCTCGAGATAGGTGCTGCTGCGGCCAAGCCCTACGGCTTTGTGGGCGACATAGGCCACGCCATTCAGAAGCACGCCGAGAAGCATGGCTACGGCGTTGTGCGCGACTTGTGCGGCCACGGCGTGGGTCTTGCCATGCACGAGGCACCGGAGGTGATGCACTATGGCCACCGGGGCACGGGCATGCTGCTTGTGCCAGGCATGGTGTTCACCATTGAGCCAATGATCAACATGGGCACGTGGCGCGTGTTCATCGATGCCGACGATCCCTACGGCTGGGAAGTGATTACGGGCGATGAGAAGCCCTCGGCGCAGTGGGAGCACACGTTCCTCATGACCGAACAGGGCGTGGAGATACTCTCGGAGTGATGAATGCCGGAAGCAAGAACGAAGAGCAGATGAACGATATTTATATACTGGGCATTGAGAGCAGTTGCGATGATACCTCGGCCGCCGTTTTGCGTAACGGGGTGATTCTGAGCAACGTCACGGCCTCCCAAGCCGTGCATGAGGCATATGGGGGCGTAGTGCCCGAGCTGGCCTCGCGGGCGCATCAGCAGAATGTGGTGCCGGTGGTGGATCAGGCCATCAAGCGTGCCGGCATAACCAAGGAGCAGCTTTCGGCCATAGCGTTCACCCGCGGGCCGGGGCTGATGGGGTCGTTACTGGTGGGCGTGAACTTTGCCAAGGGGCTGGCGCGCGCGCTGAACATTCCCCTCATCGATGTCAATCACCTGCAAGGGCACGTGATGGCTCATTTTATTAAGGAGGCCGATGATGATCGGCAAGCTCCCCCGCTTCCGTTCCTCTGTCTCTTGGTGAGCGGAGGCAACTCGCAGATAGTGAAGGTGAATGCCTATAACGACATGGAGGTGCTGGGGCAGACCATCGACGATGCGGCCGGTGAGGCCATCGACAAGTGCTCCAAGGTGATGGGGCTGGGCTATCCCGGCGGACCAATCATAGACAAGCTGGCCCGGCAGGGCAATCCGAAGGCCTACACGTTCTCGGAGCCGCACATTCCGGGACTTGACTACTCATTCTCCGGGCTGAAGACCTCGTTCCTCTACAGTTTGCGCAAGTGGATAGCCGATGAGCCGGACTTCATAGAGCGGCACAAGGAAGACATTGCCGCCAGTCTGGAACACACGGTGGTGAGCATTCTGATGAAGAAACTGCGGCTCGCCGTGAAGCAGACCGGCATCAAGCATGTGGCTGTGGCGGGTGGCGTGTCGGCCAATACGGGGCTGCGCGAGGCATTCCATGATCATGCGCGGCGGTATGGCTGGACGATATACATCCCCAAATTCAGCTACACGACCGACAATGCGGCGATGATAGCCTGCGTGGGCACGCTCAAGTATCATGACCGCGACTTTGCGCCCATCGACATACCGGCGTTCAGCAAAGTCACGTTCAAGTGAAAACGTAACATCATACAGAGAAAAGCAACTATGGAATTTGAAACCAAAATCATATCACGGCAAATCGGCGACTTGCTTTATGCTTCCGGTTTTACGCTGGGCACGGCAGAAAGCTGTACGGGCGGACTGGTGAGCGAGGCAATCATTGCCACGCCCGGTGCATCGGACTATTTCAAGGGAAGCGTAGTGAGCTACACGGACGAGGTGAAGGAAAAACTTCTGAAGGTGAGCCGCGAGGTGCTGGACGAGCGGAGTGCCGTTTGCGAGGAGGTGGCGCGCGAGATGGCGCGTGGCGTGATGGAGCTGCTTGACGTGGATTATGCCATCGCCTCAACAGGAATTGCAGGCCCGGGCGGGGGAACGAAGGATGTCCCCGTGGGCACGATATGGCTGGCCTATGGCAACCGTGAGGAGATACGCACCATGCGGCTGACGGAAGATTTCGGACGCGACATCAACATAGCCATTGCCACCAACAAAGCAATGCGCTTGCTGCTCAGCTTCCTGCAAGAAAAGCTGCCCAAAGAGTGACCCCTTGGCCGCAAAAAGCAGAGATAACTGAAAAAAAAGCTTAATTTCAGTGATTTAAGGTCGGAAAGTTTCGCCCATCGCGGAATTTTTAGTAATTTTGCATCCTGTTTGGAATAGGTATCAACTAACGAATAAGAAAATTAAAGATAGCAATGTCTAAGATTTGTCAAATCACGGGAAAGAAGGCACAGCTGGGCAACAATGTGTCTCACTCGAAGCATCGCACCAAGCGTAGCTTTGACGTAAACCTTTTCAGCAAGAAGTTCTACTATGTAGAGGAGAATTGCTGGATTAGCCTTAAAATCTCAGCTGCCGGCCTCCGTATGATTAACAAGGTCGGACTTGATGCCGCATTGAGACAGGCTGTTGCCAAAGGGTATGTCAACTGGAAGGATATCAAGGTGATTGCCGAGGGCAACGAGAACAACTAAGATAAGCGAAGGAGATTAAGCAATGGCAAAGAAAGCAAAAGGCAACAGAGTCCAAGTGATTCTTGAGTGCACTGAAATGAAGAACAGTGGTCTGCCCGGCACCAGCCGTTATGTGACTACGAAGAACCGTAAGAATACTCCGGGTCGTCTTGAGTTGAAGAAGTACAATCCTATCCTCAAGAAGATGACGCTTCATAAGGAGATTAAGTAATCGTTTTAAAACAGGATTAAGCAATGGCAAAGAAAGCGGTCGCTACCCTCCATGAAGGCTCATCGGACGGTCGCGCTTATACGAAGGTAATTAAGATGATGAAGAGCCCGAAGACTGGTGCCTACATGTTCAATGAGAAGATGGTACCTAACGAGGCTGTACAGGATTTCTTTAAGAAATAATCTTATCCCCAATACACTATTTAGAAGAGCTGCAACGTTGTGTTGCGGCTCTTTTTGTGTCTTTGTGTTTGGCTTTTGCGAAATCACGTCTCATAGGGCAATTGATATGCTATTCGCGGGCTGCCATCGGCCACATGGATGATGCCGCATCTGACGAAGCCATTGCGCTCTGCCAGGGCTTGCATCACCTTGTTGTCGGCATGAGTGTCTATTCGGAGGTTGGTGTCTTTTTGCTTGCACCAGCCAATAATCAGTCTGCCAATGCCGTGCGTGCTGCCGTCTGATGCTATGCGGTGGATGACGTGGTAAGGTGCATCGTTGAGCCATTCACCATTCTCAATCTTGGCGTATGTTGCATCCGGGCCAGGCGCAAAGCAGAAAGTGGCAACGATATTGCCATCGTCATTGCAGCATACATAACTGTTGCCCAGCTCGATGTCTCGCTCTATCGTTTCACGGGCGGGATATCCCTCTGGCCATTGCGCCGTGTTGCCGGTAGACCACATGAAGTGCCTTGCCGTGGCGATGATTTCCAACACCCGATGGATGTCTTCTTTGGTAGCTTGCCTTATTGCCAGCTGCATATGATTAGGTTGCTGAATGCTTCCGTTGTACCTGTCTTTTTATCCTATTGCTAACAACTCAATTTCAAATACAAGTGTGCTGCCACCAGGGATGCCAGGCTGGGAGTATTTGCCATAGCCCATCTCGGCGGGGATGTACACCTCCCATTTGTCGCCTATGCACATCTGCTGCATGGCGATAATCCAGCCCTCGATGAGGTCGCAAAGTCGGATGGCGAGCGGTGTGCCGCCACGACTGGAGTCAAACTTCTTGCCGTTGATGGTGCGTCCCGTGTAATGGGCGGTTACGATGCTCCTTGGCGTGGGATGAACGCCGTCGTTCTTCCCCTCCGTCAACACTTTGTAATATATGCCCTTGGGGAGAGCCTTTACTCCTTCCTCTTGAGCCTTCTCCTCCAGCCAACGCTTGTTGGCCGCTGCGTATTCTCTTTTGTTTGCCATAAATTCAATAAGGTTTTGGCAAAGTTACTGAATTATTTAGTACGGTGGATGATCTTTGTAAGTTTTTTGAAGCCATGATGGAAAATACTCTTTGTAATCTAACAGAAAGTGGCATTGTCACAGAAGAGCAACCATGTTAAAGGCGGAAATTATGCTAATCTGTTCTATTCGGTACAACAAATAAAGTCCTCTAAGTCAAGCATCAAAGTAATGGAGGAGTAATGAGAAACTGCTGTTTCTTGGCATTTTATCAGCATTTGAAGACATTGTGTTTCAGCAAACATCGTTAAATCGCTAACAGAAAACATTCTTTCCACTCATTTTGCACTCATTTTGCACTCATTTCGCACTCATTTTCGTTTCTTTGTTGTATCTTTGCAGTAAATTAGCTAATTATGGGAATATTCGGACTGTTTAACAAGAAGAAAAAGGAAACCCTCGACAAGGGCTTGGAGAAGACGAAGCAAAGTGTTTTCTCCAAGTTGGCGCGCGCTGTGGCCGGCAAGTCGAAGGTGGACGATGAAGTGCTTGACGATTTGGAGGAGGTTCTCATCACTTCCGATGTGGGAGTGGACACGACTTTGAAAATCATCAAGCGCATAGAAGAGCGAGTGGCACGCGACAAGTATGTGTCCACTTCTGAACTAAACGGCATCTTGCGTGACGAGATAGCCCAGCTGCTCACCGAGACGGGCGCAGTGGATGGCGACAGCTGGGACTTGCCCACTGACCGTAAGCCCTACGTAATACTTGTGGTGGGCGTTAACGGTGTAGGCAAGACCACTACAATCGGAAAATTGGCTTATCAGTTTAAGAAAGCCGGCAAGAAAGTTTATTTGGGTGCGGCCGATACATTCCGCGCCGCAGCCGTAGAGCAAATCTCTATTTGGGGCGAGCGTGTGGGTGTGCCTGTGGTGAAGCAGCAGATGGGAGCTGACCCGGCAAGTGTGGCGTTTGACACATTGCAAAGTGCCAAGGCCAATGGCGCGGATGTGGTGCTCATTGACACCGCCGGACGCTTGCACAACAAGGTAGGTCTGATGAACGAGCTGAAGAAAATTAAGGAGGTGATGAAGAAGGTTATTCCTGATGCGCCAGATGATGTGATGCTCGTGCTTGACGGAAGTACCGGCCAGAATGCCTTTGAGCAGGCCAAGCAGTTTGCCGCCGTCACCCAGATTAGCTCTTTGGCCATCACCAAGCTCGATGGAACGGCCAAGGGAGGCGTGGTTGTAGGCATCAGTGACCAGTTGCAAGTGCCTGTCCGTTATATCGGGCTGGGTGAAGGAATGGAGGATTTGCAGGTATTCAATAGAAAAGAGTTCGTCAGCTCACTGTTTGACAACAAATAGGAATGAGCGGGGAGAGCGCATGAAAAAGAATCAGATAGACATCATTACAATGGGCTGCTCGAAGAATCTGGTTGATTCGGAGTTGCTCATGCAGCAGTTTGAGGCCAATGGTTATCATTGTGTCCATGATGCGAAGCGTCCGCAAGGGGAGATTGCCGTAATCAACACCTGCGGTTTTATAGAGAGTGCCAAGGAGGAAAGTATCAACACCATCTTGGAGTTTGTGGCGCGCAAACAGCAAGGAAGCCTAAGAAAACTTTTTGTTATGGGCTGCTTGTCTGAGCGTTATAAAGACGAGTTGGAGCACGAGATTCCCGAGGTGGATAAGTTCTATGGCAAGTTCAACTATAAGCAACTGCTTACCGACTTGGGCAAGGCTGAGGCCCCAGCTTGTAGTGGGATGCGCCATTTGACCACTCCGCGCCATTATGCCTATCTGAAGATTGCCGAAGGCTGTAACCGTCGGTGTGCTTATTGTGCCATTCCTTTGATAACGGGTGCGCATCGCAGTCGTCCGATGGACGAAATTATAGCTGAGGTGGAGCAGATGGTGGCGCATGGCGTGAAGGAGATACAAGTGATAGCGCAGGAACTGACCTATTATGGTGTGGACATAGATGGAAAACGCCATATTGCTGAACTTGTGTCGCGCATGGCCGATGTGAAAGGTGTGCGTTGGATACGTCTCCATTATGCCTATCCCAACGATTTCCCGTTGGAGTTGCTTGATGTGATACGTGAGCGTCCCAACGTTTGCAAGTATCTTGACATTGCTTTGCAGCATATCAGCGACCCGGTATTGGACAGAATGCACCGCCATGTTACCAAGCAGGAGACGATAGAATTGATTAATGAGATTCGCCGTCGTGTTCCGGGAATCACGCTCCGTACCACGTTGATGGTGGGCTTCCCCGGTGAGACCGAGGAAGACTTCCGCGAATTGATGGACTTTGTTTCTTGGGCACGTTTCGAGCGGATGGGTGCGTTTGCCTATTCGGAAGAGGAAGGTACGTATGGCGCGCGGCATTATGAGGATGATGTGCCGGCGGAGGTCAAGCAGCGTCGCCTTGACGAGCTGATGGCTTTGCAGCAGGAAATCAGTGCGGAACTTGAAGCCAGCAGGGTGGGGCAGGTGCTTCAGGTGGTTATTGATCGCAAGGAAGGCGATTATTACGTGGGCCGCAGCGAGCACAGTTCTCCCGAAGTAGACCCCGAAGTGCTTATTCCTGTCAGTGAAGGGCAGCTTCGTGTGGGCACGTTCTATCCGATTTTGATTACCGATTCCAGTGAGTTCGACCTCTATGGGCGAAGAGTCATGAGGCAATAGCTTGCTTTAAAAGTATCTTTGATAGGAAAGTAAATGAATAATAAGGAATACATATCGGCACTTGCCAGCAAAGCCGGCTACTCGCAGGAGCAGACGCAGAAGATGGTGAAGTCGCTTGTGGATGCCATGTCCCGTCATTTTGAAAATGGTGAGTCGGTTGTGGTGAGCGGCTTTGGCACTTTTGAGGTGAGAAAGCGGCTGGAGCGCGTTATCGTCAACCCCTCAACGGGGCAGCGAATGTTGATTCCGCCCAAGTTGGTGCTGGGCTTTAAGCCGTCTTCCGCTATCAAGGAGAAGTATCGGAAAGGAGGTGTCCGCTAATGGCTAAGTCGGCATTACAGTCCATTGCTGCCACGCTTGCCGCCCATTACGGGCTGAAACCGAGTGAGGCAACGGCGTTTGTGAATCTCTTTTTTGAAGAGATACAAAAGGGGCTGGAACAGGAGAAGCAAGTCAAGGTGCGTGGCTTGGGTACATTCAAGCTGCAGGCGGTGAAGCCTCGTGAGAGTGTCAACGTCAATACGGGTGAGCGCGTACTTATCGGTGGCCATGAGAAGATGGCTTTTACTCCGGACAATGCGTTGAAAGAGCTTGTCAATCGGCCTTTCGCTGATTTTGAAACGGTGGTCGTTAAGGACGGAGTGGATATAGAGAGCGTGCCCACTCCCAGCGAGCCGCTTGACGTAGATGATGATGCCGATGTGGTTTCTTCCGCCTCTGCTACGGATGAACAAGATGGCGCGGCAGAAAAAGAAATGCTCACCTCCTTTTTGGAGACACCTCCTCTTGAGTCTGCTCAAAGTGGACAAGATGTGGAAAAAGTGCCGGAACAGGCAACGGAGCAACCGCTTGAACATCAAGATGGAGTAGCTCAAGAGACATTAGAGGGCAACTCTTCGGATACTTACAATGAAGAAAGCAAGGCTTCTGAAGAGGTCGGTAAGGGGGAAGATGCACAGGAGGAAGCGGATAAGCAAGAGGAGAAAACTCCTGTTGTTGAGGAATCTGTGTCTTCTGCAACCAAAGAAGAGAAAGCCGAGCCTGTTGTGCCAGCCCCTCATGCAGCGGGCGTTGTGGCGCAAGCGATGACGGCTTCGGAGAAATTCTCCCGTCTGATGGATGAAGAGCCTATAGAGCCAAGTAGGGGAGCAAAAGAAGAGACGCAAAGAGAACAGGACACCGATGCGGAAAGAGAAGAGGATACCGATACTTCTTCCGTAGAAACTGTTCAAGCGCAATCTGATGAAGAAGTGCAAGAAACTCCAGAATCCACGGAACGTGAGAAGGTTGTGGAGCAGAAAACCTTTTCTTGGGCAGATGAACAGGAAGATGCAGCCGGTTCAATGGGCTTGGAGGATTCTTCTTCTCATGGTCATCGCAAGCGTTTGTGGGTTATTGCTGGCGGAGTTGCTGTGGTGTTAGTGTTGGTGGGAGCCGCGTTCTATTTGGGTGGCTTTATCCAATGTGGCCAAAGTGTGCAGGAAACTTCGGCCGTTAAACCACAGATGGTCAGCAAAAAGCAAGATACACCAAAGAAAAAAACGGTGCAGCAAGCTAAAAAAGCTGCTGTCCCTGTTGCAGATACATTGCAAGTCACATCGAAGCCTGTTGCTGAAAAACCGCAGACGGTTCAAGATGGGGTTGACTTGGAACAAGCCAACGATTATCCTGCCATCCGTTATGGAGCTTACCATATTACGGGCATTGACAAGAAAGTGGTTTTGCGCAAGGGCGAGACGATGGCTAAGTATTGTCGGCGCACGCTTGGCAAGGACATGATAGGCTATTTTGAAGCTGTTAATGGTACTGAGCCACTTGCCGAGGGTGACACGTTGCTTGTTCCCCGTGTGGAGTTGAGGCCAGAATATAGGAAATAAGAGACTTAGTGGGGGAGAATAAGGCTTCCCGCTGATGAATCAAGCACTGTTGGCAAAGGATAAGCTCCTTTCCAACAGTGCTTGATTTTTTATTGAAACGTTATAGGCGTAATGGTTTTCCTCAAAGAAGATGCTTTTGCATAGTTGAGGCTGCGCCGCGTGTTTGCCGCCTTTTCGTCAATGATAGGCGATGGTAGTTTGTTGTGGCGCGCGCTATTCCATATTTCTTTCTTACCTATTCATATAATAATAGGTGTACGACCCTTTCCGATAACCCTTGGGACGAATCCCGGCTTGCAAGTCATGATGCAGCTGCCATGCCTCGGCGTAATAGCGCGGCATAGGCTCATTGGTCTTATAGTAGAGTGGCAGATAAGCGCAGAAAGTCTGCAAGTCGCGATCAAGCAGGAAGCCCGTCAGTTGATAGTTGGCACTCTGCCGCGTCACTTGGTTCAAGATGGAGTCGGGCATCAGCATGGCGTGTACTTGCGGTGAGGGGCGCATGACCCCTGATCCGCCTACGAGTTTGTAATGGAACAGGCTGTCTGTCAGTTGGCCACATCGTGCTGAGGCATAGATGGTCATCATGGATGTTACGGAGTCTGTTCGTTCCATCCTCTCCGCCACGGAGAGTGCCTCACGATAGCGGCGTTGGTCTATGAGGTGCTCCATATGTGCCCGTTGATGAAAGTATCGGTCGCTGTTGCTCAGCAAGTTGACAAATAAGAACATGAGGCAAAGCGTACCGAGGTTTATCCACAGCAGTTGCGATGTGATTCCGGTCTTGCGCTCTTCCGGCTCATAAGGCTGATAGCGATGAGCCTGAATGAGGGCAAGCAAGGTGACAATCAAGGCCAGCGGCCCTGTCAGCCACCACAAACCAAAGTCAATGTGTTGCCGCACGTGCGGGCTGATGTCGGTCAGTATGGTCAGCACAAGCAGCGATGGCGCGTAGGTCAGCGCGTAAGTACGCCGTTGCAGTTTGGCAAAAAACTGCACGGTTGCTTGTAGGATTTGGAGCGTTGCCGTAATAAGCACTGCGCCAAGGAGTGGCGCGTAGTGCGTCTGCCCACCCGATGCCATGAACTGCGTAACGACAAGGATGTCGGCCTGATAGCAATAAAGGTAGCAGAATGTGAGCAGACAGAACAATACGGCGCACGCCATCTGCATGAAACTTCTACGCATGATCATTGGGCTGTTTTCTCAGTACCACTGCGGAGCGTGCCGGGATGTAGAGCTTCAGCCATCCCTTGTTGTCTTTCTCGTATATCGGGTCGAAGTTGGTGAGGTGCTCCACACTGTCATCGGCAAATCCGTAGCCGCCAAAAGCCTTGTCGTCAGTGTTCAGAACCACCAGCCATGAGCCTTGGCGCACCAAGAATCCATAGTCGGTGTAGGACTGTGTGGGCGAGAAGTTGAACACAAACAGCAGGTCGCCCCGCTCGTAAGCGAGGATTTGGTCGCCATCGTTGTGCCAGATTTCCTGTACCGGAGTCTCGTTAAACAGTGGCTCGCTCTTCACCACTTCCAGCATCTTGCGGTCAAAGTCGCCCAAGTAGTGATAGCAAAGGTCGCTGTTGTCCACTAAGTTCCATTGTCTGCGTGCATATTTGTGGCTCCATCCGTTGCCCTCGCGTGGGAAGTCTATCCATTCCGGATGGCCAAACTCATTGCCCATGAAGTTGAGGTAGCCACCGTTGATGGCACCTATTGTGGCCAGGCGAATCATCTTGTGCAGGGCGATGCCACGCCTTGCCGTCTCGTTCTCATCGCCTTTGCGGAAGTGCCAGTACATATCGGCATCGATTAGGCGGAACACGATGGTCTTGTCGCCTACGAGTGCTTGGTCGTGGCTCTCGCAGTAAGAGATGGTTTTCTCGTCTGCCCGGCGGTTGCGCACCTCCCAGAATATGCTGCTCGGCTTCCAGTCCTCATCGCGATTTTCCTTGATGGTCTTGATCCAATAGTCGGGAATGTTCATCGCCATGCGGTAGTCGAAACCGTATCCGCCGTCCTCGAAGCGTGCCGCCAGTCCCGGCATGCCCGACACCTCTTCGGCAATCGTGATGGCGCGCTTGTTCACTTCGTGTATTAGCTTGTTGGCCAGCGTCAGATAGCAAATGGCGTTGTCGTCCTGATGGCCGTTGAAGTAGTCGCCGTAGTTGGTGAATGCCTCGCCCAGTCCGTGGCTGTAGTAGAGCATGGAGGTCACACCATCGAAGCGGAAGCCATCGAAGTGGAACTCCTTGAGCCAATACTTGCAGTTTGACAGCAGGAAATGGATAACGTTGTCCTTGCCGTAGTCGAAGCAAAGACTGTCCCATGCCGGATGCTCGTGGCGGTCGCCGGGATAGAAGTATTGGTTGGGATCGCCGGCCAGATTGCCCAGTCCTTCCAGTTCGTTCTTCACAGCGTGCGAGTGTACGATGTCCATAATCACGGCAATACCGTTCTTGTGCGCCTCATCGATGAGGGCTTTCAGTTCCTCTGGCGTTCCAAAACGGCTGCTGGGGGCAAAGAAAGAGCTTACGTGATAGCCGAACGAGCCATAATAGGGATGCTCCTGTATGGCCATTATCTGTATGGCGTTGTATCCGTCCTTGACCACGCGTGGCAGAATGTTCTTACGAAATTCCTCGTAGCTGCCCACTTTCTCGGCATCTTGCGCCATGCCGATGTGGCATTCGTAGATGAGCAGGGGCGTGGTGGAAGGCTTGAATGTCTTGCGCTTCCACTTGTAGGGCTTGTCCGGACTCCACACCTGTGCAGAGAATATCTTGGTTTGCTCGTCCTGCACCACGCGGGTGGCCCATGCGGGAATGCGCTCGCCCTCGCCGCCGTCCCATGTAACGTGCATCTTGAACAGGTCGCCATGGCTCATGGCTTCCTCGGGAAGCACGGCTTCCCAGTTGCCCGTGCCCTCTATGCGGTGGCAACGGTAGTCCTCGCTTATTGTCCAGCCGTTGAAGTCGCCCACGAGGTATATTCCCGTGGCGTTCGGTGCCCACTCACGAAACACCCATCCCTCCTCGGTCTTGTGCAGTCCGTAGTACTCATAGCCGCTTGCGAAGTCGGAAAGCGTAGTCTTTCCGTGGCGTGTCAGCTGGTCTATTTTCCATAGGGCGTGTTCGTGCCGGCCTTGTATGGCTTGTTCGTATGGCTCCAGATAGGGGTCGTTCTTCACGATTCCGATGTGCTTCGGCGCGCTTTTGCGCGTTTTTCTGCCTGTCGTCGTGGCTTTCCTTGCGGTAGTTTTTCTTGTTGCCATATCTTTCTTTGCTAAAATGTTTGTTATCTCTGTCTTTTTACCTCTCTTTGCATAGCACGTTACTTGAACGGGCTTTCCACTCTCTTGCCGTCCTCGTAGCGTCCTTCTGCCGTTACTTGTCCGTTGGCATCGCGCTCCAGGAAGTGCCCGTCGCGCAGATCATCGCGGTAAGAGCCTTCAAAGCGCACTCCCTTGGCATCCTCCTCAATGGCTTTGCCGTTGCGCAGTCCGTCGCGGTATTCGCCACGAAACTTGTTCCCGTCGGCATAGTGTATGATTACTTCGCCGTGCAGTTTTCCTTTGCTGAAGTTGCCATCGTATATGTCTTTGTTCTTCTTCGTCAGTTTCCCCTTTCCGTTCTCCTCGTCTTTGTCCCACAGGCCGGTGTACACATCGCCATTGTGCCAAGCCATTGTGCCTTGTCCCGACCGCAGGCCGCGTTGGAAGTGGCCGGTGTACACATCGCCATTCTTGTAGCGCAGTATTCCCTCGCCCTGTCGCTCGCCATCCACGTAGTATCCCTCGTAGGTGTCGCCGTTCTTGTATTTGTATATGCCGCGCCCGTTCTGCACGTCGTTCTTCCACTCGCCGTTATACTCATCGCCATCGCCATAGATGTAGATGCCTTTTCCCTCCTTGAGGTTGTTCACCCAGTCTCCCGTGTACGATGCGCCGTCGCCCCAGTCGAAGCGTCCGTGCCCGTTCTTCATGTCGTCTTTCCAGTTGCCTTGGTAGAAAGCGCCGTTGCTGAACGTGTAGCGTCCCTCGCCGTCTCGCTTGTCCATGAGCCAGTTGCCATCATATTGGTCGCCGTTGTAGTAGTACATAATGCCGTGTCCTTGCTGATAGTCCCTGTACCACAGTCCGCAGTATCGGTTTCCGTTCTTGAAGTGGAAGTCTCCTTGTCCGTGTTGCTGATCCTGAAACCACGTGCCAGAGTATTTCTCGCCATCGGAGAAGGTGTATGTGCCCTCGCCCTGCCGTTTGCCTTTGACAAACTCGCCCTCATAGGTGTCGCCGTTTAGGTATACCGCCTTGCCCTTGCCATGTGGCTTGCCGCGCTGTTGCTGTCCCGTGTAGCGTGCGCCGTCTTTAAGAACGATGGTCGGTGTGGTTTGTCCCATGACGGGAAGGGTGGCCGTGGTGACAGCCAGAAATAGATATGTCAGTGCTGTTTTTTTCAAATTAACCATGTGCCTTGTCGGATTGATAGCTGATAATTGCAAAGGTAGGAAAAAAGCACCGACCTTGCAAATTTGATAACTAATTTTAGGCAAACGCCGCTCGCAAGCACACGGTTTCCCTTTCTTCGCTTCCGTCGTGGCATTGTGCGCTGTATGTCTTTTGGTGTGTGCGTGGTCTTGTTCCGTAAGGGGCGTGTGGCTTCCTTGGTATGTAGGTTGTGGCTGTAGCCAAGTTGCGTAACAAGGCGCATGGTGGGCATTTGAGGAGACAAAGAGGAAGCCCTTGGCGAGGGGATAGTCGCTTTCGTGTCGTCTCAAATGCCCGCCACGCGCCTTTTCTTGTGCTTCAATGGATAAGGCGGAAGGGGTGTTGTGCGGCAGCTATTTCGCCGTGTGCTTCTTGCCGTTTCGGATGTATATGCCCTGCTTGGGTGGCTGCGCGAGCCGCACTCCTTGCAAGTTGTAGATGCGGTTGGCGGTTTCTGCCAGCTCCGCTTGTCCCTGTTTTGTGTCCTTAATGGAGTTGGTGACGGGCTGCCCGCCGATAGTGATAAACATTCTGACGTTGACTCCCGCGATGTAGGGATTGTTGATGATGCCCAAACCGCTGCCCAGGCACTCGGTGTAGGAGCTTGTCAGCCCATCATCTGTCGTGTAGGTGATGGTTCTGTAGTGTGCCCCGTTCAGAATGCTTGCTGAGTCCACCCGCGTTACCTCAGCCCGATGAGGCTCGGGGCTTCCTATGGTGATGGAGTCGCCCACGTTGCAGTCGAAGACGTACATGATTCTTGGCTCTTCGCTCTGTGCGGGAAAGTACCAAACGTCTCTTCCCTTTTCGAAAGCGGTCACTGTGCCGTATTCAGTTTCAAGAAGTTTGCACGGAATGCCTTGCACGATGGTGTCGCTCAGCACGCTGTATGTTGTTGTGTCGCGTGGCACGTCTTCTTCGCCGGGACGTTGCGAGTAGTGTATGAACACCCAGCTTTTGCCTTCGGCCAGAAAAGGGATGCGCTCTTGTGCCATTGCCGCCGAGGGAAGCAATGTGTGGAAGGCCACGCAGAGGAGAGCGGCCTGCATGAGTTGTTTTGTTGTCATCGTCATCAGTATTGATTAGTTGTTGAAATTCTTCCTCTTGTCAAATGCATATTGGCGTTTGAGGGCAAACGAGGCAATAGAAGTTGATAGTACTCTTGTGGTGATTTTGGGCACAAAATGGCTGTTAATCTTCATTGTCACGCTTGCTGTTGCAAAGGTAAGTAAAACTATGCTTATGTGAGTATGGGGGGATTTGGGATTATTTAACAAATGGTTGGCTGAAAAGACAGTTAAGGCATATTCGTATGTGTATGGATGCGGTGGCTATCCTCTCCAACGTACACAAAAAAGCAATCCAAAAATTAAACTTCACAATCACAAAACACTAATCATCCCAACCAACGCATAAACTCCACAAAAAGATAGCAAGGAGACCGAAATGATCTCCTTGCTATCTTTTTACATAATCCCGACACCACATCAATCGAAAGCCCGGCATCTACAGCACT
>CAZXFP010000030.1:0-19278 GCA_964640675.1 uncultured Prevotella sp. | reverse complement strand
TTTTGCAGGGCAAAAGGTATGGTTTTGCTGTGCGATGGGTGCCGGCTGATTTGGCGGTGGGTGCTTTCGCGCTGGTCTTTCTTGCGTGTGGGGCGTGGAGAAGGGGGCGGGGCGGCTTTGGTTTTGTGTGCTCTTGGGGGCAGTTGGCAGCGGGGGAGGATGCTTTATGGGAACAGGCTTGCTCCTTGGCTGGGGAGGCTGATGCCTTCTAAAAGGAGCAACTTGCGCTTGGCTTCTATGCCTCCGGCATAGCCTGTGAGCGAGTTGTTGCTGCCTATGACGCGATGGCAGGGCACGATGACGGACAGTGGGTTGGCGGCAATGGCGTTGGCCACTGCCCGGACGGCACGGGGCGCGCCGATGCGCAGGGCTGTTTGAGCGTAGGAGATGGTTTCGCCGAAGGGTATTTGCTGGAGCTTGCGCCACACGGTTTTCTGAAATTCCGTGCCAATGAGGAGCAGGGGCAGGCTGAAAGTTTGTCGGCTGCCTGTGAAATATTCGCTGAGCTGGAGCATGGCTTCCTCTATTGTCTCCGATGTGCCCTCTTCGAGGTTTGCGCGCAGCTCTCGTTTCAGTCGCAGCTCTGCGTGCTTGCTCCGCTCCTTGGCTTGCCAGTGGCACAGGCACAGCTTGTTGCCCAGCGAGCCGAGCAATAGTGTGCCGCACGGCGTGTGGTATGGTTTTGCTATGATGGTGTTGGTCTCCTTGGGTTCGTGCATGATGCCGGAGTGGATGGGTGGTTGTGTTGTGGAAATAGGATGGAGTTTCTGCATGAGTGCAAAGGTATGAAAAAGTGATGGATTGGAGAAAGAGGGGCGTTGGATTTGATGGTGTGTGGCGGAATGTGGCTTGCGGTTTGGGCGCGGAGGCGAATGCGGCTAAATAAATTGGCGGAAAAGTGGCGTGCAAAGGTTATTTTTGTTATCTTTGCATTTGGTATGGTGGCGTGCCGCTTTGGTGTGTGCTTGGAAACGGGGGCACATGGCGCGCCGCTCGGAATGAGGAAAGGTGGAAACAAGTTTATTAACCATAAAGATATGAAGGGATATGTGCGTTTGATGGCAGCGGTTTTGTTTGGCTGCTCGTTGACGGGTTGTGCGGATTTTAACCCTGGCAAGATAGTGAAAAGCCTGACCGGCAAGCAGGAGGATACGGTGAGTGTAGCCCCGAAGGACACTATTTTGCCGGGCGATGGCGCGCACTTGAAGTTTAAGGGGATTCCCCTTGATGGCACGCTCGATGTGTTTGTGGCTCGTCTGGAGGCGGATGGTTTCCAGAAAGTTAGCCCCGGGGAGGACTGGGAGGACTTTATGCCCGTGCCTCCGCCGTCGTATGGTGCTGCCAAGTCGGGAGAGGATGGCGATGGAGTGACAACGCTGGAAGGCGAGTTTGCCGGATATAAGGGTTGTCGCGTAGAGGTGTCCACGCTTAAGGGTAAGGACTTGGTGTCGCGCATCAACGTTAATTTTCCCGCGCAGAAGCGTTGGGCGGGACTGTATGGCAATTACAAGGACTTGAAGGACATGATGACGGCGAAGTACGGACAGCCTACGGGCTGCGTGGAGGGGTTCAGGAAGGATGCCGCGTGGGAGAAAATAGATGATGATCAGGATAAATACCTCAAGGTGATGGTGGAAAAGGCCACGTTTGAGACGACATTCCGGTTTACCAACGGCACGATATTGCTTCGGATGGCTCGGGAAAGGGGGATGGATTGCTTTGTGCAGCTGTCTTATATGGACAAGGCGAATGACAGTGCGGTGAAGAAGCACGCCATGGATGATTTATAATGTAAAGAAGATAGGGTATGACAGAGTTTGTTGCGAATCCTCAGTTGAGTCTCTCGGAGGCTCTTGATGCTTCCACGAGCAGGATTTTTGATTTCACGGGTCGGTCGCGCCGGTCGGAGTTTTGGTGGATGAAGGGCATCGTTATTGCCTCAAGCATTTTCCTTACTCCTTTTGTGGGCTGCATTCTCGACTTGCTTACCGTGCCGATAGCGTTCCGCCGTCTGCACGACATCGGCAGGAGTGGGTGGTGGTATGGCGTTCTGTTCATCCTCAAGGCTTTGTTTTTTGTCAGCCTCATTGTCGATTTTGTGCTGGCGATGAGCTACGGGGATAGCATGGAGGGCTATGCGGAAGAGCTGGTGGCAGGTACTATGGCGAAGTATTGCTTGTGGCTTGTGGTGATTGCTGCGTATGAGGTGCTGCTGCTTGTGTTCTTTTGCACGGATAGCGAGCGGGAATGGAACAAGTATGGCGACTCGCCGAAGTATAAGAATGCTTCGGAGTAGCTGGCGATAGCCGCTCCGTAGGTGTTTGGGAATATAACGAATCGCGCCCGGCCATTGAATGGTCGGGCGCGATTGTCGTGTTATGGATGCCTATGCGTTATGGCATCGCTTGCTGTTATGCGATTAGTCGGTGATCTGAACCGTTGCGCGGCGGTTGAACGAGATGGGCGACAGCGTGTCTACGCCACCCTTTCCAACCTGTGTGATGCGGCTTGCGGGCACGCCCATCTTCTCTACCTCGCCGGCCACAGTCTTGGCGCGCTGCTCGGAGAGCCACTGGTTGTGCTTGACAGAACCCGTTGCGCTGTCGGCATAACCCGTTACGAGCACGCTGCGGTCGTTCTCGGCAGCATACTTGGCGATGGCCTGTACGTTGACGAGGTCCTTACGCGAGGCAATGTTGGTCTTGTCGAGGTTGAAGAACACCGATACCGGCGTGGTGATAAGCTCCTTGACGGCCTCGGGCTGCGTCTGTACGGGCTTCTGGTTGGCCAAAGCGTCGCGCAGACGGGCGTTCTCGGCCTCGGCGTCACGCAACTTGGCGTTGAGCGCATCGAGGGCAGCCTGATGCTGTGCGTTGATGGCGTCCAGGTCCGGAGTGCGATCCCATGTGGACTTGCCAAGGTTGAAGGTCAGGCCAACCTCACCATAGAGATGGTTGTCGTGGCAGTCCCATCCGCGCTGTCCGTGCGTATAGTCCACACCATCGGCGTCACCTTCCTGACGATCCCAGCCCAACTCGAAGTTGATAGCCAGCTTCGGGCTTACGCGGAACGTGTTCAGGATACCTGCGCTGAGCTGCATTCCGTAGAGGTTGTGCGTCATCGTGCGGGTAACACCGCCACCAACGAACGGAACGAAGTTCCAAACGCGGTTCGGATTGTAGCCGTAGATCATGTTGCTCATGTTGAACAAGATGTGCTCGTTGATGCTCCAGTACTTGTTGCCTGCACCCTCGTTGTTGGTATAGACCGTCTTGCCCCAGATGCCCGACACTTTCGTGCGGAGACCGAGACCCGGAGTGAACCACTTACCGATGGCGATAGACGCACCGGGGTTGGAGCGGAACGACTTGAACGGGCTGGAGGAGTTGTTAGAACCGTGCTCCTGTCCGGAGTACCAAACGTTCCAGCTGCCGCCTACTTGAATGAACCAATTGCTCCAGAAAGAGTTGGTGGCGACGCTGTACTTCTGCGTCGGCGTCTCCTCCTGGGCGAAGCCTGTCACCGAAAGTCCGGCCAGTGCCATTACCAGTAAAAACTTTTTCATAACTTCTATAAATTAAAATTGTTCTCGACTTGTTGAATTGTGATTAATTAATGATTGTCTTTTGCGTGCAAAGTTAGTGAATATTTCTCAAAGCATTGTTCTTTTGGTAGAAAAACTTTTCTTTGGCTATATATTTTTTTAATTGCAACGCGGTTGTGGCCATCTGTGCGCGCTATGCGAAGAGATGGTCTATCTCCTGCTGTGTGAGGATGGCGAGGAGCGGCTTCCCGTCGGGAGTGTATTTGACGTTCTCGCAGGCAAAGAGGCGGTTTACCATGTTTTCCATCTCGTCATTGCCCAGCACTTGTCCGTAGGGGATGGCCGCATGGCGTGCCAGCGTGAGCGCGAGCGAACGGTCTATCTCCTCGCTTACAGCCGATGGCTTGCCCTCGGTGTCGTCCACCATCTGCATGAGCAGCGTGGGGATGTTGAGACCATCGATTCCTGCGGGCACCGCGCTCACCGAGTAGCTGCCGTTGCCCAGATCGGACAACTCGAAGCCCATAGCCTGCAGCTCGGGAAGCACTGCCGGCAGACGCAGTTGCGCGGTGGGGGCAAACCGAACCATCTCCGGGAACAAGAGCCGCTGCGAGGCGGGCTTGCGTGCGGCCAGCTGACGCAGATAGTCCTCATAGAGTATGCGCACGTGGGCGCGATGCTGGTCGATGAGCATCAGCCCCGACTTCACGGCGGTCATGATGTATTTGCCCTTATATTGGTAGTGTGCGGGCGACTTATCCTCTGCCACGGTCTCTTCCGTGGTCTCTTGCGCGGGCGCAAACAGCTCCTCCTCTTCCTGCCGGGGCTGCTCGCCTTTCAGTCCCTCATAGATTTGCTCCCACCCATCGGGCACGCGTGGCTGGCTGTAGCTCTCTGCCGGTGTCTCCTTGAAGGGGTTGTAGTGGGGGTTATACTGCACTTTGGGCGCAGTAATGGCCGCTGCCGCGTCACTATTGAACACGGGAATGTCGGGTTTGGCCTCGGAGTCGAAGTCGATGGTGGGGATGTTGTTGAACTTGCCCACTGCGTCTTTCACCGCAGCCGTGATGATTTGCCAGATGGCCTGTTCGTTTTCAAACTTGATTTCCGTCTTCGTGGGGTGTATGTTCACATCGATGTCCTCCGGGTTCACATCGAAATAGATGAAATAAGGCACTTGCTCATCGGCGGCAATCAGTCTGTCGAAGGCCGAAATCACTGCCTTGTGGAAGTAGGGATGGCGCATATAGCGTCCGTTGACGAAGAAATACTGCGTGGGGCACTTCTTCTTGGCCGCCTCGGGCTTGCCCACGAAGCCCATGATGTCGCACAGCGTGGTGCTGATTTTGTCCAGTGGCAGCAGGTCTTGGTTGAGCCGCCGCCCGAAGATGTCGGCGATGCGCTTGTGGGGATTGGTGGCTTTGAGGTTGAACACCTCCGTGCCGTTGCTGCGCAGCGTGAAGTTGATGTCGCTGTATACCAGCGCGATGCGTTCAAAGGCGGCAATGATGTTGTTCAGCTCCGTGGCGTTCGACTTGAGAAACTTTCTTCTTGCGGGCACGTTGTAGAACAAGTTCTCCACCAGAAAGTTCGAACCTGCCGGGCAGGCGCATGGCTCTTGCCCCTGAAACTGGCTTCCGGAGATGGTGAGATGCGTGCCCAGGTCCTCATCGTGAAGCCTTGTCTTGAGGTCCACTTGTGCCACGGCAACAATGGAGGGCAACGCCTCGCCGCGGAATCCCATTGTGCGGAGCGCGAACAGGTCGGCCGCTTGGCGTATCTTGGACGTGGCGTGGCGTTCGAAAGCCAGTCGGGCATCGGTCTCCGACATGCCCTTGCCATCGTCTATCACCTGTATGGAGGTGCGTCCCGCGTCCACCACAAGCACATCAATGTGCTTTGCGCCCGCGTCGACGGCGTTCTCCACCAGCTCCTTGATGACGGAAGCCGGCCGCTGGATAACCTCGCCGGCCGCAATCTGATTGGCCACGCTGTCGGGAAGTAGCTGTATGATATCGCTCATGATTCGTCTTGATGAAAGTGGATTGTCTGTTTTCTGTTGTCTTTGCCCTCAGTTTGGCTCCCCGCTTGGCGGGTTTTGCAACCCGTTGAAAACCAGTGGCTTCGCGAAACGTATGGTTTTGCTTTGTCAAACCGCACCTTTTGGTGGGTGAAACGTATGGTTTTGCCGTCCGAAAGGTATGCTTTTGCTGTCCGAAGGGTATTCTGCCGGTTGGGGATAGCTCTGCGGTGGCGGCGCGCTTGGCGCGAGGCTACGTGGCCAGATAGAGCAAAATGAGTGCCAGGGCTGCCCCCGCCGATGCCAGCGCGCCCCATAGCCATGCCGCGGCTACTGTGCGCTTGCGCCGCTGTTGTCGCTGCTGCCTTGCCGTGGCAAGGGCTTCGGCCAGCTGCTGCCGCGCGTCTGTGCTGCCGGGGCGGTTTTCCTTGTCTTTCTGTGCTTGCTCCCTGATGAGCCGCAGCCGCTCCTCGCGCTCATCGATGTACTGATAGCGGTGGGTGAATCGGCGGGGCTTGGGTTGCCGGAACAGGTTTCGCATAGGGGGCTATCTTGTTGTCTTCGTGCCTCCGCTGATGCGCTGGCGCGGCGGGGCGGGCACAAGTCGGTACTCCGTTTTCTGGCTTTGGGCTTTCGTCACGCGGCGGAACACGTCGTCTTTGTCCCTTGGCCGCAGGTTTTCGAGCCATGCGAATCCCGGAAGCCGCTCTTTGTCGGCCGGAATCTGTGTCATGGGATACATCGTTCCCTCGGTCTTGGGCATCCATATCTTTTGCAGTTTCCGCTCTGCGGAGAGATACATCCGCATGGTGTCGGTCTCAATGTAGACCATGCCGATGAGCGTGCTGTCCTTGTCGTCCGTGGGGTAGTAGATGGAGAGCACGTTGTCCACCGCCGTGGCTTGGCGGATGTTGCCATCAACGAAGTGTCCGTGCATCGTTTTCGACTTGATTTGGTTGAAGTGCTTCCCATCGGGCATGAGGTCGATGGACATGGCGTGCCCCATGACGTAGGCATCGCGCAGGGTGGAGTCGTTCATGAAGGCGCGGATACTGTCGCCGGAGAGCTGGCGGCTGGCATTCCAGAGCACGGGGTCATCGTAGAGCGTCACGCAGGAGTCGAGTGTGTTGGCGATGAGCAGTCCGCACACGGCCTGCACGTCGGTTCGGTAGGCTCGCACGTTGTCCACGCCGTACACTTCGCGGTAAACGGAGTCGGTGTTTATGTTCCAAGCCCTCATCCTCACTGTGTCGGCGTGTACGTAGAGCGTGTCGCCCTGCGAGAATTCCTTGGCCAGCGGGCCAGGATTGCCGCCATAGGCCAGTGCGGCCTCTTCGGTGTAGAAGCAGTCTTGCGCCCGGAAGGCGTTCTTGCCCCGGTGGTCTATGTAGTCCACGTTGCCATGGCCCTCGCCCATGCGTGTCTTCTCATTATATATGAGCGTGTCGCCGCTGATGATGCGCTGCGACCCTCGGTCGTCTATGCGTGCCTTGCCGTAGCCTCGCATTTCGCCGCTTGTGGCGTTGTAGACCACGCGCTGCCCGGTGATGGTGCGGTTGTTCTTGCTGTCTTCTATGTCTACGTTGCCCTGTCCTTCCATATAGCCCGACTTGCTGTTGTACCACACGTCCTTGCCCTTGATGGTGCGCAGCTCCTTCTTGTCGTTGATGGTCACTCCGCCGTGTCCCTCTGCGTCGCCCGTCTCGTTGTTGAAGGCTATGTCGGTGCCGTCAATGTCGCGCTCGGGCGAGGTGATGGTGGCGTGGCCTACGGTGCGTGCCGAGCCGGTTTGTTGGTTGAAGAATCCCTCATTGGTGCGAATCACGCCGCCATCGCTCATGCGCAGGACCGATTTTCCCGTCACGTGCACCTCGCCCGTTTCCACATTGCCGTCGGCGCGTGGCGTATTGACGCTGCGTATGCGGCCTTGCTGCGACCGCATCACCACATCGCCCACGAACGTGAAGTCTTTCGTGCTGGTGTTGTAGGTGCCCTCATCGGCAATGATGACGTTTGTACCCGCCACGAGTGTGCCCCTCCCGCCAAAGAAGTTGGCCGTTTCGCTTTGCATGTCGTAGTCGAGACTGTCGCAGCGGAGCATCCGCCCCGGCTGTCTCACCACCACTTGGCCGCGCACGTGGAGCATACGGGCGAAGCCATCGTAGTGGGCGCGGTCGCAGTCGAGCGTAACGCCGCCTGGCCTTGTCATTTTGACATGGCCGAACGCCTTGAAGTAAGACTGTTCCTGGTTGAGCCACGCGCTGTCGCAGCGCAGCGTCATGCCATCGTAGCGGAAACGCACGTGGCCGCGTGCCACCTGCACGCCGGGCATGGTGGCCTGGTCGTGCCAAAGCACATCGGCGTGGTCGAGATAGACTTTCTCTGTGGGCTTGGGCTTGTCTTCCGGCTTCTGCGCGTAGGCCAGCGACAGGGGCAGGAATAACCCAAGCAGGCATAGAACCCACCAAGTGTAAGCCCTATGCCCGCCTTTTTGTGTTCGGTTGGAAGTGTTCTTGCTCATCTAACCCATCCCTCGTATTCGAAATTGCATCCTCTGTAGAGCGGGCTTATCCACACGTAGGTGTCCTTTACTTTCTTCACCACCCAGTCGTGTATCTTCTTTTGTCTCATGTGGCTCAGCACCACCTCGCTCATAGCTTGGAAGTCTTCGGTGATGGTGGCGCGGTGGGCATCGGTGCGTGCCATGAGGCGCACGATGGCCGTGGTCACTTTGCCTCGGTCGGTCACCATTCGGAAAGCCCGCGACACCTCGCCCACTTTCATGGTGTCGATTACGGCAGCCACTTCGGTGGGTAAGTCTTGCATGCGGAAGCGCGATGTGCGTGCCGACTCGGTGCTGTTGACCATGATACCGTGGTTGGCCTTGGTGTCTTTGTCGTCAGAGAGGTAGGCCGTAGCGTCGCCAAAGGAGAACTTGCCGGCTCTGATGTCATCGCCAATGGAGTCGAGACGGAGCTTTGCGGCCTCTACCGACTCATCGGAGACACGGGGGCGCAGCAGGATATGGCGCGCGTTGATTTTGTCGCCGCGGCGGTCAATGAGCTGGATGATGTGGTATCCGAACTCGGTCTCAACGATTTTCGACACCTTGTTGGGGTCGGTCAGGTTGAAAGCCACGTTGGCAAAGGCCGGATCAAGCAGCCCTCGTCCGGTGAATCCCAGCTCGCCGCCCATTCGTGCCGACCCTTTGTCCTCGGAATAGAGGCGGGCAAGCGTGGAGAAAGAGGTCTCTTTCTTCGTAACGCGGTCGGTGAACTCGCGCAGTTGGTTCTTGATGCGGTTGATTTCCTCGGTCTCTATCTTCGGATTCTGCGTCAGAATCTGCACCTCCACGGTGGTTGGAATCTCCGGAAGGCTGTCTTTGGGCATGTCTTTGAAGAATGCGCGCACCTCGGCGGGGGTCACCTCAATGTCCTTGACCAGCTCCTGTTGCATCTTTTGCACAAGCTGTCGGTCGCGGAAGTCATCGTGCATGTCCTGCCGCATCTGCGAGATGGACTTGCGCTGGTATTGCTCCAGTCGCTCGCGGGAGCCATCGATAGTGGGGAGAGAGAGCCAATAGTTGATTTGTTGGTCCACTCCCTGGTTGATTTCCGCCTCCGTCACTTCGATACTGTCCAGTGCGGCTTGATGGAGGAACAGCTTTTGCACGGCAATCTGTTCCGGAATGCGGCAGTCGGGGTCGCCGTCCCACGTCACACCTTCGGCTTGGCCTTGCAGGCGCGTGATTTCGACTTCCGACTTCAGTATCGGCTCATCGCCAACGACCCATATCACCTCGTCAATAACGCTTTGCAGTTCCGGCTCGGCCTGTGCTGTTGTGGCCTGTGTGCTGTCGTCCTGCTGAGCGAAGAGGCGCGATGGGGCATTGTTGTGGCTAAGCCCGGCCGTTGCCAGCAGTGATACGGGCAACAGCAGGGCAGCCATGATTTTGTTTTTCTTCATACAATCGTGTTTCGTCGCACAGTTAGTGCTTGTTTACCGTGGCGAGAATGTCGCGGTTTACAACCACTTCGTATTTCTTGCGCAGGTCTTTGACCCACTGCTCTTCGAGCATATTCTGATAATCGGAGGTCACTTGGCCGCGCACGTCCTCCAGTTCCTCGGGGGCTTTGATTACCTTTCCGTAGGTGGCATCGATGGGGTAGCCTTTCAGTTCCTTTACGGTCACGTCCTTTTTGAATGCCTCACGGTCGATGAGCGGGTTGTCTCCCTCCTTGAATATGCCTTTCTCCACGCGGATTCGGATGGTGGAGTCGTTGTTGAAGGTCTTGCGCAGCTTGTCGGCCCACTCTGCAAAGGGCACGCCCTTCACGCAGTTGCGCACGGCGGCTACGTCGGCTTGGTCTTTCACGTGGTAGGCCATGCCCTTGAAGCGCGGCTTTTCCCACTTGTAGTTCTTGCGGTGCTTCTTGAAATAGGTCTTCAGACCTTCCTCGTCCTTGGCCGCTTTCTCCCAAATGGTGCGGTTGCTGATTTCGAAGAGCAGCAATCCATCGTGATACTCTTTCACCAGATTGGCCAGGCTTGGGTCTTCTGCCTCCATTTCCTTGAGCTTGTTGTCGAGAATAGCGGCCGGCGTGGTGTTCTGCTGCTTAGCCAGCGTGTCCAGCTTGTCGTTGATGATCTTCTCGCGGAGACCGCGCATCTCGATGAACTTGTAGATGTCGTTGCGCAAAGAGTCGTAAGGGTGGAAGTTGCGCTTGTCATCGAGGCGGATGATATGCCATCCGAATGGCGACTTGACGGGCGCGCTCACCTTGCCTTTCTCCATTGCGAACGCAACGTTCTCAAACTGTTGCACGGTCTGGCCTTTGGTAACCCACGGCAGCTCGCCGCCCTTGACGGCCGAATTCTTATCATCGGAGTGCTTGGCCGCCAGTTCTGCGAAGTTGGCACCGGCTGTAATGGCCTTGTAGATGGAGTCGGCTTTGACCGAATCCTTTGCCGCCTGCTCCGCGCTGGCCTTTTGCGGGGTTCTGATGAGTATGTGTGCCACTTTCAGCATGCCGCCGTTGCCATCGATTCGCTCCTGCGTCTCCTTGTAGATTCGGCGTGCCTCGGCTTCCACGTCGGCATCGTTGATCATTGCGGGGCGAATCTGCTGGTCGCGGTATCCAAGAAATTCCTTCTTGAAGGAGGGCAGTGTGTCGAGCCGGGCATCCAGTGCGGCTTGCACTTTCAGCTTGTAGTTGATGAACAAGTCCACGTACTCATCGATTGTTTTCTTGTCGATTACGCCCTCAGAGTTGTTCTTATTATAGGAATACTCAAACTCCGACCGGCTCACGGGCTGCCCGTTGATGGTCATAATCGTGGGGTCGGACGCGTTTTGGGCTTGTCCTGTCAGCGCGAGGCCGAGGAACAAGGCCGAGAAAAGTGTCTTCAGTCTCATATATTCGTAGCTTTCTCTGTATTCTTTTTTCGTAAAACCTTGGCTCCGCCCTTTCCTTATTATAGAGGGGCGGAGCCTTGCGTGGCTTCCCGCTTATTCGGGGCGGGAGTAGTTGGGTGCCTCGCTGGTGATGGTGATGTCGTGGGGGTGGCTCTCCAGCACGCCTGCATTGGTGATGCGGGTGAACTTGGCGTTGTGGAGCTGCTCTATGCTGGCCGCGCCGCAGTAGCCCATGCCCGAGCGCAGACCTCCCAGCAGCTGGTAGATGACCTCCTGCACGGTGCCCTTGTACGGCACGCGGCCGGCGATGCCCTCGGGTACGAGCTTCTTCGCATCGGTTGTTGCCGACTGGAAGTAGCGGTCCTTGCTGCCGTTCTTCTGTCCCATGGCTTCCAGCGAACCCATGCCGCGGTAGCTCTTGAACTTACGTCCGTTGTAGATAATCGTGTCGCCCGGCGACTCCTCCGTTCCTGCCACGAGCGAGCCTATCATTACCGAGCTTCCGCCAGAGGCCAGTGCCTTGACGATGTCGCCCGAATAGCGCAGTCCGCCATCGGCGATGAGGGGCACTCCGGTGCCTTTCAGTGCGGTGTAGACATCGTAGATGGCCGACAGCTGCGGCACGCCCACGCCTGCCACCACGCGTGTGGTGCAGATGCTGCCCGGGCCGATGCCCACCTTTACGCCATCGGCGCCGTTGCCCACGAGGAATGATGCTGCCTCGCCCGTGGCCACGTTGCCCACTACCACGTCCACTTCGGGGAATGCCGTCTTGATGTCTCTCAGCGTAGCAATCACGCCCTTGCTGTGGCCGTGGGCGGTGTCTACGACGATGGCATCGACACCGGCCTTGACCAGTGCCTCGGCACGCAGCATGGAGTCGGCGGTCACGCCCACGCCCGCTGCCACGCGCAAGCGGCCTTTGTCGTCCTTGCAGGCCATGGGCTTGTCCTTGGCCTTGGTGATGTCTTTATAAGTAATGAGGCCCACAAGGCGGTTGTCCTTGTCCACTACGGGCAGCTTCTCTATTTTGTTCTCTTGCAGAATGCGCGCGGCGGCTTTCAGGTCGGTCTGCTGATGGGTTGTGACGAGGTTCTCGGATGTCATCACCTCATCGATGGCCTTGTCCTGATGGGTCTCGAAGCGCAGGTCGCGGTTGGTAACGATGCCCACGAGGTGGCCCTCATCGTCCACAACGGGTATGCCGCCGATGTGATAGTCGTGCATTATTTGCAGTGCGTCGCCCACGGTGCAGCCCTTGCGGATGGTCACCGGGTCGTAGATCATGCCGTTCTCGGCACGCTTGACGATGGCCACTTGCCGCGCCTGCTCCTCAATGGTCATGTTCTTGTGGATAACGCCAATGCCGCCCTCGCGTGCGATGGCGATGGCCATCGCGCCTTCGGTCACCGTGTCCATGGCCGCCGTTACGATGGGGATGTTGAGGCTGATGTTGCGGGAGAACTTGGTTCTCATCTCTACCTCCTTGGGCAATACCTCTGAATAAGCCGGAATGAGCAGGACGTCGTCAAAAGTCAAGCCGTCCATTGCTACTTTATCTGCAATAAATGATGACATATCTGATTTATTAAAAAATTATTGCGTGCAAATTTAGCAATAAATTTCCACATCTCCTTGTGGAAAGGTCGAAATCTGTTCCCGTTAAATCAATTTAACGCCGCCGCCTTTTTGCCTGTTGGGGCGTGGCCTTGCCGGGTGTGGTGGCGGGAGGTATGGTTTTGCCTTGTGAAAGGTATGGTTTTGGCGTGCGAAAGGTGACCTTTTGCAAGCCAAAACCATACCTTTTGTTTTCGGGGAGGGATTGAAGGGAAGATGTGTCGGATGTTTTCAGAGCCTGATGGTGTGCCGATGTGGCGCGGAAGCGGGTGGAGACGGGCAATGAAAAAGGGGAAGCCGCGCGCTTGTTCTCGCGGTTTCCCCTTGCTGTGGTGGGTTCGGATGGCGGCTAATTGGCCATCTCCGATATGAATTTGATGCGCACGAGGCGTATCTCCTCTTCGGTGTAGTCCTCGTCAAGCTCGTCCATCGCCTTGTCTATGTCATCGGTCTCGCTCTCCATGAAGTAGTCGTAGATGTCCTCCACCTGCTCCTCGTCGTAGATGTCGTCGAGGTAGTAGTCTATGTTGAGCTTCGTTCCGCTGTCCACGATGTCATCGAGCTTGTCTATCAGCTCATCGAAGTCGAGTCCCTCGGCGTGCGCAATGTCCTCAAGCGACAGTTTGCGGTCGATGCCCTGAATGATTTTCACTTTCTGCATCGACTTTTTCGCCACGGTTCTCACTCTGAATTCCTCGGGGCGCACTATGGCGTTTTCCTCGCAGTATTTGCGTATGAGGTCGCAGAATGGCTGGCCGTAGCGTTTGGCCTTGCCTAGTCCCACGCCCTGTATGTTGAGCAGCTCTTGCTCGCTGACGGGATAGACGGTGGCCATTTGTTCCAGGGAGACATCTTGGAATATGACGTAGGGCGGGCGTTTCTGGCTGCGTGCCATCTGGTGGCGCAGCTGCTTGAGCATGGCGTGCAGCTGTGGGTCGAGCACGCCGAATCCGCCTTCGCCGCCGTCTTCGTAGTCATCGTCCTTGAACTCTGTGTCCATTACTATCTGGAACGATGTGGGGTGCTTCATGTAGCGTTTTCCGGCGGCGGTGAGCTTCAGCAGGCCGTAGCTCTCCACGTCTTTCCGGATGTATCCGGCCAGCAGTCCTTGGCGTATGATGGGATTCCATATCTTGGGATTCTCGCTTTCGCCCTCGCCAAATTCCTCCAGCTCGTCGTGCTTGTGCATCCGGATGTCGTCGGTGGGGCGGCCTTTGACGAAGTCGACAAGGTATTCCTGCTTGAAGTTCTCTTTCAGCGCGGCGATGGCGCGCAGCACGATGGCCAGTTGCTTCTCGGCCTCAATCTTTTGCTTGGGTCGCACGCAGTTGTCGCACATCCCGCAGTTGTCCTTGCCGTATTCCTCGCCGAAGTAATGGAGCAGCATCTTGCGCCGGCATACGGACGACTCGGCGTAGGCGGCGGTCTCTTGGAGCAGCTGCCGTCCGATGTCTTGCTCGGCAATGGGCTTGTTCTCCATGAATTTCTCCAGCTTTTTCAGGTCTTTGTGCGAGTAGAAGGCCACGCACACGCCCTCCTTGCCGTCACGCCCTGCGCGTCCGGTCTCCTGGTAGTAGCCTTCGAGCGATTTGGGGATGTCGTAGTGGATGACGAAGCGCACATCGGGCTTGTCGATTCCCATGCCGAAGGCGATGGTGGCCACTATCACATCGATGTTTTCCATCAAGAAGTCGTCCTGCGTGCGCGATCGCGTCTCCGAGTCGAGGCCTGCGTGGTAGGGCGCGGCCTTGATGTCGTTGGCTTTGAGAATCTCGGCCAGCTCCTCCACTTTCTTTCGCGACAGGCAATAGATGATGCCGCTCTTGCCGGGATTCTCCTTGATGAACTTCACAATGTCCTTGTCCACCTCCTTGGTCTTGGGCTTCACGGCATAGTAGAGGTTGGGGCGGTTGAAGGAGCTTTTGAATTCTGGTGCGTTCTCAATGCCGAGGCTTCGCTTGATGTCGGTGCGCACCTTGTCGGTGGCCGTTGCTGTGAGCGCAATGATGGGTGCGCCGCCTATCTCGTCGATGGCGTGGCGTATCTTTCTGTATTCGGGACGGAAGTCGTGTCCCCATTCCGAGATGCAGTGAGCCTCGTCGATGGCGTAGAAGCTAATGTTGACGGTCTTGAAGAACTCTATGTTCTCCTCCTTGTTGAGCGACTCGGGTGCTACGTAGAGCAGTTTGGTGTGCCCCTTCACGATGTCGGCCTTCACTTGGTCTATCTCCGTCTTCTTCAGAGAAGAGTTGAGGTAATGGGCCACGCCGTCTTCCTCGCTCACTCCGTTGATAACGTCGACTTGGTTCTTCATCAACGCAATGAGCGGCGACACAACGATGGCTGTGCCCCTCATTATCAGCGACGGAAGCTGGTAGCAGAGGCTTTTCCCGCCTCCCGTGGGCATGAGGACGAAGCTGTTGTTGCCATCGAGCAGATTGCGGATGATGGCTTCCTGGTCGCCCTTGAACTTGTCGAAGCCGAAGTGGTGCTTGAGCGCTTCTGTCAGATTAACTTCCTTTGTCATTGTTAATAGTTGGTATTTCCGATATGGTCAGGTGGTGACGGCCGCCATCTGGTGGCGAATCCGTGCCGGAAGCCTTTCCGCCGGCGGGTTTTTCGTGTGCCCGCTGGCGGAAAGGTGGATGTGAGGGTCAGACAGTCTGCTCCAAGCGGTGCAGGCTGGCCGACTTGTCGAGTTCTCTTTCTGCGTAGTCGCGCGTCACTTCGAGCTTGTTGGCTTGCTGTGAGGGCAGCTCAAACATGGCCTCGTTGACCACGCTCTCCACGATGGAGCGCAGTCCGCGTGCCCCGAGCTTGTATTCTACGGCCTTGTCAACAATGTAGTCGAGTGCGTCTTCTGTGAAAGTAAGGGTGATTCCGTCCATCTCGAACAGTTTGGCAAACTGCTTGATGATGGAGTTGCGCGGCTCCACGAGGATTCTGCGCAGCGCGGCGCGGTCGAGGGGCTTCAAGGAAGTGAGCACGGGCAGTCGTCCGATAATCTCGGGTATCAGACCGAACGACTTCAAGTCTTGCGGAAGCACATACTTCATTAAGTCGTTCTTGTCTATGTGAGCCGTGTTCAGAATGGAGTTGAAGCCCACTACGTGGGTGTTGAGTCGCTGTGCAATCTTGCTCTCGATGCCATCGAACGCGCCGCCGCACACGAAGAGGATGTTCTTCGTGTTGACCTGCGTGTACTCTTGGTCGGGATGCTTGCGTCCGCCTTTGGGCGGAACGTTCACCACTGTTCCCTCCAACAGCTTGAGCAATCCCTGCTGAACGCCCTCGCCGCTTACGTCGCGGGTGATGCTGGGGTTGTCGCTCTTGCGGGCTATCTTGTCGATCTCATCGATGAAGACGATTCCGCGCTCTGCGGCGGGCACGTTGTAGTCGGCCACTTGCAGCAGACGGGTAAGGATACTCTCCACGTCCTCGCCCACATAGCCGGCCTCGGTGAAGACTGTTGCGTCCACAATCGTAAACGGCACGTCGAGCAGCTTGGCAATGGTGCGGGCAAGGAGCGTCTTTCCCGTTCCAGTGGAGCCCACCATGATGATGTTGCTCTTCTCTATCTCCACTCCGTTCTCGTCCTCGGGCTGCTGCAACCGCTTGTAATGGTTGTAGACGGCCACGGAAAGTGCGCGCTTGGCCTCCTCTTGTCCGATGACGTATTGGTCAAGATAGGCTTTGATGTCCTTGGGCTTGGGCACTTCGCTCAGCTTCGGGGCTTCCGGCTCTTTCTGCTGCGGCTCATCGTCGGCGTTGATAAAGCCTGCCGTCTCCATGATTTGGTAGGCTTGCTTCACGCAGTCGTCGCAGATGAATCCGCTCCGCCCGGTGATGAGCATACGTACTTCGCTCTCGCTTCTCCCGCAGAAATTACATTTCTTTTGAGACATAATGCGTTTCCTACGTGCTGTTTATTGGTTCTGCTGCTTGGTGTCAGCCGCGTTGTCGTTGCTGCCGCCGCGCTTGTTTCTCAGCACGGTGTCTATCATTCCGTATTGTTGCGCCTCGTCGGCGGTCATCCAATAGTTGCGGTCGCTGTCGTTCCACACTTTCTCGTAGGGCTGGTGGGAGTGGTTGGAGATGATGGTGTAAAGCTCTTTCTTGAACTTCTGAATCTCCCTTGCCTCAATCTCGATGTCCGAGGCCTGTCCCTGCACGCCTCCGAGCGGCTGGTGAATCATCACGCGGCTGTGGGTAAGGGCGGAACGCTTGCCCTCCTTGCCTGCCACGAGCAGCACGGCTGCCATCGATGCGGCCATGCCCGTGCAGAGCGTGTTCACATCGCTGGATATAAACTGCATTGTGTCATAGATGGCAAGTCCCGCCGTGACGCTGCCGCCCGGCGAGTTGATGTAGATGGAAATATCTTTTTCGGGGTCTACCGAGTCGAGATAGAGCAGCTGCGCTTGGAGCGTGTTGGCCGTGTAGTCGTTGATTTCTGTGCCAAGGAAGATGACGCGATCCATCATCAGGCGCGAGAACACGTCCATCTGCGTAACGTTGAGCTGCCGTTCTTCCAGGATGTAGGGATTGAGGTATTGCTGTGACCTCACCACATCGTCAAGCACCAGGCCGTTCATGCCGAGATGCCCAACGGCGTACTTTCTAAAGTCGTTCATTTTCACCTTTTCTGTTATTTACTTTTTGACAAAAACAAAGAGGTTATCGGCCTCTTTTCCATTGCCTGCGAACAAAGAATGTGCCAAACGGCTCAGGTGTGGCAACCCTTATTCACACACAAAGTTAGGAAAAAAAAACGATAACCTCTTGGAAAAAGAAGTTTTTTTCGCAAAAAGCTGAAATTTATTCCTCAGCGAGCTTGTTGAAGTCGTCGAGGGAGATGGCCTTCTTGTTGAGCGTAACCACCTCTTTGAGCTTCTGCGAGAGCTTGCGGTCAAGCGCGGCTTCCACGAGCGGATCGATGTTCTCGCGCTTCTGCAGCATCTCCTCGGCATACTTGGTGATCAAGTCCTCGGGCAGACCGGTCATGCCGTACTGCGCGAACTGTGCGCGGGTAGACTGGATGGCAATCTCGCGGATGTCCTTGTCCTCAATCTGGATGCCGTTCTGCTTGGCCAGCTGGCCTTTGATGAGGTGCCACGTCAGCTCCTTGATGCTGCGCTCGTAGTTGTCCTCAACAAACTTCTCGCCTTTCTCCTTGTTGTTCTGCAGCATTACGCGCTTGAGGATGCCATCGGCATAGGTGAGCTGACCCACTTTCTCCTCGCAGTACTTGCGCACGTCCTGAATGAACTTGTAGTCCTGATCCTGCACCAGCTGCTGGCCCACGCCCTCGGCGATGGCCTTGCGGAAAGCGGCCTCGTCCTTGATGCCTGCCTCCTCGCCATAGACGTTCTTCCAAAGCTCCTCGTTGTTCTCGGCAGCCACGAAGTGAGAGATGGTCGTCACCTGGAAAGAGAAGTCGCCCGTGTGCTCGGCCACGTTGTCGCGCTCAATCTTCAGCAGTGCGGCAATCTCGCTGTCGTTCTCGGGATAAGCCTTGCGGGGGCTGAAAGTGATGATGTCGCCCAGCTTGGCTCCATCGAAGAGTGCGCGAACCTCGTCTACCTTGATTTGCGTAGGCATGATCATTGCGCCCTCCACGGTGATGCCGCCCTCGAGCGTGTTGCCGTTCTCGTCCAGCTCGCGCAGGTCGCCCTTCAGCAGGTCGTTGGCCGTTGCGTCATAGGTCTCGGCCTTGTCGTCCATGTGGCCGAAACGGCGGCAGAACATCTCCACCTGCTGGTCGATGAGCTTGTCGTCTACGGTGATCTCGTGGTAGTCGATGGTGTCCTTGTCGCTCAGTGTGGCGTCAAACTCCGGCTCCACGGCGATGTCGAAGCGGAACACGTAGGGAGCGGGCTTGTCCAGATCGATAGCCTCGTCGCCCTCGTGAGCCATAGGCTGTCCAAGAACCTGAATCTTGTTGTCGGTGAGATACTTCTGCATCTCCTTGCCCAGCACGTCGTTGATGGCGTCCACCTTGACGCTGCTGCCCACTTGGCGGCGAATCAGCCCCATGGGCACTTGGCCGGGGCGGAAGCCCGGCACGTTGGCACGGCGGCGGTACTCCTTGAGCTTGTTCTCAACGTCTGCCTTGTAATCGTCCTCTTCGATGGTCAGCGTCAGCAAGCCGTTGACCTTATCGGGATTCTCAAATGAAACTTTCATTCTTTTGTTGTTCGTTATATTTTGTTTATAATTTTTCTTGAGGCTCTTGTCTCCACGGATTTGTCCGCGCAAATTGAGATGCAAAGTTAACTATAATTTGGCCAATTACCTAATATGTAGGAGTAAAATTTGTTTTTTTAACGACATGGCGCGCTTCGAGGGCTTCCTTCCGCTGCCTCTGATGGGCTTGGCGGGCGTGCCTTTTGTTGTCAAATTTGCTCCGTGCCGTTTGCCATTTTGCGCAACGCTCGGTTTGCAAAGGTACGTTCTTTTTCTGAGAAAATAGCTTCTGTTGCTTCCGTTTTTGCAGTGTGGCGTGCGTGATGGGGCTGTTTCGGGGTGGGGGTGGCGGCTCTGTTGAGGGACTGGGAGAGACGGGGCGCGGAGGAGGTGTGTGAGGTGCTGTTTTCAGACATCTTTGCTTTGGCGATGCGAAAGGTATGGTTTTGCAGACATTTTTAAATTAAAAATTGGAGAAAAATAAATTAAAAATGT
>CAZXFP010000029.1:0-20764 GCA_964640675.1 uncultured Prevotella sp. | reverse complement strand
TTGGATAAGGATGCTGAGCTATCTGAATATTGGATGAAGAGAGGGCTTGGCGTTATAGATGAGTCAGGTAGGGCAGTTTTGGTGTCATCCGAAGATGATGCTGCATGGAGATCTACTACGGAAGGAAAAATATTTTTGGAATTCTCACAGAGAGTACAAGAATGGCACGTCTCTAATGGGACTGATTGTATCGTTTGTTTTGACTTGGGTGATGAGGCTATAGCAAGTATAAAGAGTGGCTTTGGAGTTTCGCGCGAAGAGAGATTGCTTTTTAAAAGAGATACTTCTTTTTGGAGCAGCGATAATCAAGGTTTAGTCATCACTGATAGGAAATTTTATTTCATTCCTGACAACAACGATGCTTCTCAATCATTTGAGCTTGAATGGCAAGCCATAGAAAACGTTACTTATCAAGAAACCAAGTTTTACTTTACGATGCACGATGGCACAGAGCCTTGTGTGTCTTGGAAATATTTTTATAAAGGTGAATTCCCTGGAGGGGAACGTTGTATGAAACTGGCTAAAGCATTAGCAGACATAGCCAATATGGTTGATGCAATTCCTGATGCTTGGGAACTTTTTCAGAATGGAAATAATGAAGAAGCCTTGGCTTCTTGTGACATCCTTATAGCTTCAAGCGATGTCGATGAGCAAATCAATGGGCATTTTACCAAAGGTCGCATTTTGTTTGAGATAGAGGGTGCGAAAGAATGTGATAATATGGATTCAAGCAAACTTGAAGAATCCCAAAAAGAATTGGAGATAGCTTACAAGTTGGAAAAGAATGATAAGAACAAGGCCTTAATTCAGTATTGGATTGTGCCTGTGAAGTTGTGTTTAGGAGATATAAACATTCGCGAAAGTATTATCCTTGGAATGGATGTTGAAGAAAATGAGAAGAGGGATGAAATGTATGGACTGTTGCAAAGTATTGAGGATAATGAGGTCATCAAGCAGAAATGGGATAACTTTGTCGTTGAGCGTCCTTACAAGGAACGTAAATTTATCATGCCTGTGAAAGACAAGGACATTGCAGGTTGCGTGTCGGATGGTATAACAGTGTTTCGTTTATCGAATCTTCCGTCGTGCGTAAAGTTTTCTATGGGGCATCCTGTTGCTAATCAACTCTACATAGGCCATCCTTATAATCCAGAATTATATGTGCCTTATGAAGAGTCTGAAGATTTGTTCTTCGTAGATAAAGTTCATGAATTGTGTTATCTTTTGGAATGCCTTGGAGCAGAGGAAATATGTATTACTTCGGTAAAAGGCAAGAGCGTGGAGGAAATGAACAATCTATCGAGTAACGTGGGTGGTTCTGCAGACATTAAATTGTTTTCAGGTGAGGGCAATGTGCAGCAAGATAGTGGTTCTCAAAGTGAGGCAAAAGATGTCACAAAGCGTACGATGAAGATGGTGTTTGAACCGACAAAGAAGCCGTATGTTCCAGAAGGATTAATATGGTATGAGGAACAGCCCCAATGGAAACGTCTTGTGCAAAGTAGAATTGGTGGCAATATGCTTGAATACAATGAATTTGTTTCATCGTCTTCTACCAAATTTGTCTCTTCTTCAGAGAAAAAAGACGTTACTGCAAGTGCGCGGTATTTGTGGATGAAAGTTCATACAGACGTTGAGACGGAGGCTAAATCGCAGCTTCGCGATACGGAAGACACTCAATGGAAAGTGGAAGTGCGCTTCCGATCCTCTAATCTTTTGGCGGGGGGGCAAGAATATAGAAATGGCGGTGCTTCAAATAGTGATGTAGCTCTTGAAACCAAGAAAGTTTTAGAAAATAATCTTTCAGAAAATGAGGTTAAATATCTTGAGGAAGTAAGAAGCTGTCTTGAAGACGGCGAAGGAATTGATGCGCATGCAAGAATGTTCTTGGAGCGTCTGCGCGGAAGATATGGAGTTGTTGCAGAGCGTGCTGCAGAGATTGAAAATATGGTGATACTTGAAATGAAGAAAGCTTCAGAAAAAGATCATTTAGAAAATGAGGCCAAGTATCTTGAAGAAGTAAAGTTCTGTCTTGAGGATGGTGGGGAGATTGATGAACGTGCAAGAAAGTTTTTGGAGCGTTTGCGTGGTAGGTATAAGATTACGCCAGAGCGTGCTGCAGAGTTAGAGAATATGGTAATGCCAAAACTCTCAGACGAGGAGATGGAGTATCTTGAAGCTTTGAAGGAGGTCATGGCTGATGGAGAAATATCGCCGCGCGATAGGAAACTTCTTAACAGACTTCGTGACTCTCTCTGTCTTTCAGAAGAAAAGGCACAAGCATTGGAAAACTCTGTGCAGTAAGGTTATTATGCTCTACATCTCCTTGTCCTCTTGCGATGGGTAAGAAGATGTAGGGCTTTAAATTGAAATGCGAGAATATATACAATGAGTGGGAACGTGCAAAGGGAAAGGATAGCCAAGTCTGTTTAGATAGCAGCTGTGAAGCCTATTTGGTAGAAAATATTCCGTATTCTATTTGCAATATTGGGATACATTCCCTAAATTTGCGAATGAATTGTGAAAGACTGGGATGAAATGACAGTAAACGAACTTGCCAAATGAAAACAGGATCAATAAAGTTAAACGCATCGCTTTATAATCTTTTGCAAAAGGACGATGTGAGAGTATTCATTGATACGTGCTCAATGATGAGGAATAACTTTGACTATTTTCTAGAAGCTCTTGTTCCTGTATTGGGTGTTAATCACAAGAAATTAATAATTCCTAATAGTTGCTTAAAAGAAATAGAGAAACATAAAAGAAATCCAAGAATGCAGAAAAAAGCGAATTCTGCTTTTGAGACGTTGAAAATAATTAATCAGTTTATAGATATTCGTGGAAATGAAAATGACGGAAAATTTGCCGACAATGTATTTCTATGCATATTTACACAATTCCGTTTAAAATACAATCTCATACTTATTACCGAAGACAAAAAGCTAAAATCTGATGTGCTCAACCTCAACAAGAGCAAATCAGTTCTTGGGAAGCGTGTATATGTTTTTAATATAAAAGAAGCTTTATCTCTGAACAAACAAGATACGAATCATAGTTCTTTCAGCAAGGACACTATAGTGTTAACATCTATTCCAAATACTCCTATCTCCCTAAGTTCTTTACCTCAGCAAGGGGATTATGTGTTTACCAAGCAAGGTAGAAAAATACAATTAGTAGAGGATTTTAAAGCAGGAGGTGAGGGTACGGTCTATAAAATTGACATAGATGATAATATTGTTGCCAAGATTTATCACAAAGGAAAACTTACGGAGAGAAAGAAAGCAAAACTATCAACATTAATATCTAAAAACATAATTGTTGCAGGCGTATGTCTGCCTACAGAGCTGGTGTATAATGCCCAAGGTGAGGTCATTGGCTATTTGATGTCATTAGTTAAAGGACGAACTCTTGATGGGACTATATTTAAAGGTGAAAAAGGATTTACTAGATTCTTCCCAACATGGACAAGAGATGATCTTCTTGACTTATGCTTAACTATAGTTTCGACAATACAAGAACTTCATGAGAAAGGCATTATCCTTGGAGACATAAATGGTTCGAATATACTCATTGAATCGCCTACAAAAGTTAATTTTGTGGATACCGACAGTTTTCAAGTTGATGGTTTTCCATGTCCTGTTGGTAAAGAGGATTTTACAGCACCAGAAATACAAGGTAAAGAATATGATTCATTCTTGAGGACAGAAGGCAATGAATCTTTTGCTATGGCTACACTCTTGTTTAAAATATTAATGTATGGTCAAAAACCATATGCAAAATTAGATTGCGAGGATATAATGCAGAACATTAAAGAAGGGGACTTCTCGTATCCTTATAAACAAAATAGTAACAATAAAATACCCAATGGGAATTGGTGCTATTTTTGGAGTCACCTGCATCCTAAAGTTAAAGAGACCTTTTTTCTTACATTTAAGAAAGGGGAACGTCTTTATGATGAAGTCAAACGTCCAACTACACGTTATTGGCTGAAGTTACTCAAGTTATACAAAAAAAATTTGCATGATGGATACTTGTCTAAAGTTGACGAAGAATCTTTAAAGCTATTTCCAAAGACATATAAGAAAGTTCCTGGTCATACCTATGCTATGTGTTCTCTTTGTGGAAGAGAAATTGACACGGAATATATGCACGAAGGTTGGTATTGTAATGAATGCATAAAAGGGATGTCTGAAAGCATCTGTAAATCATGTGGTGAAAAGTTCAAATACTCAAATTATAAAGAATATATTCTTCATGAGCGAGTATCTGATTTGTGTCCAAATTGCTTAAAAAAGAAAGTCAAACAAATAAAAAAGGAAGAAGAGAAACGGCAGCGTCAGGCTTATTGCAATAAAGTATATATGATGCGCGAATGTTCTGTATGCGGCAAAATCTTTACGATAACGAATCGAGAGCGTGACTACTTTGTGTCAAAAGGGTTAGACATGCCGAAACGTTGTAAGGATTGCAGAGATAACAATCGTCATAAAACATATGAGTCCAATAATAAATGGGATAACAGTAATAAGAGACGTGGTTTCTGTTTTATAACAACGGCAGTTTGTGATTATTATGGAAAGCCTGACGACTGTGTTGAACTGACCAAGTTGCGGTTCTTCCGTGACAATTGGCTTATGAGGCAAAAGAATGGTCCACTTGACGTGTCTGTTTATTACGACTGCGCTCCTGATCTTGTGGAAAAAATGATTAAGTCCTCAGATTATGGTGAGACTTGTAAAACGATAATGAAAGAGTATATTCAACCGTGCATAAGATTGATTGACGCAGGAAGAAACTCTGAATGTAGGAAAAAATATTTCGATCTTGTAAAGTTTATGATGGATAAATATAATTGAATATAAATCTTTAACACCAAATACACTATGGCAAATTATTTAAGTAAAAATGAGGACTTAGTAAATAATCCCGTCACAAGAGTTCCTATCTGTCTCTGTCTAGACTTATCAGGATCTATGCGTACTGTAGAGGAAGGTACATATAGGCAGACTGGAAAAACAGAGAAAATAGATGGTAGGGCCTATGATGTTGTCGAAGGAGGAACAACTAGGCTCAACGAACTTCAGAAGGGCATCGATATGTTCTTTTTGGCTATTAAAGATGACGAAATGGCCGTTGATGCTGCAGAAATAGCTATAGTAAGCTTTAATGACGAGGCAGAGAACCTCCTAGGCTTCAACCATATTGAGAAGCAGATGGTTCCTTCATTGAATGCCAAAGGCATGACTTCTTTAGGTAAGGGAGTAAATCTTGCGTTAAAGATGCTTGAGGAAAGGAAGCAACTTTATAAAGACAATGGAATCCCGTATTGGCAGCCATGGCTTGTCATAATGACAGATGGTGATAACACCGGCTCTTCAGAAGAACTTAATATTGCGATTGTTAAGATTAACGAGCTTGTCAATGCAGGGAAACTTGTAGTGTTTGCTATCGCTATCGGAAAGGACGCAAATACTGAAATTTTAGCAAAACTATCCCCTAAGCGTCGCCCACTTCATCTCAAAGGACTAAAATTCAAAGAGTTCTTCTCGTGGTTGTCAAAATCAGTAAGTAGAACATCTGCTTCACAATTGGGTGAAAAAATTTCACTTCCTCCTATTGAAGATTGGGGTACATTATAAATTATTATGTGGAAGGTATTTGAAAGCTCTGCCCAAGGCAGAAGTCATGTTAAGGAAAATATACCTTGTCAGGACAAGACCAGCTCTTTGACTATAGGCGATGTTACAACGATAGCCTTAGCCGATGGTGCTGGCTCTGCAAAGCTGTCTCATTATGGTGCAGAATGTGCAGCCAGAACAATCGCTAAAGAATTGTGCGTTAAATTTGATTCATATTGGAATGAGAAGGATGTTTCCGTTGCTAAATTTCGATTTTATCAAGAGATTCTCGGAAACCTTAGAAAAAAAGCAGAAGAGCTGTCTTGTGACTTAAAAGATCTTGCATCAACCCTTCTTGCTGTTTCTGTTAAGGGTAACCGTTTCCTTATTTTTCATGTAGGGGATGGTGTGATAGGCTATAAAGATTCCAAGGGGTTAAAAGTAACTTCAGCACCTAACAACGGTGAGTTCTGCAACACGACTGTTTTTACGACATCGCCTCAAGCAGAATCACAAACAAGATTAATCAAGGCGACTTCTGATTCTATTGACGGTTTTATACTAATGTCTGATGGCCCAGAGGCTTGTCTATATGACCATAAGAATAAAATCCTTGCAAAAGGGCTATCTGATATGCTGTCTGATGCTGCAACTGAACCAAAAGACATTGTTGAAGCCAATATTAATGAGACTATGCAAGAGACAATCGTTAAAAGAACTTTTGACGATTGTAGCATTATATTGATGGTAAAGCAAACTAAGCTTGAGAGTGGAGAATATGGCATCAAGGCTCAAGAAGAAAGCGAAAGAGGAGCGCAAATGGGGAGTGAACAGCAAAGCATTTCTAACGAAAATAAATGTTCTAGAAATGTAAGCGAGAGGACTATACGTAAACGCTACTATCTTTTGGGAATGTTTTTTCTTGTCCTAATTATCTTACTCATAAAATTTCTAACGCATGGAACGGAATGATAAAGAACAACTTGTTATAGACTTCATTAAAAGTTCAAATAAGTATTATTTGGATAACACAGACTGCTCTGTTAATGATAATCCAGGGATTACCATTAACGATGTTGTTTTTGTGCATATCAAGAAAATAACTTTCGATGATGAGGCACCAAGGAAGGAGGCCATTGAGAATGTCTTAAGTACATTGAGATTTCCGGGAGTAAATGTCGTCTATTTGATTAAAGGAGATAAGCGAAATGTATCCTTCTATTATGGTATTGTTCGCAATAAAGTAGTTTCCGAGAAAAGCTCATGTTTTCCTATTGATTCCGTAGGAAGAGCTATCTTGAAACGATGCATAGAAGGCAATTTTAGGGGAAGTGAAGTTGAGACTGTTGGTGAGGCAGAGACGGAAGGCATTCTTAATGTATTGAAGAAGAGCACTTGCATTTCTAGGATTAGTGGAGTTCCAGGAATAAATTCGGATGAGGCTTTAAATTTTCAGGGTGTTGATAGATTGATTGACACTATGTTAGGAGATGAGTTCGTATTTGTAGTTACAGCTATGAATTTATTGCAATCCCCAATCTCTATCATAGAAAATAATGTATGTGACTTTTATGATAAGTTAGTACCACTTTCGAAGGCTTCAAGGCAGAGAGGTACAACTATGAGTGAGACTAGAACCAAAGGGAAGTCAATTAATAATTCTAATTCTCATTCAGAACAAACCAGTTCTCAAAATGGTACTTCTGTGGGGAAATCTACGAATAAATCACAACAAAAGGGTTCTATTTCGGAAGGCGGGGGTGAGAATTCTTCTGAGCAACATTCTGAATCAAAAGGTATAAGTGATCAAACCTCTAAAGGGACTTCTGAAAATGTTTCAGAAAGTAATGGGAAATCTGACAGCAAAACGCTTTCTTTTGAAGAAAGCAGTAAGCAAGCTCAGGATTGGATGGCATATGTAGACGAAATTCTATTGCCTAGATTAGATTATGGTAAAGGTAAAGGGTTGTTTATCGTTTGTATGACATTGCTTGCAAACGACTCTCTTACATTAAAAAAACTTGAAAATACAACCACATCACTATTTTCAGGAGAAAAGGGTAATAAAGTTCCTCTTGAAGCTTCTAAGGTTAAATGTGGTGGAAAACTTGAATCTGCTCTTCGTAACTTACAAATTCCAATTGGATACTTTGAGTCTCGAATTTCTTCTGCTGAAATTCTAGTAAGGGCTTCTCTTGCACAGTATGTAACTCCGTCAAAAGGATATTTAGGAAACTGGATGTCTGTAAATGAACTCGGTATAATAGCAGGATTGCCAAGAAAGGAAGTCGTTGGACTGAGTCTTCGCGAAGAAGTTGACTTTGGTTTAAACTATGATGACAGTGATATCCTTAAAGAAGACAAACTTCAAACTGGTTCGCTCGTACATAGCGGAATTGTCAACGACAACATAAAAGTATCATTAAGTAAAGAGGTTCTTAATAAGCACATATTTGTTTGTGGAGTTACAGGTTGTGGTAAGACTACGACTTGTATGGGACTCTTGAAGAAAAGTGAAATGCCATTTTTAGTAATTGAGCCAGCCAAGACGGAGTATAGAATACTAACGAATGGCAGTTCTGATGTCCTTGTTTTTACATTAGGTCGGGACGATATAGCTCCTTTCAGATTTAATCCCTTAGAATTTCTTCCTAATGAAACCATATCGTCTCACATCGATATGGTTAAGGCAAGTATAGAGGCTGCATTCGATATGGAAGCCGCAATACCTCAAATTATTGAGGCTGCGCTTTACAAGAGTTATCAAGACTATGGTTGGGATATATTAAGTAACAAAAATAGTATTTATGACGATCCGTTTAAAGATGGAGTCTATGCTTTCCCAACACTAAGTGACTTGATACGGAACACTGAAATCGTAGTGGATGAACAGGGATTTGATATAAGATTAAAAAATGACTACATAGGCTCTATCAAAGCTCGCTTGCAAGGGTTAATCGTGGGCAGCAAGGGGGCTATGCTAAATACTCCACGTTCTATCGACTTTACAGATTTGGTTCATAAGAAAGTCATCTTAGAACTTGAAGAGATAAAAAGTGGGACAGAAAAGTCTCTTGTCATGGGCTTTGTTTTGTCTAGTCTATGCGAAGCCATTAAATATGAATTTTCTAAAAACAAGAACTTCCGACATATAACCTTGGTTGAAGAAGCGCACAGGCTTCTTTCGAAATATATTCCTGGCGATTCTCTGAGCAAGAAGAATGGTGTGGAAACATTCTCGGATATGCTCGCTGAGGTTCGCAAGTATGGTGAGGGACTGATTATAGCAGACCAAATTCCCCAAAAGATGGCACCAGACGTATTAAAGAATACCAATACAAAGATTGTCCATAAAATATTTGCCCAAGATGATAAAGAGGCAATTGGTAATACTATTGCGCTTACAGACGAGCAAAAGTCATATCTGTCAACACTTGTTCCTGGTAGAGCTGTAGTCTTTAGTCAGGGTTGGGAAAAAAGTATATTGGTTCAAATTGACCAAGAGAAAGATACTACTGGGGAAAATGCTGACATAAAGAGGATAAAGAGCCTGTCTTTAAATTATTATGTGAATAATTACAAGAGAGGTGTTTTCCCTGAACTCATGTGTTGCGCACAAAAGCCCTCTGTCAGTAAGCTGTCTCAAATTATTGGCAATCAAAATAAATACAATAATCTAAGATCTTCATTTGTCAAGATGATAGGCAAGAAGAATACTGAAGATTTTTGTAACGCATTTGATGTGGTAAAAGATGATTTTACGATTGATGAATTTGCAAAATATCTTACATCGTGCTGTTTGAACAGGCCAAAGCAAGATGATGAGAGATTGGTAAAAATACTTATACATAACATTGTAGACGATAAGAATGATTTGAAGGACCCTGACTTAAGGGTGCAACTCAATCCTATTTTTAAACCAAATAAAATTAAAAAATTATGATTTCATTTGTATTAGGAGGCCTTGGTGAATTGATATCATCGCTAGGACCTGTTGTGGCAAGATTCGCATCAGCGTTAATTACAAAATTGTCGCAAATTGTTGATGTGGCCTTAAATGTTAGCAAGGCCATTTCTGTCGTTGTGCAATTAGTAGCAGAAAACCGAGGGTTGTCTCCACAAGGAGAAGATGTTGAGGAACTCGGTTACAAAGCTATGCAGAGAGAAGCTCGTCTCAAGATGGAAGACGAATCAATGGAAGATTATCTTAATTATTTGAGAAATGAAGTTTCTATTGACAAAGAGAAACTTAAAGTGTTATCAGATGAAGAGAAACTTAAATGCAACGTCATGGGAACAAGTATGCTCTCTCAATGCATAAGTGAGAAAACAGGCATTGAAATCTCAGAAGATTTCCTTCTTGATATGCACAAGATGAAGATGAATGGCGAGCTGCTCTCTAAGTACATTGATGCTTTCAGTGAGATGGGTATTGAAACTCTTGACGAGCTAACCCAATATCTTCGTGGTGAATTAAGTGATAAAGAGTCTGATAAAATAGAGACCATCATTAAATCTGTTGAAAAAACATCTGATCCAACTTTGTCCGATGGTGACGTATTGTTAAAGGTGGATGACATGAAGCGGGATATCGAAGAATAAATAGAATTAAGTGCATCTCATTATTTTCGTCATAATGGGATGCATTTTTCATCTACGGATTTACTCTTTAAAGATTTTCATAAATAAAATATAATGTTTCTCGCCTCTGCCAGCTTTTAGCACACCCATGGTCTACCTTTGCCGCCGTAAACTATAAAACGGATTGATTATGGGTCGTAGAAGAAAGTTCAAGAAGAGTGTGGCTGAGTGTTGGACCATCGTAGGCAACAGCATGAGGTACAAGCGTGCGGCTGTGAGGGAGGCGAGTTGGAATTCACTTGACGACATCAAAGGAGATGTTTTTGACGGAATCCTCATTGCCTTGTCACCCCACAACAGCGGCAAGAGCATGAACGTTCAGCGGCGGGTGCTTCGCCGCATTGTGGAGAAGCGGCAGGCTCAGATAGCTCACAGATACATTGGGCGCACTGACGACCTTTTGGCTTCACGCATAGCCTCTGTCTGTTCGTCAAGGTGCATGAGGAGGTTGCATCAATATCAATACTGCATATAGTTGCGACAGCATTTGTGGGCTTTTGTGGTACAAGACAGGTGGGACGGTGGAAATATAATGGTGCAATCATCAATAAACAACTCAAATGAATGTGGATTCAAAGCAGCGATTGTTGGCAGCTCCTTTTCCCTTTCATGTGTTAGAACGGATGGGGATGAGGCGCAAGAAGGGGACGGAAAAAGAAAAATGCTATTGGAATTTTTTAAAATACTCATGCCGATGACAGTTTTTGGCACAGCCTCGGGATAACTTTGCAGCCGTAAAAGTTCAAGAGGCATGAAAAAGAACAAGAGAAACAACAACAAGTGGAAGGCGGAAAGGCGATTGTTTGCAAACGCTTACAGGAGGGCGAGGGCCAGAAGGCGCAAGTCGGCAAGGCTTGCCGACCTCACCCGTCCTGCAAAACCTGTGGACATCAGCAGGATAGACAATTTCAGGTATCTGCGCGTGAGCAATGACCAGATAATGGGCGCGGAGTTTTGGAGTATAGATGCCGTTACGCCCGTATTGCTTGCCCCGCGCTTCCGTGCGTTTGTTGAGGGGTGTGAGGGTTGTGGCGCAACGCCTGCCAGCTATTACGACATCGACTCCGGTGGAAATTTTGTGGAGGCGAAAGCAATTACCGGAGTGCATGATGACGCGGCCGCGGCCTGGGAGGGATGGCACAAGGTGCTGAAAAAGATTCAGTATGCTTTCGATGCCATGGAGGTGAACACCTACGGTTGCCACAGTTCGGTGCTGGACGGGCTGAGCGATGCGCAGAAGGAGAGGGTGAAAGAGGGGCTGCTGCTCTTTGCGAAGAACTACTTTTTGCTTTGGTATTGATTCCGTCGGCTGTTTGCTGCGAATCGGTCAAGAGTTTGTTTCACATAAAAACAGAATAAAGCTATGTTGAGAGGATTTTACAAATACGTGTGTGCCGACTGCGGACATGAGTTCATAGGGGCAAACATTGAGTGGCAGGCCACCGCGCTTTCGCAGCCCGTGAAGTGCCCGAAGTGTGGCAGCTACCACACCCAGATGGCTTCCTTGCTGAAGCAAATCAAGTTCCTTTTCGGGGCAATTAGGGCGATGAAGGGCAGTGCGGGCAAGGCGAAATAGTTTTACAGCGGCGCAACACGTGCCCTTTGGCATGGCAAAAGGACACGTTTGGCGTTGCGAGATGGCAGGTTTTGCCGCCCGAAAGGATACGTTTCGCGGTGCTGCGGCGTACGGTGTGCCGAGTGGCTTAGCGTCAGCGGGTTACAGGCGCGGGACGTGTTGGGGCATGAGAATGAAAAAAATGAACAACTAAAGAGTGATTATATGAGTGTCATCACAAAGTCAGGTGGCTTCAGAACAAGAACATTATAAACTAAGGAGGACGAGAATATGTTTGTAGGAATGATCACGTTTGTCTGCAACGACTGCGGACGCAAGTTTGAGGGAGCGGGTATAGTGTGGATGGCTACGCGTTGCCCCGTTCCGCAGAAATGTCCCGGGTGTGGTAGCTACCATACCATGCCTGATGGTTTTTTTAGGATTTCGGAAAAAAATGGTGTATCGGTTCATTTGGAAGCTGGTTGACGGAATTCACAAAAAGCATAAATAGTAACTCCTAATTCTTAACTATCATGAGTGTATTTTTTCAGCCCTTTGTGGGCAAGAACTATGCCGATGGTGGCATTTTTGGCAAGCGCGTCATGGTGCTTGGCGAGAGCCACTACTGCGGCGAAGGCTGTGCCGACTGTGGCAGCTTGACGAATCATGCGGAGTGTGCCGCTTTCACGAATCATGCAGTGGCCGCATATCTTGGCGAAAACGGCTCGGCGCGCGAGTCTTGGATGAGCACCTACCTCAAGTTTGAGCGCAGCTTGGTGGGCCACGAGACGGATTGGGCCGAGCGCAGGCAGATTTGGCAGTCGCTGATGTTCTGCAATTACCTGCAAGTGGCTGTGGACGGCTCGCGCGAGGCTGGCACCAACGAGCAGTATGCTTCGTCTGCCTCCGCCTTCTATGAGCTTATAGACAAGTATCGCCCGCAGCGCATCATCGTGTGGGGCAAGCAGTTGTGGGGCAAACTTCCCGAGGATGGCCGTTGGCGTGCGGGCAAGCCCATCATGATTGATGGCTATGAGGTGGCCACTGGCAGCTACGCGCTTGGCGGCGGTGCCGGCGAGGCAAGGATCATGGCGGTATATCATCCCTCTGTGGGCTATTCGTGGGACTGGTGGCATCGTGCCATCGAAGAATTTTTGAAGTAAATGAGTGGAAGTATCGACATTAAGGCACTTCTCGACGAGCTGGAGGATTGGAACTCCGACGCATACTCCATTTTGCTGGATTATGTGCGAAGCCGGGAGGGGGCAGACGCTAAGCGCAGTGTGCTGCTGGCTGTGGAACGGAAAATCAAGGCCATAGTCGGCGACAACGGCTATCGCAAGAGTGCTTTCAGCGAGTCAGAGGCCGACTGGCTGCATAGCTTGATCATGCTGCGTAACTGCATTCTTGACAATATGATGTCTGCTCCTAAGCCTTTTGAGGTGGAGCGGCTCAGAGTATTGAACGACAAGCTCGTGCGTCTGACCAAAGAGACCTATGAGAACACGCGGCTGGCGTGGCTCATGGTGCGCAACACGCCGTACAAGCAAGACAACCGCTGCGCCTATGAGGTAGAGGGAATGCTGGATTTTGCGTACAACGATGATGATGCGGTAATCGAGATGGAGAACGATGGCTACTACGCGTCAGACTTCTCGTACATGATTCGGCTCATTTCGGAACTTATCGAGGACGGAGCTATCTCTGTGCCGCGGGGCATAGCCAATGCCTCAGGCTATTTCTTCTATGATGATGATGAGCGAAACCGGGGGCTGCTCAATGACAGCCTCGATGATGGCCAGTCTTGGAATGAGGGCGTGTTTCGCAATTCGGCTTTCGATGGCATCACCATTTGCCATGCCATACACGCTTTGTGGGATCATCAGCCCTATTCCGGCCCCGACATTCTGCGCATGGACGACTTCTTGGTCAAGGTGACAGCCACGTATGAGCGTGAGGAGTGTGACGGGCGCGATGCCAAAGAGGATACGGAGGAGTATCGGCAGTTGATGCGCTGGCCGAAAGAGGAATACAGGGAGAAGTGAAAAAGCCATGCCTTGGCCACCGCATGACGCTGGGGAAGACAACGCCTTGGGCGGCAACTGTATGGCCGGAAGAGGGAAAACGTATGGCAAGTGAGGATTAATGGGAAAGAATCATTACCTTTGTGAAAGTTATTGAATATGAACAATCGTAGTAAATTCTATTGTTGGCTCATCGGCAAACTTCAACGCCGCCGCATGACACTGCAGGAGATACGCGACGAGTGGGCGGTGTCGTCGAGCAATCGTAGCGAGTCGGAGCTGAGCGCGCGCTCCTTTCACCGCTATCGGGAGGAGATTTCCAGCATCTTCGGGCTGGATGTAGAGTGCGACAAGGCTTCCGGCTACCGCTACTTCATCCGCCGCGACAAGTTTGTCAATTCGGAAATAACCGATTGGCTGCTCAGTTCGTTGCGCATCGCATCGCTTGGCGACCGGCTGAAGCATCACGAAAGGGTTATGCTGGAGGCCGCGCCGCAGAACACCGAGTATCTTGACGATATTCTCAGTGCCATCGACAAGCAGTATGCCATCAGGTTTCACTACCGCACGGCCTATGGAAGAGACTGCGACATGGAGATAGTTCCGGCCTTCATCCGGTTGTTTCATCAGCGCTGGTATGTCATTGGCACGCGCACGGAGGACGAGGCGCCGCGCGTGCTGCCTTTCGACCGCATCAGCTACATAGAGGTGGTATGCAAAAAGCAGATTCTGTCTAAGAAGGCCAAGGCACTGATGAGGCCGGAAAACTTCTATGATGGCTGCTTCGGCGTTATCCGTCAGGCAGACGTTCCGCCGGAGCCGATACGCATACGCGCCTTTTATCCTGAGAACAACTACATAGAGGAAGTGCCGCTTCATGCGTCGCAGCGTATGGTGAGGGTGGCCGACGACGACTCGTATGCAGATTATGAGCTGATGGTAAGCCCCACGCGCGAGTTCATTCAGGAACTGCTGTGGCATGGCAGAAAGATTATTGTTCTGAGTCCCGACAGGCTTCGTCAGGAGATGATAGGCATTCTTCGGGACATGACAGACAGCTACGAGACGGGCAGGAACACCGTGGAGGAATAAAACGAAGAAGAACGACAGGCCTTCGTGCTTCTGTGAGGAAGCGAACTTGCTAAAACAAACCGATGAAAAAAGAAAGGGACTTCTCTTTGAAGTCCCTTTCTTCGTGTTCGTATGAGTGTTAAGCCCAATGTCCGGGGGAAAATCACCCTTGCCCGTGTTTGGGAGAGGAGCGGGCAAGAGGCGGCTCTGACGGGCTATTTGGCCTCGTCAAGGCGTTGTTGAAGAACCGTCTGCAGGTTGTCGGAGGGCTTCAGCCCCAGTTTCTTTCGCATATTGGCGCGCTGGCTGCTGATGTTTGACTCGTTCTTGTTGAGCGCCATGCAGATGTTGTTCAGCTTCTGTCCTTGCAGGATGAGGCGGCATATCTCCCTCTCCGATGGGGTGAACTCGGGAAACACTTGGGCAATGGTGTCCAGGTCGGTGTCTCTTGTTCTCATGTATTCCTCTACATTGGCCAAGAGGTTGTGTTTCGTTTTCTTGTCAAGGCGTTTCAGCAGCGTTTTTGTGCCATCGTGGGAATTCTTTTCTGATGCAAGCGACACGAATGCTTTCACTTCGTCTTTCTTTAGCCGCAGGATGTGCAGGAGTTCCAGTTCTTCTTTCTTCATCTGTTCGTTCTCAGCCTCCATCTTGTTGACGCTCTTTGCCATCCAGACGCCAATCATGCTGGCAAAGATGAAGGCTATAATGAATATGATGATGAAACTTTTCATCAGGGCATTGTCGGCCAAGAAAGAGGCGGCAATATAGATGGCCAGCGTGGCAAACCCCAGTGCCAGCATGTTTGTCTTCATCGATGCCGCCATCGATACAAACATATTCATGGTGAGCAGCACCATGTTTGCCATGATCAGCATAATATAATAGGTGGTAGGGTTGAGGGCGCAATAAATCATCTCAATGGAGATGACCGTTTGCCCGATGAAGATAAAAGCCGAAAGACATGTGGCGATGCTGATTCTGCTCTTGCAATACAGTCCGAAAAACACGGCTGCCGCAGAGATGATAAGCGTATGGGTGTACTTGAAGAATGGTGCCGACGGGTATGTCATCCCAAGAAAATTGGCAAGGATTCCTATGAACAGTATGGGCAGATAGCAAAATAAAAGCAGGGTAAGACGCTGTCTGCCGAGGGTTGTATGTTCTTTTTCATACAATTTTCTGACAGGCTTTGTGAGTTTTGTATATAAGTTTTCCGTCTCCATCGACTCTTGGTTTTAGCGTAAATAATGCTGCAAAATTAAGAAAAAAAACAGATTTTGACCCATTTAAAGGGTCTTTTTTTGCCCATATTGACCACATTAAAGGGTTGCCGCCTTTGGAACGGCTTACTTTTCGACTTAATTTTGCAGCGGAAATGAAAAATATCAGAATGTCAAAAAAAGATTTTTACCTGTTCAAGAGTTGTTGGGCATTGCTCCCTCTCTTCTTGTTCCTCTGGGCTTCGTGCTCAGACGACCATGAAATTATCCCCGAGGAAGTTGTGGAAAGTGACGTCGTGGAGCCTGAGTTATGGGCAAGCAACGAAAAGATTGCAGCCCCCACATGGATTAGCCCGTCAGTTCCGTTGAAGTTTGCAGCGGCAGTTAGGGCACGTGTTGGCAATGTGGTGAACGCGGCAGATGTCGCCGAGGTAGTTGTTGTCGACAGTGAGGGCTACAGCCGAGGTGAAGTTGCTGACGACAAAATAGCCATTGTCTACGATCCCGCAGATGAAATCGTTGAATCTTTTGGAGAATATGACGATGAAGATGTGCTTTGCATCGGCATAAACAAACTCAATGGCGGGCATTTCCTTGTTGGCGAGCCTGATGACGACAGCGATATGGCAGCATCATTGAACTCATTGGTGGATTGGATAAACACCACTCAATCCAATGGCGTGAGTGGTACGGTTGTCATGGAAGAGAACAACTATGGCGCAACTTACTCCGGAGAGATTGACAACAGAATACTCAAGCCTGCTTTGTCGAAGGAGCTGAGGCTGAAAGGCAAGTATTGTGTCAACATCCATGCAGACGTAAGGCCGCTGCATAGCTTTAGGAACGGTAATCAAGAAGCAAAGGACTACTATGTTGTGACATTGCGTACAACGGTAGAGTCGAAAGGTATGTATCATGGTCGCCAAACTAAGAAGTATGGTGGCGTTCATGCCCGCTATTGTGGCTACTTCCTGCGGTCATTGAATCTTCAGGCAAGACTTGCTGACTCAAGGGGGCAAGTGCCAAAAGGTGCGGCCTTTGTGTCTGTTCCCAAGCCGGAAACAAGCATCGGCGCAACAAGTTATACTTCCGGATACAGCTATGGCATCACAACGGGGGCAACGGCAGGTGCTAACTTTGGGGCAAGCCTCAAGGGTGGAATAACTTTGGAGTCTTCGACAAGCAGAACGATAAGTGACTGCGAAATAGCAAACCGCTCAAAAAGTCCAACGGTCATTTATGAGTACAGCATAAAGAATTTGCCGAAATACAAGAGTTTGGCTATCACCAGTCCTCCGGACATTTCCATTTCCTCCGCAACCTTCTACAATGAATGGATATGGGCAGTGCCAACAAAAGACCAAGACGATGACACCGAGTACAAGATGGTAATCGATATTAGCAATTTCGTCTATGGCGCGGCACATTTCTATTCTTCCGGTGCAGACTTTAAGAGCGAGAAGTTCCCGATTCCCGATAGGCAGATTACGCTGTCAATCAAGAAACCTAATCGCTGGCAGACGGGTATGTTGTGGTTCTCAAACAAAAAAGCTAATACTTATCTGACGAATTTCCTGCTCACAGGCAATAATAGGACATTTGGCAGTAAGAGCCAGTTTGGCAAAGACGATGTCTATAAGGTGTATTTGCCTGTAGGAAACTATAACTTGTCTTGCGATGTAAAGGAGAATAAAGAGCTAAGGTCGTACATGTATGATGGAGCGATAAAGATTGCAGCATACGACACCACTTACCATAATTCGAGCGAGATTCCTTTTAAGCCCAAAAAGTAAAGAAAGTAACGAAAACAATGAAAGAACTTATAAAATACATTTCCGTACTGATGACGTTGACAGGTGCGGTGTTTTGTTCGTGTGATAGCGATGATGCCGAGGAATACTCTTCGTCAGAGGACATTGCTGCAAATATTGTAGCGGAGGATCTTTTGGAAAAGACGGTGAAGACTTCTTCTGATGTGGTGAACTTCAAGAATATTGAACTTTTCAAAAAGGGAAAAGAAAAATGCAGGATGAGTGGCAAGGCTACCGTTAACATGACATACAGTATCACTCCTCTTTATTTGCATCATTCTTGGGAGAACCCTCTTGATGGCGATTATTACATTGTGGAAGGTACAATATCCATTATCTCTGACGAGATGTACAAAGGGTATCAGACTTTGAAATGGGGAAATGGAAACCGCCATACTACCCGAGTGCGTGGCTTCTTCCTTAACAATCTCGATTTCGATGTTAGTGTTAATGCGGTCGACGATATGTCACGGAATGTGGAGTTTAGCGAGATTCCTTATCCAATGACAACGATAAACTCCAAGACTTACACTTCGGGAATAAGTTGGAACCTTAACGGGTGCGTGTCAGGGGGCAAGTCGGGCATAGGCGGAACTGTTGAGACAGGCGTGAATTTCAAGAAGTCAGAGTCATATTCGCTCAGCGATGTCTCCATAAGGAACTGCTGCGATACGCAGAAAGGCATTGTAAACTATAATATTGCAATCAATAATCTTCCAGACTCTTACGATAAAGAGCCGCCTTTGGTGAGCAGGAATACTCTTGATTTCCATTTTGCATGGGTATGGCGCATCCCGCATACCAAAGTAAATGACACTTCAACGCGATATAAGATGACCGTGAAGATTAACAATCTAACCTATCAGTGCAATAACGGAGGCAATTTCGACAATACCATCGTGTCAAAAACGCTTGCCAAGGAGTTTGAACTTCCACTGCCAAACCGTGTTCCAACGGGAAGCGTGGAGCTTAATAACGACCAAGACATGAATCTGGACGATATTGTTTATACCAACATAGACACCCGAAAGGAATACTGCGACACTACTTTCAGCGCATACGGTGTGAGTGAGACGTACAAGAGATACCTGCCTGTGGGCAAGTATAACCTTAGGTTTAAACTTGACGGTACGGAGTGCAAGTCTAATGAAGTCATCGAAGTGGAGAGGGGAAAGGCCTTAAACCTTAAAACGGGCTTCTATTACTAAAGCCCGCCTGTCCTAAGACCAAAACAAAAATAAGATAATAATGAAAAAAGTTCATTTCTTCCATCATTTCGGAATGACGGCTTTGTTGGTTGTCGCGGCATCCATGTCGGTACTCATGGCATCTTGCTCCGATGATTCAGACCTTCCTATGCCGCCAGAGCCTGTTCCCGGTGCCCTTACCAAGAACCCCGCCTGTTTCATAAAGGATAAGGAGAAACTGGCCACTCTTTACACTATCAAAGACCTTGATGGCAACGGACGCCTTTATGAAGTCCACTACACTGCCGACTATAAGCTTGACGAGGCCCTCAAAGCCAACATCTCCTCTACAATGGGGTTGATGGGCTTTGTGCAGCAGCAACTGTTCGACAGTATTCCTAAAACCGCCAATCACAGCAAGATGTCCCTTTTGCCCGGTTGCAGTGCTTTCGCAGCCACAGATTCTTCAACCGGGCACCACATGATGGGGCGCAATTATGACTTCCTGCACAGCGTAAAGGTAGGGCAGGACGAAAACGGCAACGATAAGTGCGCATACATTCCTATCGCTGCGTTTGTTGTGCACACCGCTCCGGCTGGTGGAAAGAAGTCCATTTCCTTTGTTGACGGCTTGAACTTCGGATACACTCAAGGCTCTTATTCCAATGACAGTACCGACCTTTCTATGCTCGTAGGTTTGCCATACGCGGCTCTCGATGGCATCAATGAGGATGGATTCGCCATTGGCGTGCTGTCTCTCAACGAGGCTCCCACAATGCAAAGCCACCCGGCAAAGGCTAATATCAATACGACAGTGGCCATTCGAATGCTGCTTGATAGGGCTTCAACCGTTGATGAGGCTATAGAGATGCTCCAGCAGTACAACATGAGGATGTATAACACGGACGACTTGCACAACTATCATTTCTTCATGGCCGATGCAACGGGCAATTATGCTATTGTGGAGTACACCCGCGATCCCAAGAATCCGGCAGAGAAATATCCCACGCGCATGGAGGTACTGAATGGCAATGACACGCTGCGCTGCGTAACCAACTTCTATGTCTCCCCAACAATGGCAGGCACAAACGATGGTTGGGGCTCCACACATGGCTGGACGCGCTACCTCGACATGAGGACAACGCTCTTAAACCACCATTACGCGTTGGATTCCGCTGCTGGAATGTCATTGCTTAGCCTCGTGTCGCAAAAGCGTAAAGACGATGATCCCACTTCGTTCACGCAATGGTCGGCTCTCTATAACCTTTCAGAGAAGTCCGTGCGACTTGCTCTCCTGCGTGAATACGGAAAAGTTTATAATTTCAAAGTGGAGTAAGAAGAACAGATGCTGCATCATAAGAAAGAAAAGCTCATGCCCGCCAATGCTCCTATAGAGGAGCGTTGGGGCGCACAACGGTTGTTTATCTGCGCATAACGGAAAGTTATGACACAGAACAGGAACGCCGTAGCAGGGAATACACAAACACAAATAATCAGGCCTTCTTGCTTCCGTGAGGAAGCGAAATTACTAAAACAAATAGATTAAAAAAAGAAAGGGACTCAAAAGAGTCCCTTTTTCCGTGATCCGCATGGGGCTCGAACCCATGACCCCAACATTAAAAGTGTTGTGCTCT
>CAZXFP010000028.1:13190-20790 GCA_964640675.1 uncultured Prevotella sp. | reverse complement strand
GCGGCAAGACGAGCGATAGGAACACGGAACGGAGAGCAGCTTACATAGTTCAGTCCGACACGATGGCAGAACTTCACTGATGACGGCTCACCACCATGCTCACCGCAAATACCGCACTTCAACTCGGGGCGTGTGGTACGTCCCTTGTTCACGGCCATCTTGATGAGCTGGCCTACGCCTTCCTGGTCAAGAACCTGGAACGGATCAACATTCAAGATTTTCTTTTCCAAATAAGACGGCAGGAAGCTGGCAATATCATCACGACTATAACCAAAGGTCATCTGTGTAAGGTCGTTCGTACCGAAGCTAAAGTATTCTGCATGGCGAGCGATAAGGTCAGCTGTCAAAGCAGCACGTGGAATCTCAATCATTGTACCAATCTTGAACGGCACTTCCACGCCCTCTTTCTCAAACAGCTCCGTTGCCGTTTTGCGAATAACGGCTTCCTGTTGCTCAAGCTCCGACTCGATACCCACGAGAGGCACCATAATCTCTGGACGCGGATTGAAGCCCTCTTTCTTCAGCTGGCAAGCCGCACCAAGGATGGCTCGCGTCTGCATGGCCGTAATCTCGGGGAACGTATTACCCAAACGGCAACCACGCAGACCCAACATGGGATTGTGCTCTGAAAGCGAGTTGACACGATTCTGGATGAAACGCACGCTCACGCCCATATCTGAAGCCATAATCTCCTGACCCTTCAGATCGTGCGGAACAAACTCATGGAGAGGCGGATCAAGCAAGCGGATGTTGACAGGCTGACCATCCATGCACTTAAGGATTCCATAGAAGTCTTGTCGCTGGAAAGGCAGCAGTTTGGCCAAAGCCGCCTTACGTCCCTCCGTATTGTCGGCAAGAATCATCTCGCGCATGGCCTTGATCTTCTCATTCTCAAAGAACATATGCTCCGTGCGGCACAATCCGATACCCACAGCACCGAAACTACGAGCAACCTCTGCATCATGCGGTGTGTCTGCATTGGTGCGCACCACCAACTTGGTGTATTTGTCGCAAAGTTCCATCAAATTGGCAAAGTCACCCGTCACCTCAGCAGGGCGAGTGCTCACCTCACCATAGTAAACCTCACCGGTAGAACCATTGATGGAGATATAATCACCCTCATGCAACGTAGTACCCTCAATTTCCACAGTGCGTGCCTTATAGTCTACCTGAATGGCACCGGCACCACTGACGCAGCACTTACCCATACCACGCGCCACCACAGCGGCGTGAGAGGTCATACCGCCACGAGCCGTAAGAATACCCTCTGCGGCATTCATACCAGCAAGATCCTCGGGGCTTGTCTCGATACGTACCATCACTACCCGGTTGCCCGCCTCATGCCATTTGGAAGCATCATCGGCAAAGAACACAATTTGACCGCAAGCTGCGCCCGGAGAGGCAGGAAGACCGCGCGTAAGCACCTTTGCACCAGCCAAAGCCTCCTTATCGAAGACGGGGTGCAACAGCTCGTCCAATTTTCCCGGCTCACAACGGGTCAAGGCCGTTTTCTCATCAATCTGTCCCTCGTGCAACAAATCCATGGCTATCTTTACCATAGCTGTGCCCGTTCGCTTGCCATTACGTGTTTGCAGGAACCAAAGTTTACCCTCTTGCACGGTGAACTCCATGTCTTGCATATCATGATAATGCTTCTCCAGCTTATCTTGCAACGCATCGAGCTGCTTGAAAATCTCCGGCATGGCCTCCTCCATAGACGGATACTTCTCGGCACGCACATCCTCGCTGATACCTTGCAGCTTGGCCCAGCGCATTGAGCCTTCCTTGGTGATTTGCTGCGGTGTGCGGATACCAGCCACAACATCCTCGCCCTGTGCATTCACAAGATACTCACCGTTGAATATGTTCTCTCCCGTGGCTGCATCACGGCTGAAGCACACGCCAGTGGCAGAGGTGTCGCCCATATTGCCAAACACCATAGCCATCACGGTTACGGCCGTACCCCACTCCTGAGGGATGCCTTCCATTCTGCGATAAAGAATGGCACGCTCGTTCATCCAGCTGTCAAACACAGCACAAACTGCTCCCCACAACTGCTCCATGGGGTCGGTCGGGAACTTCTTGCCCGTGCGCTCTTGTATGGCTTGCTTGAAAAGAACAACCAGCTGCTTAAGCTCGTCAACGGTCATCTCGTTGTCAAGTTTAACACCACGCTGTGCCTTTACCTCCTGAATGATGGCCTCAAAAGGATCAATATCCTCCTTGTTGACAGGCTTCATACCCATCACCACATCGCCATACATCTGCACAAAGCGGCGGTAGCTGTCATAGGCAAAACGCTCATTGCCCGTTTTTTGTGCCAGTCCCAACACAACCGTGTCGTTCAAACCCAAGTTAAGGATTGTATCCATCATGCCCGGCATGGACGCACGTGCGCCAGAACGCACACTGAGAAGCAGCGGATTGATGGGATCGCCAAATTTTGCGCCCATAAGCGTCTCTATATGCTTTACGCTCTTTTCCACTTCCTCCTTAAGCAAAGCAACAACTGCGTCTTTGCCTTTCACAAAATACTCATTGCAAACGTCGGTGGTAATGGTGAAGCCTGGCGGAACAGGCACGCCTATAAGATTCATCTCCGCGAGATTAGCTCCCTTGCCGCCCAGCAGATTGCGCATATCGGCACGTCCCTCAGCCTTTCCATCGCCGAAGGTGTAAACTCTTTTTTCGCTCATTTGCTAATAGTTGTGTATATCAATTATTGTTGTTTTGTTATCTACTCGGATGCAAATTTAATAAAATTACGCACCATCACCAAATTTTACATCCCTTTTCTACCAAAAAATGTAGTTTGCAGACTTTTTTCTAAATAGTTTGCGCCATAATAAAAGAAAATATCGACAAAACAAAGAAGTGGGGAAAACCCGGTAAAAAGGTTTTTAGACATATTTTTTTTTATATAAAAAAAAAAAAAAATAGGGCAAAAGTGACAAACCTACTATCCAACAGTTAAAAGTTACCGGTGTCCTCCAAAAGAGCCACGCGCATTTCCCGAATTTCCACTACGAGAGCCAGAGCCAAACGAGTTGCCCGAACGCGAATTACTGTTGAATGATTTTGACGGACTGCTGACGGAAGGACGCGTGGCGCGTTGCGTTGAGCGCGAACCGCCAAAAGAACGCAAGCTATTTCCCCGAGAGCGATCAGAAGATGGAGACGTGCTGGGGCGCGTGGCGTTCATGCGCTGTGAGCTTCCAACCCCATTCCCCCTCACTGTCTTACGCGTACTGCTTTGCCGTTGCTTGCCTTGGTTTCCAAAAGACTTTCCTCCCCCCAACGTGCGCTGTTGCTGATTGCCAAAGCTGGGACGGTCTTTTTTCTTTCCAGCCACCATTCTTCCATTCGTAAATTTGAAACCGTGTCCGAAATCGCCTCGTCCAAATCCGTCACGCATTCCTCCACGAGGACCAGGTCCTTCAAAGCGGCGACCGCGGTACCAACTCCTTCCACCATTATGATGCCATCCGTGATGACCGCGATAAACTCCATAGAATGTGGGGCGGCCAAAATAGAAGTATTCACGATGAGGATAACGGGCGTAGATTCCAAAATGCCAGCATCCGGCATCCCATCTCAACGGTCGGTAAAAATACGAAGCCTCACAGTAAGCACGGTATTGCCAGTCAAGCAACACATAGCCTAAATCAAGATTGCGATACCGCCAGTAGTTGCCATACAAATCGTCCGCTGTATTTACACTCATCAAATAATCGAGGTTGATTTCATAGGCTGCCTCATATTGTTCTTCCGAAAGATTCAGTTCATAGGCCATCTTATCGGTCAGAAACAATGCTTGCTGACGTGCTTGCTCATAACTCATGGCCAAAGAGGGCAAAGCCACTACCAAAAGAGCTGCTAAGGTGAACAGTAACTTTTTCATATTCTTTATCATTTAATTGTTTCACATTTAATTCGATTATGACAAAACTTTAATGTCATGATGCAAAGTAACCAAAAGTTTTTCATCATTACAAAGGATTTTCCCTAAACGGTATCGGTTTTTCCCTATGCGCGCAAAAACACCCTCAAACTACCGAACAACAAAAAATCCATCATGCCATGCACCGATATGCATAGACATGATGGATTCCTTTTATTAAAGAAATACTATTCGTTATTTCTTCATTCCCTTATAGGCCTTGTTGAGTCCTTTAACCACCTCATTCGTTATATCCAAAGCCTTGTCTGCATAGAGTATGTTATCACCACTCTTAGCCAAAATCATGGCATACTTCTTGTCCTTATTGAATTGCTTCAAATAATTGTGTACACTGTCAGAAAGAGCTTTGTTATACTTGGCCACCTCGTTTTGATACTCTGTACCTAAACGCTGCTGCAAAGCCTCGGCATCCTGCGCTTGTTTTTGGATGCTTGCCTGAATCTGCTGTGCCTGCTCCTGCGTGTACTTGTTGGACTGAAGATTCTGCTGGAAATTTGCAGCAGCCTGTTGCAACTGTTGTTGCTTGTTGTTAAGCGTCTTCTGTATGTTTGCCTCCTTGCCCTTCATAATCTTCTCCACATCTTTCCAATAAGTGTATTGGCTCATGATGGAGTCTATCTCTACAAAGGCAATTTGCTGTCCTGCAGGAGCTGCATTGTCCGCTACTGGTGCTTGGGAAGCCTTCGTGTCATTTTGCTTGGGCTGATTGTTGCACGATGTGATCACCATTGCCGCAAACGCAGCCATGGCCAGCGTACCAAAAATTCTTTTCATGCTTCTATTCTTTAAATTTGATTATCTTTTGTTCTTTGAGCCTTGTTATAGCCTTTCCAACCACAACCTAATAGGCTTTTCCCGCCCGGCGCGCCTCTTTGTCCTGGTCTATAACACAATGGATGCCTTTCTTGCGCAAATAAGGGTTGTCATGGATGTGCATAGAGCGAAACTTTCCTCGCTTCACAAAAAGCACCCTAACGCACAGCAAGAGCATCGCAATAGCAATTATTAACACGGTGTATAAAAGAGTTTCAACCATTTTTCTTACTTTTGCACTCGAATTACGACCGCAAAGTTACGACAATTCGGTTAGACTTCAAAATAAAACAATCTAAAATTATGGCAAACGTAGAATTAAAGCCCGCCCGCGTGTTTGAGCAGTTCGCCCAAGTTAACGCGATTCCCCGTCCGTCAAAGCACGAGGAAAAAATGATTGAGTACTTGAAAAAGTTTGGCGAGAGCCACGGCTTGGAGACCAAAGTAGACGCAACAGGCAATGTTATTATCCGTAAGCCCGCTACCCCCGGTATGGAGAACAAGCCTTGCGTAATCCTCCAAAGCCACATGGATATGGTTTGCGACAAGCTCGTGGACGTAGAGTTTGACTTCCAAAACGATCCCATCCAAACATACATTGACGGAGAATGGCTGCATGCCAAAGGCACCACGCTGGGTGCAGACGATGGTATTGGCGTTGCCATCGAATTGGCCATCCTTGACAGCAATGACATAGAGCACGGTCCGTTGGAGTGCGTGTTTACCGTTGACGAAGAAACCGGTCTTACAGGCGCATTCGGCATGCAACCGGGCTTCATGAGCGGCAAGTATCTGATCAACCTCGACAGCGAGGACGAAGGTCAAATCTTTGTTAGCTGCGCTGGCGGAATCAACACCTCTGCCAAATACAAGTTCAACCGTGAGGACGCTCCAAGCGATTACTTCTTCTTCGAAGGCAGCTTGAAGGGACTGATTGGTGGCCATTCCGGCGATGACATCAACAAGAAGCGCGCTAACGCCATCAAGATTCTTGGCCGTTTCCTTTATATGGAGCAATCCAAGATGGATTTGCGCTTAGCCCAGTGGAACTCCGGCAAGATGCACAACGCTATCCCTCGCGATGGCAAGATCATCTTCTGCGTGCCCAATGACAAGAAAGAAGAGGTAAAAGCCGACTGGAACAAGTTCACGCCCGAAGTTGAGGACGAGTATCATGTAACCGACCCCAACATGGTGTGGAGCCTCAACAGCACAGATGCACAGCAGGTTATGCCCCAAGAGATTTCGCGCAACCTTATCCGCGCTATCCAAGCTGTCGACAACGGCCCGCTGACCAACTGCCAGGACGAGGCTTTGGCTTGGCTGGTTGAGACCTCAAGCAACATCGCCAGCGTGCAGAGCACCGACAACGAGGTGAGCGTTGTTTCCAGCCAACGTTCCAGCGTGATGAGCAACCTGCGCAACATGGCCAACTCTGTAAAAGCCTGCCTTGAGCTGTCTGGTGCAGAAGTAATTCAGAACGATGGATACCCCGCTTGGAAGATGAACCCCAATTCTGAATTGCAAAGAATTGCCGTTGAGGAGTATAAGACCCTCTTTGGCAAAGAGCCGAAAGTGCTTGGCATCCATGCAGGATTGGAGTGCGGTCTGTTCTCAGAGAAATATCCGGGACTTGACATGATCAGCTTCGGTCCGACCTTGCGTTATGTCCACACTCCGGACGAATGCTTGCACATTCCGACTGTACAAATGGTTTGGGATCACTTGTTGGCAATACTCAAGCATATTGACTAAACGTTGTGCATCCGCATTGCCTCGCACAAGGGCAATGCGGATGCTTTCTCCCGATCCCAGTCCTTACTTTAATCTACCCCCTCCATTGCTCATGCGTTTTAAAGCTATCACCTTACATGTGGCGTATGGAAAAGCAGTCGCCCACACATGTAAAATTAATCTTTTTTAGCGGATTATTTGGTGGAAGAAATATTTTTTAGTACTTTTGCCGCGACAAGTAAAACAGCAGCTCACATTGTATAAAAGGTTTATCACATACCTCGTCCTATTGACTATCTGCACCGGTTGCCAGTTTAAGCTGACACCTGAAGATGACGTTACCAAGCAACCGTTGGTAACCATTGCCCGCTATGACCAATTGGAATACCGCTATCTAACCACCGGCGACTTCTCTGCCCTGCAAGAAATGAACACGGAATACCCCATTGAAACACGAACTCTCATAGAGGACGTTGTGAAAGTGGGCGATGCTACAGACCCCGAAATCAACTCGAAGTTCCTTAAATTCTATCAAGACACCACATTGCAAACCCTCATTGCTGCCGTTGAGGCAGAATATGCCAACATAGACGATCTTGAGCATTCGTTCAACCAGGCATTCACAAAACTAAAAAAGGAATTTCCCAACATACAATTGCCACGTGTTTATACGCAAATCTCTGCCTTGGATCAAAGCATCATCGTGGGGAATGGCATGATTGGCATCTCGCTCGACAAGTACCTTGGCGAGAGCTACCCTATTTACAAACGCTTTTACACTCCCCAACAGCGGCAGCAAATGAACCGCAGGAACATTTTGCCCGATTGCTTGGTTTTCTTTTTGCTTAGCGAATTTCAACTTGAAAATTTCGAAATTCGTCCGCAGTTAGAACGCGATTTGCACATGGGGAAACTGCAATGGATAACCAATCAAATATTGGGCAAGCATATCTATGTCTCCAAATACGTTGACGCCATAGACCATTATATGCGTCACCACCCCCATACCAGCTACAACGAGTTGATGGGACAGACGGATTTCAGCCCATTTAACGTCAAATAGCTCAACTCCTTTAATCAAACCAACAGAGG
>CAZXFP010000028.1:0-13090 GCA_964640675.1 uncultured Prevotella sp. | reverse complement strand
ATTTCAGCCCATTTAACGTCAAATAGCTCAACTCCTTTAATCAAACCAACAGAGGATTTATTATCCAATAGTAAGATTAAATTCTGAGTTCGGCCATGCTTTCGAGAAATGCATAGCTCGTCTATAACCCAATAGCAAGATTTAAATCCTAATTATACGGGAGCATTCTTCCGTATGGTTTTCCCCTACTTCTTCTCCCCCATCCCCCGCCCAAACGTTCCCCACATAATATTTCTTAAATATTTTGTATATTTAGGGATTTATTCTTAACTTTGCCCTACAATAACTGAAACCCTAAAACGGGTAAAATCAACTTAACAATTAAGATGAAACGCGTATTACTTATGTGTGCTCTATTGCTCTCCGCCGCGCATCTACTTGCGGACGAGACAATATCGTTGAAAGACATCACTAATGGGAAATTTGCCGCTAAGCGTATATCTGGCGTCAGACCCATTAATGGAACAGCTGAATATGCCCAAATTTCAGCAGATAAGAAAAAAGTAGTCAAGTATTCCTTTGCAACAGGCAAAGAAACGGGTATTCTCTTCGACCTTAACGACACCCAAGGGGAAAAAATAGAGGGCTTTGACGGCTACCAAATGGCATCAGACGGTCGCCATTTGCTCATCGAGACCAACTACAAGCCCATCTACCGACATTCATACACTGCAGATTTTTACGTGTATGACATCCAGACCAAAGCACTCAACAAGCTGTCAAAGGGCGGTGCGCAGCAAATACCGACTTTCTCACCCGATGGAACGAAAATCGCTTTTGTCAGACAAAACAACATTTTCATTACTGATGGTACCACAGAGAAGCAGGTAACACATGACGGCAAATTCAACGAAGTCATTAATGGTTTGCCCGATTGGGTAAACGAAGAAGAGTTCGGATTCAACAATGCCCTTGCTTGGAGTGCCGACAGTAAGACGTTAAGCTGGATTCGCTACGATGAAAGTCAAGTTAAGACCTACTCCTTGCAGATTTTTGAGGGCATGAGCCCCGCACGCAAAGAGTACAAGGACTATCCGGGCTTTTACAGCTACAAGTATCCCAAAGCCGGCCAAGACAATTCTAAGGTAAGTGCATGGGTCTATAACCTTGAGAACGAGACCACACAGCGGTATCAGCTCCCACTTGATGCCGATGGATATATACCGCGCATCAAAACCACCGATGATCCTCAGCGCATTATCATTTATACGATGAATCGCCACCAAGATTGCCTGCGTCTCTACGCAGCCACCCCGGCCTCAGGCGAGACACGCATGCTCATCGAGGAGTCTGTTCCCAAATATATTAAGGAGGGAGCAATGTCAGACATTGCCATTCTCAAAGACTACATCCTGTTGCCTTCCGACCGCGATGGCCATCTGCACCTTTACTTGTATGATAAAGAGGGAAAACTGATTCGCCAAATAGAGAAAGGTGATTACGATGTTACCGCTGTCTATGGCTATGACGAGCGCACAGGCAACACCTATTTCCAAGCTGCCAAGCGTCAGCCCATGCAGCGCGAAATTTATGTGGCAGACAAGAAAGGACGCGTCACAGCCATTGCAGGCAATGAGGGATGGAACATGGCCACGTTCTCAGGCGACTATCGTTACCTGCTCAACTGCTGGAGCGATGCCGACACCCCCTTCACCTATACCATCTTGAACGGCAAAGGCAAAGTAATCAGAGAGGTTCTCAACAATGATTCTTTGCGTGCCAATATAGCCAAGTACAATCCAACGAAGAAAGAGTTCTTCTCTTTCACTACCTCTGAGGGCGTAACGCTCAATGGTTGGATGATCAAGCCCGGCAACTTTGACCCCAACAAGAAGTACCCTGTCATCATGCACCAATATAGCGGTCCCGGCAGCCAGCAGGTTGTAGACAACTGGAATGTTGGCTCTATGGGCAATGGTGGAATGTACGACTATTATTTGGCTCAAAAAGGCTACATCGTGGTCACTGTAGATGGAAGAGGCACAGGCGCACGTGGTTCCGAGTTTGAGAAATGCACATACTTGAAGCTTGGCGAACTTGAGGCCAAGGATCAAGTGGAGGCAGCCCTGTGGCTCGGCAAGCAAACTTACGTCGACTCCTCACGCATCGGCATTTGGGGATGGAGTTTTGGTGGTTTCTGCACCTTGATGAGCATGAGCGAAGGCCGCAACGCCTTTAAAGCCGGAGTAGCCATTGCGCCGCCCACCAACTGGCGTTACTACGACACTGTTTACACAGAGCGGTACATGCGTACTCCGCAAGAGAATCCGGACGGATACGCCATCAACCCCATCAAGCGCGCGGAGAAGTTGCACGGCAAGCTGCTCATTTGCCACGGCCTGGCCGATGACAATGTGCATCCGCAAAATGCCTTTGAGTATTCCGAAGCCCTCATCCAAGCCGACAAGGACTTCAAAGAAAACTATTACACCAACCGCAATCACAGCATTTATGGGGGGAACACCCGTAACCATTTATTGCGTCAAGTAGCGGAGTGGTTCTGCGAGAATCTTTAAAAAAGAGGGAGATTTAGGAAAAGCATTTATTCCTATTTCTCCCCTTATTAATGCATACAATCAATCTTTATAAAACCAAAAACTTATGAAAAAACTACTTTTAGGCGACGAGGCCATCGCTCAAGGAGCGTTGGATGCCGGATTAAGTGGAGTTTATGCTTACCCTGGCACACCATCCACCGAGATTACAGAGTACATTCAAAACTCCCCCTTGGCCAAAGAGCGCAACATACACCGCCGTTGGGCCACCAACGAGAAGACGGCCATGGAGCAGGCTTTGGGTATGTCTTACATGGGCAAGCGCACATTGGTCTGCATGAAGCACGTAGGTTTGAATGTGGCCGCCGACCCGTTTGTCAACTCTGCCATCACGGGTGCCAACGGTGGCATCATTGTCCTCGTGGCAGACGACCCCTCCATGCACTCTTCACAGGATGAGCAAGACTCGCGCTCCTATGGAAAATTTGCCATGATTCCCACATTCGAGCCGAGCAACCAGCAAGAGGCTTATGACATGATGGCCGTTGCCTATGACTACTCCGAGAGAATCAAACTCCCCGTGCTCATGCGTGTTACCACGCGAATGGCACACTCTCGTGCGGTTGTCAACATTGCAGACACCCCACGCGAGGAAAACGCTTTGAACTATAACGCTCAAGCCAGCGACTGGGTTCTCCTTCCCGCCTTTGCCCGCAAGCGCAATGAGATTGTCACCGGAATGCAAGCCCAGTTGGAGCAGGATGCTGTCGACAGTCCTTTCAATAAGTACATTGATGGCCAAGACCACTCGTTGGGTATCATCACCAGCGGCATAGCATTCAACTATCTCAACGAGTGCTTCCCCGATGGTGTCCCCTACCCCGTATTGAAAGTATCGCAATATCCGTTGCCCAAGGAACTTGTGCGCCGCATGACGGAGGAGTGCGATGCAGTGCTTGTTGCCGAAGAGGGACAGCCCTTCATCGAGGAGCAACTGCGTGGTGTCATGCCGGGAAATGCAGTCATCAAGGGTCGCCTCACCGGCGAGCTTCCCCGCACGGGCGAATTGTCACCCGATGAGCTGAAAAAGGCACTTGGCATTCCGACAGGCGAAAAGTACGAGCCGTGTCCCGACCTCGCCAACCGTCCGCCACAATTCTGCAAAGGCTGTGGACACCGTGATGTCTACACCGCACTTAACCAAGTATTGCTCGACTATCCCAACGCACGCGTCTTCGGCGATATTGGTTGCTACACCCTCGGATTCCTTCCTCCGTTCAAGGCCATCCACTCCTGCGTTGACATGGGTGCATCCATTGGCATGGCCAAAGGCGCATCCGATGCCGGCCAATGGCCCGCTGTTGCCGTTATCGGAGACTCCACGTTCACCCATAGTGGCATGACGGGCTTGCTCGATGCCATCAACGAGAACTCCGACATTGTGGTTATCCTCTCCGACAACTTGACTACCGCCATGACCGGTGGTCAGGATAGCGCAGGAACTAATAAGTTTGAGGCCATTTGCCGTGCACTTGGACTGAGCGAGGAGCATCTGAAAGTGGTTGTCCCGATGCCCAAGAACATGGAAGAGATTACTCAGACCATTCGCGAGGAGATCGAATACCACGGTACGTCCGTCATTATTCCGCGCCGCGAGTGCATGAACACGCTCCAGCGTCACCTCAAGCAAAAGAAACTTGCCGAGCAAAAGAAGCAGCAAGAGGGAGAGAACAAATAAAAATGACTGCGGGAGCACCACATGCTCACTGACAGTTCAAACAAAGAATCCAATAAGCAACCAAGACTAATGAAAACAGATATTATCCTTTGCGGCGTGGGCGGACAAGGTATCCTCTCCATCGCCACGGTCATCGGCCAAGCAGCCATGAACGAAAGTCTTTATATCAAGCAAGCGGAGGTGCATGGTATGTCGCAGCGCGGCGGAGCCGTACAGAGCAACCTGCGCCTCAGCTCCGACCCCATCAGCAGCGACCGCATCGCTTTGGGACAGGCCGACGTAATCATCTCCATGGAGCCTATGGAGGCACTGCGCTATATCCCGTATCTGAAGAAAGACGGCTGGATTATCACTTCCAACACGCCGTTTGTCAACATTCCCAACTATCCAGAGATGGCCACGCTCGATGCAGACTATGCCAAGCTGCCTCACGTTATCCGCATCGACATTGAGCAGGTAGCCAAAGACAACGGCATTCCCCGTTCTGCCAACATGATTTTGCTGGGTGCGGCTCAAAAGGCCCTTGGCATTGAATTTGAGAAGCTGAAAGATGCCATCCGGGTTATCTTTGGCCGCAAGGGAGAGCGCGTGATTGAAGACAACTTCAAGGCACTGGAACTGGGAAAGGAGGCACAGCAATGAAAGCCACTCCCATAGCCAAGCAACTCATCGACGACACCATTCGGAGTTACGGCATACAGGACTTTGCCAAAGCCACCATACGCGAGGTGAAGGCAGTGGCCGCACACGCCGAGAAGGAAAGTGGCGTGGAGTTTGTCAAGATGGAAATGGGCATACCAGGGCTTCCCGCCTCCAAGGTTGGCGTTGACGCGCAAATCAAATCCCTGCAAGAAGGCATAGCCCACAGCTACCCCGACATTCAAGGACTGCCGCAACTGAAAGAGGCTGCCTCCGAATTTGTCAAAGCATTTATCGGCGTAGACATCAACCCCGAGGGATGCATTCCCGTTTGTGGCTCCATGCAAGGTACGTTTGCCTCATTCCTCACCTGCTCGCAAGCAACCAAGGAGAAGGACACCGTGCTTTTCATCGATCCCGGATTCCCGGTACAGAAGATGCAGCTGCAAGTACAGGGCATCAAGTATGAGACGTTCGATGTGTATGACTTCCGAGGCGAGAAGCTCGGGCCGAAGTTGGAAAGCTACCTTAAAAAAGGCAACATCTGCACGATTGTGTATTCCAACCCCAACAACCCCTCATGGATTTGCATGACCGATGAGGAGCTGCGCACCATTGGCGCGTTAGCCACACAGTACGATTGCATCATCATGGAAGACTTGGCCTACTTTGCCATGGACTTCCGTCGCGACATTCGCCCGTTCCAGCCACCCTACCAGCCGTCTGTAGCCAACTATACCGACAACTACATTCTGCTCATCAGTGGTTCGAAGGCGTTCAGCTATGCGGGCGAGCGCATTGGCGTGACGTGCATCAGCAACAAGCTCTTCCATCGCCACTATGACGATTTGGCCAACCGCTACGAGGGATTGCCTTTCGGCCCGGTGTTCTCCACACGTATGCTCTACGCGCTCTCTTCGGGCACAAGCCACAGTGCGCAATTCGCCATGGCCGCCATGCTGAAAGCCGCAACAAACGGTGAATATGATTTCCGCAACGAAATCAAGGTGTATGGCGAGCGGGCAAGCAAGCTGAAAGAGATCTTCTGCCGCCACAATTTCTATATTGTCTACGACAAAGATCTTGACCAGCCCATCGCCGACGGCTTCTATTTCACTATTGGCTATCCCGGTATGACGAGTGGCGAACTGGCACGCGAGCTGATGTATTACGGCCTGTCCGCCATCTGCCTTGTCACCACCGGAAGTCATCAAGAGGGACTGCGCGTTTGCACCTCATTCATACGCGATGATCAATACCAATTGATTGACGACCGCATGGCCATATTTGCAGAGAATAATCCCGTAAAATAATCATGTAATCTGCGCGAAGCACGCTTCGCCATAACGAGAAAGCCCTCTTCCTTAGGCGGTCAACAACGCTGCTCATCAAGGAAGAGGGCTTTGATTTTTACCTTTTCAGAGAACGCCCTTTACGACTTCATAAAGTATTAAGCAACAGTGCTTTACAAACAAGCTCCTTTTGCGGGGCAAAAGCATACGTTTTGAACACCAAAACCTATGATATTACCTTGCAAAAGGTAACGTTTCACCTTGCTGGTAAAAGTAGGGAAAGATAGGAAAATCGGAAAACTACTTATCATCTTCTTACTCTTCTATTCTATTCAGCATCGTTATTACTCCTTTTGATGAATCAGAAACAACTTGCCTAACAGTGAAATTTTCTCACCAAATTGGTGAATAATCATAAAATATTATACTGCTTCCGCACGATTGTCGTGTTTTATAATTACCTTTGTAAGCAAAATACATATTCAAATATGCCAAAAAGAGACTTAAACCGGCTAAAAGTGGTCCTTGCTGAAAAGAAGAAAACCAACAAATGGCTTGGCGAACAACTGGGAAAGGATAAGACCACCATATCAAAATGGTGCACGAATACCTGCCAGCCAGACTTAGGCAGCTTGATGAAAATCGCAAAGTTGCTTGAAGTGGAAGTGACAGACCTTCTTAGAGAAGATAACATTGATTGACAATAAGATAATGAAATAGAAAAATATGACGAAGAAGGAATCTCTTCAATTATTTGAAGAAAAGAAGGTGCGCGCACGGTGTGATAACACAGGCTAAAGCCAGTGATTATCTGCCAAATCTAGAAGATAACGATGAATAAGAATTTTCTGCAAACGAGATTAGGGCGTTTGATGAGGAGAAAGAAAACAGAAAAAGAAACAAAATAGAAATATGCCAAAAATAGTAGCTTCTTTGTTCTCTGGATGCGGAGGACTGGATCTTGGCTTTACGGGAGGTTTTAATTTCCGTGGTCATCATTATGAGAAACTTGATACTCATATCGTTTTTGCAAATGATTTCGACCAAGACGCATACAATTGTTATAATTCCAACCATTTATTGACAGATGATGGCGCAGAATGCCGATTGGAAGACATTCGTAATATCAAAACAGAAGAAATTCCTAATTTTGACATTTTACTTGCCGGATTCCCATGTCAGCCTTTTTCCAATGCCGGAAAAAGGAAGGGGGTAAATGATGACAATGGAAGAGGAACATTATTTGCAGAATGTGAAAGAATCATCAGCGAAAAGATTGAGGCAGGACATAGACCACAAGCATTTGTATTTGAGAATGTTCGTGGAATACTTTCTTCAAAAATGCCAGATGGAAAGACTACTGTTCCAGAAGAGATTATAAATCGTATGCATAGGTTAGGATATAGCGTAACGTTACACCTTGTATGTGCATCTGACTATGGCGTGCCGCAAAAACGTTACCGAGTTCTCATCGTTGGTATTGATGAATACTTAGGACGCGGAAATTTTGGCTTTGAACTAATGCAAAAGGTCGTAGAACAAAATGATATTCCGTCTGAGCATTTCGGGAAAAAAGAAGAACTACTACTTGGTCGTATCCTTCAAGATGTGGAGAATTTGCCAGATAATGACGTATGGGAATATAGTCCAGGAACGCAGCAGACAGTTGATTTAATTGGAAGTTGCGCTCATGGATTAGATGCACTTAAGTATTTTAAAGAAGGATATAAAGAGCAAGAATTGCCAAGTATTTGTTTCGAAGGACGCTCATGGAAAGACATCCCATATGAAAAGCTGACCCCTAGATTCAAAAATATAGCAGACAATCCTAAGAAGTACCATGCTCCTAAATTTTATAGGAGGTTTGCATTTGGTGAGATAAATGGAACAATAACGGCTTCGGCCCAACCAGACAAATGTGGCGTAACTCACCCTGTTGAAAACAGAAGATATTCCGTTAGAGAATGTGCAAGAATACAATCATTCCCTGATGACTACACTTTTGGAGCTATACCATTACAATCAAGGTATAAAGTCATTGGAAATGCTGTACCACCTGTCATGTCTTGGGTTTTAGCTAAAGCATTAGTTGATTTCTTAAACGATTGATTATGGGATACTTAAATAAAAACGCTATTTTGAAAGCCTATAAAGGGCTTTCAAAATTATCTGCAGACCCTACGTTGCAAGGTGCAACACAAAAAGTTAGCATCATCAGACATTTCCTCGCATTGGATAGTTTCTTCCATCAATTTCATAGAAATTGTGACACTAGAAGCAAGGAAGATAGAAAGGAATTTATAGACAAGGTTGGTCATGTATGTACTGTCTACAAGGATTTTTATTCCACCAACTTCTATTTCCCCTTAAAAGAAGCTCGTGACTGTAATGTTGGCAGCAATTTCTATTCGGCTGGGCAAGTAAAAATATCACTTTCTGCACCAAACGAAGTACATCCCTATCCCACAAGAGGTGGACATAAACCACTCTTTGAAATACAGAATGGCGAGTTGCGAAGAGAGCTATCTATGTATGTGAACTTCAATGACTATGTAACTTCTGTGGAGGAAAGAGTTGCACTAATTGTATGGCTTCTTAGAAAAACGTATATTCCTAGTGATTCTGACGAAATTCTAGACAATATCAAGGAAGCTTTATCAACTCTATATTCTATCGAATTGATTTCAATTCTTATAGCTGATGAAAGTCAGACAAAAATTGAACTTTCCAAGTACGATATGGGGGCAAATGAGAATTTTTATTCAATAAGAGAAGAAGATATTAAAGATTTATTTGTCAAGAAAGATATGAATGATTTAAATACGGAAATCGGTGATAATGAATATTTAAGTTACCTCTCCGCTCTCCGCACCAAGCCATTCATGCTTCTTGCAGGTATCAGTGGTACGGGCAAGAGCCGCATTGTGCGCAAGTTGGCACAAGCTACTGTCACAGAAGAACTGCAAAGGACTGATGGATATGATGGGACGGACTTTGCCAACGACAGATGGAAACTGCATTCACCAGCCAATTTCGAACTGATACAGGTGAAACCGAACTGGCACAACTCGTTGGATGTGATAGGCTATCTGTCGAATATTCCGAGTCCGCACTATGTCTTCACACCATTCATAGAATTCATAGTGAAGGCATGGCAGCATCCCGATGTACCGTTCTTCTTGTGCCTTGACGAGATGAACCTTGCACCTGTGGAGGAATACTTTGCAGAGTTTCTGAGTGCCATAGAGAGCCGTAGCTTTGAGGACGGGAAATACATAACCGACCCCATTATCAAGCCATTCAATACGTTCGGCAAGATGAAGAACGAGAAGGGGGAGACGATTGATGTTGGCGGTCTGATGGTGAACACGCTGTTTCCGAATTTCCAAGCCAGCGATACAGACTCCGAGACAGCACAAATCATCAAGCATTTCCGCACAAGAGGACTGACCCTGCCCAAGAACCTCATCATAATAGGCACGGTGAATATGGACGAGACCACTTTCTCCTTCTCTCGCAAGGTGCTTGACCGAGCCATGTCTGTAGAAATGAACGAAGTGGACTATGACAGTTTCCTGACAGGCAATACCGATGACGAACTGAAAGCCATAGTGAAAGCCTTTGAGGATGGAAAGTATGGTGAGGATGCCTCACTGAACAGGCTGCTTGTAGACCGCCACATTGAAGCCAAAGAAGTTATTGATGATTTGGGCGAGGATGCTCTGTTTGTCATCGACTATCTGAAACGCATCAACGCCCTGCTTGAAGGCACACCATTCAAATTGGGTTATCGTGCAGCCAACGAGGCATTGATATACCTGCAATCATCAAGAGAGTTCGGACAGGGCGACCGCATCGCTGCACTTGACAACTTCACGCTGATGAAGATACTGTCACGCATAGAGGGCGATGAGACCAAACTGAAAATAACCAATGCTGAAGCCGATAAGGAGCGCATAGCCAATGCCGGAGTAGACGTTGACAGTGCCAAAATGTATGGCGACTTAAACATTCTCACTGCAATAAGGAGCATCGTAAGCCTGCAGTTGGGCGAGTGTTATGATGCAAACACAGAAGACAACTCGCCAAAACATGCAGAACAGAAAGAAAGCATTGCCACTTCTGCTGTCAAGCCAAAGAAAGAGAAACTACAGTCTGTCAAGAAGATAGACAATATGCTCAGCCAGCTCAAGCGTGACCATTTTGTTTCTTATTGGAACTAACTTTGCTGACACACTCGGACTATGGCAAGCGTATTCAACTTTGAAGTGACGAACGGTGATCTTCTGGTCAGGTTCTCATGCCCTAACCATGAGCGCAGGATAGCGGAAACCGTGCGCAACCTGTGTATCGACACTGACGACATTGACAGTGCCGCCAAGAAGACGTGCCGTTATACGTCTGAGGATAACAGCGTGACATTCTCCTTTGACCGTCAGGCGCAAGATGGCTGCGACATCCGCCATGAAGCGGTATTCTTCGAGAACACGGAATATCCGCTCATTGTGCGTGGTGTGAATAAGAAGGTGGCGGATTTGACTCTCGCCATCAACAACCACCTGCGCACCGATGGCAAGGACAAAAGTACCATCATCAGCAGTGGGGATGAACTGTATGGCTCGCTCAACTTCCACAACCAAGTGGGCATGACAGGCTTTTGCTTCACCTACAAGGTAGAGGGGGAGGAAGAGACCAAAGAACTGAGGTTCATGACCGAGGTGTTGAGCTATAAACTCGACTATCGCTCAGACCTAAAAAGCATCATCTCTGATATAGAAAACGAATACGCCATGCTGAGCACGTCTTTCTTGAAAGACACCTACCTCGGTATGCGCCAAGGCTCGGGCGAGAACAATCCGCTGATATGGTGGCAAATATTCAAGGCGTGCTATGCCGATATCATGACGGCTGCACGACAAATTATTGACCGTCCGAAACGCAGACTGCGCTCTGTTGCTAAGTATGAGAGAGCGGAGCGTATGGCTTATATGCCAAGAGAACTGGAGAATGAATATTTGGCACACAAGGACAATCCTGCCCATCTCTATCGCACGGAAGAGTTGATACTCAGCCACGACACGATAGAGAATCGTTTCTTGAAGTATGCCTTGGGAGAGATGGCACACCGCTTTGCCATGGTGAAAGAGCACATCATGACAGCCATGCACCTTGATGACCCCAAGCGCATTGACACCTCGCTTGAAGACATGGAGGACGAGTTGTTGAGACTCAACAACAATACTTTCTTTAGAGGTGTGGGACAGTTCAAGGGCTTTTCGCAGGACAACCTTGTGATGAAACAGGCACAGGGCTACAAAACCATCATGGAGAAATGGGTGGAACTGCAGCAGGGCTACGAACTGGAAGAAGGCATGAGACGGCTGGAAGTGAAAGACATCTGCGACCTTTACGAGATATGGTGCTTCATCAAGGTGAAGAACATTGTGCAGGACGTGATGCGAGAGCTGGGCAAAGAATCCAAGCCAAAAGTGAACGGCAGAGATGTGACCAACGAGTTCATTCCGCAACTGGTGTATGGCGGTTCTGTGAGTTTCATCAACAATGATGGCATAGAACTGGCAAGTGTGTGCTACAATGCCGAAGTTCACAAAGGGCAAACTTCATCCGCAATTAGCGGCACCAACACCATGACCACCGCGCAACGACCCGATATTGTGCTGAGGTTAAGCAAAGAAAATGAGGGCAATATGAAATATACCTACCTCTTTGATGCCAAGTATCGCATTGCCGACACGGACGAAAACGGCAACAGAGTTAACTGCCGCTATGACCTGCCTCCAGCTGATGCCATAGACCAGATGCACCGCTATCGCGATGCCATCTACTACACGGAGGAAGGGCGAGACAGAGATCACTTGAAGAAAGAGATAATTGCTGGCTATGTGCTCTTTCCAGGTCGCATACCATTGGAAGCCATGGAAAATGGTGATTACTACTATCAACAGTCGAACCGCCTAATAGGTATTGGTGCATTCCCTTTGCGACCCGACCAAGAAAAGCACAAAGAGGATGGAAGCATCATCATTGAGGCCAATAGTTCAGAGCAAGCATTGCGCAAACAGATACGCCATTGGCTTGAAGATGAAAGCGGTCGGGAAAGATTGCTTGAAGAAAGCATTCCTCAAAAGGGATTGGAATACTCTGATGAGCCTGTAAATAAGGGCACATTCTATCTTTCCATGGTAGATGCGCACGTGAATACAACCAAGGAAGCGGTGTTGAATGGTCAAAGTAAGGTGTTCTTCTCCGGCTATAAATCAATACTGTCGGGTGTGGACTTTCAAAAGATAAAGTACTTTGCACCTGTGGACAATCACATGGTGAAAGGCTATTATCAAGTTCTTTCCGTAGAGGCGAAGGACATGAGCAAGGTATTGAAGAAAGAGAAGAAAACGGCAAAAGGCGCAGCCCTGAAATATGGCGGCTTTGACAAGCCTATACGCATCTGCTTGAAACTCGGCAACTATAAGAGTTTGCCAACTCCATTCTCTTACGGAATTGATCGCAACGCGTCTATTGGCATAGCCATGACGAGGACAGAGTTTAAAGAGTATTGTAAATAAGTCAACTTATTTACAATACTCTCAAATTCAATTATAGGATGAAGAATAACTCTTTGATAGGTGAGAGAATTTTAAACAACTGTTAGTAGAAATACGGTCAATACGTTCGAGCAAACATATCACCGTCAGCCGCGAGTGAGGCGCAATAGCAGCAGGAGCGTAAGCACCTCACTGCGAATACCACAATAATGACAATATGCCCCACCCCATGGCCGCTATGCAACAAGTTTTGGACAGCATCTATAAAGTATTGAAATTCATTCTAATATATATTCTTATCCTGTTTTTGGTACTGTCCAAAAAAAGTGTGTAAGCCCCTTTTTTCTTACCTTTGTATTTGGG
>CAZXFP010000027.1:0-26709 GCA_964640675.1 uncultured Prevotella sp. | reverse complement strand
CGCGCGCAGTGCTCTACATCACCACAACCAAGCCCGTGGGAGAAGGGCTTGGAGGAACAGTATACCTTATAGAAAACGTGGCAAGCGGATGGAACACAACAGGATGGCTCAACCTCAACTACCGGAAAAAGGGACTTGACATTTTCTCCAGTTCATCGTACTACACATATCACAACTGGAAGAGCACGATTCATGACACCTATAATTTCAAATACAACGGCCAGGACTTCAATGCCGAATATGCTGGAGACTACAAAAGCTCATCAAGGAATGGCTATACAACCATAGGCTTCAACAACCAGTTTAGCGAGAGGCAGTCCATCGGAGCCATTTATACCTTCACAAGAAATTTTTCCGGCCACACCGACCAAAATTTCCACAACAATGTACAACTTGGCGATGAAGACAATGTGGAATTTGGGACAATTACACACAACTTCTCACAAAACAGCAACCACAGGGCAAGCCTTTATTACGAGAACCAACTGACCGACAAGCTCGCACTGAACGTGGATGGCGTATACACCCATAACAGCAACTATCAGAAACAGACTGTCACAGACCGTCAAGCGGACAACGAAACAACTCTGACCCCGGTCAACAAGGCAGAGTCGGACATGGGGGCACTGAAGACCGTACTCTCCTCTTCGATTGGGGAGGGAAAGCTGGAATACGGATTTGAGGGCACATACACACGCTTTCACCAAAACTACTATGTGGAGAACCAAGACTACTCGGGAGTGCTGACTGCCAATGACAACGAGTCGAGGCAGAAGGCGGCGAACGTATTCGTGGAATACAGCAGGAGTTTCGGAAAACTCTATACGCGGCTGGGCATGAAGTATGAATATGCCGACTACGAGTATTATGCCAAAGGCAAACTGACGGAAGAGAACAGCCGCACCTATCACCGCGTACTGCCCTCTGTTTTGCTGTCATACGGCATGGACAAGCTTTCGCTGATGCTCAACTATAACATACACACCAAAAATCCAAACTACAGCCAGCTGGATGACGCGCTGACCTATGTCACCGACTTCTACTATTATAAAGGCACCCCCCTATTGAAGCCTACTTACAGCCACGGGGTTTCGCTCAGCGCATCATACAAGGACTTCCTGCTCACGTGCAACTACTCATACAAAAAAGACGGCTTCGTCACATGGTTTGAAGTTATGGAACAGAGCCCCGTCATACTCTGCGGTGAAAGCAACCAAGACTTCTCCAGTTTGAACAGCAGCATCTCCTACTCCCCTACATTCTTTAAGGTATGGAAGCCGTCATGGAGCTTGTGGATGTACAAGCAATGGCTAAGCTACGGCGGGAGGAGCTACAGTCGCCCGCAAATCGGACTGCAATGGAAAAACCACATTACGCTCCCAAAGAACTGGGTCGTCACGCTGAACGCCATCGGAAACCTCAAAGGAAATTCAGACACATACATGGCAAAAGCCTCCCTCAGAGTAAACATGACCCTGCAAAAAAACTGGAAGAACTTTTGGGCACGAATAACAGCCTTAAACATCACCAATACCAAGGAGAGAGGCTACACACAGTGTAACGGGATATACTATCTGCACGAAGCAGACTTCCACCAGCCCACCATCAGCCTCACGCTGTCCTACTCCTTCAATCCCGCCAAGTCGAAATACAAGGGAAAGAGCGCAGGAGAAAGCGAGCTAAGAAGACTATAAGAGCTGGCTGCCCACGACAAACAAGGGCAATGCCATCAGATTATAGGAAACTCCCCACCCATATAACAATCGCCTTGGACAAACCTTACTGTAGTCCAAGGCGATTGTTGCATGAAATGAATCCTTCACCCTCATACAACATTATTCTATAGGTGAGCTGAGTCTCTTCTTAAAACGTTCTGGAATTGGCAAACGCTTTATCGTCCCTAACCCCAAACTCGAACTCTTATGAAACCATTTCTCATCCTCCAATTATTCAAGTCATTTTTTCTATCCTATTATGATTATGGGCTATGTTTCCTATGCTCGCTTATTAAATTGTATTTAGGAAAACAAAGTCATCTGATACTGGAAAGAACAGATCGACATCATAATACTCTTCTATAGTAGTAATAGCAAATGATGCTATCCCCTCAACATCTACAACACAATGATAAGTCTCCTCTGAATTATCATCTTCCCATCTAAAATATGAATCAGAATCTATAGAATAGCATTCGTCATCGTCTATGGAACCATCTATGCCTATTTTGCCTTTTCCCAAATTGACAAAAATTGTAGGACCACATCCGCTGAATGAAAAATAATGGTCAGCAGCGTTTCTTATATAATTAAATATACGCTTGGTTAACTTTCTATATTTGACAATTTTATCAAAATTACGAAAAACATAGATATTGTTGCATCATCACAATTTAAAATACTGCCATCTATGATGATTTGACTATATCGCTCTTTTGGTGGACATTCAACTTCACCAACAGGTATAGCACCTGTATAGTGGTCATATTCATAGACAGTTTTGCATTCATAATTATGACCTTCAATATCATATGTGCTTGTATCAACCGAAAAATAATCAAAATACGAACCGTTAGTCTGTTGATTTAACAGATATAAAACTATTTTCCCAATTGCTTTTTCATCCATCATATATTTCCTTAATTCCGCAGCATAAAATATTGCAATAAATCCAAGTGTATGAAAAACAAAGTACTCAGAACACTTGGTTATGTCAGAAACTTAACTTGGTGCTGCAAAACTAACAAGTAAAGACAGTTCTGACACGACAAAGGTAGCAAATAAAAATGAGAATATTACTTCTTTTGGTGGATTTTATCACATCATGGATGTTTTCAAGCTTGACCTTGGAAAACTCACTTGAATCGGTATTGGGTAGGCGCAGCGATAGTGGCAAGGCTATCAGCTATAGAGATATCTCCTCCCTGTTCTTCAGCAACCTTTGTGGCGGTGAATGCCTTGAGAACATAAATACGCTTGTGGAGCATTTCAAACAAAGGCCAGGCACGGTGTTGCCCACTGCAGACACCGTAGGGCGTGGACTGCAAGAACTTGCGGAAAATGACATTGTCTACAGGAGTGAAGCCTCCGGCATTTCATACAGATTCAATACAACTGAGAAAATGAACGTGTTGCTTTTACGCATAACACACCGCCTTGGACTTGTAAAGCCGAGCAGTTATGTGGACCTGGACTTTTAGCAGCAATAGGTATAGTTGTGGCAAAGCGAGCCTAATCGAGGAAAAAACAGCGGAAAAGCTGTCATCAGCCAAAGGCGAACCAACAGCAAACGAGTTCGCCATCAATGAAATGTAAAGAGACAAAAAGTGCCTCCCTTTGTCCTATTCCGACAAAGGGAGGCACTCTATTTTTCAAACTGCAACAAAAGCAGTCTTACATCAGTCTTAGGCCATGCACGGAAAAGCTTAGAAGCGATAACCTTCTTACACCAAACGCATATTGCCCTATAACAACCACGCACTTCTACGCTTAGAAGCGATAACCCACCGTGAGCAACAACTGGCTGCGGTTGTTTTTCACCTCACTCACCGTGCCAATGTTGTCCTCTGCCGCGTCAGCACCGTCAATATAGCTTATGAAAGGATGGAAATCACCTTTCTGCGCGCTATACTGATAAGCAAGGTCCACGTTCCAATTCTTCACGTTATAGCCCACACCGCAAGTGAAACGGTTAGTGTTCTTCCAGTTGGTGTAGTCCGCGCTGCTGCTATAATAGATGCCCGGGGAGTGCACCAAGCCGCCGTTGCTGTAGCTTCCCTTGGCCGCATTCTCATCGTAGTGGGCACTCTCGTAGTTATAACCGAAGCGAACGGCCAAGTTGTCTACGGGCTTATATTCCAAACCGAGTTTCAAGAGGCTCACGCCCTTCATGGCCTGGCGTGTATGCTCGTTCATGGCCTCGTCATTATGCGAATAGGTTGTCACATCGCCATAGTAGTCGATGTGTCCGCCATCGATAATGCGGCTCTTGCTCGCTGAATAATCGGAATACTCATAGGTAGCTCCCAAAGCCAGCTGCTTGCCAACGGTGTGTCCCAACGTAAATCCAAACTTCCACGGAGTGAAGATTTTGTAGTCATACACTTCGCCGTTAGAGCCTTCAAGGGGCGACCCCGTGATGCCATAGCTCGTGCGCAGGGTGAGGTCATACCATGTTGGCGTGTGCACATAGGCACCAAAGCGGAAGGCCGAAGTCTCAATAGGACGGACTATGATACCAAACTTCAAGTCAACGCCCTCGCCATCAACGGTTCTGTTGTCACTGTAATTGACTGGGTAAGTGCGGTTCTCGCCCACAAGCTGCTCGGTGTAGTTGCCCCGATAACGGTAGTTGACATCCTTCAAGCCTATGGTCAAGCCCAGATAAACAGCATCGCTGAAGTTGGCACTGAAGCTAAAATCATAGTCTCCGATATATCCGTAATACTCACGGTTCATCTTATAGCCGGACGCAGGATAGTTATAAACCTCCTCGCCCTCCATCTCAAAGCCCTTCACATTGAGATAATCCGTGCCCGAATAAGCTCCGTCGCCGTCATCAAACACGCCGTTGCGCAGCTTTTCGTACGTCAGTTTGTTGGAAGAGGCGTTGTTCAGCCCATTGGTGGCCGCGAGAATGTAGTTGAGATTCTTGCTCTTGTGATAATTGAATCCTATGTTCAAGAACGTGTTTCGCTCGGGACGGATGACATAGACAAAACCTATCTGATCGAAACTGGCGTGCGTCTTGTCGCCCGAAGCCCACGATGACGCGCCAGACTGAATTACCAGCCCGCCCGAAGCTGCCACTTGGCTACGGCGGAAAAGACCCATACCGGCGGGATTCGAAGATATGGTGGACAAGTCTGCGCCCAATCCTTCCATCGCGCCACCCATACCGACATAGCGTGCCGTACCGTTGAGGTCGCTGCCCGTAATCTTGGCATTCTCATACGTCTCCTGCGCCATACCGGGAATGGCCATTAGCGCGGAGGCCATCAATAAATATTTTGCTCTCATAGCTTATAAGTTTTTGCGTTTCTGTACTTGCTTGCAATCATTATCTGCGTCCGCCAAAGCCGCCACGGCTTCCACCACCGCCAAAGCTGCCACGACTTCCACCGCCAAAGGAGCGGCTTCCGCTATTAAACGAGCGATTACCGCCGAACGAAGAGCCACGGTTGACCGAGCGCTCGGGCTTGTAAGTGCGTGTACCGCGGTCGTTCCTGTTGGGCGTGTAAGTAGAGCTTCCACGGAAAGAGCGGTTCTGTGAGCCACTTTGCGAGCCGTAGCTATTCTTCTGAATTGTCCCCGTCGTGTTTCTGCGAACGCCATTTCCAAACGCGCCATAGCGTCCTCCACCATTGGGAAGGCTGCTGTTCACACGTGCGTAGGAGTGGTTGTTCGTGCCCGTATGTCCGTGCCAGGCATAATGAGGATGATACCACCCCCACGAAATCGGATGATACCAGCCCCAATAGCTTCCCGGCCAGCGGTAATGCGAGTTCCATGCGGAATAATACGGCCATCCCCACAGGCTGTCATAATACCAAGAGCTGCCCCATCTCCAATATAAGTTGTCGGCAAACCAAGGATCATACCAATAGCTGGCATAGTAAGGATCGTACCAACCGTAGAAATTGTCGAAGCGTCCCATGCGCCGGCTGTAGGTGAAATCATCATCGTCATCGAACACATACCGCTCGCTACCCGGATAAATGGTGTCTATTTGCCCAACACCATCAATGGAATGGAACTGGATAATGTCGTTGCCCAACGAGTCCTGCCCTATCTTCTGATAGTAACTGCCCAGTTTGTGGCGGCGGTTATACTCATCATCGCTCATGCTGATGCCGCTATAGCTGGCCGAACCGTCATCGGCCGACACTGAACTTTCCACCTTCACCGCATCCTTGGAGGGGATAAAATATAGGTCATCCTGCGCCATCATCCCCACGGGGACAAACGCAAGGAATGCCGAAAGCAATGCAACTCGTCTCATATCTTTGCCTTTAAGTTTTCTTTCATCCTTCGAAACACAACAGAAGCAGATTTGCAAAACGCCCCAAAGCCACCCAAGCCCGCCGCAGCGAATCCTTTCCGGCTGCTGTGGCAGACTATAAGCACGCCCTTTGATCGGCATTTGGCCTCCGGCATACATTATCTGCAAGCCGCTTTGGCACGCCTGCCCGCCTCTCTTCTGCAAAAATAGCTCCTATTTCTGATGCAAATATACGGATTTTCCCTAATCCATGATAGGTTTTTCCCTATTTTTTATAATTTTGCAGACACAATTTAACAAAGCGAGAGAGAACAAAGCGCACAACTATGAAATATACCGAGATTACGTTTACCATCACCCCCGACAGCCAAACCGCCCGCGACCTCATCGCGGCCTTTGCCGGAGAGGGCGGCGTGGACTCACTGGAAGAGGTCAACGGAAACCTGGTGGGCTACATTCCCACAGAAAAGTTCGACCGCGAGCACTTGGAGACCATACTCAAAGAGCTTCCCCTGCCCGATGTGGAAGTAAGTTTTGAGACACAAGGCATAGAGGACTGCAACTGGAACGCAGTGTGGGAGGCCAACGGATTCGACCCCATTGACGTGGACGGACGCTGCATCATATACGATGCCAAAAGAGGTCTGACGGATTATCAACCCCTAGAAGATGGCGAAAGTCCCATGCTCGTGGGCATTGACGCCATACAGGCTTTCGGAAGCGGCACGCACGAGACCACGCAGGCCATCGTCTCCTCGCTGTTTGGCATGAACATCAAGGACAAACGTGTGCTTGACTGCGGCTGCGGCACCGGCATTCTGGGCATAGTTGCGGCCAAACTGGGAGCAAAAGACGTGGTGGGATTCGACATTGATGAATGGAGCGTGCGCAACGCACTGCATAATGCCGAACTGAACCAAGTGGAAATGGAGATATTTGAGGGAGACCGGAACGCGCTCACGCACGCAAGCGGACTCTTCGACATCATTATGGCCAACATCAACCGCAATGTGCTGCTGGCAGACATGAGCAGCTACGCGGAAGTGCTCACCCACGATGGCCAGCTTATCATCAGCGGATTCTACGAAACGGACATTCCATCGCTCGAAGAGGAAGCTAATCGGCTGGGGTTGAGAGTGTATCGACAGGTAAAGCGCGGCGATTGGTGCTGTCTCTTATTACAACGACTTTCCGCTCAGGTATCGTAAGCCGTCTCAAATCATAGTAGCTCCCGTTGTATATGTTCAAGTCCACATAGCCCTTGATGCCCGGGAGCTTCCCCGCATCGGTGTGCTGCCAAAACTTCCACGCACCCCTGTACTCCATTTTGCTCACATAATAATGGGCAATCCAGTAAGGGTAGCCATCGAAGCGGGCATCGGAAAGATACCGCTGCTTGAAGTTGGAATAGGTGTAGATAATGGGTTTCACCTGATAATGGTCTTCGATGAGATGAAGCCACGTGAGCACATCCATCTGAAACTCTTCCGTGCTGATGCCCACAGGCTTGGTCTCCACGTCCAAGACTGGCGGCAGGTCGCCCGGTTCCAGCTTGACCATCGCCATGAAATAAAATGCCTGGCGGCGGGGCGATGACTTATTGCTCCAAAAATGATAAACGCCACGCACCAAACCAGCCTCCTTGGCATTATAAAAATTTTCCCGGAAATGAGGATCAAGGTGGCTGTCACCCTCCGTTGACTTCACAAACACAAAGCGGATAGGCTCATGGCTGACAAGCGCGTTGCGCAATCTGTACCAGTCTATCTTGCCTTGATGGTGGCTCACATCGATGCCATGGATCGAATAGCCCACCGGATAGTCGGGGTCGCCATAGATGGCGCGCCACCGAAAGCCCGTAGGCGCAACGAAAAAGTGATAGAAGCACCAGCCATAGGCTATCATCAAACCCACACAAATCGCCCATCGCTTCCTGCGCGACAAGCGGTTGAAAGTCATGAGCAAACGTCGGGGGGCATTCCGCAAATTCATGGCTGGTGAGTTTTAGGTGTGTTTATGAAATAAATAAAGGGGATTTTGTCAAAACGATGCAAGCCTTGGCGCGCTCCCTTTGTGCCGTCTGCCATCCGCCAAACGACCATCCCGACACGGCACTACTTGCCGAACGGGCTGCAATACCTAACATAACGGACTGCAAAACCAATGGTTTTGCACGGCAAAAGGTACGGTATTGCAACGCAAAAGCTAACATCTCATTATTCTTTTGATTTTCAATTAGTTGCCATTCGCTCATCAGGGCAGTCTTTTTGCAGGTAGCCCAGTCTGGGCTTCACCCCACATACAGTCGCCTCAAAGACGCGTTCTAACCGAGACAACACGCCATCCTTGGCCAACAGATCGCCCCGCTTGGCCGGAGAGCAATCCGGTCGGCCATGGGCGCAAGGCAAGAATGGCCTCATCACAGCATTGATTTTAAGCATCCCGCAGCCTGCCCCCATCGCGGCAACACACAAGCATGGCCACATCAAGGCGCAAGCTGCGGAACTTTATATTAAGGTAACTTTCCTCTGATTACTTCTCCGTCTCCAGCACAAGCGTGCGCGTGGGAAGGTCGCAAACCGATGACGGGCCCCAGTACTGAATCGGACCCGGATAGAGATAGCAGGTCTTGCGTGCCCACTCCTCGCGCTGGGCGGCGAAAGCCTTGAACGGACGGCCGTTGAGATCAACGAGAGCCTTGCGGATAACGGGCTTCATCGCGCCATTGCGACGCTCCATGTTCATCATCATCGTGATGGGAACGCCACCCGGCTGCCAGTTTTCAGAAGCCTCGGTCAGATTCTTCACGATGGCCATATAGCCCGTCTTGCCATTGGCAATGAGCGTGGCTGCGCTCACACCAAGAGCATAGCAGTAGTCGGCATCGAAGTTTGACGGAGCGGCGCAACGTCCCTCGTAGCCGAAGAAGTGGTGCTGGGGAGCAAACTTGCCCACATATTTCTTTTCCTTAGCCCACTCGGCGAGCTTGGCACCCACCATATCGGAAATGAGCTTTTCGGTTTCGATGAGCGACACTTGCACGTTGCCATGAGGATCGCGATCGAGCGACAACTGGCGAGCCACACCCTTGGGCAGCGTGGCAAACGTGGCGCGGTTCTTCTTGGAGAGATGGTCAAGGATGTAAGCACGCTGTGCGTCCTCGTCAAGGTCCTGATAGTCTGCGCCGTGCTTGGCCAGCAAGTCGTTCAGCTCCTGAATGAGGCGGCCAATGGCCGGCACAAACTCGATGAGGCCCTCGGGAATGAGCACCACACCGAAGTTGTTGCCCTGCGCGGCGCGGTGTGCCACGATGGTGGCAACATATTCCACGATGTCATTCAGCGTGAGATCCTTCTGCTGAATCTCCTCCGAGATGAGGCAGATGTTGGGCTGCGTCTGGAGCGCGCACTCCAAGGCGATGTGCGAGGCCGAACGTCCCATGAGCTTCACGAAGTGCCAATACTTGCGGGCAGAGTTGCAGTCGCGCTCAATATTGCCAATCAGCTCCGAGTAGGTCTTCACCGCCGTGTCGAAACCGAAAGAGGTCTCAATCTGGGCGTTCTTCAAGTCGCCGTCAATGGTCTTCGGACAGCCAATCACCTGTACGCCATACTTCTTGGCGGCATAGTATTCGGCCAGCACACAAGCGTTGGTGTTGGAGTCATCGCCACCAATGATGACGATAGCTTGAATGTCGAGCTGGCGTATAATCTCCAGTCCCTTCTCAAACTGCTCCACCTGCTCCAGCTTCGTACGTCCGGAACCAATCATATCGAAACCACCCGTGTTACGATATTGCTGCAAGAATTCGGCCGTAATCTCTTTATAATTATGGTCTACCAAGCCACCGGGGCCCATAAGGAAGCCAAACAGGCGATTCTCGGGGTTCAAACGCTTCACGGCATCAAAAAGGCCGCTGATGACATTGTGTCCACCTGGAGCCTGACCACCCGAAAGAATCACACCGATGTTGGTTCGCTTGTTCAGCTCCACCTCACCCGGCTCGAAGCTGACCAGCGGCATACCATAAGTGTTGGGAAACAATTTCTTAATCTCTTCCTGATCGTCCACACTTTGCGTGGGCTTACCCTCTTTTACCTTAACGGCACCACGGAGAGCCTTTGGCAGTTTCGGCTGGTAGGCGGCTCTCTCTTTTTGTAATGCACTAATTTCCATTGAATGTATTATTTATTAAACGAATCCTGATATTTACTTTCATCTGGAATACCCCTGCAAAGGTACGCTTTTTTCATGACTTATACACAAAACAGATGTCAAAAACCTTTTTCAAACAGATTTTTTTGCATTTCGTTTGCCGTTTAGTGATTTTTTCTTATCTTTGACCCATCAAAATCAAAGTAAAAAGATTAAAAGGACAAAACTATGGCAAAAAGAAGAGAACTCAAGCGAACTATCAACTATATTTGTAGCGACCTCTTCGCAGAGTGTGTGGCAGCATCGCTTTACGGCGGCAAGCCCAATCCGGAAGACGTGAACAACCTCCTTACGTCTATACTGACCATGCACAGCAGCTATGTCAGCCGTGTGTCGCACCCGGAGCCGGGCATGAAGCCAAGAGTTTACTTCCAAGACCTCATCACCCACTTCAACAAAGACATCAATACCATAGCCGACCAAATCAACGCCTTGTATTAAAGGCCTTGACAGGGAAAGCGTGGAACAAACAAGAACACACAGAAGAGACTCCCCACACACGACCCCAAGTCGCGCAAAGGGCGTCTAAGGACGCTGTGGCGTAGCCTTTCCACGCACTTAAACATCAACGGATTAAAGTTCACATCCTCTTAAATATGCTACAATCATTTTGTAGTCTCATCCTCTACAAGGCTTTCGGATGGAAGAAAGTCGATACGATAGGCCGTCCGAAGAAAGCTATCATCTGCTTGGCGCCGCACACGAGCAACTGGGATTTCATTCTCGGAATACTCTATTCGCGCGCAGAAGGATTCAGAAGCAACTTCCTCATGAAGAAAGAGTGGTTCTTTTGGCCATTAGGGCCGCTCTTCAAGCACTTGGGGGGCATACCCGTCTGGCGCGACAGACGCACCTCCCTGACCGACCAACTGGCCGATGTGGCGAACAACTCGGAGAGTTTCATGCTCTGCGTCACACCCGAGGGCACGCGCTCATTGAATCCTGAATGGAAGAAAGGTTTCTATTTCATCGCACAGAAGGCCAACCTCCCCATCCTGCTGTATGGCCTTGACTATGAGAAAAAGACCATCACCGCCACGAAGACCATCATTCCTTCGGGCGATGTAGACAAGGACATGAGGGAAATCAAGCTGTATTACAAAGGACTCAAAGGCAAAAAACCCGAGCTTTTCACCATCGGAGAAATATAGCTCACCATCGGAGAAACACAAGAAAGGTATGCTGAAGAAATTGTTGACGGCCACGCTGGCATCAGTTTTATCCATTGCCGCACCGGCACAGACCACCTCTTGGGGCAACATAGCCTACAAAGGGAGGCCGTGGGTGGAAAATGCCTCACGCCCAAACGCCATCAAGGACGGCTTGCAGGGCAGACATCTCTCCCTGTGGGCAAGCCACGGGCGATATTACGACATCTCCAAGGGAGAATGGCGCTGGCAACGACCTTTTCTTTTCTGCACAACCGAAGACTTGTTCACCCAGACCTTTGTTGTGCCCTACCTCATTCCGATGCTGGAAAACGCAGGGGCAGTGATCTTCACACCGCGTGAGCGCGATTGGCAACGCCACGAAATCATCGTTGACAACGACAGAGCGGCAAGCGGTTATAAGGAGTTTGTGGGCAAACGCAAATGGAGCACAAGCGACCAAGCCGGTTTTGCATTCCACAACGGCAACTATGCCGACTTGGAAAACCCTTTCACGCAAGGAACTGCGCGCAAAGCAAAAAGCATCAAGCGGAAAAAGAAATCCTCCGAAGCCTCTTACCAGCCCTATATCCCCGAAGCGGGACGCTACGCAGTCTACGTAAGCTATCAAACGCTGCCCAAAAGCGTTGACGGTGCCGAATATACCGTTTACCACAAAGGACAGGCCACAACGTTTCATGTAAACCAGCAGATGGGCGGCGGCACATGGGTGTACCTCGGAACTTTTGATTTTGACAAAGGAAGCAATATTTTCAACCGCGTGGTGGTCAGCAACCACAGCGAATTAAAAGGCATCGTGACAACCGATGCCGTAAGATTCGGAGGCGGCATGGGCAATATTGTGCGCGGCGGAACAACAAGCGGAATGCCCCGCGCACTGGAAGCAGCCCGCTACTATACCCAATGGGCTGGCGCGCCCAAGGAAGTGGTGAGCCGATTCAATCAAACCAACGACTACAACGACGACCTCAACGCACGTTCGGGCATGCTCAACTGGCTTGCAGGCGGAAGCCCTTACGTTCCAAACATAAAAGGAAAGAATGTGCCCCTTGAACTTCAAGTAGCCATTCACAGCGATGCCGGATACAAAGCCGATGGTTCCATGGTTGGAACATTGGGTATCTGCACCACAGAGTCGGAGGGAAGCACCCTGCTGGGGTCGGGATTGTCGAGGAAAGCATCGAAAACGTTCGCCCAAGAGTTGGTGAACAATGCCAAGCGAGACATCGAAGCCAAGTTTGGCGTGCAATGGGCAACGCGCTCCGTATGGGACAAGAACTACAACGAGACACGGCGACCCGAGATTCCGTCAGCCATCATCGAGACTTTGTCCCACCAAAACTTTCAGGACATGCGCTATGGCCTTGATCCGCACTTCCGATTCACGCTGGCACGTTCCATCTACAAAACCATTCTTCGCTTTACCGCCAATATGCACGGCACACGTTATACCGTAACACCGCTTGCACCGGCCAACTTCCGCATTGAATTGACCAAAGGCGGGAAAGCAAAACTGGCTTGGGACGCCACAAATGACGCCACAGAACCTACGGCACGCGCCACATCCTATAACGTCTACACGGCCATTGGCGTGGGCGGATTCGACAACGGGGTCAATATTCAAGGCACAAATTGCGAGATAGACATTGACCCCAACACCGTATACAACTTCAAAATCACCGCTTGCAACGATGGCGGCGAAAGTTTCCCCACGGAAGTTCTTTCCGTCTGCCACCGTCCCAACGCCAAGCAGACCATCCTCATCGTCAACGGTTTCCACCGACTGTCCTCCCCCGCCGTTGTCAACACCGACTCCCTGCAAGGCTTCGACCTCGATAAAGATCCCGGAGTGAGCTATGGCCTGACCGCAGGATGGGCAGGCCGACAAATCAATTTCAACCGCAACGCAGGCGGCAGGGAAGGCGTTGACGGATTGGGATACAGCGGCAACGAGCTGCAAGGCAAGTTCATAGCGGGCAACAGCTTTGATTATGTGCGCACACACGCTGATGCCATAGCCTCAACAGGGCAATACAACATTGTCAGTTGCAACAGCACGGCAGTGGAAAGGGGCACTGTCAGCCTTTCCAAGTATGCCTGCGTAGACCTTCTCCTCGGATTAGAGAAAGACGACGGCCACAGCCTCGTCTACTACAAAGCACTGTCCGGCACCCTACGCAACAAGCTCACAGCATATCTTACGCAAAATCGCGGACGGCTATTGACGAGCGGTGCTTATCTCGCCTCCGACACGCAAGCCCCCGAAGAGCAACAATGGCTGGGAAACTTGCTCAAAGTGGCATGGGATGGCACCAACTACCAACAACAATCAGAGCGCATTACGGGCTTGGGAACATCGTTCGACATCTACAGAATGCTCAACGAACACCATTACGCCGCATGGCGACCCGATGCCCTCCGTGCCACGGGCGCGGCTTTCGGCGCGATGCAATACAGCAACGGGCAAGTAGCGGCCGTAGCCTACCAAGGCAACGACTACAAAACGTTCACCATGGCTTTCCCCTTTGAGTGCATCAAAGACAGCAAACAGAAAAATGCCATCATGAAAGGTATTCTCAACTTTCTCATGGCACAATCATCAACCCAACGTCACTGAACATTATGACTTACAAAATTCAGGCTAATGCCTCCGGCACACGCAGCATAGAAGTAACCGAGCAACATTTGGCAACCCTGCAAAGATACGCTTTGCTCGACCATCTTGTCGACTCCAACGGCATCATAGACGAGGCCGTGGTAGACAAGCTCAAGTTGCACGTCCGCTCCCTGCTGGAGTCAGAGACAGGCAAGGACAACGACTTGCTCGACCTTTGCCTTGACATTGTTTACAATCAGAACATGAAAGCCTTGGGCTTGACCAACCTCATCAAATTATATCAAACGGAGAAGCACGCCGCAACGTCTTCCTCCGCAAGTAGCAAGGAAGACCTCCAAGCGTAAACGCCCCGCCAAGAGACACCCCAAGAGGCTTTCTTGAGCGACACAGCAAAACTTTTCAATGACAAACAACCATAACGAAGAATCCCACCAGCCACAGCTCACGGATTTTCTTCCCACCACGAAGAAAGAATGCGAGCTGCGCGGATGGGACGAACTTGATGTTATCCTCTTCTCGGGTGATGCCTACGTGGACCACCCCTCCTTTGGCGTGGCCGTTATCGGCCGCACACTGGAAGCAGCGGGCTACCGCGTGGCCATCGTACCGCAACCCGACTGGCACGGCGACTACCGCGACTTCAAGAAACTGGGGCGCCCGCGCCTCTTCTTCGGCATATCACCGGGCGCAATGGACTCGATGGTCAATAAGTATACGGCCAACCGGCGGTTGCGCTCACGCGATGAATACTCCCCCGACGGGCGACACGACAAACGCCCGGAATACCCCACCATCGTCTATTCCAAGATTCTCAAGGAAGTCTACCCCGATGTCCCGGTAGTCTTGGGAGGCATCGAGGCCAGCATGCGCCGTCTCACCCACTACGACTATTGGAAAGACCGCCTCATGAAATGTATCCTGTGCGACTCGGGAGCAGACATGATTATCTACGGAATGGGCGAGAAGCAAATCGTGGCCATAGCGCAGGAACTGGAAGAGGGGCGCAGCATAGCCGAGGTGAGAGACGTGCCACAGACCGTCTACCTGTCCCGCCGCGAGGAAATACCCGGCGGAATCACCCCGGATGACATCCTGCTCCACCCCCACGAGGAATGCTTGCGAAACAAGAAGTCGCAAGCCGAGAACTTCCGCCACATTGAGGAGGAGTCGAACAAGCGGCACGCCAGCCGCATACTGCAAGAAGTGGACGGCGTATTTGCCGTGGTCAACCCGCCTTACCCGCCCATGACGACCGAGGAACTGGACGCTTCGTTCGACCTGCCCTACACCCGCTACCCGCACCCCAAATACAAAGGCAAGACCATTCCCGCATACGAGATGATCAAGTTCAGCGTCAACATCCACCGTGGATGCTTTGGCGGCTGCGCCTTCTGCACCATCTCCGCCCATCAAGGCAAATTCATTGCCTGCCGCTCCAAGAAGAGCATCCTGCGCGAGGTAAGGCAGGTCACCCGGATGCCCGACTTCAAAGGCTATCTTTCCGACCTTGGTGGCCCATCGGCCAACATGTACGGCATGCACGGACGCAATCTCAAAGCGTGTGAGCACTGCAAGCGTCCCTCGTGCATCAACCCGCAAGTGTGCCCCAACCTCGACACCAGCCATCAAAAGCTGCTCGACATCTATCATGCCGTGGACGCACTGCCGGGCATGAAGAAAAGTTTCATCGGATCCGGTGTGCGCTACGACCTCCTGCTGCACAGAGGAAAGGACGAAGAAGCCAACCGCTCGGCCGAGGAATACACACGGGAGCTGATAGCCCGCCACGTCAGCGGACGACTGAAAATAGCCCCGGAGCACACCTCCGACCACGTGCTGTCGCTCATGCGGAAGCCCTCGTTCGACCTGTTCTATCAGTTCAAGCGCGTCTTCGACCGCATCAACCGCGAAGAGGGACTCAACCAGCAGCTCATCCCCTACTTCATCTCCTCCCATCCCGGATGCAAGGAGGAGGACATGGCAGAGCTGGCGGCCATCACAAAGGATTTGGACTTCCATTTGGAGCAGGTGCAGGACTTCACTCCCACGCCCATGACCGTATCCACCGAGACTTGGTACACGGGCTACAACCCTTACACCCTCGAACCGGTATTCTCCGCAAAAACGCCCAAGGAGAAACTTGCCCAGCGCATGTTCTTCTTCTGGTACAAACACGAGGAGCGACAAGCCATAGAGCGGGAGCTGCGGCGGCTCAACCGGCCCGACATCATCAACCGCCTCTACGGCCGACAGCCCGACAAAGGCCACGGCAACAGCCGCAACACGGCCAAAAGGGCACAGCCATACGAGCCAAGGGACGGAGCGGGGCGCACGGGACGCAAGCCCGGCAAGCGAGGCACAGAACGGGCTTCCTACCCCCGAACGGAGCAAAAGAGCCGCCACCAAACGCCCAAAGGACAACAGCAAGGCAAGGGCTACGGCAGGAACAGCCGCAAGAGGTAGCCCCTGCGGAAAACCATACCTTACGTTTCGCAATGCTTCCAATGCATGGAACTAATGCTTCCAAGCAGTGGAACTGATGCTTCCAAGCAGTGGAAGGAAACCAATCACTGCTTGGAGGCATTCTTTTTATGCCCGTTTCGCCCACCAACGGCTCTACTCCCGGCACCCCACAACACACCTTATCCACCACGCCACCTGCGCAGACAACAAGGCATACCGCCTTCTGCCGCAGCGACAAGCCATCCTTTGTTTTCACATTTTTTGGCTATCACTTTGAGTTTTCACTACTTATTCGTATCTTTGCACCAAACATTAACTAACAATCGAATATGGAAAATCAAGAAAAGAAGACTGTAGAGCTTTCGGAGAGTGCCTTCCGCGAGCTGAAGCCGGGCGAGGAATACCAGCCCGTGATGCCCCCAAGCCAGAGCTATCCCGAAGTGAACGCCTGGTCGGTGACGTGGGGTATCCTCATGGCTGTGCTGTTCTCGGCCGCCGCAGCCTACCTTGGCCTAAAGGTTGGACAGGTGTTTGAGGCCGCCATCCCCATCGCCATCATCGCCATTGGCGTATCTTCCGCCGCCAAGCGCAAGAACGCTCTCGGCGAGAACGTCATCATCCAAAGCATCGGAGCTTGCTCGGGAGCTATCGTGGCGGGTGGTATCTTCGTCATGCCGGCCATCTATATGCTCGACTTGCACGCCGATTTCCTAAAGATATTCATTGCCGCCGCACTCGGCGGTGTGCTCGGCATCCTCTTCCTCATCCCCTTCCGCAAGTATTTTGTGAAAGACATGCACGGCAAATATCCTTTCCCCGAGGCCACTGCCACCACGCAGGTGCTCGTTTCGGGCGAGAAAGGCGGCAGCCAGGCCAAGCCGCTGTTGCTGGCCGGTGTGGTTGGCGGTCTGTATGACTTCGTGGTGGCCACCTTCGGATGGTGGAACGAGCAAGTGACGAGCCGCATCGTGGGCTTCGGCGAGACCATCGCCGACAAGGCCAAACTCGTTGTGAAACTCAATACGGGTGCCGCCGTCCTCGGACTGGGCTACATCATCGGCCTGCGCTACGCTTTTGTCATCTGCATGGGCTCTATCTGCGTCTGGTGGGTCATCGTTCCGCTGATGGCTCTTATCTTCCCCGACACGGTGCTCAACCAGTGGGATCCCAGCATCACCGCCACGGTAAGCGAAATGTCGCCCGAGGAAATCTTTACCTCCTACGCCCGCTCCATCGGTATCGGCGGCATCGCCATGGCCGGTATCATTGGCATCGTCAAGAGCTGGGGCATCATCAAGAGTGCCGTAGGTCTGGCCGCAAGAGAGATGAAAGGCAAGGGCGCAGGCGACCAGGAGGTGCTGCGCACACAACGCGACATCTCTTTCAAGATTATCGCCATTGGCTCGATTCTCACGCTGGTCATTACGTTCATTTTCTTCTACTTCGGCGTGATGAACTTCAACCTTCTCCATGCCGTTGTGGCCATCCTCTTGGTGGCTGTCATCGCTTTCCTGTTCACCACTGTGGCCGCCAACGCCATCGCCATCGTGGGTAGCAACCCCGTTTCGGGCATGACGCTGATGACGCTTATCCTTGCCTCTGTCGTGATGGTGGCCGTTGGCTTGAGAGGACAAGCCGGAATGCTTGCCGCACTGCTCATGGGCGGCGTGGTATGTACGGCTCTTTCCATGGCCGGCTCGTTCATCACCGACCTCAAGATTGGCTATTGGCTTGGCACTACGCCGAAGAAGCAAGAGACGTGGAAGTTCCTCGGCACCATCGTTTCCGCCGCCACCGTGGCCGGCGTGATGATTCTGCTCGACAAGACTTACGGATTCAAGGGCGACGCATTGGCCGCACCGCAGGCTCACGCCATGGCCGCCGTGATTGCTCCGCTGATGAGCGGACAGGGCGCACCATGGTTGCTCTATGGCATCGGTGCCGTCATGGCTCTCATCCTCGACCGTTGCAAAGTGCCCGCACTGGCCTTTGCCCTCGGTATGTTCATCCCCATCCAGCTCAACTTGCCGCTGCTTGTGGGTGGAGCGGTCAACTGGTTTGTCACAACCCGCTCGAAAGATGCTGAGCTGAACAAGGCTCGCGGCGAGAAGGGCACGCTCATCGCATCGGGATTCATCGCCGGTGGAGCACTGATGGGTGTGGTTTCTGCACTGCTGAAGTTCGGCGGCGTAGAGTTCGACTACTCCGAATGGTGGCAGAACCACCTCTCCGAGCTGCTGTCGCTCGTTGCCTACATCGCTCTGATTGTTTACTTCATCTACGCAACGAAGGTAAGCAAGAAGGAAGCATAAAACATAATGAGCCACAAAGACTGACGAACGGGGCTTGCCAAAAGGCTCTTGGAGCTTCCGCAAAGACCGTTCGCCAGTTCCCAAAGGTGTGCAGCCAAGACAAAAAGGGCATGCAAACATATTGAAAAGGTGCGCGCCCAGAACCAAAAGGGTGCACAAACAAAACTAAAAAAGCGCGTCAGGCATTATACCTGACGCGCTTTTCCTTAATGCCTCGCGCATCCACATACGGAGAAACAATCTCAAAAACACATAGCGCACAACACTTTGCGCCACATTTTTTGCGAGCCAACAAGCAAAAAAGACTACAAACATTTGGCAGAATGGCAGAATGTTCGTAACTTTGCACACTGTATTGTGCGCCATCGTCTTCGCGACAGTGTGGCCAGCGCAATCAAGAAACATTATTATAACATTCAAATAAAGAAATGAAACAAGGTATTCATCCCGAAAACTATCGCCCCGTCGTATTCAAAGATATGTCCAACGGCGATATGTTCCTTACAAAGTCTACGTGCAAGACAACGGATACAGTAGAGTTTGAAGGCGAAACTTACCCAGTGGTAAAAGTCGAAATTTCCAGCACCTCTCACCCGTTCTACACTGGTAAGAGCAAGCTTGTTGACACTGCAGGTCGCGTTGACCGCTTCATGAACCGTTACGGTAAGCTGAAGAAGTAATCGATTAATACCCTTTAAGCTAAATAGCGTGTGGTCAGACGTAGTTGCATATGCGTCTTACCGCACGTTTTTCATTTCAATCATACAACAATTTCACTCAACAGAACGCCCCATTACGCACCCATTCATGCACAAATACATTTCCACCCTGCTCTTTTTTGTGGCCACACTGTGCCTCGCCGGCTGCGGAAGCGACGACAACGAGGACTACGGCGGCACCCCCTCCACCCCCGACACTCCGAGCACAACACCCAACAATGCCAACTCTAACTTTGACAACCCCAACTCTTACACGCACCGATTGGAGTTTCCCAAAGTGAAGGGCGACAGCGAGAACCTTATTCTGGTGCACACTACGGCACAATACGGGGTGAACTACAGCGTGGAATGGGACACCAAGAAGCACGCCCAACGCTGGAGCTGCTACGTAATGGACGCATCCAACTCCATCCGAAACACCGACCGCTACGTAGACAAGGAGAACCAATACCCCCAAGACCCGTTGCTGGATGCCCAATACCAGTTTGCCAGCGACCCATTTTGGGGAAGCGGATACGACCACGGACACATTTGCCCAAGCGCAGACCGTCTCAATTCGAGAGAAGCCAACATACAAACGTTCTACCTTACCAATATGCAACCACAGCTGAACGGATTCAATGCGGGCGTGTGGCAGAACATGGAGAACTGGATTCGCGGAAAAAACATCAGCTCATTCCGCGACACGCTCTACATCGTAAAGGGAGGAACGATAGACAACGCCTCACAAGTACTGCCCGAAAAGGTACACGGCATGATAATACCCAAGTATTATTTTGCGGCCATACTGTGCAAAAACCACATCGACGACCTTGGCTACAAAGCCATCGGACTATGGTTTGAGCACAAAAACAACCAAGGCGCGCTCAACGCGAGCTACGTTGTCAACATCAAACAGCTGGAAGAGCTGACCGGAATAGACTTTTTCTGCAACCTCCCCGATGACATTGAACGCCGAGTGGAAAACTTGGACGTAGAGAAAGTGTGCCGGACATGGGGAATCAAGTAGCCCCAAAGCAAGCCAACTCACCAACATAGCCACCCACGCCCATATGCTCATCATCACGCGAAACAACAAAGACTACGGCCCCTATGAGGAATCCACCGTTGCCCGATTCGTGGAAGAGGGACGGCTTTTGCTGCGCGACAAGGCGCGGGATGTCAACTCCGGCAAGGAAGGAACCGTAGACGAGTTTCTCCAGCAAGCCAGATGCCGCCCGCGCATCAAGCACAGCGGAACGCTCTTCCAGCAATTGAGCCACATTGGCGGAGAGTTCATCTTCCCAAAAGAAGAGATACAGCGCCACAACCTCATGGACGACAAGCGGCTACTCGTCCTTGCCATCGTTGGGCTCGCACTGTCCGTCATTATCATGCTGCCCGTAGGCGGCTTTCTCGTGTTCTACGTCATCAGCCTCTACTTCGCCACCATCTGGGGACTGCTGCTTGGCTACTTCTTCCGCACACGGCAAGTAACCGTGCGCACCACCGTCACCACCTTTTTCCTCACGCAACTTGGCGTGTTCATCATCTTCTCGGGACTGAACGAGCTTAATTTCTTCTACCTATTCACCTCCGCCGGCTTCCCATTCAGCATCATTGGCTACATCTTGGGCGTGGGACTGACCGAGGAGTTTGCCAAAATACTGCCCTTACTCTTCATTGAGCGCAAGTCGCGCGAACCCTTACTGCCGCAGACACTCGTCTACTACGGAATGATGTCGGGCATTGCGTTCGGCGTATTTGAGGGCGTGCAATACCAAACCACCGTCAACGTGCAGGCCGACTACACCACGGCATTCATGCTCAACGTTGCCCGCCTCACCTCGCTGCCTTTCCTCCACGCCGTATGGGCAGGCATAGCCGGCTACTTCGTGGGCATGGCCAAACTCTACCCACGCTACCGCAAGTCGCTCTTTGCCCTTGCCCTCGCCATTCCCGCCACACTCCACGGGCTCTACGACTCCTTCACCGAAGTGTCCTACCTTGTGTCGCTCGCCGTGGCCTTCCTCAGCGTATTCCAGCTGATGGCATACCTCCGCAAGAGCAGCAACTTCCGCGCCCGGCTGCGCAGCTAACAAGTAACCCCACACACGGGGGCACACGGTGTGTGTGCCCCTTTTTTGTAACCACCCGGCAAGCATTTGCACCCAAAAAGACCTATCTCCAAAAGCAGCATGAGAAAAAATGGCGATGGAAACACAGCCTTCGCCGATGCCCTTCCATCAAGAACCGACCGACCGAGAACATAATTCCCTTTGGCAATATCAACATTGCCAAAGGGAATTATACACCCGCCAAGCACAAAAGTTCACCAAGCAACGCAACAAGCTGTGCACCAACCATTTGCAGAAAACGCAATGTGGCGTTGCGAAAGGATACATATTGCCTTGCAAAAGGTATGGTTTCGCAAGATGAAACCATACCTTTTGCAAGGCAACAGCACACATATCATCGCGGCAAGCCGCCGCGCCCCGCAGCTATTCACTGCAAGACGACACACCATGGCGAAACACCTCCAAGGCGTTGGCAAGCAACGCGTCTTGCGACTGGGAAGCATCCACCCAATGAATGCTAAGCCCGCGGCGCTCCATCCCGCGAAACCACGTCATCTGGCGTTTGGCAAACTGATGAATGGCTATCTCCAAGCGGGAGAACATTTCGTCATAGGTGGTCTGACCGAGCACATATTCCGTAACGTATTTGTATTCAAGGCCATAGTATATCAAGTCTTCCGCCGGGACAGTGCGCAGCAACTCCCGCACCTCATCGGCCATCCCCTCCTCCAACCGCTGCCGCAAACGGCGGGTGATGCGCGAACGGCGCACATCGCGGTCCACCATCGTACCAATAATGACGGAGGGAATCGGCGGCACTTCGCGCTCCGGCATCGGCGTGTGCAGATTATATTCCTCTATTTCTATGGCGCGAATGGCGCGCTGGCAAGAGTCCACATCAGTGCGGTTGTGCATCACAGAATTGTTCTTGCGCTTCAAGTCCCGAAGCATTTCCGTCAGTTCCTCAAGGCTTTTCCCCTCCAAACGTGCCCGCAACGAGGGGTTCTGCGGCACGGGCGACAAGCGGTAGCCCCGCAAAACAGCCTCTATATACAGACCTGTTCCGCCACAAAGAACTGGCTGCGCGCCCCTGTGGCACACGTCCTCATAAGCATGGAGAAAATCGCGCTGATATTCGAAGAGATTGTATTTAGTACCCGGCTCGCAGATGTCTATCAAATGATAAGGTATCTGCTTGCCATTCACCACATAATCCGACAGGTCTTTGCCCGTACCGATGGTCATCCCACGATACACTTGCCTGCTGTCGGCCGAGATAATTTCCCCTTCCAGCTCGCAAGCCATCCGCGCCGCCAGCGAGGTTTTGCCGCTTGCGGTGGGACCTAAAATGGTCAACAATTGCTTCATGGGCACAAAGGTACGAAAAAAAGGCCACCCCACAATGTGGGATGGCCCGTTTCGTAATGGTATGTCGCCTTAAAGGCGATATGTCATTTGTCTTTACGTCAAAGATTAGTTCTTCTCTGCGAAGAACTTGATGGTGCGAACCATCTGAGAAGTGTAGGAGTTCTCGTTGTCATACCAAGAAACAACCTGCACCTGATAGGTATCCTCATCGAGCTTGCTCACCATGGTCTGCGTAGCATCGAAGAGCGAGCCGTAGCGCATACCGATAACATCGGAAGACACGATCTGATCCTCGTTGTAACCGAAGCTCTCAGTCTCGGCAGCCTTCATGGCAGCGTTGACGCTCTCCACAGTCACATCCTTGCCCTTAACAACAGCTACGAGAATGGTGGTAGAACCCGTCGTAACAGGAACGCGCTGTGCGCTACCAATCAACTTGCCGTTAAGCTCGGGGATAACCAAGCCAATGGCCTTGGCTGCGCCGGTAGAGTTAGGCACAATATTGGCTGCGCCAGCACGGCTACGACGAAGATCGCCCTTGCGCTGAGGACCATCAAGAATCATCTGGTCACCCGTATAAGCGTGGATGGTGCTCATGATACCACTCTGAACAGGATAAGTGTCGTTCAGAGCCTTAGCCATCGGAGCAAGGCAGTTGGTCGTGCAGCTTGCAGCACTGATAATCTTATCGTCAGCGGTCAGCGTCTCATGGTTCACATTGAACACGATGGTGGGCAGATCATTGCCAGCAGGAGCAGAGATAACAACCTTCTTGGCACCAGCCGTCAAGTGAGCCTCGCTCTTAGCCTTAGAAGTATAGAAGCCCGTGCACTCAAGTACAACGTCAACGCCAAGCTCTCCCCAAGGAAGCTCTGCAGCATTGGCCTTCTTGTAGATGGTAATCTCCTTGCCATCAACGATGATGGAGCCCGGAGTGACAACGGTCTTGCCGTCCTCACCCAGCACATCGTCCTTGTAATCGACAGTGTGCTTGCCCTCGCCAATCTTACCAGCGAAGCCACCCTGTGCGGTGTCATACTTCAACAGAAATGCCAACATCTTCGGGCTGGTCAAATCGTTGATGGCAACTACCTCATATCCCGGGGTTTCGAACATCTGACGGAAAGCGAGACGGCCGATGCGGCCGAAACCATTAATTGCTACTTTTACCATTTTTCTGTGCTTTAACTAAGTTTGAAAATACCTATTTTCTTGTTGTTATGAATATTTTATCCTTTTACGACGGCAAAGTTACGAATTATTTTTTAATTTTGCAGTCGCATTGAGTATTAAAAATACTAAAAACAGCTATTCCGTAACGATTGAGCCTTACGGGAATGGCGCGGGAACAATGCCATACGTCAAGCGTCAGAACAATTATTAAGGTATAAAAGAAAATGAGCAGTTTTTTGAAAGAGTTCAAGGAGTTTGCCATGCGCGGCAATGTGATGGACATGGCAGTGGGTGTTATCATCGGCGGAGCCTTCGGCAAGATCGTCTCATCACTCGTTGACGATGTGTTCATGCCCATCATCGGCGTGATAACGGGCGGTGTCGACTTCACCGACCTCAGCATCAAAGTGGAGGACGCGACCATCAAATACGGCCTGTTCATCCAAAACGTCATCGACTTCATCATCATCGCCTTCTGCATCTTCCTGATGATTAAGGCCATGAACAAGATTACCAAGCGCAAGGAAGCCGAGGCCAAGACTCCCGCACCGGCAGAACCGACACCAACGGAGAAGCTCCTGGCCGAGATTCGCGATGAGCTGAAGAAGAGCAACCAAAAGTAACAAATGTTGAATCCGTAACCAAAAGGGCGTGGCAGAGGCCACGCCCTTGCCATATACAGGAGACCATGCCATCCCATCCCCACCCTACCGCCAAACCACAGTATTTCCCGCACTTGGCCAATACTTCCATTGCTTTTCGAAAAATCGCGCCCACTGTTAGCGAGCACAGCGGAAATCGGCGAAAAAACTTTGAAAAACTTTTGATGCTTCGAAAAAGATATTGTATCTTCGCATCCGCAATCAAAAATAAAAATTAAGACCTTTGACAGATATGACTGATTGGAAAAAACTTCAGAACGGCTCTGACATCCGCGGCATCGCGCTCGCCGGGGTCGAGGGCGAAGAGGTGAATCTCAATGACGAGGTAGCAACCATCTTGGGACGCACGTTCGCCACATGGCTTTCCCAACGCCAGAACAAGCAAAATGTGAGCGTCAGCGTAGGACACGACCCGCGCCTGTCGAGCAGCCTGCTCAAGAACGCCGTCCTTGATGGCTTGAAAGCAAACGGCGTGCAGGCCTACGACTGCGGATTGGCTTCAACGCCAGCCATGTTCATGACCACTATCGACAAGGACACCCCCATGGACGGCGCAGTAATGATCACTGCCAGCCACCTGCCATGGAACCGCAACGGCTTGAAATTCTTCACCAAAGAGGGCGGTCTCAACAAGAGCGACATCACCGAACTGCTCGATATGGCCGAAAAGGGCTTATATAATAAGGAGAAAGAAGAAGGCCACATTGAGACTTGGGACTTCATGGACAAATACTGCGAGATGCTCCGCGACTACATTCGCCAAGACGTGGGCAAGGGCGACCAAGCTCTCGCCGGCCTTGATGTCGTGGTCGACGCAGGAAACGGCTCCGGCGGTTTCTTCTCAGAGAAAGTGCTCAAGCCGCTGGGGGCAGACACGTCTGGCAGCATCTGCCTGAATCCCGACGGACGCTTCCCCAACCACGCGCCAAACCCTGAGAGCAGCGAGGCCATGCTGTCCATCTGCCAAGCCGTTACGCGTCATCACGCCGACTTGGGAGTAATCTTCGACACTGACGTGGACCGTTCGGCCATCGTAGACCACTACGGCGACCCCATCAACCGCAACTCCCTCATTGCCCTCATCAGCGCCATCGTGCTGCGGGAGCATCCGGGAACAACCATCGTGACCGACTCCGTCACCTCCGAGGGACTGGCCAAGTTTATCAAAGCCCACGGCGGCAAGCACCATCGCTTCAAGCGCGGATACAAGAATGTCATCAATGAGGCCATCCGCCTCAACAAGGAAGGACAGGAGTGCTGGCTCGCCATCGAGACCTCGGGACACGCGGCACTGCGCGAGAACTTCTTCCTTGACGACGGAGGCTACTTGGCCGCCAAGCTCATCACCGAGGCCGCACGCATGAAGCACGAAGGCAAAGACCTTGCCGACCTCATCAAAGACCTGGAGAAGCCCGCCGAGAGCAAAGAGCTGCGCATCAAACTCAATCCGGAGCGATTCGTGGAAGAGGGCAAGGAACGCTTGGAGCAACTGCGCCAAAAAGCTGCAGAGCAACCCGACTGGAAAATCGTGGAACCCAACTACGAGGGAATCCGCGTAAGCTGCACCGGAGAGTTTGAACAAGGCTGGTTCTTGCTGCGCCTGTCGCTCCACGACCCAGTGATGGTGCTCAACATCGAGTCCAACACATTTGGCGGCGCAGCCATCATCGAAGAAAGAATCAAGAGCTTATTAGAATAATATTTGGCAAAAAAAGGTTAAAAGGAGGTTCAAAACCTCCTTTTCCTTTGCCCGAATCAGAAATTAGACGTATCTTTGCACCCGCTTTCGTAAGGAAGCTGTTACGGGCAAGTCTCATACGGCCAGCTCCCTTCGAATCCCCCAGGACGGGAACGTAGCAAGGGTAGTAGGTTGTAGCGGCGCGATATGAACCGCTTGCCCACCCCGCCTCTTTAGCTCAGTTGGCCAGAGCACGTGATTTGTAATCTCGGGGTCGTT
>CAZXFP010000026.1:0-29333 GCA_964640675.1 uncultured Prevotella sp. | reverse complement strand
CGGGCTTCATCGCCTTGTCGGCCACGCTGCGTTTCTGACCCCACGGCGCGCCCCCAGCCGCGCCTTTGCCCCGCGCGGCAGGGGCGGAGACTGGTGGGAAGGGGGCTTCGCGGGGTGCGGGAATGGATGTTTGTGTTGGCGTGCTTCCAAAGAATGAAATGTGGAAGGGGGGCTTCGCGGGGGCGGAAAGCGAGCGGGGGCGGAGGGACACTTTTCCCTCCGCCCCCGCGGCGTATGTCTCTTAGGGTGGGCAGAATGCGTTATGTTACCACCTTATACCAGACTTTGTATCCTCCATCGGGCATTGGATCAAGATGAATTTCTATCTCTTTGTCTTTTGGAACTGATTTTTGAATTGTGTTCATCAGTTTGGAAGCCTGCAAAAAGTTCTTGGCTGTTCCTGCGTATCTCCATCCTGCTCCCGTTGGTGGCTGTGCTGATGCTCTTTTTACCGTAGTTTCACTGCCTTCGTTGAATGCAGCCTGAAGACAGGAGTAGAAGCTGTATTCCTCTACGTCAAGCACGCCCACGGTGTCTTCATCCGCAAGATAGATGATATAGCCTCCCTTGTCGAATTTTCCGTCCTTGTTGTCCATGATTTCCTGCGCTGCTGCGATGAAGCGATAGTCCAGGTTGTCCACCGTCTCAGCCTCGGTTGCAAGGTAATCCTCATCGTTGCTGCAACTCAACGCTCCCATGCTCAGCATGATAATTGCGGCGAGGGAGTAGAGAATGTTCTTTCTCATAAGTCTTGTGTTTTTAGTTTTTGCCTACTCTTTCAGCTTTTTGGCTTCTGCTCCTTTTAGTTCTGTGTGGTCAGTTTTGCGTCAGTTGTTGGCTGCAATATTAGGAATTATCATTTATGTTGCCAAATATAAGTAGCTAAAAGATGTTAACGGTGTAAAAATAGTGTCCTTTTGTAGTTGTAAAACCTGTTTTCTTGTCGTTTAGTTGCCTGTTGTGGTTATGTTGTTGACAAAGTGTTGTGTTCAAACAGACGTTTTTTTATGCTTTTCGGTGCTGATTCTGTATGTTGTTTGGCGAAATAGCAGGGGCGCAGAAAAGGCCTCTGCGCCCCTGCTGGCCTATGTATGACAGGGCGCTTGGTGGTGTTTCATTTAATCACTCTGTACCAAACTTTGTACGACCCATCGGGCTGTGCTTCGGCATGGATTTCAAAATTGGCTCCCTTGGGTATCTTATTGGCAATCTTTGAGGCCAATGCTATTGCGCCAACCTTGTTTTTGCAAGTTCCTCCGAGCGTCCATCCATTTCCCTTTGGTGCTTTGGCGGGTTTTTCGCCTGCGTTTGCCGCGTTGTCTGCATCCAGTTTCTCCGTGAGTATGGATGCGATGAGGTAGCCTTTAAGGTCGCACGTGGCCATCTCGTCTCCGTCTGCACAGTAAAGGATGTAGCCTCCTTTGTCAAACTGTCCGTCCTTGTTGTCCATGATTTCCTGCAATGCCGATGCGATGCGGAATTCGATACCGTTTGTCACTTCAGTCTCTGTTGCAGGGATGTCCTCGTTGTTACTGCAACTCTGCGCTCCCATTCCGAGTATGATAAGTGTGGATAGGGAATAGAGAAAGTTTTTTCTCATGGTTTTGTCTTTTTGGTTTTGCCAACTCTGTCAGCTTGTTGGTTTAAGCTCCTTTTTGTTCTGTATGGTCAGTATAGGTTTGGTTGATGAGAGCAAAGTTATGCGTTGTTGTCCATATCGTCAAATCATAGATACGTAAAAAATGTTAAGTGCATGAAAATTCCTGCACTTACAGCATCATTCCCTCCGTTTTATGATTCCTCAAACCGACAAATCGGGGAAAATTTTCCGCCCCTGCGCCGCGCTGTTCCGCCTCTTTGGCGTGCTCTCCGGCCTGCTTTCGGAGCATGGAATTTGCACCACCAATCACCATTATGATAAATGGCGGCAGGCGATGGCGGCGTTCCCGCTCCCCCGCCGTGGCTCTTGGGGAGGGCGCGCGTTGGGGTGTTGGAGGGCGAAGGTGGAGGTATGGGAGGGCGCGCGTTGGAATTTGAGGGGGACGGCTCTTGAATTTGAGGGGGTGTTTCCTGGATTTTAAGTGGGTGGCTCTTGGAATTTGAGGGGGCGCATCTTGGAATTCAAGGGGATGGCTCTTGGGATGCTGGAGGGCGTTTGGGGAGCTACGGCAGGTGCGCGGCGCAGGGCTGCGGGACGGGCTGAAAGGGGGCGCGCGGCGGGATGTATGGTTTTGCAAGGCAATATGTATGGTTTTGCAGTGCGAAAGGTATGGTTTCGCGAGGCAAAAGGTAACGTATGGCGCGCGGGAGGGACAAGAGTATCAGGCGATTGCGCCGCGAGGGGGCGGCGGAGGGTGTGACGGGAGGGGGCAAAACGGGGAAACTCTGTGGGCGGAAGAATATGTAAAGTTTTCCGTTTTGTTTCGTTATATACTTGATTATCAGCAAACTAACATTATTTAACACGCGAAAAGTTGTCCAAAAAGGTAGACGTACAAGGATATTTCCGTATCTTTGTCAGCACAATACCAATCGATTTTTCAACCATTCAAGAACAACCGGTTAAGGCTTAGTTTGTTAGGCCGAGGCCATTAAAACAATACTTCAAGAGAAATGATTCAGACTGTGGTGAAGCGCGACGGCCGTGTCGTGGGCTTCAACGAGCAGAAGATACAGGCGGCCGTGCGCAAGGCGATGCTCCACACGGAGCTTGGAGAGGACGAGGCACTGATCGTGCGCATCAGCAACCGCATCGGCGTGCGCGGAAAGGACCAGATGACCGTGGAGGAGATTCAGGACCAGGTGGAGAGGGAGCTGATGAAGAGCTCGCGCAAGGACGTGGCGCGCGAGTACATCTCCTACCGCAACCGCCGGAGCGTGGCGCGCAAGGCCAAGACGCGCGACATCTTCATGAGCATAGTGAACGCGAAGAAGAACGACATCACCCGCGAGAACGCCAATATGAACGCCGACACGCCGGCGGGCATGATGATGAAGTTTGCCAGCGAGACCACCAAGCCCTTCGTGGACGACTACCTGCTCTCCGAGGACGCGCGCGAGGCCGTGGAGCAGAACTACCTGCACATCCACGACAAGGACTACTACCCCACAAAGTCGCTCACCTGCGTGCAGCACCCGCTGGATGTGATCCTGCGCAACGGCTTCACGGCGGGCCACGGGTCCTCGCGGCCGGCCAAGCGCATAGAGACGGCGGCCGTACTGGCCTGTATCTCGCTCGAGACGTGCCAGAACGAGATGCACGGCGGACAGGCCATACCCGCGTTCGACTTCTACCTCGCGCCATACGTGCGCTCCACGTTCCTGGAGGAGGTGGAATACCTTGAGGAATTTGAGGGGCGGCGGCTCGAAGGGCTGCGCTCGGCCGCGGTGGAGGACTATCTGGAACGCCCGCTCGACGGCCTGGAGGGCGAGGAGCGGCTCTTGCAGCACGCGGTGAACAAGACCGTGGGCCGCGTGCACCAGGCCATGGAGGCGTTCATACACAACATGAACACCATACACTCGCGGGGAGGCAACCAAGTGGTGTTCTCCAGCATCAACTACGGCACGGACACCTCGGCAGAGGGACGCTGCGTGATGCGCGAGATACTCAAGTCGACCTACCAGGGAGTGGGCAACGGCGAGACAGCCATCTTCCCCATACAGATATGGAAGAAGAAACGCGGGGTGAACTATCTGCCGGGAGACCCCAACTACGACCTCTACCGGCTGGCCTGCAAGGTGACGGCGCGCCGTTTCTTCCCCAACTTCCTCAACCTTGACGCCTCCTTCAACCAGAACGAGCTTTGGCGCGCCGACGACCCCGAGCGTTTCCGCTGGGAGGTGGCCACCATGGGATGCCGCACCCGCGTGTTTGAGAACCGCTTCGGGCCCAAGACGAGCGTGGGACGTGGCAACCTGAGCTTCTCCACGGTCAATATCGTGCGCCTGGCCATCGAGTGCATGGGGCTTTCGGACAGCGTGGAGGAGCGCGTGGAGGCTTTCTTCGCCAAGCTCGATGAGGTTCTGGACACCGCCGCCCGACAGCTGGCCGAGCGAATGCGCTTCCAGGCCACGGCGCAGGCCAAGCAGTTCCCCATGCTCATGAAGTATCTGTGGCTGGGGGCTGACGCGCTGCACGCCGAAGACACGATAGAGCCGGTCATCAACCAAGGCACGCTGGGCATTGGCTTCATCGGGCTGGCCGAATGCCTCGTGGCACTCACGGGAAAGCACCACGGCGAGAGCGAGGAGGCGCAGCGGCTGGGGCTCAGGATAGTGGGCCACATGCGCGACAGGGCCGCCGAGTACTCGGAGAAGTACCACCACAACTACTCCATACTGGCCACCCCGGCCGAGGGACTGAGCGGGAAGTTCACCAAGAAGGACCGCAAGGAGTTTGGCGAGATCAAGGGCGTGACCGACCGCGACTACTATACGAACTCCAACCATGTGCCCGTCTACTACAAGTGCCCCGCCCGGCACAAGGCCGAAGTGGAGGCGCCGTATCACGAGATGACCCGCGGCGGCCACATCTTCTACGTGGAGATAGACGGGGACGCCACCCACAACCCCGCCGCCATCATGCGCGTGGTGGACATGATGGACCGTTACGACATGGGCTATGGCTCCGTGAACCACAACCGCAACCGCTGCATGGCCTGCGGCTACGAGAACGCCGACCCGTCGATGGACCGCTGCCCGCAGTGCGGCAGCTCCGACATAGACCGCCTGCAGCGCATAACGGGCTACCTCGTGGGAACCACCGAGCGATGGAACTCCGGCAAGCTGGCCGAGCTGCATGACCGCGTAACGCACGAGCTGTGATGGCACGGGAAGACGTCATCTCGCTGCTGCGCGTGGTGAGGGACACCACCGTGGACGGCCCCGGAATGCGCACCGCCATCTACTGCGCCGGATGCCCCAACCGCTGCCCGGGCTGCCACAACCCCGAGTCGTGGGACCCCGCAGCGGGCACGCCCGTGACCGTGGAGAGCCTGCTGCGCGAGGTGCTCGCCGACCCTTTCGCCGACGTCACCTTCACGGGCGGCGACCCGATGTTCCAGCCCGGGGCCTTCGCCGCGCTGGCCGGGGGCATCAAGGCCGCCTCCTCCAAGAGCATTTGGTGCTACACGGGGCTGCTCCTGGAGCAGGTCATGGCGCATCCGCTGCGCCGCCGACTGCTGGAGCGCGTGGATGTGCTCGTGGACGGCCCTTTCCTGCTGGGCAGGAGAAACACCGACCTCGTGTTCCGAGGGTCGGACAACCAGCGCATCATCGACGTTCCGGCCACGCTGCGGGCGGGAGAGCCGGTGGTCATCGCCCATCCCGAAGACCTTTTTTAGCCCCCTTGCCGCCCCGCACCGCTGCCCGCGCGGCACAAAAAAAAGCGTCCTGGCCCTCAACGGGTCAGGACGCTTATAGTGTTGTTGTACCTCTTGTTTCTGAATGAATGGACTTTCACAAGCCCATATCCTCCTTCCTGAACACAATCAACTTACCAAACTAATAACTAACCAAAAACTGAAACAATCAATCTACCTAATAATTATCTACAAACAGTTATGTTGTATAAACCTAAACAATCCTAAATTGCAATTGCAAAGATACGTCCTTTCCCGCCGTTTCGAAAACAAAATGCGCAGAAAATTACCTTTTCTGCTTGATTTTTGACATAAATCAACCCTCTGTGTGCGCACACGGTGAAAATGGGACGCAAAACGCCACCCGAAATCACCACAAAATGACAAAAAGAAAGCCCTCCCCCGCCCTTTCCCGACAAAGCGAAAGCCGCCCGATGGCGTGCGCGCGGGGCTGCGGGGAGCGTGCCGCCGCGCTCGCGTAGAAGGACGGAAGATGCCCGTTTCATCGGGTCTGCCTTGCGGAAAGCCGTTTCCTTGCCGCCCGCCGATGCGCAGGCGGGGAGGGGGCGCGGCAGCTTCTGGCGGGCGGTGGCTGCGGACCCCGGCGCGGGGCGGGCTTGGCCGCTGCGGCAATACGTATGGTTTCGGGGCGCGAAAGGTATGGTTTCGGGCGGTAAAACCATACGTTTTGGCGGGCAAAAGGTATGCTTTCGGAAAAGGCGGTGCGCGCGCCCGCCGCGCGGGGCTTTGAATATAGGCTGACGGAGGGGGCAATACCGCTGCGCGGGGCGGCTGATGCAGGGGGCTGAGGGGGCGGAAGCGGGGCGCATGGTGGGGGGAAACGCGCGCCGCCCCTCCCGCCATCCAGCGCGGGAGGGGCGGCGTGAGTGTGCGGCGCGGCGGCGGGGCTGCAAAATGAGCTGCCGCCGCGCGCGGCGGGGGACTACCAAATCTGGGCGCGCTTGCTCTTGGGCAGGAAGAGCTTGTTGCCCTTCTTCACCTTGAACGCATCGTACCAGCCGTCAATGTGCGGCAGGGCGGCGTTCACGCGCGCCTTGTTGGGCGAGTGGGGGTCGGTGGTGATGATCATGTCCACATACTCGGGGCGCATGTTCGAAGCCCACACGCGTGCCCACGAGAGGAAGAACCGCTGCTCGGGCGTGAATCCGTCCTTGACGGGCAGCGGCTTCTTGGCCTGGAGGTTCTGCAGGGCGCGGAAGGCGATGTTCAGGCCGCCGTTGTCGCCGATGTTCTCGCCCAGGGTGAGCTGGCCGTTGATGAACTTGCCGGGCACGGCCTCAAACTTGCCGAAGTGGTCTACGAGCACCTTCGTGCGCGCCTCGAAGTTGGCCTTGTCCTCGGCCGTCCACCAGTCGTTCTGGTTGCCGTACTTGTCGAACTGCGATCCCTGGTCGTCGAATCCGTGGCTCATCTCGTGGCCGATCACGCCGCCGATGGCTCCGAGGTTGGCCGCGTCGTCGGCCTGCGGGTCGAAGAAGGGCGGCTGCAGGATGGCTGCGGGGAAGCAGATCTCGTTGGTGGTGGGGTTATAGTAGGCGTTGATGGTCTGCGGGGTCATCATCCACTCGGTCTTGTCGACAGGCTTGCCCACCTTGCGGGTAAGCTCGTCCAGCGTCATCCACTCCGATATGTTGGCGATGTTGTCGTAGAGCGACAGTTCCTCGCTCACCTGCAGGCCGGAATAGTCCTTCCACTTGTCGGGGTAGCCTATCTTGACGATGAAGTTCTCGAGCTTGTCCTTGGCCTTGTCCTTGGTGGCTGCGGTCATCCATGTGCTCTCGTCGATGCGCTGTGCGAGGGCCACTTGCAGCTCGCGCACCAGCTCGGTCATGCGGGTCTTGGAGCTTTCGGGGAAGTGGCGCTCCACGTACATCTTTCCGATGGCCATGCCCATCACCCCGCTCACGAGCGACACGGCGCGTTTCCAGCGGGGGCGGTCCTGCTGCAGGCCGGAGAGCACGCCGGAGAGGCGGAACTGGGCGGCGCGGAAGTCATCGCTCAGCACTCCTGCCGCGCTGGTGAGCACGCGTGCCTGGGTGTAGGCCTTGAGGTCGTCGAGCGGCGTGTCGGCCAGGATGCGCTCCACCTCGTGCAGCGGCTCGGGCTGGCTCACGTCCACATAGCTGAAGTGGGGGAATCCGCCGAGCAGGAACACGTTGCCCCAGTCTATGCCGGGGAACTCCTCGCACAGTTGTCCGTAGGTCATCTTGTGATAGTTGGCGCTGATGTCGCGCAGCTTCACTTTGTCGTAGGCCACCTTGGCCATTCTTGTCTCAATGGCCATGCAGGCCTGCATCTTCTGCGTGGCCTCCTGCTCGGAGTATCCGGCGAGGCGGAACAGCTCGGTGAGGTAGTTCTGGTAGGCCTCGCGCACGCGCTTGGCCTGCGCGTCGTCGTTCAGATAGTAGTCGCGGGTGCCCAGTCCCATGCCGCCCTGCATGATGGACACGATGTTGTTGTCGGCGTCGCGCATGTCTGCGCCCACCCCGATGCCGAAGAGCATGGAGGCCTGTCCGCGGCGTTCAAGGTCGGAGGCCACGAGCTGATACTCCTTGCGGCTGCTGATGGCGGCCACGCGGTCCAGTACGGGCTTCACGGGAGCCGCTCCCTCGCGGTTGCGGCGCGTGGAGTCCATGGCGAGTCGGTAGAGCGAGCCTATCTTCTGCCCCAGCGTGCCGGGCTGCTGCGGCTGCGAGGCCAGCTCGAGGATGAGGTCGCGCACTTGCTGCTGCGAAAGCTCGGCAAGGTCGGTGAAGGCGCCGTTGCTGGCGTGCTCTGCGTCGAGGGGGTGGCTCTTGAGCCATCCGCCGGCGGCATACTCATAGAAGTCGTTGCCCGGCCGTGCCTTGGTGTTCATGTTGGCGCGGTCGATGCCCGATGAGAGGTTTTGCGCCCCGCAGGTGGCGGCGGCGCAGAGGGCTAAGCCCGTCATGATGTTTCTGATTCTCATGTAGGAATGTTTTTATGTTTTGGTTGTTGATGTCCCCGTTTTGGCTTTTACAGGGCACAAAGGTACGAAAAAGGCTTGACGTGGTGAAGATGAACGGGTTAAAGAATGACAATCGGCGCGGCTAAAACGCCTTTGGCGGCCCTGCTCTCCTTGCGGCTCTCCTCCGCCTGCCTTCCTGTCCCGCCCTTCCCCTTGGCGCGGCGCGGGCGGAAAAGGCGGAGGGCGGGCGCGTCTCCCGACGCGGCCCGCCCTCCTTGAAAAACGGTTTATGAAAAAAAACTTGCTTCTATTGCTTAGTTATCGCTTTCTTCTCACCGTCGACGATGTAGACGCCCTTCTGCGTGCGGAGCACGCGGCGGCCCTGCAGGTCGTAGATGGCCTTGGGCTGGGAGTCTGCACCGGTGATGCCTGAGATGCCGTTGGTCTCGTCAACGACTACCTTCAGTGTCAGCTCTGCCGTTGCCCCGCTCGGGTCGGTGGCCGTGATGGTGGCCTTGGCCGAGCCTTTGCGCTTGCCGCTGAACACTACCGCGTCTTCGCCCGTGAAGGCTTCCACGGCGCGGGTGCTGGAGAGGCTCACGGCGTAGGTGAGCTCATCGCCGTCGGGATCGGTGAACATGTCGGCGAAGCGGATCACCTCCGACAGCTCGCCCGGTGCGAGAAGCACGTCGGGCTGCTCGGTGGCCTCGGGGGCGCGGTTGACATGCTCGATGTCGTAGCGCACCTGTCGGTCGTTGCTGTGTCCCTTGCCGTCATCGGCCAGGAGCGTGAAGGAGTGGCCTGTGCTTGCCGTGCCGTATCCGGGCGTGATGGCCACGGTGACGGTAACGGGCTGTGCGGTGCCGCTCACCTCGTAAGATCCGTCTTCGAGCGCGCTGACCTGTGCCTGCGTGTCGCCCTCGGCGGGCGTCACGGCCACGATGGCCGAGTAGGCGTCGCGGTCGGCGAGGCTCAGGGCGAGGTTGTCGGCGTCAGGCTCGGTCACGGTGAGCGTGACGAGCGTGGTGTCGTTCTCGCGTGCGGCGATGATGCCGGAAGCGGCCTCGATGACGGGCTTTCCGTTGCAGTCGAGCGTGATGGGGAAGTTGATCACGGGCTGTGACGGGTCGTTGCTCTTGATCACGAGCACGGCCTTGTTGTTCTTCTCCATGCGCGCCGCGGCGGCGTTCACTTCCACCTTGATGGTGCGTGCCTCGCCCACGGCCACGGTGTCCTCGGCCGGCGTGTCGAGCAGGCGCACCCAAGGCTGTCCCTCCTCGGTCTCAAGGCAGGAGAGAATGTAGCCCAGTGAGCCGTAGGTGTCGTTGAACAGCTCGGCGATGTCGAACCATCCGTAGTTCTCCACCCATCCGCGGTAGCGGTTGGGCACCACTTTCTCCTCCTTGGCCACGAGGTAGGCAGGATACTTGGAGCCTGCACTGTAGGTGGCCACGACGGTGAACGTCTCGCCCGGGTTGACGAACACGGGCTTGTCGAGCGGCACCACGTAGAAGCTGCCCGTGGAGGCGTTGTCCTGGCTCTCGATGAGCAGCTTGCCGCCGCCAAGGATGTTCTCTCCGTCGGGGTCGTCGCCCTGCACGATGTCATAGCGCACCACGTAGTCGGTGGCCTCCTCGGCGGTCACGGCGGTGTAGAGGTGAGAGATGTTGAATCCGTCGCTCGGCGCGGTGAACGTCACGGCTGCCTTGTACTCATCGTAAGTGTTGGTGGAGCCGTAGTTGTAGGCCGCGTTGTTGGTGGCGATGTGCGGATAGTAGAGCGCGTCATTGAACTCGAAGTTGGTCGGCAGGTCGAAGGCATCGATGTCGTCGTCCTCGAGCGGCTTGATCTTCTTCTTGCCCACGCGTCCCTCGGCAATGCCTTCGCTGAGCTTGGCCAGCTCGGCGGGGCTGCGCTTGCTCATGAGCGGGCCCACGTCGGGATCGCCCCAGGCACCGCCCTCGTCCTCGATGACCTCGCCCACTCCGCTCGGGTCGAGCGTGAGCGAGTAGGTGAGCTGGTATTCACCCTCGTTGCCCACGGTGAGCGTCTCGGTGGCGATGGCGTCATCGGTGTCGGCCACAACGCTGATGCCCTCCTTGTCGAGCGTCAGGTAAGGCGGCGGAGTGATGTTGAAGGTCACGTTGGTCGTATGGCTCAGCTGATTGCCGCTGCCATCGGCGTAATAGAACGTGATGGGTATCTCGTAAGTGCCCGGCTCATAGAACGCGGGCGAGTAGTCGAACACTGGGATGGCGAACTTCGCGCCCTCCTTGCCCACGTTGATGGGGTCGCCGTAGTAGTTCATCCACGTCTTCTTGCCCGTGGGCTCTCCCGTGTTCCAGTCGAGCTCGTCGGCATAGGTGAGGAGCATGAACGCAAAGTCCTCATAGCCGAAGTAGGGATCCATGTAGGTGGGGCTTTGGAAGTCGATGTAGTTGATGGTGAACACATCGGTTCCGGAGTTGCCCACGGTGAAGGTGAGGTCGTACATGGCACCCATCTGCACCAGCTCGCTGCCCTTGTCCTTGCTCTGATAGCCCACAGTGTGCTCCACGATCGTGTCGGCCGGCCATACGGGCGCTGCCTCTCCGGTGATGGTGAGGCGCACGGGAATCTCCGTCTGCTCACGTCCGGGCACGTTGGTCGCCATCTTGATGGCCGTGCTGTACTCGCCGGCCATGCGCGTGGTGCTGAAGTCCATGCCGATGGTGGCCTGCTGCTGCGGGGCGAGCGTGTACTCGGCCACGGGGGCGAAGCTCACGGCCTTGCCGAAGCTGATCATGTAGTCGGGTATCTTCACGCCCTCGCTGCCGTCCTCGTTGGACAGTCCGGCCAGTCCGAAGGGGTTGGTGATGATACCGTTCTCGCTGAACGCCTTGTACTGGAACTTGAACGTGCCGTCCTTCTCCATGATGAGCTGGTAGCACACGTCGTAGTTCATCGAGTTGCCGTACTCCATGAAGGAGATCACCGCGCGGTCGTCCGTGATGTAGTGGTACGTGCCCGAAGTGGTGGTCTGGTTCGGCGAGTGGAGTCCCCAGTAGGGGGCTATGATGTTCGTGTAGACCGTTCCGCCGGGGAACTCCGCGGGCGGCTCGGGCCAGATGTTGTCGTCATGACGCTCCGTGAAGGAGACGAATCCCGTGTTGTAGATGTACATCTTGTTGTACTTCTTGCCGTAGAACGGGAATTCGAAGGGCAGGTCGACGGCCACATAGTCGAACAGGTTATAATAGGACATGCCCGTGTGGGTGCCCAGTCCGTTGGTCTCCACGTCCTCCCATGCGAACGTCACGTCGTTGTCGGTGTCGTCGGAGAAGGAGTACACGTAGGATACCTCCGCATTGTTGCTCTCCGGGAGCGTGAGCGATGCGATGGGGTTGGGCGTGATGGCGTACACAAGCGGCTCATCGCCGTTGTTGGTCACCACGAGGTCCTTGTGGAGCGGGTCGCCGCAGGGCACGGTCTCTTCCACCTCGGTGAAGCTGAGGTCTGCGCCGGGGCAGCCTATCACGTTGGCCGTGATGTCGGCCGAGATGTTGTCGCCCTCGCCGTAGCCTATCTTCACCGTTCCGCTCACCTCTCCCGACTGCTCTGTGCTGACCGTCACATTGAGGTCCTTGGCCAAGTGCGGCTCGATGACGAACGGCGTGGCGGGCGCGCTGACGCTCAGTCCTTCGCCGATGACATCCACGGAGGTGATGGTGATCTTGTCGTGTCCGTTGTTCTTCACCGTCACGGGCTTCACGGCCTTGGCGGTGCGGAAGATGTCGCCGAACTTGATGTTGCTGCTCTCAAGCAGCACATCGGGACGCAGCTCCGCGCCGGTGATGGTGGCGGTGATGCGCACGGCGGATGCCTCGGGCGCGGGGTCGTTGGTCACGATGGCGAGGTCGTTGTAGGTCTCGCCCGCGTCAAGGTCGGTGGTGGCCTTCACGGTGGCCTTGATCTCTACGCTGTCGCCGGGGTTGACAAGGCCGTAGGGCTTGTCTATCGACTGCACGAACGATCCCTTCGGGGCGGTGAACTTCACTGCCGTGCCGCTGTTGATCTTCGTGAACCGCTGGTTCTCCTCCGTCGGGTCGCCGAAGTCTGACCAGTAGTCCCATGACGGCCTGTACTGCGACTTGTTCACGTCGGTGACGGTGAGCGCGTCGCCCAGCTCCGGGTCGGTGATGCCGCAGAAGAGCGTGCTGCCGTTCTGGAACATCCTCTCGGCCGTGTAGTCATCGTAGAACATTTCCACGTCGCCGGTGCTCGAAAGCACGATGCGGAAGGTGACGGGCACATAGTAGTTGTCGCCGCCGCTCGACTGTGCGAGGGCGAGGACGTCCTTGTAGCGCACCACAAACTTGCCGTCTTGCTTGGCGTACTCGATCTTCGACGCTGAGCCGAAGTTGACGATGCGTCCGTAGGCCGAGATGGCCGCCGTGCCTGCGAGGCAGTCGGATGCCGGGCCGAGCGGCTCGCGCAGAATCATGGACGGCTGTGCGAAGAACAGCGCGCCGAAGCTGGTGATATAGACACGGTCGTAGCTCTTGCCATAGTACGGGAATGAGAAGCCCAGGGGTATGGCAGAGGTGAGGTACATGTTGTCGTTGAGCTGCGAGTGTACGTCGGTGGCGCCGGAAAGCTCCGCGTTGCCGTCATACTCGAAGCCGCCGTTGTAGCCCTCGATGTTGGTGCTCACGGCGTAGCCATACTGGTGGAGCTTGGCCGTGGCGCCGTCGATGGTGCGGTCGGAGAACTTCGGGAACACGTACTCCAGCGGGTAGTTGCCGTTGTTGGCCACCGTGAAGCTCACGGTCTTGGCCTCGTCGGCCACATCAAGCGTGCCTGCCTTCACCGTGTCGGGGGCTATGGCGAGCTTGGCGGGGTCGGTGGCCACGCCGCGCACCACGATGCGCAGCTCCTTGCCGTCCTTGTCCTTAAGGATAATGTTGCCCGTGTGGCTTCCTGCCTGCTGCGGGGTGTAGCTCACGTCGAAGCTGACGCGCGAGCGTGCGGGGATTCCGCCCTGCACCTGCGCCGGGCCTGCGAAGTGGGCCGAGCTGGAAGTGATGTTGCTGCCGTAGATGTCGGCGGCCCACTTGCTTCCGTAGAACGCGCCGTAGCCCTCGTTGAACACCTCAACGCTGAGCGTCTTGCTCTGTCCGACGAGCAGCGAGCCGAAGTCCACCACCTTGGGTGTCTCGATTTTGGCCTCGTTGCCGCCCACGGTGTAGGTCACGGGGATCTTCACCTCGTTGTTCTCCGTCTGGTTGGTGCTGAGCTTGATGTTGAACTTGTACGTTCCGTTGACGAGCTTGGAGCCGTCGGCCGTGGCCTTCACCTCCTGCGTCTCGCCCTTGAGCACCGTTCCCGATGCGGGCGTGAGGGTGATCACGTCGTTCAGGTCGGGGTTGTCGCTGCGCACGTACACGCCCCACGTCATCTTGTCGGCGTCCTCCTCGTAGATGGAGCCTTTGAGGGCGGTCTTGAGCGGCACCCAGGTCTTGCCCAGGTCGTTGCTCATGTAGGAGTAGGTGCTTACGTAGGAGTACTCATCGGAGTAGAGCGCGGTCGGGAGCGACCAGCTCTCCTGCCCTCCCTCGAAGTGCACGACGATCCAGAAGGTCTCGTTGGCCGCGAAGTGTATCTGCTCGTTGAGCGCGATGGGGCTCTTGGAGGTGAACCAGTCGTACTTCACGTCTTGCAGGAGCGTTGCCGTGGCAATGGAGCCTGTGCCCTTGTAGACCTGTATCTTCGGGTTCTTGCCGTAGGTGTAGTCCACCACGATGCTGCTGAGGTTGAATCCGTCGGGATACTTCTCCGGGTCCACCCAGAAGAACTGCGCCATGGAGTTGGGCTGCGAGAGGTCGCTCTCGCCTATGACGGCGTAGTAGGCATCGTAGTATTTGAGGGTCTTCGGATAGTCGGTGGCCTCATACTCGCCGGTCACCTTGCCGGTGGCCTTGCTAGCGTTGGGCTGCGCGCCTATCCTGCCCTCGAATGCCTGGCGCACCGCGCCCGGCATGGGCTTGCTTGCTGGCTTCGCGGCGGCTGCCTGCGCCGATGTCCCGGCGGGCCGTGCCGACACGGTGGCCTTGGCCGACTGCCACTTCAGGATGCCGTCGGCCACGTTGCCGATGCCGAAGGTGGCCGTGCCCACGGGCTGTGCCGCCGTGGACTCGAGGCTGAGCCGCTCGGCCGTGAGCGTCATCTCAGGGCCTTCGTTGGTGCGGATCTCCTTCACTTCGGAGAGCGGCGAGGCCGCGCCCCAGCGGTTGACGGCGCGCAGGGCCACGTAGTAGGTGGTGAGCGGCGTGAGGCCGCTGATCTCCTGCGTGAAGGTGTCGCCGGAGGTGGCAAACTTGGTGTCGGCCACGACAGACTTCACTCCCGTCAGGTCGCCATCGGCGGTGAACGGGGTTGTGGAGTAATAGATAATGTGCGAGTGCACGTTGTTGTCGCTCGACGCGGGGATTACCCAGCTCACTGAGATGTAGTCCTGCGCCGCCTGCAGCTGGAAGTCCTGCACGGCCTCGGGGGCTGTGCCGTCGCCCATCTGCAGTGCCTTGGCGGCATCGATGTAGCCGCTTCCGTACTCGCCGCGGAACTTCTCGTTGTTGGGCGCGCCGTAGAAGTCGTTCACGGAGGTCTCGAGCTGCGTGCGCAGCGAGCTGTTCACGAACGTGGGGCTGCCATACTTCGAGAGCACCAGCGCGGCGATGCCCGACACGTGGGGCGTGGCCATCGATGTTCCCTCGTTGAATCCGTACTCATTGCCCGGCAGCGTGGAGAGGATTCCCTCCTGCTCGCCGTAGTCGAGCAGTCCGCCCGGCGCGATCAGGTCCACCCAGTCGCCGTAGCAGGAGTAGCTTGCCGGCCTGAGGTCGGCCGTCATGGCGGCCACGGCCAGCGTCTTGGGATAGGCGGCGGGATAGTACTCTCCGGCCTGTCCCTCGTTGCCTGCGGCGAATATCATCAGTCCGCCCGTCATGTTGTCGCTGCGGGCCGACTCGGTGAAGTAGTCGATGGCGTCGAGCACTGCCTGCTCATAGTAGCCTGCATCGGCCCATCCCCAGGAGCACTGGGCTATGGTGGCGCCGCGCTCGCAGGCGTAGATGATGGCCTCGGCAAAGTCGGCGTCGCCCGAGCCTTGACGGCTGTCGAACACCTGGCACGACACCATCTTCACGCCGCTGCCCGGCGTGCCGTCGCCTCCTGCCACACCGGCCACGCCGATGCCGTTGTTGTTCACCGCGGCCACCGTTCCGGCCACGTGCGTGCCGTGGCTGTGGGGGTAGACCTCGCCGGTCTGGGTGCAGAAGTTGTATCCGTAGATGTCGTCCACGTAGCCATTGCCGTCATCGTCCACTCCCGGCTCGCCGTTCTTCTCCAGCTCGTTCACGAACATGTTGGCCGCGAGGTCCTCGTGGGTGTAGTCCACACCGCCGTCGATGATGGCCACGAGCACCTTGTTGCTGCCCGTGGTCTGCTTCCACGCGTCAAAGAGGTTGATGTCGGCCCCGGCCACCATGGTGCCCTTGTCGCCGAAGTTCTGGTAGTGCCACTGCTCGGGCAGGCGCGGGTCGTTGAAGGGATAGCTTCCCTTGGCCCTGGCCGCCGTGGGCTGTGCCTTGCGGAAACCGCCCGTGCCCTCCTTGAGCTGCATGGGCTTCACGGTCTCGGCGCGCATCACGCCGGCCACCTGCTTGAGCTGCTGGGTGACCTGCTCGGGGGCGAGACGCTCGTCAAACTTGACCACATACCACTGGTCCAGTCCGAACTTGGCGCGCTGGGCGGCAAATTTCGGGTTGGGCGGCAGCATGGGTCGGATGCTCACTCCGCTGATCAGGTTGAGCGCGTTGTCGAGCGAGGCCACTCCAGAGGCCACTTTGCCATCGGCCGACCGCAGCGAGGGCGACTTGGCCACCCGCCGCGCCACTTCGGGCTGCAGCTTGACGCGCACTACGCCCCGCCGCGACTCCACTGTCCCGCCGGCGCGCACCGTTGTCAGCGGGCTGGCGGCGGCCATGGCTGCTGCCAGCATCGCAAATAAGATTCTGCGCATGATGTTTGAAATTTGAAGTTAACTAAATGAATTACTGATGTTTCCGCATTGATGGCTTGTGCCTCACGGCGACAGCCTTAACGATACGTGACGTTTCGCCGTGCGAAACGTCACGTTTTGGGGCGCGAGAGGTGACGTCTTGCGGTGCAAAAGGTCACCTCCCGCGCGGGGCTATTTGAACACGCGCTTCTTTCCGCCCACGATGTAGAGTCCCTTGGCGGGATTCTTCACGCGGCGTCCCTGCAGGTCGAAGATGGCCTCGGGGGCTTGCGCGCCGTCCTGGCGGGTCACCGTGGCCACGCCGTCCGTTGTCTGCCAGCGCGCCTCGGTGGCGTTGAGCGCATAGTTGTCGGCAATGTCGTTCTGGTTCACGCGGTGCACGATGGCCACCACGCGCATGTTCTTCTCCACGCACTCGGCCGGGATGGCAAGGGCGGGGAAGGACACGCTGAACGTTCCGTCGGCCTGCACGTCGAGCAGGTCGCCCAGCGGCGCGCTGTTGTAGCAGCCGCGCTGCACGCCGTTGTGGCGGAACACGTCATGGAGGTCGCTCGGCACGTCGTCGCCCTCAAGTCCCTCCTGCGGGTATTTCTCCGACACGGGGATGCTGTCCTCCACGAGATAGGCCGAAATGTAGACATCGCGGGTCACGAAGTCGCGCGCCACGCGTCCCTCCACGGTCAGCTCCACCCGGCCATCGTCCGTGCGGCGGGGCTTGGCGGCAAGCTCTGCCTTGGCATACTGGCCGGCGGCGTAGTCGAACATGGCCATGAACTGCTCGCCGCTGTCGAAGTAGCTTCCGAACATGATGCCCGTCTCGCCCTCGAACTGCGTGCGGTTGAAGGTCACCGCGGGGTTATAGAGGTCGCCGTTGAAGAGATATTCCATCGCCTTGTCGGCCTCGCTGGTGAAGGGGTCGTAGCGGTAGCCGCTCCGGCGGGTCAGATAGACGATGGGGCCTTTCTCCTGCTCGCGCCAAAGCTCCAGTCCCTTCTCCAGGTAGTAGGCCATGTAGGGGCAGTTGGGGCATGGCATGCTGGTGAACTCCTCGATGAGCGGCGTGCGCACGAAGTTGTCGGCCGTCACGGCGAGGGTGGTCTGCGATGGCCATCCCTGCTGTGCCTGCTCGCCGTCGATGGTGGTTGCCCACGCGCTCCAGCTGGCCTCGGTGCCCTCGGCCTGCCCGGCGCGCAGCGTCATGGTCACATGGGCCGAGCCAAAGGCGGGAATGGCCGCCGTGAGGGGCACGTCGGAGTAGGCGGGGGCTGCGTCGCCCGCGCCCTGCGTGGCGATGGTGAGCGCGGAGATGGGCTTGTGCGAGAAGTTGTGCACGTACATTCCGCCCTCGAAGCTGTCGCCCGGGGCCACCGTCTGCGGGTGGGTGGTGTTCTGGGCGTAGGCCGTGCGCTCCAGCAGCGTGGCCGTGGCGGTGCTGTCGAGCAGCGCGGCGATGCAGAGCGTGCCGCGGTCGGCGAAGCTCTCCCAGCCCTCGTCCTTCAGCTTTATCCAGCACGCGCCGGGCACGTTGGCATCGGCGTAGGCCACAAAGGGATGGCTGGCGGCCAGTGTCTCATATACTTGCGCGCCCACGAAGAGCGGCTCGTCGCCAATGGTGACGGGGCTGTCGAACAGGATGTCGTTCCAGCCCTCCTCGAGCGTCACTACCTGCTTGGCCACCACGTTGTCGGGCGTGCCCGAGGCCACCATCACGAAGTTGCGCTCCTGGTTCTTGCCGTTGCGGTAGCGGTGCTGCAGGTTCACGCGCACGCCCATCACGCGCTGCCCTTTGAGCCTTGCCAGTGCGCCGTCGGCCTGCGGGTCGAGGCACACGGCGGCGGCCACGGAGCCGCTCTTGTCGCCCAGGCCCAGCATGCGCGCCTCTTCCTCGGCCACGCTGCCTGGCGCGTAGCCGTAGGGGATGGTGCCCTGGCCGTGGGCGGTGGCTGCCGCGAGGAGCAGCAGCGGGGCTATGATGTTGCTTTTCTTCATTGTTGTCTGTCGGTTAGGTTTCGCCCCGCAGGCCGTAATCGCCTGCGGGGCTGCCATTCATTATCCTTACAATACCACTTTTTTACCATTTATGATGTACACTCCGTGCTGTGAGGCCTTGCTCACGCGGCGTCCCTGCAGGTCGAAGATCTCCTGCTTGCCGCTCTTCTGCCCGCCGGCCGTGGCGGAGGCGATGCCGTCGGAGAAGGTCACGGGGAACTCTGCGGAGTTGATGATCTGACGGTCGAAGTTGTCGTTGTCGCCGCCGCGGTGCACAAAGGCCACGATGCGGAGGTTGTTGGCGTCCCACTCGGTGTCGATCTCGGTGAAAAGCTCGCGCATGAACTCTCCCTCGCTGATGCCCAGCTCGTCGCCGAGCACGCCGGTCATCACCTCGCGGATAATCGTCGGGTGCGTATACTCGCCCATGTGCTGCTCCTCGTCGTCCTTGGTCCAGAACAGCTGGCTCTCGCTCTTCACGTTGTCCTCCATCAGATAGACGGTGTAGTAAAGCTGCTCGCCGTCGACGAGCACGCCGGAGGCCACGTCGCCATACACCTTCACGCCCAGTTGCGTGTCGTTGAGCACGGCATCGCCGTCAATGGCGGCGAAAGTGGGCTTCTGGAGCACGGAGTCGATCACCGCCGTGCCGAACATGGGATAGAGAGAGGAGTGGAGCGGCGTGTTCGGGCCAAGGTAAACGTAGTTGCAAACGTCCACATAGCGCGTGCGGTTGATGCCCATGCAGGGCAGCTCCACGTCCATGGAGTCGCCGTCGCAAAGCCAGAGCGACAGCGTGAGTGCGTCGTCGTTGCCGGTCATGAACTGGTCGTCCATGTGCTGGCTCACGTAGGTGACCTTTCCCTCAGAGGGCGCGAGCGTGGGCTGGATGCACTCCTCGTAATAGGTGGGCGACATGTAGCTGTTCTCGCTCTCGAAGAACTCCACTACCGGACGGAACGTGTAGGCGGAAGCCGTCTCCTCGGGCACGCCGAGCAGGCGCAGGCTCTTCGGGTTCGCCGTGCGGTTGTCCTTGCCGTTCACCTTGCTGAGCGTCACCTCCGTGTAGCCCGAGCCGAAGCAGTGCACTGGCACGTTCACGCGGCTCGATGTGCCGCTGGCGATGCCTTGCCCAAGCTCCACGGTGTAGCTCTTGGTCTGCTCGCCGAGCTTGTAGGAAAGCTCTATCTCGTTGATGGTCGACGAGCCGCTGTTGGCTATTCTGAACATGGCCGTGGAGGGCTTGCCTTCCAGCACCACACGGTCGTAGTACACATCGGTCACATCGGCCATGGCGGCGAAGTTGCCCTGCTCGTCAGACACGGTGACCATGATGGGCGCCTTGCCGAAGCTGCATCCGTCAAACCAGTTCTCCTTGCCCTGTTTGTCGTAGTCGCCCTCCAGCCAGAGGTAGAGCGAGTTCTCCACATCGTGCGGCCAGAGCGTGGGAATGGCATAAACGCCGGCCGCGAGGTCGGTGTAGAATCCGCAGAGGAGCGTGTCGGGGTTCTCGGGGATGACGTAGGTCTGGTCGAAGGCGATGTCGGTCCATCCCGATGCGGGCCAGTCGTTGTAGTCATACTTCACCGTGGCGGGCGTGGAGTTGCCCGCAACGTTCTCTCCCTTGAATCCCTTGCGCACGAAGCACGTGTGCTGGCCCTCCATCTGGCTGGTGCCCCAGCCGGTCTTCATGCCCGTGATCACGCCTCCGGCGTAGGGCTTGAGCATCTCGGGGGTGAGCAGGATGGCCACGGCGGCGCGTGTGTCCTCAGGATAGGCGATGCCGTCGTACTCATAGAGGGCGTCGCTGGAAGAGACATAGCCCAGCGACACTACGCCCCCCGACTCCCCTGCGCGCTGCGCGGGAGCCTGCTTGGCGGGCTTGTTGGCCTTGTGCTGCACCATCCAGCCTTGCTGGGCCATCGCCGGAAGTGCGGCCACTGATGTCATGGCTGCAAGAAAAAGCGTCTTAGCATAGTTTTTTTTCATAACGTAACGTTTTTAATAAAGGTGAATAAATTTGTAAGGTATTTCTGAAAGCGGGCCTTGAAAGCCCGTTAACTTTCTGTTGCAAAGAAACCGTTTTTTTTACTTCGTATCAAGAAAAACGCCCATTTCATCGTACAAATTTATCCATTTGAACGCAATAAGGCCGCTTTTTGCCCGCATAGCCCCCTTTGCGCCCTCAAAGCCCTCGCCCGCCACCCTGCCCTCGGGCGCACCGCGGCAATCCATTCCTCCCCCTCCGCATCCGCCACGCTCCCCGCCCGAAGGCCGAGGCCCGAGCCGCCGCGCCGCGAAACGTGTCCTCTTGCCGTGCGGAACGTATGGTTTTGGCGTGCGAAACGTATCCTTTCGCGCCCCAAAACCATACCTCCTGCCCCGCCCCCCTTCGGCCACCGCCCATCCCGCGCGCCGCCTGCGCGCTTTTGCCACCCCCTGCCCGCCGCGCAGGGCACGCCCCGCGCCCGATGAAACGGGCAAAAACGCCCTCTCCCCCCATCCCCCGCAGCTCCCGCCAGGGCGGCGCGCGGGGGGCACACAAGGGCGCGCAAAGACGCGGCAGCAGCGGCAGGGGACGCGATGAAATGGGCGTTTTCCGCCGGAAAGCGCGCTCCCCCGCCCCGCCTTATGCGCCACGGGCAGTGCGGCAATCCTCCTGCGGCAGCGCGGCGGGAGCAGGGGCGGGGCAAGAGACGAACCACGGGGGGCGGCGCGGGGGCGGGAAACGAGAAAGGGGGGACGGCATCGCCTCTCGCGATACCGTCCCCCCGGGACACATTAATTATAATAAACCTATGCTAAACCTGTATAATGTGTGTCGTATGAAGTCTGTCGCTTACTTGGCCAGACGCGGAAGCACCTTGCGTGCCTTGCCGTTGGCCATGCGCTCCACCACGATGCCGCGGTTCTGTCCCACGCGGGCGCGGCGGCCGTCGATGGTGTAGGCCTCCTTCACGCGGCTGCTCTCGGCTGCCTGCGGCGCGCTCTCCACGGCATCGGTCTCAAGCAGGTCGATGCGGTAGGTGCCGAAGCCCAGGTCCTCTTCGCTGAGGTTCACGTAGCCGAAGCCCTCCACGTAGCGTCCATCGGGCGTGATGGCGCACGGCGTGTTCATCTCGTTGGCCTCCATCTCGCCTATCTCCTTGATGCCCGACAGCTCATCGCGCATGAGTTTCACCTCTGTCTCGCCCGCGCGGCAGATGACTCCCTGGCGCGCCATGGTCATCTGGTCTTCGGTGTAGCCCACCACGGTGCCATCGTTGGCAATGCCCGTGCCGTAATAGTAGAACGAGGCGTTGGCATCGGGGCAGATGAGGGGCTGCATGGTGTCGGCCTCCACATCGTAGCGTGCCAGCTCAATGCCGGTGTTGAGCGACCAGTCGGGGTCTTTCACGTTGTAGTTGAGCAGAATCCACTTGCCGTTCGCGCTGATGGCCGCGCCCTCGAAGTAGCCGTAGGGCTGGCGTCCGTCAAGGTCGTAACTGCTGTCGAAGTACTTGGTGCACAGCGCGCGCACGGAATAGGTGGAGTCTCCCAGGTCGCGGTGCCACACCAGCAGCGGCATGGTGTAGAAGTCGTCCACGGCATAGCCTATAATGGTCTCTCCGTCGGCCGATGCGGCAGTGGTGCTTGCGCCTCCCGACACGAAGTCCATGCACGCCTGGCCAGGCTGCGGGAGCGTCTTCAGCTCGCCGTCCTTCCACCAGTAGGGCGTAGTGGTGTAGCTCTCGTCAAATCCGTAGCCACACATGAAGGAGCCGTCCTCGTTGGTGACCTTGATGGTTTTCCAGTCTTCGCTGAGCAGCTCATAGGAACCGGTGGCGAAATCGAAGCGCGCGGCGTAGTTCTCCACGTATCCCACGCCCACGCCCTCATCGGTGAGCGAGCAAACCACCGAGGATGCGTCGCCGGTGTCGGAGTCTTCGCCAAGGTTGGGCGAGAAGAAGTACTTGATTTCGCCCGTGGTCATGTCGCAGATGAAGGCCTGCCCGCCTCCGTCGCCGCCGCCCACGTAGCGTCCGTTGGGCGATATGACATCGCCGGTGATGTATCCATTGTCCGCGTAGGGTACGAAATCGATTTTCTGCGCCTGTGCCGCGCCACCTGCCATGAGGAGCGTTGCGGCAAGAAGTAATGCTTTTTTCATAATGAATCGTTTTTGTTCGTGTGATGATTTTATGCCGCAAAGAAACGATTTCTTTCTTTACGGTGCAAGAAAAACGGCCGTTTGGCCGTACAATTTGAACAATTTGGACAATCAGGAGGCGTTTCTCTCCCTCGAGAGGCGCAAATACTCCGATGGCGTAAGCCCCACAAGGCGCTTGAAGGATGTGGTGAACGTGGTGCGGCTCTTGAATCCCACGCTCTCCGATATGCTCTCGAGGGTGTACTGGCCGTAGTGCTCGTGGTCGTCGATGCGGCGGCAGGCCTCCTTCACCCGGCAGTCGCCGAGGATGGTGTTGAAGGTCTGGCCGTAGTGCTCGTTGATCACCTGCGACACGTAGGTCTTGTTCGACCCCACGAGCTTGGCGAGCTGCGGCAGCGAGAAGTCGCTGCGGCATATCCACTCGCTCTGCCGCAGTATGTCCTGCACGCGCTCCAGGAGGCGCGTCTTCTCCTCGTCGGCGAGGCTGCTCGACTCGTATTTCCTTCCGGCCGTCCTTGCCGCCTGCCCGTTCTCCGCGCTCAGCAGGGCGCGGTTCTTGTCGTAGAGCAGTCGGTTGCTCTGCCGCAGCTTGCGGTTCTTGCGCGCCACGATGAGCAGGAAGCCCACCACGATGGCCAGCAGCAGGCAGAGCATGTGCGTCACCGTCTGCCTGACGCGCTGCGCGGCGGCCAGCTGCTGCGTCTTCTCCTCGGCCTGGCGCAGCTCGTCGCGCGAGGACAGGTCGCCGATGCTGCTCAGCCCGAAGGCCGTCATGAGCGAGTCGCGGCGCGCGAGCAGCTCCTGGTGGAGGCGCGATGCCGCCGCAGCGTCGCCGGTGAGGCGTGCGAGCCGCTCCAGCTTGCGCGTGGCGCTGGCCGTCTGCTCCATGTTGCCGCTCCCGCCGGCTATGCGCAGCGCCTCGGCGTAGGCCTGCCGCGCGCTGTCGTAGCGCTGCTCGGCCACGTAGGTGTCGCCCATCCTCATGTGTGCCCCCGCCACGTACTCCTCGCGCATCCACCTCTGGTTGATGGCGCGGAGCATGCGGCGGTAGAAGGCGCGCGCCTCGGCGTAGCGTCCGGCCTGCTCGGCCTCGGCGGCGCGGAAGAGCAGGCGGGCGTGGGCGAGGCTGTTGGTGGCGGCGGGTATGCGGCGGTCGAAGATGCCGCGGAAGAACTGCAGCGAGTCGGCCTTGCCGGCGTCCATGATGTTGATGAACGCGCTCACGCGCAAGTAGTGGTCGCCCGTGCGGGTGGCCTGCCGGTAGCTCTCGCGGTACATCTGCCGCGCCTTGCGGAGCATGCTTTCCAGCTCGAGTTGCTTGCCGTAGATGGAGTAAATGTTGCCGAGGTTGTTGTGGAACGTGGCCAGCAGCTGGCCGAAGCCGTTCTCGCGGGCTATGGAGAGGCCGCGCGTGAGGTAGCGGTAGGCCTGCGGATAGTTGATGCGGCCGTAGGTGTAGATGCAGGCGAGGTTGTTCATCGCCGCCGCGCAGCGGTATTTCTCGTCCTGCGCCATGTCGTCATAGTAGCGGTTGCTCACGATGGTGAAGCACACCATCGCCGTGTCGCTGCGCATGGACCGCCCCATGCTCTCCACGCCCATCTGCATGAGCTGCCGCGAGGAGTAGCCGCCCAGCGAGCGGTACATCTGCGTGGCCGCCGCCGCGCCGATGGCGTGGCACAACAGCAGCAGCGCCGTGGCGATGGCGTGTCGTACGGTTGATGGCATAGGTCTCTTGATATTGTGCGGGCAGTGGTTTCGCCGTGGGGGTGTCCGTGCCCAAATCCCGTGCAAATTTACAATAAAAAGTCAGAAAACCAAGCATCTTGGCCGAAAAAAACCTCCCCGCGCCGCTGGCGCGCTCGCGCAGAGAGCCTTGCCCCACGTCACCTTTCGCCCTGCGAAACCATACCTTTTGCAACGCAAAACGTGCCCCCTTGCGCGGCAAGAGAGCACGTTTCGCCAAGCGCGCCGCGCGGGGCGCGCGCAAAGACTCGGGAAGACGCCGGGAAAAGGAAGCCCGCACGGGGAGGCGTGCCCTTGGCGGCGCGGGCGGAGGGAAGGGCGGTCAGGTGTACTCCATCAGCCTGCGCCACAGGCCGGGGACGTCCATCACAAACCACGCGAAGGCCACCGCCGCCACCCATACGGCAATGGTGAGCCCATACTCCGACCACTTGCCCGAGCGCCACGCGCGCCACACGCTGCCCAGCAGGCCAAGGCACGACACAACCACCGTGCAGGAGCAGACGAACAGCCAGCCCGCAAGGCACGACATGGAGATGACCGCCTGATGATAATCGGAGAGGAAAAGATCCTCATAATAGAAAAACAGCGACACGAGCACAATGCCCACAACAAGCAGCGCCGCATTGGCAAGCAGCTTCTTCCTGGAAAGCGCAGGCGGAGAGCCCCCGTTTTTGTTGTTCGTCATAACTATCTGTGTATAAAAGTTATATATTCATATCATTCAAGCAATCCTTATCCGCCACGGGCATAGCTCCTGCCCCACCGCAGGGCCATGACCCACGCCGATTGCTTTCCCATAAAAAAAGCGCGCGGCGAGGCTCAGGCCTTCCCCAGGCAAAGGGCAAAGTCGGCCACCATGATGATCACGGTCACCGGCCCGGCATACTTCCCGGCCACACACGCAAACAGCTTGACGGCAAGCTCCTTCGAAAATTTCCTCACGCCAGCCCCCAGCAACTCGAAGGCAGCGTCCACCCCGATGGCCTGCAAGGCACACTTGCCCACCCGCTCCAAGTCGAGCTGCCTGTCCTGCGCGGGATGATGCGCATTGGGGGAAGGGGGCGCACAGGCCGTAAGCCCCCTCTCAAAGCCGCCCTCGCTCTCCATCAAGGCCAGCATGAGCGGCACAAGCTCCGTCTCATCGGCATCGTTGGCAGCAAGCATGCCCCTGATTTCGGCAGTAGTCATCCCCTTGCCGCGCAGGTACTTCCACGCCTGCCTCACCATAGGGGCAAGTTTCTCGCGAGCCTCCGCCTCGGAAACAAGCACGGAGTCAACGGCAGTGCCGTCATTAAACGTAGACAGCGTGGCATCAACCGACTGCATGGACTCCGCAAAATCAGCCAATGTGCACTCTGCAAACTGCTCCTCCATCTTAAACTGACTGTTGGGGATAATGTAAATTTGCCGTAAGCTGTCAAGGGATTCCCCCTTTTGTGTGTCCTTAGCCCCATCGCCATCATCAGACTTGCCTACCTCTATGGAGAAAATATCGGACATGGCGGAGTTGTAAACATTGGCAAACTCTGCAAAATCTGCGTTGGAACTTTGCGTCGTCTCATCCTCACTTTGGCAAGATACGGCCATAAGCGAGGCCAACAGCAAGGCAACTAAAAACAGATGCTTAATCATTGTGTTAATCAAAAGGTAAATGCTTATGCTTCTTAAACTTATCATGCAGCACACAAAGTGCCGCCTTGACCGTTGCCCATACCGTGGCCAGCCATGACTGCGATATTACAGAGCTGACCACAGCATATCATTCACGCGCAGCGTCAGCCAAAAAACAAGCTGACGGCCTCGCCCACCAAGCCCGGAAGATCCATTACAAACCAAATAAAAGCCATGCCCGCCAGCCAAACCAGCGAGAAGAGCAGCGCGCTGCCCAACTTACCCTCGCGGAAACCAATTACCAAACCGCCTATCAAGCAAAAAACACATACAAAAAAGACCACAAGGCACAAAGATATTATCCCAACAAGCGAAAAGGCATGAAACCAGCCGCGCTGCGTGTCAGACAGGCTTATCACATTGGTGCAGAAAAGAAGCAACACAATCACCATGCCCACAACAAGCGCGAGCACGCTGCGCCACAGACTCTTGTTGAAAAACATCTCGCGCCACATCTCCTTATATTCCTTATCCATAGCTGTCAGTATTTAAACAACATTCATCTTTTCTTTCTAATTAAGCCCACCCCCGCGGCCATTGTGCGCGCCGCAGGCCGCAGGGAGAGCATACTGTATTATTGCTTTTCAACTAAATCCCATCAAGTAGCAAGCAAGGCAAGAGCCTCGCCCGCCAAGAGGGCGCAACATCAGAGAAGAGCCTGAATATGAGAGAGGAAAGGCTCGGGGAGCTTATAGGCATCACACATAAACAGCACGAGCACGGCAGCAACAAGCGACAGCAGCGCCGTGAAAACCGTTGCCTCACGGCTTTCGCGGTCATCGCGCTCGCGCCAAGCACGCAAAAACAGCCGCCCGCTCGTGTAGAACGCCCAAATGGAAAGGGAGAAAAAAATAAAATTCACAAACAGCCAAACAATATGATAAAACGGCGTGTCAACCTCACCCTCCATGCCTTGCAGGCGGCGGGAAACAAACAGCAGCAAAATCACCGCGAGACCAAGCGGCGCGCGCATCTTGGGGTTATTAAGCAAACTCATATGATCAATTATTAAGTATTAAAATTTAAATATATCCCATACAGTCTGCAAAGTCAATGACGGCAATCGCAACTGCTACCGGGCCGCCAACATATCTCTTTGCAACTTTTTTAAACGTCTTGATAATAAACTTTTTACTTATCGCCTGAGTACCTGATGACAGAATCTCATCTATGAGATCTCCGCCAAGTATCTTAACAACACACAAAGCTGCCTGTTTATAATCAAACTGCTTATCCTGGAAAGGCTGGTTGGGATTCATGGAAGGGGCTTGAGCCACTACGCTCTCATCAAAGCAGCCTTCATACTCCATCAGTGCGATCATGAGCGGCACAAGGGCGGTCTCATCCGCATTGTTTTCTTCCAGCATCGCGTTGATTTCTGAATCGGTCATACCCTTGCCACGCAAGTATTTCCACGCTTGCTCCACCATCGGGTCAAGTTTCTCACGAGCCTCCGTCTCGGAAATAGTCATGGAGTCAATGGCCGTGCCGTCATTGAACATTGCAACAGTTCCATTTACAGCATCCGAAAACTGCACTAACTCTACCAGCGTTGTTCCTGTAAACTGCTCGCCGGGCTGATACTTATCCCCAGGTTGGAGATAGACTTGCCGCAAGCTATCGGGGAGCATGACGATCGACTTGCGAGGGCCATTCCCATTTCCAGAACGTCCCACACCAATTGAAAACACATCGGACATGGTCTCGTTGTAAGCATTTGCAAACTCGGCAAACTCAGTGTTGGAAGTTTGCGTGGTCTCATCTTCACTCTGGCAAGATACAGTCATTAAAGATGCCAAAAGCATTAATACTAAAATAATGTTCTTAGTCATTTTATTAAACTTCGGCGCAAAGGTTAAAGATCGTATGCTTCTATGGTCGGCCGCCCATAGCGAGCATAGAATTTGAGGTTCTTCCAGCCATTGCGCCGATATACGGCGGATTACTTTCTCAAATCTGCCGCAATTTACAAACATTTCTCCAACAAAAATAATAATAAGCCATATTTCTTTCATTAACTCCTTTCATTTAACTTCTCTTTGCATTAAACGTTAAAAAAGCAGTCTATTTTGCTACATTTATTGAAACGTTCCCCCAACTCGCCGAAAGAAAACTTCCCTACACCCGAAGCCACGGCAGAGAGCCACAAAAGCAAAAAAAATCCTCCCGCTCGCCGCATGGGCAAGCAGGAGGAATCAGCATATCATTCGCGGCGCAGCGGGTCAGCCAAAAAACAAGCTGACGGCCTCGCCCACCAAGCCCGGAATGTCCATCACAAACCAAGCGAAAGCCATGCCCGCCAGCCAAACCAGCGAGAAGAGCAGCGCATGGCCCAACTTGCCCTCGCGGAAACCGATAATAAGATGGCCAACCGCGCAAAAAAGACCTGTGCAAAAAATAAACAAAGCCATGGAAAGCCAGCCCACAAGCCACAAAATATGAAACCAGCCGCGCTGCGTGTCAGACGGGCTTATCACATTGTTGCAGAAAAGAAGCAACACAATCACCATGCCCACAACAAGCGCGAGCACGCTGCGCCACAGACTCTTGCTGAAAAACATCTCACGCCACATCTCCTTATATTCCTTATCCATAACTAACTCACAGTGGTGTCTTGGTTAAAAAAATAGGCCTGACCATCCGCACACGGCAGAGGCACGGAAAGCGTCAGAACTGTCAGAAACTGCCACGTCGCAGCACCACAATAACGGCGGGAAACCTCCAATAGCCCCCGAAAGGTACAACTTTTCCGCCAAAACAGCCGCCAAAGCCGCCATTTTTCTCCTTCACATCCCCCGTTTTTTAACTTCCTTTCACCGTTACCCCCCCCTAAATCATCACATTTATTAACCTTTATTCGCCCTCTCGCTACACTTCATCACGCAGCACGCAGCGCAAATAACACACTCTCACCCGCCCCACTTTCTCCCCATCCATTCCCCATCCTCCCGCAGCCCTCATCCCACAACGCCCATCCGCCAAACCACGCAATGGCAGCATCACCCCCCACGCCACTGCGGCCACACTTTTGAACGGCCAATGCAGCAACAAAAAGAGGAAGACAGACGGGAAGAAGAAGGGAAACGGAAAAGAAGAACTGAAGCGCGGGAAGACAAAAAAAGGAAAAAAGCGCAACGGGCTGGGAAAAGGCAAGGGAGAGACAGTCGGCGGGAAGCCGCCCGCACGGGAAAGACAAAAAAGGGAAAAGCAAGGCAACAGTACCAGCGCAAGGGAAACCGTACCAAAAGGAAGGAAGTACAGTGCGGTAGCCAATCACGGTTTCCATGAAGTGAAACGGTGTGAAGGGAAACCGCCCCAAAGAGAAGAAGGCAGGGGCGGGACGTACGCGGGCACAAAAAAAATCCCGCCGCGAGCGTTGTGTGCTCACGGCGGGAAGCTGAT
>CAZXFP010000025.1:0-29900 GCA_964640675.1 uncultured Prevotella sp. | reverse complement strand
ATCTATGAAGCAAAAGACTTGCATGAGGAGAAAAAGCAGAGCCTGCATATCTATGCCGTACTTTCGGATTACTTCAAGGAGCGTCCCGGCAGTGTCGCCAACTATATCAACGCTCCAAAGGAAAACGGCTATCAAAGTTTCCATGTGAAGTTGCTCAACGACCAAGGCGGTTGGGAGGAGATTCATATATCTTCAGAACGCATGGTGCGCAACTCGCGATTGGGTTGCACGGCAGAAAGAACGGAGAAGAACGTGAAAGCATGGCTGGAGAAGTTCAGGGCCGTACTGAAAGATGTAGCGTACCACGGTCACGAGATGGACTTTATGGACGGTGTGACGGCTTCGTTCTACAATGATGACATCATGGTGTTCACGCCTCAGGGCAAAGGTGTCATCCTGCCCAAGGATGCTACTGCATTGGACTTTGCCTTTGAAATTCACAGCGAAGTGGGGCTACATGCTGAGTATGCCCGCATCAACGGCAAACTGTGTTCGGTGAAAACCGTACTGCATCGTGGAGACTGTGTGGAAATTGGAACCAACAGTGAAGCTGCTCCCAATGAAAATTGGCAGAACCATGTTCTAACTTACAAGGCGAAGCGGATGCTCCGCAGTTATTTTGCCAATAAGGAAAAGATGCCATACGTCCGTTGCTCCTGTTGCCATCCATTGCCAGGCGATGAGGTGATTGGCTTCAAGGAAGCCAATGGCAAGACGACCCTTCACAAACGCAATTGTCCTGATGCTATTCGCATGGCTTCTGAACAAGGCGACTCCATCGTTGCGGTCAACTTTGATGAGCGGGATGTTTTTTTTCCCCGTCCGTGTCTGCATTCGTGGCATCGACCGCCATCACCTGTTGAGCGATGTGGTGGCATGTATCACGGAAAGACAGAACCTCTCCATTCGCGACTCAATATTGTAAACATTGACCGCATCGTAGAGGCTTCGGTTGATTTTGCCGTCCATTCGGTAAGAGAGTTGGAGATGGCTATGGAGCCCATTGCGGCAATAAGAAATGTAGATGAGGTTTCGAGAATTGACATTGAATAGAAATAAGCATAAAAACAATTACAAATAATAGAAATCTAAAGTATATAATGAGACAGAAAATTCTTTGGGCAGACTTGGCGATATGTTCCATGTGGGTAATGGTTATATTGTCAAACAGATCTTGGTGGCATGTATTGCCAAACCAGACACTGGCGTTGTTGCTTGTAACAACACGCATCGTTTTCTCTTTCCTTTTCTATTACAAGGAAAAGCGGGCATGGATACCCCTTGCCTTGTTTATCGGGATGTCCATTTTTTTAGGCAGTGTGGGTGGAGACCTATGCTTCACCAAAATAATAGACTTGTCATTCCCCATGCTTGGGTTGGAATTTGACATTACGGCATACAAGGTGTTATGCGTAATCATTGTTGCATGGTTGTGGGGCATACCTCCGATTATATACCTTGTCGCCTTATGCCGCAAGAAACTGGAACGGACAAACGCCTCGAGGAAAGACACCTTTGGCGCAATCTTGTGGCACGATGGTAGGGCACGTGCTTATTCCATGCTTATGTTGGTGACAATCGGCACGTTATACACAGGGCTGGCAATGGACTCACAGACGAGCCTGTTTGTGTGTCTTTCCGCCCCCGCCTTGTGCTATTGGATTATTGCAAAATACTATGGTGTGAGTGTAAATCGCCTGTGGTTGATGCTTGTGGGCATGGGAGTCTTCTTCTTCGCCCAATTCACTTTCGGGCTATGGCGCATCGGGATGCTTGTAGCGAGTGCCATCATGGTAGCATACCTGTGCAGCCGCTTTTACAGAGAGAAGAAACTGTTGTCATTGTCTGTCGCTACAACCGTCTATATAGGTGTTCTGCTTCCAAGCCTGGCAATTGGCAACAACCAGTATACATGTATCGGCTATGGGAGATACGGCTTTTATACGCAGGAGCCTTATTCCGGCATATTCCATATCAAGGACAGCAAGAGTGGCGGCATTGGCCTGCGCGACAGGTATGGCATCCTTGTCAAGCCCGAATACGAACAACTTGCCTACCACGACAAACGCCAGTGGTTCGGGAAACTGGAACTCCGCAAGAACGGCTGCTACACTCTGTATGACATCTGCAACAATTCGTTCAGCAAGGACAATGCCATCAGGCATGAGTTGCAAGACAGTGTCTGCCGGATTATAGACAGTCATTTTAAGGAATTTGCGTACGAAATTAATGACCGCTTGGAGGTAATAGTAAAGGATTACGCAACAGGCAACGCCATATCACATGTAAAAGCGAGTATAAACAACACGCCATATTACAACTACGGTTCTGAACCGTATATCAAGGCAGGGGCAATTGCTGTTCAGCCAGAAGGTTTTGTCGCCGACACCGTTTGCATCAATGACTATGTCAAACAGATCAAGAGCTATTCGCATGATGTGAAAAGAGACTCTGTGGCTATGTATCATATCTTTATACAAGCCGCAAAAAGCAACCAGCCGCAGAATGCTGAACTATTGGAATTGGCCGGCAAGATAGAATCAAAGTTGAAGCCAAACTAAAAGCTAAACTTATATAGAGAAAGCTCTTCCAAAAAATATCGGATAGCAATAATAAAGAAAGCTCCCCGCCTGCTTCGAATGAAGCGGGCGGGGAGCTTTCTTTGTTATGGCTGAATGGGGTTACAGCAGGGAGAAAATCGTGTTGAAGATGGCACTGCAAATACCGAAGGCGATTACGCCGACCGTGCAGATGGCAAGGGCGAACTTGGTGTTGCCATCACTGTGGAAAGTGGGCAGCGGGTTGTCGCTCTTGCGGATGTACATGGCCTTGACAATCTTCAGATAGTAGAAGAGTGACACAACGGTGTTGACGAGTGCGATGAACACAACGGCGTAAGACCATGCGCCAAGCGTAGTGGAGATGGAATGGCCGTCAACACCCGACATGAACACGAAGAACTTCGAGAACATACCGGCGAACGGGGGAATGCCACCAAGGGAGAACAAGGCGAGCGTCATGAGGAAGCTCAGCTTGGGGTTGGTGGAATAGAATCCATCGTAGTCGCTAATCTCTGTCTTGCCGCCATTGTTCTGTTCCACTACGGAAATGATGGTGAACACGGCCATATTGGCAATTACGTAGATGAGAACGTAATAGATCAGTGCCGATGCGCTCATCTGCCAGTTGTTGCCCACGGCGGCCAGCATGATGTAGCCGGCTTGCGAGATGGAGCTGAAAGCCATGAAGCGTTTCAACTCAGTCTGCCGGATGGCAAAGAGGTTGGCGATGGTGATGGAAAGTACCACGACAATCATCACGAGCACATGCCAGTACATAATCATGCTTCCGAAGACGTGGAAGAGCAGGGCAAGCAGCGTGAAGGCTGCCGCGCCCTTGGAGATGACGCTCAGATAGGCTGTCACTGTTGTGGGCGCGCCTTGATAGGTGTCGGCTGTCCAGAAGTGGAAAGGCACAAGGGACAACTTGAAGCCAAGTCCGCTGAAGAAGAACACCAAACCCGTGATGAGCAGCGGCGTAGCACCGGAGACGGTGATGCGCGTGGCCATGTCGGTGAAGTAGAGCGTGCCGCATGCTCCATAGAGGAAGCTGATGCCGAAGAGCATCACGCCGCTGGAGAAAGTGGCTGTGAGAACAAACTTGGCGGCTGCCTCGGCACTGTTGTTGCGGTGGAGGTCGAATGCCACCATAGTGGCCAAAGGCACGGAGGCCATTTCCAAGCCAAGGAAGAACATGAGGAAGTGGCCGGCACTCATCATCATGAACATACCAAGCAAGGTGCTCACCGTGAGCATATAGAACTCGCCCTCGCGGATGCGGTTCTCCTCACTCGTAATCCAAGCCTTGCTCATCACAATGACGATGAATGTGCCCAAGGCGAGCACCGTCTTCATCAGCGTTGCGCCAGCGGTGGCACGATACATATCGCCGAAGGCTGCCACAGTGCCCATGTCGGTGGCATAGCAGCAAACTACCGTGACGAGTGCCATAAGGATGGCGGCCAACGGGTTGAGCCAGCGGCGTTCGGCATTCTTGGCAGAGCAGAAGTCGGCAATGAACAGGATAACCAAGACGGCTGTCAGCGCGGCCTCGGGAATCATCTGGAGAAATTGACTGTAATTCATTTCTTTTTTCTTGAATCTGTTGACTACAAGTTACCCAATGCGGGAACGAACGTATTGATATGCTCGAAGATGGGGGCGATGGCATCGGAGATGATGTGCTGGAACACCAGCGGGAACATACCCAGTCCGGCAACGCAGAAGATCAGTCCGCCCACAGCAAACCGCTCGTCCCATGTGGCATCGTGCAGCTCATAGAAATGCTCGTTGGGAATCTTTTGGAAAAGAATCTTGCCCACAACGCGCAGAATATATACTGCAGTGACAACGATGGAGGTGCAGGCGAGCATGGTGGCCACGCGGTGGAATGTGCCTGCGTTCTCGAACGAGCCGACGAAGATGGTCATCTCGGCCACGAAGCCGGAGAAGCCCGGAAGACCGAGGTTGGCGAGACCGGCCACAACGTAAGACACGGCAAGGAACGGTATCACCTTCATCAGTCCGCCCAGATAGCGCACGTCACGTGTGCCGGCACGATGGTAAATCATACCGATGACGGCGAAGAAGAGGGCGGTCATCAATCCGTGGGAGAGCATTTGCAGGATGGCACCCGTAATGGCGGTCTGCGTACACATCAGCAATGCGAAGAGCACCATACCGCAGTGGGACACGGAGGAATAGGCATTGATGTACTTCAAGTCGGTCTGCACGCAGGCCGAGAGTGCGCCATAAACCACGGAAATGGTGGTGAGTACGAGGAATACGGGGCACCACATTTCCAAAGCATCGGGCATGAGGAACATGGCGATGCGCAAGCAGCCGTAGCCTCCGAGCTTCATCAGCACACCGGCGTGAAGCATGGAAACGGCGGTAGGTGCAGAGGCGTGACCATCGGGGCTCCATGTATGGAACGGGAACAGTGCGCCAAGTACGCCGAAGCCAATGAACACAAACGGGAAGAAGATGTTCTGAATGTTCTTGGGCATGGCGTGCATACGTGCCAGTTCGGCCACGTCCATGGTCTGTGCACCGCTGAAGAAGTAGATGCCAAGGATGCCGAGGATGAGCAGAGCCGAGCCGCCCATGAGCATCAAGGTGAGCTTCATGGCAGAATACTCCTTCGGGCCGGTTCCCCAAACACCGATGAGCAAATACATCGGGATGAGGGCTACCTCGTAGAACATGAACATCGTAAACATATCGGTGGATATGAAGAAGCCAAACACACCCGTACTCAGCAGTACGAACCAAAGGAAGTACTCTTTGGTGAGTGGCTTGAGTTGCCAAGAGGCAAATGTACCTGTGAAGACGATAATCGCGGAAAGGAGAATCATCACCACAGAGATGCCATCGACTCCAACGCTGTAGGCAATGTGGAGCGGGGCAAACCAAGTGGCACTGTAGGTGAGCAACATCTCGGCAGTGTTGCCTGCGGCGCGTTGCTGCACGAAGTAGACTGTCAGCCAAATGGCCAACGCAAGCAAGGCCGTAGCACCGACAACCATCACGCCACGTATCTGATTAAGGTTCTTGCACAGCCAAAGTGCGAAGAGCATCAGAACGGGAATAACAACGAATAATGTTAGTATACTCATTTTTTCTTATTCTATCATGTTATCAATACTTACAGCAGCAACAGCAGGATGAGCGTGAGAGCCACTGCGCCGGTAATGAACCATGTGGCGTAGGAGCGCACATCGCCGCTTTGCCACGGACGGATGCTCTCTGCTGCCTCGTTGGTGCCCCAGGCAAGGAAGTTGAATGTGCCGTCAATCACATGACGGTCGAACCAGGCGATGGGACGTGAGAAGCAACGGAACACCACCTTGTGGGTGAAGAACTGCCATGCGTTGTCAATATAGAAACGGTTGAGCGCGGCTTTGTGGAGGCGCGGGAAGGTGCGCTCCAGTTTGTCGGCCACAGGCCATTCTTTGCCAGCATACATCCATGTAGCCAGTCCGATACCGATAACGGCAGCAGCGATGCTTGTTCCTGCCACGCTCCAATCAATATGGATGTCGTAGCTCTCACCCGTGGCACTGACGAAGTGGCCAAAGGGAATCAAGCCTGCAAGAACGGAGATGATGGCGAGGAACACCAGCGGTCCCCACATCACAAACGGCACCTCTTGCGGGCGACGGCGATGCTCCGGGTCGGCCTCGTAGTAGCTCTTGCCCCAGAAGATGAGGTAGTAAAGACGGAACATATAGAATGCCGTCATGCCAGCCACAACAGTCATGAACCATCCGAGGAACGGTGAGAACTGGAAGCAGGCTACGATAATCTCGTCTTTGGAGAAGAAGCCGGAGAATGGGGGAATGCCCGCAATGGCCAAGCAACCGATAAGGAAGCAAATATTGGTAATGGGCATATACTTCCTAAGACCACCCATGTACTGATAGAAATTGCTTCCCACGATTACGATGATAGCACCAGAGCAGAGGAAGAGCAATGCCTTAAACATGGCATGGGTGAAGAGGTGGAACATGGAGGCCATGTAGCCCAAACCACCGTGATGATTGTCAAGCGCAAAGCATACGCCAAGTGCCACGAGCATGTAGGCAATCTGCGAAATCGTGGAGAAAGCCAAACCGCGCTTGATGTCGGCTTGGGCGCAAGCCACAGCTGCTGCATAGAAAGCGGTGAAAGCCGCGATGTAAGCAATCCAATGGAGTTGCTCCACAGCACCGAACTTCAAGAAGATGGGGAAGAGGCTGGCCACTTGGTAGACACCGGCGACCACCATCGTGGCGGCGTGGATAAGTGCCGACACGGGCGTTGGGCCTTCCATGGCATCGGGCAACCAAATGTGAAGTGGGAACATGGCACTCTTACCAGCACCACCGATGAACATCAGGAAGAGCGCGGTCGGGATGAGCCATGTGGCAATAGACTGCGCGTGGCTGAGGTTGTTGGCCAGCTCTGGCATCTCGCCAAGGTCGTAGTTGAACGTTCCTGCGTAGTAACTGTAAATCAGAATACCGAAGAGGAAGAACAAGTCGGCGAAGCGCGTAACGATGAATGCCTTCTTGGATGCGTGAACGGCAGCGGGCTTTGGATAGTAGAAGCCGATGAGCAGGTAGGAGCAAACGCCCACCATCTCCCAGAAGAGATACATTTGGAAAATGTTTGTTGCCACTACAAGTCCAAGCATAGACATCGTGAAGAGCGAAAGGTAGGCGTAGAAACGCTGGAATCCTTTCTCATACTCTTCAAAATGGTAGTTCTCGTCTCGTTCGGCCATATAGCCAAAGGAGTAGATGTGAACCATGAGGCTCACGGTGGTAATGACAATGAGCATCATTACCGAGATGGGGGTGAGACGGAAGCCTATCTTGAAAAGCAAGTCAATGTCGAAGAGGGGCGATTTGCCAAAGTCGAGCCACGTGAAGTTGAAAGCTGTCACGGTGGGGTAGAGACCGGTTGCTTCGCGTCCATCGGCAAAGAAGTATTGGTATGCCGTGTAGTAGCACAGGCAGAACACCACAGCCATGAGCGTGGTGCCAATGAGTCCCGCTACTTTCCTGGGCATCTTCATGCCCAGCAGTCCCAGCAAGAGGAAGCTGAGGAACGGCAGGAGAAGTATCAAAAATGCGTAACTGTACATAAGTCTCCAGTAATTATAGTTTCATATTCTCAATACTGTTCACCTGATCGCTGTGGAAATGACGGTAAACATTGATGATAATTGCAAGCGCGACTGCACTCTCTGCTGCCGACACACCGATGGAGAAGAGCGTGAACATCATGCCTTCTTGTCCTTCCGGGAAGAGCAGGCGGTTGAATGCGGCAAAGTTGAGGTCAACGGCGTTGAGTACCAGCTCCACGGAGATGAGCATCGCCACGAGGTTGCGGCGTGTCACGAATCCGAAGACACCAATGAAGAAAAGCAGTCCGCTAAGGATGAAGAAATATTCTATGGGTATCATTTCTGTTCCTCCTTTTTCTTATAGGAATTCAAAATTACAAGGCCACCGATGATGCAGGCCAACAAGAAGAGGGAAATGAACTCGAACGGGAGTACATAACCGTATTTGTCGGCAGAAAGAAGGGCGTTGCCCAAATCGCTGACGGGAAGCTCTTGTGTCAAGTCCGTTGCTTGTGCGATGAAGCGGTTTTTCAGCAGCACTACGGATACCGTGGCCAGTCCTGCAAGAGAGATGGCTGCGGCGAGGATGGTCTTCTTGCCAATCCACTGCTCAGAGAGACCTTGCAGGGTGCGCTTCGAGACAAGCTGGATGGCAAAGATGTACATCATGGTGATGCCACCAGCGTAGATGCTGATTTGTGCGGCACCCAAGAATGTATAGTCGAGCACAAAATAGAGCCCGGCCACTCCGAACAGGACAAACAGCAAGGCTGTTGCGGCGCGCATGATGCGCTTCGTCGCCACGCAGAACACGGCCGAGGCCAGGATTACTGCGGCGAGGATTCCGAAAATTATTATTCTTGCCATAATCGGGCACTATTTGGTTTTGGTGTTAAACGTTCCCACTTTCCAGTCGGCACCACCGTCGATAAGGTTGGGCAGGCTGCCTCCCTTGTACTCCTCCTTGTCGAGGTGCAATACCAGTTGGTTGCGATCGAAGACGGCGTTCTCGAAGTCATTGGTGAATTCGATGGCATCGAAGTTGCACGCGTTGACGCAGAGCTGGCAGAACATACAGTCGCCAAGGTCGTATTGATAGTCAACGAGTTTGCGCTTCTTCTTTCCCGTCTCGGGATCTTCCACCATCTGTTGGGTAATCTTGATGGTGTCATTGGGGCAGGCCTTCTCACACATGGTGCAGGCTACACACTTATAAGCTCCGTTCTCATCGCGCTTGAAGACGAGGCGTCCTCTGTGTCGCTTTGAGACGTGCAGCGTTGTCTTTCGGTTCTCGGGATATTGCTCCGTGCTCTTGGGGGTGAAGTATTCCTTCATGGTCACTTTCAAACCCGTAGCAAGCGTCTTGACGGCTTTCCCTACTTCGCCGAAATAAGATTCTTTCTTATCTTCCATTTTGTTTTTACGCTATTACAGAATTATTTCCTCCGCTGTTAAAGTGTCCATCCGAAAGATACGCAGATGGTGGCTGCAACAAGCGTGATCAGCATCAGCGGCATGAGGAACTTCCATTCCAGTTTCAAGATTTGGTCAATACGCAGACGGGGGAACGTCCAGCGAATCCACATCAGGATGAACACCAGGAAGAATGTCTTGCCAAAGAACCAGACAAAACCCGGTATGAGGTTCATGATTTGGTCGAAACCTTCGAAGCCGATGTTGAGCGGTGCCCATCCTCCAAGGAAGATGGCTGCGGCCAGACCAGCGATGACAAAGAGGTTGAGGTACTCAGCAAGGTAATAGAAGCCGAATCCCATACCACTGTATTCGGTGTGATAGCCGGCGGTCAGCTCACTCTCGGCCTCGGCCAAGTCGAACGGGCCACGGTTGGCCTCGGCGTTTCCTGCAATGAGGAATGCGATGAAAGCCACGATGGCCGGGATGTGACCTTGCACGATGAGCCAGTTCCACGGGCCTGTTTGAGCCTCAATGATGCCACTCATCTGCATTGTTCCCAAGAACACAACGGCGGTGATGTAGCACAAGCCCAACGACATCTCGTAGGAAATGAGCTGTACGGCACCACGCATGGCCGACACAACGGAGTACTTGTTGTTGGATGCCCATCCGGCCAAGAAGATTCCGAGCACGCCAAGCGAGGAGATGGCCGTAATCATGAAGACGCCCACATTGAAGTCGAGCACCTCCATACCTTTATTAAAAGGAAGGAACGAAAAAGTTCCCACAGAGGCCACCATCACGAGGAACGGCGCAAGGTAATAGAGCAGCTTGTCGGCGCGGTCTACAACGAAGATCTCCTTGATGAGCATCTTCACCACATCGGCAAACACCTGAAAAATGCCCCAGGGACCCACACGCATGGGGCCTACGCGGCATTGGAAATAGGCGCAAACCTTGCGTTCCATGAATATCAGGACAATACAAATGAGCGCATAGGCCGTGAGAATAATTACTCCCACGAGCACGCACTCTATCAGTATGGTCCAGAAGTCGTTCAGGCCACACGTCTGCCGAAGCAGTGCGTCAAACCATTTTGTAACTATACTAAAATCAAACATTACTTCATTATTTGAATTACTTACTTTAACATCCTATCGGTCAAGATCGGGAATCACAAAGTCGATGGAGGCACCCGTGGCTATGAGGTCGGCAATCTTCTGGCCGCGCAGCATCTTGTCGAAGGCACCAGCCAGCGTCAGACCCATCGGGCGCATCTTCAAGCGATAGGGGCTCTTGTCGCCACGGCTGTCAAGGTATACGCCAAACTCGCCTGCGCCACCCTCAACGCTAAACCACCATTGTCCCTCCGGCACTTTGATGATGGGCTTCTGCTTGATGTAGAAGTCGCCCTCGGGAATGTTGTCGATGAGCTGTTCGATGATGTTCAGGCTCTCGTACATCTCGTTGATGTGTATCATGTAGCGCGACATGGAGTCTGCGCCTGTGAGCGTGATTTCCTTGAAGTCCACTTTGCCGTAGAGTGCGTAAGGATGGTTCTTGCGCACGTCGTTGTGCCATCCTGCTGCACGTCCGGCAGGACCGGTGAGCGCGTAGTTGATGGAGTCTTCCAGTCCCATCGGGCCGCAATCCTCCAAACGCTTGTGAGTAATGAAGTTGTCGCCGAACACATCGAGATACTCCTGAATCATCGGGCGGAGATACTTGCATAGCTCCTTTACGTTCTTCACGAAGTTGGTGTCGATGTCTGCCTGCAGTCCTCCGATGCGGTAGTAGTTCTGAATCAGACGGCCACCCGTGGTCTCCTCCATCACGTTGAGTATGTGCTCGCGGTCGCGCATGCAGTAGAGGAACGCCGTGAGCGCGCTGAGGTCTTGGGCGCACGTGCCCAGGAAGAGCAAGTGGTTGTCCAGACGCTGCAACTCGTCCATGATGGTGCGGATGTAGAGTATGCGGTCGCTCAGCTCTATGCCCATGCCCTCCTCAATTACGCCCACCAGCGCATGGCGGTGCATCATGGCGCAAAGATAGTTGAGGCGGTCGGTCAGTGCGAGCGTCTGCGGGTAGGTCATGCTCTCCATCATCTTCTCCATGCCGCGGTGGATGTAGCCGAGGTGGGGATAGACGTGCTTGATGGTCTCGCCGTTCACAACGGTTTGCAAGCGCAGCACACCGTGTGTTGACGGGTGGTTGGGACCGAAGTTCATCACGAAGTCATCATCGTCGATGAGGCGGTGACGTGTGGCAACGAGGTTGCCGTCCTTGTCAAGATTCCACTCCGTTGTCCATTCTTCATCCGGCTCGTCCGTGACGGGGAAGCGGTTGGCCTCCGGGCTCATGTCGAAATTCTTGCGCAGCGGCCATCCTTGGAAGTCGTTGCGCATGAAGAGGCGGCGCATATCGGGATGGCCGAGGAACTTGATGCCCAGGAAATCGTAGACTTCGCGCTCCAGCAAGTTGGCCGCGTTCCACAATTTCAGCACCGACGGAATCACGTAGTCCTCGCCAATCTGCTTGGCGATGACGCGTGTGGAGCAACGCTCGTGGGTCTGGGTGTTCTCCAAAATGTAGATGCACCCCAAGCCTTCCTCGCCGAAGTCTTCGCCGATGATGGTGACAAGATAGTCGAAATGCTTCTTGCCGTACAGCTTCTCCATCTCTTGGGAGAAGTTGTCGAAAGTAAGTTCTATGTTTTCAAGTTTCATCTTTCTGTCAGCTTAGGGTTATTCGTCGAGACCTTTCTTCGGGTCGAATCCGGCGGGCACATCGGTCACGATGATGGGATCTTTCTTGCCCAGCTCCTGAGCCGTGAGGTTCTCGTTGCTCAGACCACGCAGTCCGCCTTTCTCCATTGAACGCTCGCGCTCCTCGGCGGTCATCTTGTGGTTGGCACCGCCAAAGAAGCGTTCCACCTTCACCTTGCGTTGCAGCTGCATCATGCCGTAGAGGATGGCCTCGGGGCGCGGCGGGCAGCCAGGAACGTAGACATCCACCGGCACAAGCTCGTCGATGCCTCTCACCACACTGTAGCTCTTCTTGAAGGGGCCGCCGGAAATGGCGCAGCCGCCAACGGCGACAACGTATTTCGGCTCGGCCATTTCGTCGTAGAGACGCTTGAACACCGGTGCCATCTTGTTGGTGATGGTGCCGGCGCACATGATGAGGTCGGCCTGTCGGGGAGAGTTGCGCGTCACCTCGAAGCCGAAGCGTGAGAAGTCGTAGCGGGCGCACCCCACGGCCATGAACTCAATACCGCAGCAGCTTGTGCCGAAGGTGAGCGACCAAAGCGAGTTGCTGCGTCCCCAGTTGATGGCTTGATCCAGCGAGCCTACAATGACGTTGGCTCCGCCCTCGTTCAGTTCCTGCGCCAGCTTCTCGAGCGTGTCGTTGTCCTTGAACTCATCGTAGGGGATAGACTTGATTTTGGGCTTTCTTACTTCCATTCCAGTGCTCCTTTCCGCCAGGCGTAGGCCAGGCCAAATACTAATACCAACATGAAGAATCCGATGGAGAAGAGCATCGCGCTGCCGTACTCGGCCGACAACTGTCCGAAGACGGTTGCCCAGGGGTACAGAAACACGGTCTCCACATCGAACATGAGGAAGAGGATCGCAAAGAGGTAGTAGCCCACGTGCATCGGCATCCATGAGCTGCCGTGCGTGGGAATACCACACTCAAAGGGCTCACCCTTCACCGGATTGTAGCTGCGCGGTCCGATGAGCTTGGCGATGGCATAAGCTGCTACCACCAGCACAACAGCCGTGAGGAATACGGTTATTAACAGTGTGAAAATCATAATGTTTTATTATATAGCTATCATTGATTTTGAATTAGGGACTGCCCAGCGGGGCAGACAAATCATCCTGCTTAAAAAAACGTTTGCAAAGGTACGAAGAAATATTATAAAATTACGCAAGAATAATGAGAAAATAATCCGTTTTTGCAAACTATACTTTGCAAAAATGGGTGTGTGGAGGAAGGTGCGGAGGTGGGGTTGGTTTGCGTTTTGGGGAGTTTGCCGTGGCAGTATGGGCTGATTTGCGAAGCTGTAGCGGGCTTTTTGGCTGGTTGTGTGCCAATGAGAGTATCTCTGTAAGGAAGTGTTAGTATCCAGTTGGTTATCAATGGCTTGTGTATAAGCGTTGTGTGGCTTGGCAAGATGTATGGTTTTGCCTTGCAAAACGTCCCCTTTTGCCTTCCAAAACGTGACCTTTTGGCGCGCGAAAGGTATGCTTTTGCAGAATGGGGTGACAAAAACGCCAAGGCATGCTCTCCATTCCCGTTTGCGGAGGTTTGTCCGTGGGGGAGTGGAGCGCGTGCCTTGGCGTGTCTTATGTCAAGTGCTGGCGGCGGGCTTTGCCGTGTGGCCTTGCCTCATCGCCTTGTTTGTGTCATTCTTTGGGCTGCTTGGTGGTTTTCCGCTTGGCTCTTGGCTTGGCAGCCTTGGGCTTGTCGGCGGACTTGTCCATTTGTGCGCGCAGCTTGTCGTTCTCGTCTTCGAGCTTTTCAATGCGTGCTTGCAGTCGTGCCGCCTCCTTTTCCTTGATGTCTATTTCCTCTGCCTGGTTGCGGATGGTGGTGAGCAGGGGATTCAGCTCATCGTTGTCGATGCTTTCCGGGTAGAGCTGCCGGATGCGGCTAAGGAAGTCGCCGAGTATGTTCATGTAGTTGGAGAACGCATCGAATGGTGATGAGAAAATGCCTCTGTCTACGCCAACGTGAGCCGGCTTGGTAGACATCATGTGGAAGTTGTTGGTCGCCTGCAGGTACATCCAGTCGATGTTGATGCTCGGGTCGTTGGCAATGCGCACGCGGTCGGCCACGCTGTAGAGCTTGTTGAACGCCTCTTGCTGCATGGGGTTGCCCAGCCATGTGCTCACATCGCGCTCCTCGTCCATCCATGACAGCGTGTCGGGCACATCGAGCATGCCCACGCTCTTCATCTTCATGCACACTTCGGTGGGCGTGGAGAAGGTGATGCCGTGCTTCTTGGCGCAGGCAGGCAATGCTTTGAGGAAGTTGAGGATGCCGCTGGAGAGCGGTTGGGCGATGCCGAGGGCGGAGAGGTTCATGAAGATTCCCACGAATTGCTCGTCTTCGGGCAGCTTGGCTATCTTCTCGCAGTAGGTGTCGGCGAAGAGCGGGTAGCCTTCCCATTCGGAATTGTTGAAGCGCAGGGAGATGTCGTCGCTCAAGTCCACGTCGCGCAGGAGCAGTTTGAGCTTCGGGTCTTGCGTGCAGTGGTAGATGTAGTGTGGGCTTTTCCATCCCAGCACGTGGCGCGCGCCTTCGGTGAGCATTCCCTTGAAGCCCATGTCGGCGGCAATCGCGCCGATGTCGTTGCTGTAGATGAGTGCCGAGTTGCGCAGCACCTTGGGCTCTTGGCCGAAGTATTCCTTGATTTTGGCTGCTTGCAGCCGCACCTCATCGCGGAATACGTCCTCATTGGCCAGCGATGACAGGCCGTGGGAGTAGGGTTCGGCAAGGAATTCCACGCATCCGGTCTGGCTAAGCTCCTGCAGTTTGTCGATTACTTGCTGTGCGTGTATCTCCAACTGCTCGATGCCGACACCCGAAAGTGAGAAGGCCACTTTGAAGCGGTCGCCGTTTTCCTTGATCATGTCGCCGATGGCGTTCAGCGCGGGCATGTAGCTTCGCTCGGCAATGTCGGCGATGCTTCGCTCGTTCTCGTAGTCATCGTAGTAGTAATGGTCGGCACCTATGTCGAAGAAACGGTAGCGTTTGAGGTGTACGATCTGATGTATCTCGAAATATAAACAAATAGTTTTCATGCTCTAATTCTGTTTTTGGTTGTTTGGCAATGATTCGGGAAAGGGCGGGATTACTGCTGTCCGAGTGTGCGCATATAGAGTTCGCGAATCCATTTTCCCACTTTCTCCCACGTAATTTGGTCCACTTCGCGCTTTCCCTCTACCGAAAGGTAGGTGAAGAGGCTTTCGTTGCTGCAAATACTGTATATGGCATCGGCCAAGGCGTGGATGTCCCAGTAGTCCACTTTCACGCAATTGGTCAGAATCTCTGCGCATCCGCTTTGCTTGGAGATGATGGTGGGCGTGCCACACTGCATGGCTTCCAGCGGAGAAATGCCGAAAGGCTCGCTCACGGAGGGCATAACGTATACATCGGAGTTCTTGAGGCACTCGTAGACTTGCAGTCCGCGCATGAATCCGGGGAAATGGAATCGGTCGGAGATGCCTCGCTCGGCGGCAAGGTAGATCATTTGGTTCATCATGTCGCCCGAGCCGGCCATGCAGAAGCGCACGTTGCCCATGCGGTGGAGCACCATGTTGGCGGCCTCAACGAAGTATTCCGGGCCTTTCTGCATGGTGATGCGGCCTAAGAAGGTCACTACCTTCTCCTTGCCTCTGTGGTCTGGCCGCGGCAGTGCGGCGGCTTCGGCCTTCAAGGGGTAGACGGCGTTGTGTACGGTGAAGACCTTGCGCGGGTCTTGATGGTACTGGTTGATGACCGTTTGGCGTGTCAGCTCGCTCACGCACATGATGCAGTCGGCATGATCCATGCCGTCTTTCTCTATGGAATAGACAGTAGGGTTGACGTGTCCACGCGATCTGTCGAAGTCGGTGGCGTGCACATGGATGCACAAAGGTTTGCCGCTGACTTGCTTGGCGTGGATTCCGGCGGGGAAGGTGAGCCAGTCGTGGGCGTGGATGATGTCGAATTGCTCGGTGCGTGCCACCACTCCGGCAATGATGGAGTAGTTGTTGATTTCCTCATGCAGGTTGGCGGGGTAGCCACCGGCAAACTCCAGCGTGCCAATGTCGTTGGCGTTCATGTAGCTGAAGTCGGAGTACAGGTGGTCGCGGAGTTTGAAATAATATTCCGGCGTCATGAGATTGCCCAGCCGTTGACGCACGTAGTCGTAATCATTGTCGCGCCAGACCACGGGCACGCAGTTCATTGCGATGATGTTGGCGAAGGTTCTGTCCTCGTCGCCAAAGGGATGGGGCAGGCAAAGCGTGATGTCGATGTCGCCTTGGGCGTGCAAGCCCTCGGAGATACCGAAGTTGGCCGTTGCCAGTCCGCCGTAAACGTGAGGAGGATACTCCCATCCAAACATTAATACTTTCATAAGTTGTCCTCCTTAGCTTTGATATTTAAACTTCTCAAGCAGTTCGATGGCACGCAGCACCTCGCCTACGTTCATGGCAAACGATATGGCTCCGCGTCCCTTGAAGGGCGGGTTGCCGTCGAAAAGCTCTGGTAATGTGCCCATGCAGTGGCGGAACATCTCGTCCTCATAGCCCGCCATCTGCCGCTCTACGAAGCTAAGTCTTGTCCGCTTGTAGAGCTTCAGGCAGGCTTCAAGGTAGAAACCGCCGAGCCATGGCCACGCTGTTCCCTGATGATAGGCGTAGTCTCGTTGTGTCTGCGGCCCCACATACATGGGGTTGTAGCCTCCGCTCTTGGGCGAAAGCGTGCGCAGCCCCTTGGGCGTAAGCAGCTCGCGGGTGCAAATGTCTACGATTCCTTTCTTCTGTCTCTCATCGAGCGGCGAGTAATCGGTGGCCGCGGCGAATATCATGTTGGGTCGAACGCTCCAGTCGGCCATGTTCCCGTCTACGTAATCATAGAGGTAGCCGTATTCGTTGAGGAACGTATCCACAAACGAGACTTTGCATTTCTGAGCCAGTTCCTCCAATGGTGCGGCCTCTTTGGCACGTCCTTCTTCCTGCAGCATGGATGCCGTGAAGCGCAGGGCGTTATACCACAGCGCGTTGAACTCCACAATATATCCCGAGCGGGGCACAACGGGATGCCCGTTGGCGGTGGAGTTCATCCACGTCACAGCCTCGTGGCGACCATCGGAGTAGAGGAGACCATTGTCGTCCAAGCGGAGATTGGGATGCTTGTTGCCCTTGATGTAGTTCACAATGTCGCACAGCAGTTCTCCGTAGAGCTTGCGGCAGCGGTCGCGCCCCGCATCCTTGGCGTATTGTTGTATGGCCCACACGCACCACAGAGGAACATCGGGCTTCTCAATCTCATAGATTTTCACGCTCAGAGGCTTGCCCTCCATAAACTCGCGCAGACCTTTGCCCGCGGTTTTCATCACCAGTTCGAAGTAGTCGTGCTCATTGATGGAAAGCGTCAGACCTGGCAAGGCGATGAAAGTGTCGCGTGCCCGACACTTGAACCACGGATAGCCGGCAAGGATGTAACGCTCGTCGGCTTTCGTCCGGTTGTGGAACTGGTGGGCGGCGTTGACGAGGCAGTGGAAGAAATTGTCGCGCGGTGTGCGCTCTTCCACTTCCTGCTCAAACAGTTCTTCCAGTGTGGCCGTCTTGATTTCCGACGTTGAGGCTGCAAACACGATGCTCTCGCCTTTCTTGATGTCCAGCTCGAAGTAGCCCGGCACGTATAAATCCTCATTGGAGGCGTAGCCGCGCTCCTGCTCCTTGGGGTATTCTATGCCCCGATACCAGTCGGGCTGGAACACAAACTGGTTTTTCTTGGAGAACTGCATATACAGATGCGGGTAGCCCGCATACATGCAAGTCTTGATGCCATTGTCCACTTCGGAGTATTCCCGGCTTGCCGTTCCGTTCTCATGCGTGAACTGCCGCATGCTGCGGAACGCGAGGAAAGGACGGAAACGCAGCGTGGTGGCCGAGTGTGCGCCTATGAGCGTGTAGCGGATGAGTATGCGGTCGTCATAGTGCTGGAAGACAACCTCTTTCTTTAAGACAACTCCGCCGACGTGATAGGTGGTAGTAGGCACCTTGTCGCAGTCGAACTCGCGGATGTACTTGTGCCCGTTGGGGCTGAAAACGTTACCCTGATACTTGTGAAGTCCTAAGTGGAACTCGGCTCCGTGCTGAATAACCGTAGGGTCGAGCGAGCTGAGAAGCACATGATTCTCATCGTCGATCTCGGGCACGGGCACAACGAGCAAGCCATGATACTTACGGGTGTTGCAGTCCACGATGGTCGAACAGGAGTATGCTCCCGACCGATTCGTGCGCAGCAACTCTCTTGGCAGCGACTCCTGCAAGTTCGTCATCAAAGCTTTTTCGAATCTTAAATAACTCATATTGTTAGGTTTTATGAATTGACTTTTGTGTTGCCGGAGGGTCAGCCCTACTTTGACGCTTTTTGTTACATCTTTGTTCGGGCACGTCAAAGTTACTTGTTTTTTTTCTTTCGGCAAAGGAAAAAATAGAAATTCTTACGAAAAGGCCTCCAAACGCCATATACTCCGTTTCGCATCCTTGCGGCTTTTGTCCTATGGCGATGGTTTGCGGCTTGCGTTTGCAGCAGGTTTTGGTAAGGGCTGGGTGCGCCCCGTGCGTTCGCTTGGCAGTCTGCTTGCGTGCTTATCGGGCGTTTTTGCCCTCTCTTTGTGCCGTTCTCGTAAGTGCTTGTGGCATGGAGAGTTATGATTAGGTTACCTTTTGCGCTCCAAAACCATACGTTTTGGGCGGTGAAACGTATGGTTTGGCAGGGCAAAAGGTATGGTTTGGGGAAATGGTGGAGGCGTGGGGGTGTACTATGGTGTGTTTTTTCGTTGCGTTGATTAAAGAAATGAAAGAGGAAAGTGGCCTTTCGGCCGCCTTCCTCTTTCGGTTTTGGGTATGCTGCCTTACTTTGGCGGCAGCTTGCCTGTCGTTTGTCTTGGTGCGTTCTGTCAGCGAACGAGAATCTTGGCATGGGATTCGTGCCCGCCTTCCATGATTCGCAGTACGTAAACGCCCGGCCTTAGCGTGTGCGTGGCTATCGTCTCGTTGCCCTTGCATTGAGCCACTTGACGGCCTTGCGCGTCGTAGAGCGACAGTTGGTCTGTCGTTGAGCCTGCGGCGATGATGCCGTTCTGATAGGAGAAGAGCGTTTCGCCTGTTGCCGATGTCAGTCCGGTGGCGTCATCAACGCGGAACAGCAGCTCGGCGAAGTCGGAATAATGTTTGCTGCCATCGTACATGGGGTATACTGTTTGTACTTTGGCCAAGTGTCGGCCTTGCGGTAGACTGCCCAACTCGAAAGAACGGCTGCTGGTTGTGCCCAGTTCCTCTTCGTCAAGGTAAACGTTGAAGGTGGTCATGGCGAAAGTCTCGGCCTCTTTCATGCCGACAAACACGTCATCGACCATGAAGAACATGTGCTGATTGGAGACGCATCGTATCACGGCATGGCGTGCCTCCTTGGGCAAGTCATAGGCGAACTCCGTCCATACGCCTCCTACGGTCTGTGGCTTTTCGGTCAGCCAGATGACGTTTTCGGGGGTTGGACCATCGGTGGTGTAGCCTACCATGAACTCTTCCTCGCCCAATGCGGCGTAGAATCCGGATGCCGCGTGGAAGCTGAACGTGAAATCGTTGTTGAAAGAAAGCTCGGGGGAGAAAACGTAGTCATCGTTTTGACCGCCATTGGCCAAAGCTACGTCCACGAGCATCTTCTTGCCGCCATGTGGTTGAAGCAGGTCTATCACGCTTGGCGTGGTGGCATCGGGCGCAAAGACCATGAACGCCATGGGCGCGTACATGTTCGGGTAGGGGGTGGACTGGCATCTGCTGATGCCGTAAGTGGCCTCGCCGTCCATGTCGGCATAGCTCCAGCCCGCTTCTCCGGCCGGGTTCACCTCGAAGTTGTCCATGTCTTCAAATCCCTCGCTGATGCCTTCGGCGGTGTTCCAGCCCAAGATTACTTTGCCTTCGTGCTGCTCTGCGCAGAGGTTGAAGGGCTTTTGGGGAATCAGTTGCAGCTCCGTGCTCACTTCGTAGGCAGAGTTGGCAGAGAAGTCGTTGCCCTCAAGGGTGGCTTGAGCGAATCCAGCCTTGGCCACCGTTGCGGTGTAAGAGCCTTTCAGCACCTTGGGGAACGATGCCACGCCGTTGCTGACGCGGGCTTGGTAGGTGATGTTGTTGTCATTGTCGTTGGTAAGGGTCACCGTTGCGCCTTCGGAGAAGTCTATCGCCGTATTGGTGTAGACGTGCATGGTCACGCTGGTGTGGATGTTGGTGGGCATCTCTTCGGTCATGGCCGTTGCAGAGGTCTTGCCATCTGCGTATGTTGCCAGTATGGCATACTTGTAGATGCCGGGCGACAGTGTGTGGAAGCTGCGGTCAACGTAGCTCATGAGCGATATTCCCTCCTCTATTTTCGTCCAGTTGTCGCGATTCTGCTCATCGGAAGCCTTGAGGCGGTACACGGTGTAGGTGGGTGCGGCCTCGTCAATGGCGGTTATGGCTCTCGTGGGTGAAGCTGTTGCCGTGCAGCGTATGGTTCTTGCCGCTGTGCTTTCGGCGGGTTGCGGGTCTGATGCCAGCTCGCTTCCATAGGCGCGGATGAAGAACGTGCCGGCGTTGCTTGTGCGGAAGTGCTCGTTTTGCATCACAACAGAGCAGCCTTTGTCCGCATAGTCGGAGCAAACGGATATGCTTCCGTTGCATCCCACTGCGGCTATGCAGCCATAAGGGGCAACGATAGGTTGGCTGAAACGGTATTCGTTCCATGCCACATGGCCATCGAAGGCGTAGTTCTTGTTGGGTACGCTGTCCACTTGCAGCAGAATTTCGTTGGTCAAAGCACCGCTGCGGTCGAGCGCGTATAGGTATAGGTCAACTGTTTCGTCCGCTTCGCTTTCGCTGGACAGCAGCCATTTCATGCCTTCGATGACCATTGAGCCGTGAAAAACATTGCCCACGCGGTTGTAGTCGCCTCCTGTGAATTGGTAAGTGCCACCATACGTGCCGTTGTCAAGGGCAAACTCTGTCTTGCGGACGGGCATTTGCCATGAGATGAAGGCTCCGGCGTCTACAATATCTCCTCTTATGGCTTGCGGAGTGGCCACGTAGGTTTTCAAAACCACATCGCCAAGGTCTATTTCTGTGTCCTGCGCGCTGATTGTAGCTGCGTAATCCTCTTTCCAATTGTGCTTGATGCGGAGCGTGTATTCCTCTAATCTGATGACATCGGGGATAAGGAATCGGCCATTCTCATCGGTTGTGGCCTCGTAGAGTTTTGAACTTTCAAGGCTTACTCTGACGTTTTTGACCGCGCGGGCAGCCTCATCGACAACCCTTCCCGTAAGTGTGGCAACCTTTTTCTTCTCCAAACAGAAAGTCTGCGAGGCGGTAGCCTCCGTTATTTCCACTTCTTGCGACAGCGTGTTGAAGCCCTCTTGACTGATGGTCATGGTGTAAGTGCCCGGGCTTAGGTGCTCGAATGTGAACAAGCCCTGCTCGTCGGCCTCCCGCTCTTGCTCCTTGTAGGTGCTGGCGGACAACCTTACGCGTGCGCTGGATACAGCTTTGCCAGCCTCGTTGTCGACAATGCTTCCCGAGAAGTCCACATCCTGCGCGTCAGTGACCTCGAAACTCTGTATGTACACTGGTCCGTCCCAGCCGCCGGTTGTGCAGTGGATGCCGAAATGATAAGTTCCGGCGGGCACTTCTTCGGGAATGGCAATGCGGAGGTAGTACTCCCCTCCGTCATAAGACTGTGTTTCGCTGATGATGGTGGTCATGTCGGATGGCAGAACGCCTTGCCCCATGGCAAAAGACAGCTTTCCGGGGTAGTCTACGTACATTTTGAACTTAATGGCATAGGACTTTCCGCCGGTCAGTGTGACCGCGGGCGACACCAGCCATTCATCGTTGGGCTGTGAAATGCCGGGGTTAAACATGGCGGCTTTCCAATCGCCGTCCCACCAAACATCGCTGTTGCCGCTGTCGTCGGTGCCGTTTAGGTCGGTCTTTGTCCATTGGGCAAACTCCTCTTCGGTGTCAAAGCCACAATAATAGTGGTCGGTTTCGTTGATAACCGTTGCCCTTGCTTGTGCTCCGAAACACATACAGAGCAACAAGACCAATAGATGATGTGAATGTCTCATAATGAATTGATGATGGTTGATTATCGTTTGATGAATTTCACGCACTGTGTGCCGTCCGTAGTCTTGGCTTTCGCCATGTAGATGCCCTTAGGCCATGCTGCGATATGCACGCTTGTGGCCTTTGCCGGCACGTTGGCCATAAACTGGCCGGACACGTTGAGGATGCTTACCTCTGTGTTGTTCCCATGCAAAAGAAGCACTCCGTCCTTGGCGTATGCACGCAGTTTGCCGCCGTTAGGCTTGGTAGGGCTGATGCCAGAGGTGGTGTTGCCGGTTAAACTCTCCGCATTGGCATTGTACACCTTGCAGTTGTTGGGGTTGTTTCGGTCGGTATTGGCGAGGAAGGCCACCACGCGCATAAGGCGGGGATTCCACTCTTGGGGGATGAGATACGTGTATTCGTCTGAATGATAACGTCCCTCCTCAAAGTCGATGGGGTCTCCCCAAGTGTCGGTGAGCACCGCACGCACGCAATTGTTGTGATAATAGCGGGCGGGATCGGCCGCGCCGGCTTGCTGGCCAAGGATACTGTCTTCCACCAAGAAGATGTTGAGGCGTATGTCGTCCGCTTTCAGTCTGTCGGGGTTGCCGCTGGGGATGCTGCCCGATGCGCTTACGCTGACGGCGCGTGTGCTTTCGTCAAATGCTGTGTTGATATTCACGGTTACGAGAGCTGGTGTGGAAATCTGCTGGTCGAGCAAATGGCCCAAGCTACCTCGTTGCGGGAAGAAGACGGGGCCGGGAGTGCTGCCCGAAGAGCCGTCGGTAGCCCCATAGGGAGACATGTTGGAGCGGTCGAGCATGGCGGCAGGGGCATAGATGCTGCCCGCCGTTTGCCCATCGGAATAGAAGAACAGGTAGTCCTCATGGGCGGGAATGGTGAGCGCGTCTGTTCCCATGCCGGCGTGATGCACCACGTGTATCACGTCACTTCGGTAGGTCAGCGCGTCATCGATGGTCTTGTGGGCTTCCGGGCAGTTGTTGCATCTTGTTGTGGAGAAGTGTTCCAGCAGCACTTTGCGGTTGGTGTAAGACGCATTACTTGCGATGTTCTCCACCGTTCCACTGTTGTTGGCGGGAGATTCGTCGTCTGTGCCGTTCACTTTGCTGATGTATACGTCAAGGTTGGCTAATCCGCTGTGCTCAAAAACTATATCGCTCATCTTCACCAAGGCCACTTGGTTGCTGCCAATGGCAAGGTTGTTGATGGTCTGCGTTTGGGTTTCTTGTCCCTCAATCGTGTATTCCACCTCCATGTTCCTCACTTCAGCAGCCCCTTTGTTGCGCACGAGCAGTTCCAGCGGTGTGCTTCCCTGCGTGCTTGCGTAGCGTTTGGCCACTACGCGCTCAAGCAGTATGTCGTTTTGGGGCAGGTTGTCGCCCTCCACTGTGGCCACAAGGTTGATGCTCCCGCCTCCTTGGTGTGTCCATGCGCCGGGCGTGTCGTTGTCCGCGGGCGTTATCTGTATCCAGTTGGCCAAGTCGTTGTCCTCCCGGCCGTCCATGGAGAGGGCGTTTCCTGCGGCTTGGTAGCGGAAGCCGATAAATATTTCGCTGCCTGTGATTTCGAATGGGGAGTCGAGCGCGATGTTGTTCCATCCGCTTGTCAGTGTCCCCACTGTTTGCTTGTAGGCCGGTGGTGATGCCAGGTCGTTGGCAATGAATATGTAATTGTCTGTATCGTCAGACGTTTTGCCCATGGCTATGCGCAGGGAGGTGATTTTGTTGCCCTGCAATCGCTGCATTTCGTTTTGGGGAAACTGTATGGCGCACAGCACCACAACCGTTTGTCCCGTGCCCAAGTTTACGCCTTGATTGCCATCGGTGTAGCCAATTTGCATCTGCGTGCTTCTTTCGGCAGCTTGGGCATGCGGTGTTGGGGGGATGGTTGGCGTTCCTGCCATGGCAAAAAGGGGAATGAGGGCAAGCATTGCGCCCATTTCTTTGAGTCTTTTGTTGCGCATTGTTCAGAATCTTTGTGCCTCTCCGTTGTAAAGGAAAGGCGGTTAAACATCAGTAATTGCTTTTGGATTTATGCCTGCTGCAAAATTACAATGAGAAATCAACAAAATACCCCCCCCATGTTAAATAGTGCTAAAGCGGGCGGATTGGTTTGGCTGATGGATGCTTGTGCGGCGGCTGTTGCCCGGAGAGCTTTTGTGTGGATAAAACGTTTGGTGGAGGAAGCGGAAAGAGACTTGTTGGGTAAGTGTTTGTAGCTCAGTTGGTTGTGAAATGGTGTGGAAAGGTTTGGCAAAAGGTTACCTTTTGCGCTCCAAAACCATACGTTTTGGGCGGTGAAACGTATGGTTTGGCAGGGCCATACGTTACCTTTTGTGGCACGGAGTGGGGAGTGACTGCTGTCACTGCTTGCGACAAGGTTTTGCGTGAGCTTCTTTTTCGGCGTGTTGGCAGACGATTTTGGAGCTGTTTCTGCCACATTGTCACCTGTCGGAACTTTTTGGCAGGTCTGTCATCTGTTTGGCACGCTTTTCGCAAAGGAGAGGGCGAAGCCTTGTGGGAATGCTCCGGCGAGGCGGAGAAAAAGAAAAATTTAAAAACAAAAAAATAAGTACGATTATGACAATTAAACCATTAGCAGACAGAGTGCTGGTTCTTCCGGCACCGGCAGAGGAGAAAGTTGGTGGAATCATCATTCCCGACACAGCCAAGGAGAAGCCGCAGCGCGGCAAGGTGATTGCCGTTGGCAATGGCACGAAGGACGAGCCGATGGTGCTGAAGGCAGGCGATGAGGTTCTGTATGGCAAGTATGCCGGAACGGAAATCGAGAACGAGGGCGAGAAGTATCTGATGATGCGTCAGAACGATGTGCTCGCAGTTGTCGCAGAGTAATTGAGGAAAGCTCTCAGTCAGTTGTTAACATTGTATTTTTACTAAAAACGATTTAGAAATTATCATGGCAAAGGAAATCAAATTCGATACAGAGGCCCGCAACCTGCTCAAGAGCGGTGTTGACCAGTTGGCAAACGCAGTGAAAGTGACGTTGGGTCCGAAGGGTCGCAACGTTGTGATTGGCAAGAAGTTTGGCGCACCCCACATCACCAAGGACGGTGTTACCGTGGCCAAGGAAGTGGAGTTGGAGGACAACTTGGAGAACGCCGGCGCACAGCTTGCCAAGAGCGTGGCCAGCAAGACGGGCGATGACGCGGGCGATGGCACGACTACTGCCACCATCCTGGCTCAGGCCATCGTCAACGAGGGCTTGAAGAACGTGGCTGCCGGTGCTAATCCCATGGACTTGAAGCGCGGTATCGACAAGGCCGTCAATGCGGTTGTTGATTATATTAAGGAGAACGCCGAGCAGGTGGGCGACAATTATGACAAGATTGAGCAGGTGGCTACGGTGAGTGCCAACAATGATCCCGAGATTGGCAAGCTGCTGGCCGATGCCATGCGCAAGGTGAGCAAGGACGGCGTGATTACCATCGAGGAGAGCAAGACCCGCGACACCAGCATTGGCGTTGTGGAGGGTATGCAGTTCGACCGTGGCTATCTGTCGGGCTACTTCGTGACCGATGCCGACAAGATGGAGTGCGTGATGGAGAATCCCTACATCCTCATCTACGACAAGAAGATTAGCAACATCAAGGATTTCCTGCCCATTCTGCAGCCTGCTGCCGAGAGCGGCCGTCCGTTGCTGGTGATTGCCGAGGATGTGGACTCTGAGGCTCTGACCACGCTGGTTGTGAACCGCTTGCGCGCCGGTTTGAAGATTTGCGCTGTGAAGGCTCCGGGCTTCGGCGACCGCCGCAAGGCTATGCTCGAGGACATCGCCGTGCTGACGGGCGGTGTGGTCATCAGCGAGGAGAAGGGCTTGACGCTCGACAAGGCTACGCTGGAGGAGCTGGGTACGGCCAAGAAGGTGACCATCTCCAAGGACAACACGACCATCGTGGATGGTGCAGGCTCGAAGGAGATGATTCAGGAGCGTGTGGCTCAGATCAAGAACGAGATTGCCAACACGACAAGCTCTTACGACAAGGAGAAGCTGCAGGAGCGTTTGGCTAAGCTCTCCGGTGGTGTGGCTGTGCTCTACGTGGGTGCAAACTCCGAGGTGGAGATGAAGGAGAAGAAAGACCGTGTGGACGACGCACTCTGCGCAACGCGTGCCGCTGCCGAGGAAGGTGTGGTCGTAGGCGGTGGAACAACCTACATCCGCGCACAGAAGTGCTTGGAGGGCGTGAAGGGTGCAAATCAGGACGAGCAGACGGGTGTGAACATCGTTTGCCGCGCCATTGAGGAGCCGCTTCGCCAGATTATTGCCAACGCAGGTGGCGAGGGCGCAGTGGTTGTGAACAAAGTGCGCGAGGGCGAGGGTGACTTCGGCTACAACGCACGCACCGACAAGTATGAGGACTTGCGCGCAGCTGGCGTTATCGACCCGGCCAAGGTGGCTCGCGTGGCCTTGGAGAACGCTGCTTCCATTGCTGGAATGTTCCTCACCACGGAGTGCATGATCGTGGACAAGCCCGAGAAAGAGCCGGCTATGCCCGCAGCTCCGGCAGGCATGGGTGGAATGATGTAATTCCAAACGTTGAGGATAACTCATAACTAACAAATCATATTCGATTGCAAGGGGGTGGCTTCCATGAAGCCGCCTCTTTGTTTTTTGTCTCAAAGCATGGTGGATATTTGGTGGAGTAATCGGAAAACGCTACCTTTGCAAGCATGAAGGTAAAGTTTAATTGGAAAGAGTTTGCGGTGTTCTTCATCGTCATAGGTGGCCTTTATTATCTCACAAAGAGTTTCTTGGTCACATCGGGCATTATGATTCTTTTGCTGCTCATAGACGGATTGTTGCGTGAGTACGACCATAGGCAGCGTGGCAAGAAGCAGAGTGAGGAGATAAGGAAGCGTTTGGAAGAGGATGCCAACGAGGAGAACAAGCAATAAGAAAACGAGAATACCTTGACAGCATGGAACAATTGGTGACACTCTATACCCGCTGGTGTGGTCGCAAGCCGGCCACCATCGAGAAGATGGCAGGGGCGGGAAGCAACCGCGCTTACTATCGGCTGACAGACGATGACGGCAAGTCGGTGGTTGGGGTAGTGGGGACAAGTCGTGACGAGAATCATGCCTTCGTCTTTCTTTCCCGGCATTTCGTTCGCCGTCAGTTGCCGGTGCCCGAGGTGCTGGCCGTGAGCGAGGACGAGATGCGCTATCTTCAGACCGATTTGGGGGCAACCTCGCTTTTCGATGCCATTCGTGGTGGGCGTGAGGCGGGTGGCCGCTATAACCTGAAGGAGGTGGAGCTGCTGAAACGCACCATCAGAGAACTGCCGAACATACAGATTCGTGGCGCGCGGGAGCTGGACTTCAGCCATTGTTACCCGCAGCCGGAGTTCGATCAAGACAGCGTGCTCTTCGATTTGAACTATTTCAAATATTGCTTTCTCAAGGCCACGGCACTCGATTTTCATGAGATGAAACTGGAGGCCAACTTCCGGATGTTTGCCAAAGACCTTACGGAAGAGCCGATGGAGGCGTTTCTGTATCGTGATTTTCAGGCGCGCAACGTCATGATAGACGCAGAGGGGAAGCCTTGGTTCATTGATTTTCAAGGCGGAAGGAAAGGGCCGTTCTATTACGATCTTGCCTCGTTCTTGTGGCAGGCGAGTGCCAAATATTCCTATAAGTTGCGTCGTGAGCTGATATTTGAGTATTATCACAGCTTGCGCCAATACACAGAAGTGCCCTCCACCCGCCATTTTGTGCGCCGTCTGTCCCTCTTTGTGCTTTTCCGCACGTTGCAGGTGCTGGGGGCGTATGGTTTCCGTGGCTATTTTGAGCATAAGCGGCATTTCATAGAGTCCATTCCGGGGGCGATTCAGAATCTTCGCGATCTTCTCTCGTTCGATGCCGATGCGTTCCCTTATCCTTATATGATGTCGGTGTTGCGGCGATTGGTGAATCTTCCGCAGTTTGCGCGCATAGAGGAGGCGGCGCGTAGTCGTGCCGATGGCTACAAAACCGTGAAGGATGACGATGTGTTTAAGGCAAATCCCATCGATGGGCCGGCCACATTCTCCAAGTATGATGGCAAGGGGCCGCTTGTGGTTCGTGTGTTCAGCTTCTCTTATAAAAAAGGTATTCCGGAGGATGAGAGCGGCAATGGGGGAGGGTATGTGTTTGATTGCCGCAGCACGCACAACCCCGGTCGCTACGAGCCTTACAAAAAGCAAACAGGGCTTGACGAACCAGTTATCCGCTTCTTGGAGGATGATGGTGAGATACTCGATTTCCTCGAACCGGTCTATCAGTTGGCCGACCATCATGTGATGCGCTATATGCAGCGAGGGTTCACTTCGCTCATGTTCAGCTTCGGTTGCACGGGCGGACAGCATCGCAGTGTGTATAGTGCCCAGCATTTGGCCGAGCATATTCATGAGAAGTTTGGTGTGGAAGTGAGAATTACGCACCGTGAGCAGCACATCAGTGAGGTGCTGGAAGCAAAGAACGTATAGGCGAGGAAGCAAGCAATGAAGCAGGCAATGATATTTGCGGCAGGGCTGGGCACGCGGCTTAAACCGCTGACAGACCGTATGCCGAAGGCTCTTGTGCCGGTGATGGGCGAGCCATTGTTGGCGCATGTTGTCAACAAACTGAAAGCAGAGGAGTTTGAGAGGATTGTGGTGAATGTGCATCATTTTTCCAATCAGATTATCGAATACCTTGGCACGCATAACTTTGGCGTGGATATTCGCGTGTCGGACGAGACGGAACAACTGTTGGATACGGGAGGCGGGATACGCCATGCGGCATCTTTGTTTGACAAGGAAAGCCCTGTGTTGATTCACAATGTGGACATATTGAGCAATGCGCGTCTTGCGGAATTGTATGGCCGTTCGTCTGCCGATGCCACGTTGCTTGTGAGCAACAGGAAAACCAAGCGGTATTTGTTGTTCAATCAAGAAATGCGGCTGGTGGGATGGACAAACACGGAGACGGGGGAGGTGAGAAGCCCTTATCGCAATTTAGTTCCAAGTGAGTGCGTTATGCTCGCTTTCAGTGGGATACACGTGATAGGGCAGTCGGTGTTTCGGGCTATGGAGGCATATCCCGACCGTTTCCCAATCATGGATTTCTATTTGAGGAATTGTGACACCCTTGACATTCGAGGACATCTGTCAGAAGACCTTAAGCTGCTGGATGTGGGTAAGTTGGACACTTTGGACAAGGCTGTGGACTTCCTTAAAGGCTAAGTGGGAATGCTCAAGTTTGCTAACTGAAGAGCGTAATAGATTTCTACGACAGTTCTCACCTTAAAGAATAAGGAAAACTCTCAAAGGATGAGGAATACAGGAAACAGTGGCATAAAAAGGAAACTACATAAAAAGAAATCGTGTAAGAAGAAAAATGTGGTTCTAAAATTTGGTGGAATCAGCTAAAACGAGTACCTTTGCACTCGCTTTACAGAAGAGGTCACTTTGATGGATATAACCTCCTATTAGGTTTTCCTATGAAAAGTGGCAGCTTAGGAGAGATGGTAGAGTGGTCGATTACAACGGTCTTGAAAACCGTCGTACCGAGAGGTACCGGGGGTTCGAATCCCTCTCTCTCCGCAGTCAACCTTGAATGTCAAGGAGTAACGAAAAATGTACATGAATTGTACGTAAAAACGCCCGAAATCGTCAGACTTCGGGCGTTTTTCGTTTGTCATTTAATTTTTCTGTGTGGCTTAAATCTCCTGCGTGTTGTTGCTGTCGGACATCCTTTCCTTGATGGAGTTTATCATGAGTTGCTCCACGCGCTTTTCAAGGGCGGCGTACTCTATGATGAAACTGTCGGCCATAATCTGTTCGGCATCGTTGTAGGAGTATATCTCCTCAAGGGCTGAATAGACTTGGGAGTATAGCCCCTGCATAGTCCGCATACACTCAACGAACTTTTCTGTTTGCTT
>CAZXFP010000024.1:20365-31568 GCA_964640675.1 uncultured Prevotella sp. | reverse complement strand
GATGATGATATTTACGATGATGATGCTTATGATGATGATACTTATGAAGATGAAGAGTATGATGAAGAATTAGAACAAAAAACCATAAAGGAAAGGGCTTGGGAAATATTTGATAACGTTCTCTTTAAAATACCAGATTCTATCCTTGGGGCTATTATTATGCTCATCATATGCCCATTGATTGGTGCGTGTATCGTTATCATTGTGCAGGTTCTTTTGTACATTGTGTCCACATTAATTAGGGCGTGTCCCTAAAATGAAAGATTTTGGGTGCTGTTTTCTTTTGAATTCATTGAGTTCATGTTTGCTTTACGCTGTCAGTTGAGTTCACCTTTTTATGCGATTGCTGTAAAAAAAGATTAAAACCAAAAGTTTTTGTTTGCTTTTTTGGCTGTAAAGTGGTAACTTTGCAATTCAAATACTTTGTAGCGTGAAAATAAAGGAAGTAATCGCTGCCCTTGAACGATTCGCGCCTCTGCCCTTGCAGGCTGGATACGACAATGCCGGCTTGCAAGTTGGGCTGACAGAGGCGGAGGTGTCAGGGGCTTTATTGTGTCTTGACGTAACCGAGGCCGTGGTCGATGAGGCCATTCGGCGTGGCTGCAATTTGGTAGTTTCTCACCATCCGCTCATCTTCCGCAAGCTTGCCGCTGTCACTGGTGCCGACTACGTGCAGCGCACGGTGATGAAAGCCATCAAGAACGATGTGGTTATCGCCTCGATGCACACCAACATGGACAGCGCGCGTGGCGGTGTCAACTATCGCATGGCCGAAAAACTGGGGCTGACGGGGCTGAGTTTCTTCGGCCAGCAGCAGGAGGTGGACGGCGTTGCGGGTGGTGAGGGTGTTGTGGGGGAGTTCTCCCGACCGCTTTCCGCTGAAGAGTTTGTGCTCCATGTGAAGCAATGCTTCCGCGTGGGCTGCGCTCACACCAATGAATTGCTGAACCGCCCCATCCGCAAGGTGGCACTTTGTGGCGGTTCGGGTGCGTTCCTGTTGTCCGATGCCGTCAAGGCTGGTGCCGATGCCTTCATTACGGGCGAGATGCACTATCATGAGTATTTCGGGCACGAGCAGGAAATCCAAATCTGTGTCATTGGTCATTATGAGAGCGAGCAGTACACTTCCGAGATATTCCGTGACATCATCACGGCAGAATGTCCGGGTGTGCCGTGCTTCCTGACGGAGATTGACACGAATCCCATACGCTATTGTTAATTAGGAATATAAAGTTGGCAGAATAAAACATACACGAATACTTATGGCAAAGAAAGAATCAAAGGAGCTTTCCGTGGAGCAGAAGTTGCAGACGCTCTACGAGTTGCAGACAACGCTGTCGTCCATCGATGAGAAGCGTGCCTTGCGCGGTGAGTTGCCGTTGGAGGTGCAGGACTTGGAGGATGAGATTGCTGGTCTGAACACGCGTATTGAGAAGATTGGCATCGAGATAAAGGAGTTCCAGTCGGCCATTACGCATAAGAAGGCGGAGGCCGCAGAGGCTCAGGCTTGTGTGGAGCGTTATCAGAACCAGCTCAACGATGTGAAGAACAATCGCGAGTACGACACGCTGAGCAAGCAAATCGAGTACGAGAGTTTGGAGATTGAACTTTGCAACAAGAAAATCCGTGAGGCAAACGACCAAGTGGCTGCCCGCACGCAGGACCTGGATCGTGCCAACATGGAGCTTCATGAGCGCGAGCAGGTGCTGGTGGAGAAGAAGAATGAGCTTGAGGACATCTTGGAGGAGACCCGCGAGGAGGAAGTTTTGCTCAAGGAGCGTGCCAAGGACTTGGAGACGAAGATTGAGCCGCGCCTTCTCACTTCGTTCAAGCGCATTCGCAAGAACGCGCGCAACGGCTTGGGCATTGTCTACGTGCAGAACGGAGCTTGCGGTGGTTGCTTCAACATGATTCCGCCCCAGCGCCAGCTCGACATCAAGATGCACAAGAAGATTATCGTTTGCGAGTATTGCGGTCGCATTCTCATCGACCCCGAGCTTGCGGGCGTGAAGGTGGAGCAGGCTGCGCAGGCCGATAAGCCCAAGCGCAAGCGCACTGTTCGCAAGAAGAAGGCAGACGCAGAAGGCGAGCAGGAGTAAGAAACGGGCGGGCTTTATGCCTTTCCGCAATGGCGCGACAAGTGGTTCGCGCCGTCAAGAAAGCGGCCATCCTTTGGGCAAATGTTGCTCAAGGGATGGCCGCTTGGCGTTGGTGGCCTTTTGTTCTTGGCATTGTGAGCCTTCAATTTTGGCGTAGTGGTCTCCTTGGTTACGGGGGGCAGGCCTTCTGCGGCACGCCGTGTGGTGGCGTTTTTCAGCCGTTTTGTGCGGCACAGTTGCCCTATTGACCAGCGTTGCGGTCGTTTGGGAGGCGTGCTTATGCCGTTTGGCCGCTCTCCTCGCTGGCAAAACGGGCGATGAAGTCGTCTTCCGAGATGATGGCAATACCGAGTTGCTGGGCTTTTAGGTTCTTTCCCGAGGTGCTTGCCACATCGTTGTTGATGAGAAAAGACGTAGACTTCGACACCGAACCAGTGACTTTGCCACCTTGACTTTGTATGTACGCTTTCAGCTCGTTACGGTTCTTATAGTGATGCACATCGCCTGTGATGACAAACGTCAGCCCTTGGCAGCTTGCTCCTGTGGGCGTGGTTGCCGGTTGCGTCACGTTGAGTTCCGGCAGCAGACGGTTGAGTGCCTCCGCGTTGTGCTTGTCCTGCATCCATCGCACGAACGACGCGCTTTTTTCCGGTCCGATGCCGGATATGGAGGCAAATATGGCCGGGTCGTTGGTGTGTTGTGCCTTGTCGATAAGCTCTTGATAGGGATGCGCGGTGAGCAATCGTGTACACACATCTTGCCCTACGAGCGGTATGCAGAGGGCAAACAGCAGTCGGCGGGCATCCACTTGGCGCGCTTTCTCCGTAGCTTCCAAGAGGTTGGCCACGCTCTTTTGGCCAAATCCGTCCATGTTTCGCAGTATGTCGGCATGGGTGTTGAGATGGAAAAGGTCGGCATACTCGCGCACCCAACCCAAGTTGATGAGCTTTTGGAGTGTCTGCTCGCTCATGCCATCGATGTTTACGCCCTCTTTTGATACGAATCGGGCAAACTTTTTCAGCTGTTTGGCCGCGCAGTCGGGGTTGGTGCAGTGCAGCGTTCGTGTGCCGCTCTGCTCGCTTTCCTCCACTATGGCACGCTCGCCGCACACCGGACAGGCTGTGGGGATGGACAATTCGCCCTCGGCTGCAATCACCTTGATAACTTTCGGAATAATTTTGTTGGCCTTGATAACGCTTATCCGCGTGCCCTTGCCGCCTATTCCCAGTCGCTCGCATTCAGATATGTTGCACAAAGAGGCGCGCTTCACCGTTGTGCCCTCCAACTCCACGGGGCGGAAAACGGCCACGGGCGAGATGGTGGATGCGGCACACGACCACTCGATGTGGTCGAGTTCGGTCTCCGCGCTCTCGTCCTGCCACTTGAAGGCGTAGCCCGCCCGGGTGGCGTGATGCCCGGTTACGGAGCCTGTTGCCGCGTAGGCGGTGTCGTCGTAGGCGATTACGAGGCCATCCACGGGGTAGGGAAAGGGCGTGACTCCCTTCTTGGGCTGTGTGCCGGCGGTGACCCGCTCCGTCCAGCGGTCTATTACTTCCTGAATGTTCTCAGTGGTGGGATGGTCTATCAGTTCCTGCTCTACCGGGTCGAAGCCTTGCCCTTGAAGCCACTCTCGGCGTTCTCCAAGTGACGGGATGTCCTCATCGGAGTGTACAAGCGTGAACGGAATCCAGCGAATGCGCCGCTGCCGCACCTCGTTGATGTCCTTCAGCGTGAGCGAGCCACTGGCCAAGTTGCGCGGATTGGCGTATTCCTCATCGCTTTCCATGTTGAATAGCTCAAAGTCCTTGTAGCTGATGACCGCTTCGCCACGCACCACGAGGTGTCCTTTGTAAGGTATGGAGGCCGGAATGCCGCCGATGGCCTTGGCCAAGTGGGTGATGTTGGTGCCGGTGTGTCCGTTTCCGCGTGTCACCACCTTGCCCAGCTGCCCGCCATCGTAGGTGGCCACGAGGGTCAGTCCGTCGAGTTTCCACGACAGCCATATTGGTCTGCCGCCAGCCCATTTGGCCAGTTCGGCAGTGCTTTTGGTCTTTGCCAGCGAGAGGGCGGGGTATTCGTGCTCCTCTTTTTGCCCCGTCACGTTGTCTGCGCTCACGTTGTGGGTGGGCGACTGGGGCAGGATAATGCCCGTTTCGTTCTCCAGCTGCGCCAGTCGGTCGAAGGCTGCGTCCCATTCGTAGTCGGTCATTCGCTCGCCCTGACCATTATAATATGCGTTGGAAGCCTCGTTGAGCCGTGCTATCAGCTCCGACATCTCTTTAAGTATCGTTGGGTTCATGATGATGTGTCCGCTTTGTCAGCCTTCGGGCTGCCCTTGCGGGTTGTGGTGGGTGATTGTTGGGTAATGATGAAGTGCCGTTGGGGGATGCGGCAGGTTATTTGTAGACGTGGTAAGTGCCGCCGTTGCTCTCGCAATACTTTCGCAGCAGGCCTTGGATAAACTCCGCGTTCTGCCTCACTCGCTCCTCGTTTCCGTCATATCCGTTGATGAGTACCACGAGATGTGTGGTGCGAATGTCTATCTTTGTGCGCTCGTTGTCGCTCGTAGGCGTGCCCACGCCCCCTTGCGCGTCCCGATAGACGGGCAGTCCCTTGATGTTTATCATGCCGCGGCCTATGCCCTCATAAGGCTCTCCCTCACGTCCGATGCCCAGCGTGAGCGTGTCTCCTTGGAATTTGTCGCCATCGAATCCGCCAATGGAGTAGCCAAAGGCTATGGAGGCCAAGTTGATCAGATCTACAAGCGTGTCGATTTGATAGAGACTTTTGCCTTGCAGGATGCGCCGTATGAGTGCTTCCGATGCGGGGCGGTAGCGCGATGGGTCTTTGCCGCAAGCTCTGTATACGCGCCGGGTGGCCTCTATGCCCGGCAACTGCTTGAGGCTTTCCGTGGTCAGCTCGCTGCGGAAACGGTCGCCCAAGGCGTTGATTTCGTCCCATAGCGGCTGGCAGAAAGGCGTGTTGCTCACCTCTGCCTCCACACACGCGCCTACGAAGCCGGGGCATACGTCTTCTATCTCTTGTGAAACGTTGATGTTCATCATGCGTTATGTTCCTTTTTCCTCTTTTTGCAGAAGCAGCTCTATGATTTGTTTGTCGGCCTCCGTCCATTCCAGTTGTCCGAGCTGGTGGGGCAGAAGCCATCGGCTGTCGATGTGGGCAAGCAGTTTGAAGTTGTCGTTCTGCGCCCGGCATTCGAAGGCGGTGAGCGTAATGCTGAAGTCGGGGTAGGTCTGAGCAACCTGCGCGAGCTTTTTGCCCACTTCTATGTCCCACTCCAGCTCCTCCTTCATCTCCCTGCGCAGTGCTTGCTCGTGCGTCTCGCCCTCCTTCACCTTGCCTCCGGGAAACTCCCAGTGCTCTGCTACGTAGTCAGGACCTTTCCGCAGCCGCTGCGCGCAGAAGTATTTGCCGTCTTTTCTCATCACGGCGCACACCACGTCAAGATGCTTTTGCTTCATGTCTTGTGAATGTTTTGTTTTGCAAAAGTACGGATTAATTTTGATACAAAGCAAGCAAAAGGGGTGGTTTTTGTAACATGGGGTTTGCAAACGAACCTAATAAATTCAAATCCCTTAAAATTAAGGGAATAAAACATGGTTTAAAATTTTGTGGGTAACAAATAGTTTGTAACTTTGCACCCGCATAATACCAGACAGAATACGAATGTGTAACCATCAATAACTGAAATAATGTCAACTTTAACAATTGCGATTATCATCGTCTTTGTGCTCGGCTATGCGTGCATCGCGCTGGAGAGCCTGACGAAAGTGAACAAGGCGGCTGTTGCCTTATTAATGTTTGTGGCCTGCTGGACACTGTTCATGGTCAATCCGAGCATCTCTGGCGAGGTGGCCGAGGCTTTGAGCAGCGGCGCAATCAATCATGACGGGCTTGCCAACTTCGTGAGCACGCTCATTGAGCGTCACCTTGGCAGCACAGCCACCACGCTGTTCTTCCTCATGGGTGCCATGACCATCGTTGAGGTGGTCGACCAGAACGGCGGTTTCGACTGGGTGAAGGGTGTGATGAACACGCGCAGCAAGCGCAAGCTCTTGTGGCGCATTGCCTTCATGACGTTTTTCCTCTCTGCCGTGCTCGACAATCTCACCACCAGCATCGTGATGGTGATGATTCTGCGCAAGCTCGTCAGCGACCACAAGGACCGCATTGTCTATGCCTCGCTCGTGATTATCGCAGCCAACTCGGGTGGCGCGTTCTCCCCCATTGGCGATGTCACCACCATCATGCTGTGGAACAAGGGACTCATCAGCGCGCTTGGCGTAATCAGCGAGTTGTTTGTGCCGAGCATTGTCTCCATGGTTGTGCCCGCGTTCCTGCTCCAGTATAGCCTCAAAGGCGAGCTTGCGCCTGCCAAGAGCACTACCGAGGAGACGGGAAGCGTGAGCGACTTCACTGCCGGCCAGCGCAAAATCGTGTTCTGGGTGGGTGTTGGCGGTCTGCTTTTCGTGCCCATCTTCAAGAGCATCACCCATCTTCCGCCGTTCGTAGGTATCCTGCTGGTGCTGGGCGTGCTGTGGACGGTGACCGAGGTGTTCTATCGTGGACTCCATGAAGAAGAAGACAGAGAGGGATTGCAGAAGCGCGTCACGCGTTTGCTCTCCCGTGTCGACATGAGCACCATCCTCTTCTTCCTCGGCATCCTCATGGCTGTGGCTTGCTTGGAGACCATCGGCGTGCTCACGCAGCTGGGTCAGGGTCTCAATGTGGCCTTCAATGGCAACCACTACCTCATCACGGGTATCATCGGTGTGCTCTCCGCCATTGTCGACAATGTGCCTCTCGTGGCCGGATGCATGGGTATGTATCCCGTTGCAGCCGCTGGCGACTTCGCCATCGACGGTATCTTCTGGCAGCTCTTGGCCTATTGCGCCGGTGTGGGTGGCTCTATGCTCATCATTGGCTCTGCCGCCGGCGTGGTGGTGATGGGCTTGGAGAAGATCACCTTCGTATGGTACATGAAGAAGATCACTTGGCTGGCCTTCGTGGGCTACATCCTTGGCATCTTCTCCTACTATCTTCTGCGCACCTTCGTGATGACTACGCCGCTTTAAAGGCTGTGCGCTGAAACAGAGAATCATAAATAAGACAGACAACAGTAGCGTAATAAAGCGCGCATAGGCAGCCATTCTCCCCCCTTCGGGGCGCGTGCGGCCAATTGCGCCAAGCAAAAGCGGGGCGGACATCCAGCAAGGATGTCCGCCCTTTCTTTGTCCTTGTTGCGGGCTGGGTGCGAGCGCGGCGCGCGTGAAGACGGGAAAAGCCTTGATGGAAGCGGCGGTGCGCGTGAGGAGTGTGAGCAGTTGGCGTGTGTGTGGGCGATGGTTGCCAAGTTGCGCCGGCAAGGAATTGGGTAGAGGAGATGAATGGCTGAGGCGCAAGAACCGTCTCCGAGCCAAGTCGCGCCGGGCAAGGTCAGATAGAGGAATGCAGGCCACAAGGCACGCATAGGGCTTCTGGTGCGAGGCGTGCGCGTATCGCTTGCGTGCTGTCGCGTAAGTGGTTGATTTGCAAAAGGTTATCTGGTGCGCTAAAAATAAATTAAAAACTCCATATTTTTAAATTAAAAATTGCGCATTTTTAATTTAAAAATCTTCGCAAAACCATACCTTTCGCATCCTCTCGGCTTACCTATGCTTTTCTTAAGCCGCCCCATGCCCTTTCGTGGAGGTGCGGAATGGGCATGCGGTGGCAGTGTTTTGGCATGGGTTTTAGGCGGTTTCCGACCAATTTCGCATGGGCTATTGGTCGTGCGTTGGTGCGGCTTCTCAACGACATGGAGAGGCTGTAGGAGGCCGGAGGGCAGCTTTTGATGGAGCATAAAAAAAAGGCCGACTTCACAGCCGACCTTTCAAAAATACAAAAACATTATGAAATAATTCTATTTTGCGAACAAGATTTCATTTATCAAGTCATACATCAATTACGGTTGCAAAAGTACGACTAAATGGGGGAGTACGCAATACCTAAAAAATGGTATTTTGATTTTTTGCTTTCCATACCGATTTGTTGCTATTCCCTTTTCTTGGCTCTCGCGCTGGCAGGTTATTTCTTTCTGATTATCGTAGACATGGGGATTTTGCCGTCCACTTGCAGCAGGTAGATACCTTTCTGCGCGCAGAACGGTATCTCGTAGCGTGCCTGTCCGGGTTGCACCTCTTGGCGGAGAATCCGTGTTCCGTTGATGCCGAACACCGACAAGGTGAGCGGGCGCGGCGCAGGTGTGGCGAGGGAAAGGATGATTTTGTCGGAGGCCATTGTGGCGCGGGCGTTGCGCAAAGGGGTGGTGACGATGCCCTCAATGCGGTCTGCGCCCAGCAGATGGAGCAGCCCCCGGTATGCGTCTATCTCACCATGGCCATACAGATTGTTCGGGTAGGCGAGCGAGGGATCGGGCTTGCGGCTTGTGGCCTTGATGGTTTCTATGGCCTCTTCGGGCGTGAGCGTGGGTCGGGCTTGCAGCCAAAGGGCTATCGCGCCGGTCACAACGGGGGTAGACATCGAAGTGCCCGTGTTGGCGTTCCATGCGTATGTGCGGCCTTGGAACGTAAAATGCTCCACATCGCTGCCGAGTGGCGCGCCCGCGTTGGCAGGGTTGGCAATGAAGAACGAGCTGTAGGCCGATATGACATTGGTGCCCGGGGCTACCACATCGGGTTTGATGCGCCCCGTGAGTGTGGGGCCTACGGACGAATAGTCGGCGCGCAGTCCGTTTCCGCCGCTCGATGAGTGTGTCTCACCAAGGTAATTGACGAATTGCGTGCGCCATGTGGTGGCTCCGGCGCAGATGATGCGCTGCGCGGCACCGGGCGAATGGATGCTGTGAGATTGTTCGCCGGCCGTCAGAGTGGGGTCTTCGGTGCTGTGCCATGTCCATAGGCCGTTGTAGAAGAACTCCACTTCGGCATTGTTTCCTCGCACGTCGATGGCCGTTCCCACCTCCCCAATCTTTCGGTCTTGCGTCAGCGTCACATCGTAGGTCACGGCTTCGGGCGCAAGGGGCGATGTGTAGGCGTGTATTTGTATCGTCATCGGTCTCCCTTGTGCGTATGCCACGGTGTCGGACAGCAGCGAGTCTGGCTCGGCCAGCACCTTTTGCGAGGGATAGTCGAAGCTAAGGGGGTGCGCGGCGTTGGCAAATGTTTTTATTCGTATGCTGAACGGGTCTTCGGATCGCAGGGAGAAAGTGCCTCTTGTGGTGTTGCTGCCAAGGAACAGTCCAGCGTGCTCCTCGCCACGGGGCTTGCGAAAGTAGGTGAGACGGTGTCCGGCGTTGCCGGCCGATGCCACAATGATGCGTCCTGGGCCAACTAACGTGTTGAGAACCTCGTAGTAGAGCTGGTCGTCACCGTTGGTATCCTCGGGCGCGCCCTCACTGAAATTGATCACGCAGGGCATTCCCGTGCGCCCGGCGTGGTCGAAAATGTACTTGAATCCTAAGGCATCGGTGGCCGAGGTGTACTTATAGTAGAGCGTACTGTCGATAATGGCTGCGTCGTCTCCCGTTGCGTTGCACACCAAACAGAGGTCTGCGGCGGGCGCGATGCCCACGTAGGGAGAGTCGTATCCGCTTCCGGCCGCAATGCCGGCGGTGTGTGTGCCATGCGTTTGTGTGTCGCCGTCGAACGGGCGACCCACTTTCAGCAGCTCATCCATGCCCCGATAGTCGCGGCCAACGTAGAATGGCGAGCCAAGAGTGTCGGGCGAGAGCTGGTCCCACATGGCCTGAATGCGGTAGCGGGACAGGTTGCGGTCGTAGAAAGTGGGGTGGGTGAGGTCGAAGCCGATGTCCTGCACGCCCACAAGTACGCCTTCGCCATCGAAAGCCTGTGGCAGCGCGATGCCCTCGTGGGCAGATTGCGCGTCCACCACTAAGCGGGTGGTGTCCATGAGAGCCGTGCAGGAGCGGCTACTCTCAATGCGCGTCACGCAGTTTTCGAGCGACAGTGCGCCGATATGTTCCAAAGGAATGGAGACAATGTGGATGTTGTTGTCAAAGGAAGCCAGCTTGCGCACGCCGTGGCGCAGGAAAAGCGAGTCGGCATTGCCTTCCACGCGCACAAAGGCCGACAATTCGCGTGCCTGTTGTTCTTTGGCGAGTACTCCCTGGCGTTGCTGAAGCCGTGTCAGTGTGGCGGCCTCGCGCACGAGAGGGGAGAGTTTGTGGTATGCCGCGTGCTGCGCGTGGGTCGGCAGGGCGGCTATGAGGAGCAGGAAGGAGAGGAAATGGTGTCGCATGGGGTTGTTGTTTGAGGGTAATATGATGACTATGGGGCGGCTTGGGGTGAGCGGATGGGGTACTTGTGATGGGGGAATGTATTGCTTGGGAGACTTTCCTATGGCAGAAAAATACTCGCCGGGGCTACACTTGGTCGAGGTTTCGCCGTGCCGACCGGCCTTTTCTGTAAGCTGATGGAGGCATTCCCGTGTGGTCTTTAAACTGTGCCGAGAGGTGAGCCGTGGAACTGTAGCCCGCCTTGAAGGCTATTTCCTTGAGCGTCAGCGCAGGATCTTCCAGCAATTCCTTCACCCGCTCTATGCGCTGGGCTATGGTGTAGCTTTCAATGGTGCGTCCCTCGGCTTCCGAGAATAGCTTCGACAGTGCGCTGTAGTCCATTCCCAGTTCTTCGGAAAGTATGGCACTGAGCTTCATTCTTTGCTGTTGTGCCGCGTTGGCGTAGTGAATTTGGTGTATGATAACGTTCTTGATGCGCTCAACGGTTTGTTCCTTGCCTTCCTCTATCAGCTCAAAACCAATGTTGCGCAGCCGCTCCCGCAGGTCGGAAAGTTGACTCTCGGTGGGCGGGGTGGCCACTTGCGCCAAGCCCAAATCCACCTTTTCGGGAGCGAGACCAACGCCGCGCAGTGTGCTTTCCACCGCCATGACGCAGCGTTGGCAAACCATGTTCTTGATGTGAAGTACGGTTCTCATGTCCATTTTTTAGTCTTAAACCGCCCTGTGCCGCACGTCTTGCGTGTTGCGAGGGCGTTGGTTACGCGATGTTGGAGGTTGTGTCGCCGGTCGTAAGCTCAGCTATTGTCAGCCAGCGGTTGCGCTTTTT
>CAZXFP010000024.1:5751-20265 GCA_964640675.1 uncultured Prevotella sp. | reverse complement strand
AGGTTGTGTCGCCGGTCGTAAGCTCAGCTATTGTCAGCCAGCGGTTGCGCTTTTTTGCAAGATAGCCTCCGGTCTTATGCGGAAGAATTGCGGCTTTTGTCAGCCAGCGGTTGCGCTTTTTCCCGGCTCATTCAGCTCTCTCAAAGTGTATACCATAATCGGAACGGTGATGAGAAAGGCGAGAATGTCGCTCCAACTCTGACACATTTCTATGCCTTTCAGCCCAAACCAGCGTGGAAGCAGTACAATGAGGGGAATGAAGAACAGTCCGTTGCGTGCCGCTGCCAGCACATTGGCTCGCCAAGGCTTGCGACATGTCTGCGTAATCATGTTGCTTGCCATGATGGTGGCGTTGAGTGGAATCGTTGATAGTTGCCATCTCAGTGCCGCAACGCCAATGGCTATCACCCCGGCATCGTTGCGGAATATGGCGATAAGGTCTGCGCTGAAAAGCCATCCCAGTGCCGACACGCACAGCAGGAACGCCGTGCCCGTGCCTACGGTGAACCACCACGCGCGTTTGAGCCTGTTGTGCAGTCCCGCGCCATAGCAGAAGCCGCACAAGGGCTGAAATCCTTGCCCCAGTCCGATGACCACTGCCATGACAAGCATGGTGATACGCCCCACGATAGTCATGCCGGCGATGGCCTCATCGCCCCAAACGCCCGCACCGTGGTTGAGCATTGTTGTTGAGATGCACAGCAATCCCTGCCTCATGAGCGATGGACTGCCGCCGTAAAAGATTTCTTTCAGGTCTTGCCGGGAAAGGGAAAAATCGCGCCAGTGTACGCCTATGTTGCCTTTATGGTGCGACATACGAAGCAATATGCAGAAACTCACCACCTGTCCGACGACCGTGGCCAGTGCCGCACCTTGTATTCCCATGCCGAGCGTGAAGATAAGGAGAGGGTCGAGTGCCACGTTGATGATCGCGCCGGTCACGATTCCCACCATCGCATAGGCGGCGTTGCCCTGCAATCGCAGCTGGTTGTTGAGCGTGAGCGACGAGGTGAGAAACGGAATGCCCAGCAGCGAGATGCCCAGATAGCGTTCCGTGAGCGGCAGGATGGTGGGTGTGGAGCCGAGCACCAGCGAGAGCGGGCGCAGAAAGGTCAGCCCCAGCACCGTGAAAGCCACGCCGAGGAGAAACGATAGCACAAATCCGTTGGTGGCCATGCGGCGGGCGTTGCCTTGCCGCCGTGCTCCCAGCTCGCGGGCGATGTAGCTTCCCGAGCCGTGGCCGAAGAAAAAGCCGAACGCCTGCATGAAAAACATGAGCGAGAACACTACGCCCACGGCTGCCGTGGACGGTGTGTCGAGCTGTCCAACGAAGAATGTGTCGGCCATATTGTACATCCCCGTCACCAGCATGCTGATGATGGTGGGCACGGCCATCGTTGGAATCACCTTGCGAATAGGCGCGGTGGTGAGGTAGGTGTAGTTGTCGGTTCGGCTGTGCATTCCGCGTTCCCCGTTTTTATCTTTGATGGCCTGCGATGGTGGCCACAATGCGCTCGGCGGTGCGTCCGTCCCATCGCTCGGGAATGGCTGCTTTCTTCCATTTTCCTTGCAGCATCTCCGCAACGGAGCTTTGGAGCAGCTCCGGATTCTCCCCCACAAGCACGTTTGTGCCCACCTTCACCGTCTCGATATGTTCGGTGTAGCTGTTGAGCGTGATGCAGGGCACACCGTTGAACGTGGCTTCCTCGGCCACATTGCCCGAGTCGGTGATGATGCCAAGGGCATGGGCGGTGATCCATCCAAACTCCAAATAGTTGAAAGGCTCTGCCAGCCGGAAGGCATCCAGTCCGCGCCGCGCCACTATGCGTTCCACTTCTGTTCGCGCCAGTCCGCGCAGCGGGGCCACCACGGGCACTCCCGCGCGCTTGGCCTCTTCTGCAATGGCCAGCAGCATGGCCTCCAGCTTGCCTGTGTCGGCAATGAGTGCCTTGCGGTTGAGCGTGAACACGATGTAGCGCTGTCCTGCATAGGGGGCGAGTGCGGGGTGTTTTTGCAGGTCGGATGCCGTCTCTTCGATGCGCCGGTGGCAGAAGCGCAGGTTGTCGATGAGGATATTGCCCACCATATACACCTTCGACAGTTCCGCGCCCTCACGGTTGGCTATGCTGTTGTTGCTGATTCCCGCCGTGAAGAGCAGGTCGGAGAGGCCATCGATGACCAGACGGTTGATTTCCTTGGGCATCGTGATGTCGAAAGAGCGCGTTCCGGCGGCGATGTGGGCCAGCAGAATGCCCTGCTTCTTGGTGACAATGGCCGTTGCCATCGTTGATGCGAGGTCGTCTACCACCACTACCGCATCGGTCTTGTGCTGTTGCAGGTAGACCTCAAAGCGCGACATCACCTGCCCCGTAAGCTCGTTCAGGTTCTCGCAGTCCACGTTCAGGCACACGTCGGGGCGGTGTATGCTCAGGTCGTCGAAGAGCGTACCCTCCAGTGTGGGGTCGTCCTCGCGCCCGGTGTAGACGAGTGAGTAGGTGATTGGCGCGTTCTCGCGGCGCAAGTTGTTTATCTGTCGGATGAGCGGAGCCACCTTGATGAAGTTGGGGCGTGCTCCGGAAACGATACATATCTCCATAACACAATGCTGATTTCTATGTTGCAAAGGTAAGGAATTTCCGCGAAAGAAGGCCGCTTGTGGCAGAATAACTTTGGCGTATCGCCTGCCGTGCGGTCTAAACCGCCGCTCGCCTGCCGCAGTGGCACTGCTTGCACACGGGCAGCTTGCGGTTTTGCTGCGGGCGTGATGCGGTCTTTTGCGGGCAGGGAAATCCCATCGGGAAGCGAAAGGTATGCTTTGGCGCGGTAAAACCATACCTTTCGCCGTGCAAAAGGTATGGTTTCGGACGGCGAAAGCATACCTCTTGGTATGTGCTTCACGCACAGCGGGTTACCCAAAGCGTGCCGAGTGGTGGCTGTTGGGGCGATGGGGGCGGGCAAATTAAAACGTTTTTTCCTTTGCTTTGTGTTCACTTTGTGTTATCTTTGCATGGTTAAAACATCAGAAAACATAACAGGAGACTGAATGATGGAGAAAGAATTGCTGCCCAAGGTGGGGCATTATGATATGCTGGCCGAGCCGTTCCATTGCGACTTTTCGGGGCGTTTGATGCCTGGCCATTTGGGAAACGCGATGCTGAATGCGGCCGATTTCCATTCCAACGACCGTGGTTTTGGCATGAACTACCTGAACACCATCCATCGCACTTGGGTGCTGAGCAGGCTGGCCATTGAACTTGAGGAGATGCCGGAAGCCTACGACAAGTTTTATGTGGAGACGTGGTGCGATGGCGCGATGCGCTTTTTCACGAGCCGCAACTACAAGATTGGCAGCCCCGATGGGCGCGTGTATGGCTACGGGCGAAGCATCTGGGCGATGATAGACACGGAGACGCGGCAGCCGGCCGACATCCTGGCCGTGCACGACGGACTGATAGAGAGCTATGTGGACAAGGACTATCCTTGCCCGATGGCCAAACCGTCGCGCGTGGGAGGTGCGGTGGAAGTGCCGCTGACGCGCGAGGTGGATACGTTTTATAGTGATGTGGACGTGAATGGCCACATCAACAGTGTGAAGTACATCGATCATGTGCTCGATTTGTGGCCCATAGCGTGGTATCGCGAGCACCGCTTGCGCCGCATTGATGTGGCCTATGTGGCCGAAAGTCATCAAGGCGACCGCCTGCGCTTCTACCGTCAGTCGCTTCCGGACGATGCCTTGGCGTTCAGCGTGCGCATTTGCAAGTTGCCAAAGGATGGCGATGAGCGGGAAGTGTGTCGTTGTGAGTTGCGCTTCGCTTAGGCGCGCCGCGTGCGAAGCAGGTGTGTGTGGGATGGCGCGCCGTGCTATGCCATCCAGACACTTGTGCCGTCGGTCACGGTAACCTCTTCCTCCATGAGGCGGGCGAGCACTTCTCCCGCCTCGGTTTGGCCAAACTGCTGCTTGATTTCGGTGATGCTGTGGCCTTGATGGTCGGAGAGCAGTTGCAGGATGCGCCCGCGCAGGTCGGTGTCGGGGGCTTTGCGGTGGCTCAGACACACGTCGCAGCATCCGCAGTCCTTGCTTTTTTGCTCGCCAAAGTAGGCCAGTAGCTGCCGGCTTCGGCACTCCTCATCGTTCTCGCAATAGGCCGTCATGGCCTGAATGCGCTTCTCAAACTCGGCCTTTCGCTCTTCGTAGACGCTCGGGCTGAGCGTTATCTCGCTGCCGTCTATGCGGTTTGCGGGGTAGCCGATGAGGGGAATGTTCTTGCGGGGGATGAATTTTACGATGCCTTTCTTGTCGAGTCCGCGCAGTGTGGCGTAGGTATCCTCGCGCGAGAGGTCTGCGTCCTTGGCCAGAAGCGTCTCATCGATGTAGCAGAAGTCTATGAACAGTCCGCCGTAGTTGCGCAGCAGTGCTGTGATTACGGCATTCTCATTGGACGTGGCATAGTCGATTCGGTAGAGTTCATCGCGTCCAAGAAGGAATTTTATTCGTGCCTTGCTGTCTGGATTGGCATCGTAGGTGAGGTAGCCGGCGCGTTGCAGAATCTCCAAGGCGGCGTGAACGTGGGTGGGGAAGTGCTTGAATGCGCGGCAGAAGCGGTCTATCCCAAACTCAAAGGTGTGGCCTTGGCCGCTGCCCACGCCAATCTCGTAGAAGTAGGCCAGCTGATTGTAGACCTCGCGGATGAGGTCTTTCTCGGGAAAAGTGGCATCGATGCGTGCTTTTAGCTTTGTCGCGTCTCGGTGATTGTAGAGCAAAACAGCGTAGGCACGTTCGCCATTGCGTCCCGCTCGTCCCGCTTCTTGGAAGTAAGCCTCGATGGAGCTCGGCGCGTCGGTGTGGATAACGATGCCCACATCGGGCTTATCTATTCCCATTCCAAAGGCGTTTGTGGCCACCATCACGCGCACTTTGTCGGCTTGCCATTCGTTTTGTCGGTTCTCTTTCTCGCTCGGATCCAGCCCGGCATGGTAGTATGTGGCACTGATACCGCTTTGTTGGAGCAGTCTGGCCGTGTCGCGCGTGGTGTCGCGGCTGCGGGTGTAGACGATGGCGGGGCCTTGGGTGGAGCGCAGAATGTGGACAAGCTCCGACTGCTTGTCCTGCGTTTGCCTAACGATATAGGCAAGGTTGGGGCGCGCAAAACTCATTTTGAAGACGTTGACCTCGCGAAAATGGAGTTGCGTCTGTATGTCCTCGACCACCTTTGGCGTGGCTGTGGCCGTGAGCGCGAGCACAGGTGCGGAGGGAATAAGTTGCCTGATTTGGGCTATTTGCAGGTAGGACGGGCGGAAATCGTAGCCCCACTGGCTGATGCAGTGGGCTTCATCAACGGTGATGAAGCTCACTTTCATGTGGCGGAGTTTCACCCGAAAAAGGTCGGAACTGAGCCTCTCGGGCGATATATAGAGCAGTTTGATGCCTCCGAAAATAGCATTTTCGAGTGTCTGGACAATCTCGCTGCGCCGCATTCCCGAATAGATGGCTGCGGCGCGGATGCCCTTTTGGAGCAAGTGATCTACTTGATCCTTCATCAGCGAGATGAGCGGCGTGATGACAAGGCACACTCCTTCCATTGCCAAGGCGGGCACTTGGAAGGTGATGGATTTGCCTCCGCCCGTTGGCATAAGCCCCAGTGTGTCCTTTCCGCTGCCGATGCTCTCGATGATGTCGCGTTGGATGCCCCGGAAGTCGGGGTATCCCCAGTGCTCTCGCAGAATCTTTCGATAGTCCATAGTGCTTGCTCCGCCCGCTCGCAAAGTCCCTTTGACGGGGTGCTCGCCGCTATTCCGTCTCCGTGGGGCGTATGTCTTCTATCTGAAGCTGTATGGCACCGCGCTTGAAAACGTTGTCCTCGATGGTGTAGGCGATGTCGAACGACCGCTTCGACTTGATGTATCTTGCCGCTGCACTCTGTCCGAAGGCAATGCCGTTCATGACATTGTTCGACTTCGAATCGACGAGTTCGAGCTTGATGTGCTCCTGCTCGCGTCCCACAACCTTGGATGTGCCGAAGTCGTAGACGTCCTTTGTGCAGAAGACGGGCTTGGTGTTGCCCGGCCCGAAAGGCGCGAACCGCTTCAAGTCGTTGTGCAGTTTCTTCGTAATATCCTTGAAGTCGATGATGGAGTCGATGCGGAGGAAAGCCTCGGTCTGCTCCGGCTGTATGTGATTGTCGACGTATGCCTGAAAGCGGGTGCGGAATTCCTTCACGTCGCTCCATCGGAGCGTCAGCCCCGCCGCATAGGTGTGGCCGCCAAAGTTGAGCAACAGGTCGCGGCAGTTCTTCACCGCCGAGTAGATGTCGAACCCGGCAACGCTTCGTGCCGACCCTGTGGCAAGGTCGCCATCGCGGGTAAGCACGATGGTGGGGCGGAAATAGATTTCCGTAAGTCTGCTGGCCACAATGCCTACAACTCCCTTTTTCCAGTGCTCATCGTAGAGAACGATGCTGTTCTGATGGCTTTGGCTTTCCAGGCGGTTGACAATCTGGTTGGCCTCCTCGGTCATTTGGCGGTCTATTCCCTTGCGCAGCTCGTTGTATTCATCGATGTGGCGCGCCTTGCACAAGGCCGTGTTGAAGTCGCGCTCCACCAGCAAGTCCACGCTTTCCTTGCCGTTCTCCATGCGTCCGCTGGCGTTGATGCGTGGCCCGATCTTGAAGATGATCTCGCTCATGGACAGCTCCCGTCCGCTCAGGCCGCAGATGTCGATGATGGCTTTCAGTCCTATGCTGGGGTTCTGGTTGAGCTGCTTGAGTCCGTGGAAGGCGAGAATGCGGTTCTCATCCACCACCGGCACCAGGTCGGCGGCTATGCTCACGGCGCAAAAGTCGAGCAATGGAATGAGCCGTGAGAACGGTATGCCGTTGTTTTTGGCGAAGGCTTGCATGAACTTGAAGCCCACTCCGCATCCGCAAAGCTCCTTGAAAGGATAGGTGTCGTCTTTCCGTTTGGGGTTGAGCGTGGCCACGGCGCAGGGCAGAACGTCATCGGGCACGTGGTGATCGCAGATGATGAAGTCGATGCCGCGCTCTTTTGCCCGCGCTATTTCATCGATGGCCTTGATGCCGCAGTCGAGAATGATAATCAGTTTCACCCCCGTCTCCTCGGCGTATCGCAGTCCTTTCTCGCTGATACCATATCCCTCATCGTAGCGGTCGGGGATGTAGTAGTCTATATTGGAATAGAACTGGCGCAGAAACTTGTACACCAACGCCACGGCCGTGCATCCGTCTACATCGTAGTCGCCATAGACGAGGATGCGCTCCTTGCGTCCCATGGCGTCGTTAAGTCTGTCGACGGCCAAATCCATGTCCTTCATCAGGAACGGGTTGATGAGGTCTGCCAGCTGCGGACGGAAGAATCGCTTGGCCGCCGATTCGGTGGTGATGCCGCGATCGATGAGCAAACTCGTCAGCGTGGTGCTGATATTGAGCTTGTCGCTTAGTTCCTTAGCGGCTCGCTGTAGCTCGGGCGTGGGTGATTCGTAATTCCATTTGAAGTGCATTTATGTCGTTTTTTGTTTTTCTTCTTTAGGTATGCCTCGTGGCACATTCCCCCTCGGCTTCGGCAGAGGGCAATAATGGAGTGTAAAGTTACGAAGATTATTCGGTAAATAGTATTCGTGCATAGTTTTTTTTAGTTTTGTTAAGGGTGGAATATCTGTGGGTGCTTGGGGCGTGGGCTTGGAAAGCTGCTGCCGATAGTTCATGAAGTGCTTGGGTTATACGGTGTTGGTTATATGCCATTCCCGTTATATAAGGTGACGATGGTTGAAGGAATGCCTGGTGAGTGAGGCGGGTACGCAAGGGAAAGCATATACTGGCGATGTTTGTAGTTGGCGAAATGCGTGTGTTAGAGGAAGGGGGATGCCCTGTGGTGGGGGAATGCTTGGCGGGCATGGTGTGCGCTTTGAGAAGGTGTGTGTGGCGTGCCGTTGTGGCCATACGTTATGGCTGCTGATGCGAAAGGTATGGTTTTGCGGATATTTTTAATTTAAAAATGTGGAATTTTTAAATTAAAAATTCGGGAAAAATAAATTAAAAATCTGAGAAAAATAAATTAAAAATAGACGCGCGTTTGTGAGTTTTGGAAACTGGCTTTTAAGGTGTTGGTTAGCAAAGTGTTACGCGCCTTGTGGCTTGTAGGGGTGTAGCGCGTGGCTGCTTCTTCGTGTTGCGGTTGGTAGGCAGGGGCAGTTGCAGCTTGCGGGGGAAGATAGTGGTTGCTGGTATCTTCGTGTTGTGGTTGGTAGGCAGGGGCTGTTGCTGCTTATGGGGGATGGTGGTGGTTTTGTTTTTGGGGTGCTGCTGTGTGTCGTGTATGCTTTTCCCAGTCGCGTTGGGGCACAAAAAATCCCGCAAGCATCGTGCGGACGCTTGCGGGATTGCTTATGCTGTAAAGCGAGTTTTTGCTTAGATGCCCATCTTCTGACGGATGTCGGCGGGGATGGCGTTCTTGTTTACGAGGTAGTCCATCGTGTTGGCAGCAATGAAGGTCTTGGTCATGTACCAAGTTCCCTTGTATTTGCCAGTCTCACCCCAAGAGTTCTTCACCATGTAGTACTCCTTGCCGTTCTGATCCTTGGCGATACCGTAGATGAGCATACCGTGGTCGTCGGTCAGCTCCCAGTTGTCGAAACGCTCCTGGCGCTGCTCTTGTGTTGCGGTAACTTCGGGAACGTTCACGCCCAAAGAGTCGATGAGGTTTCTCTTCTTGGCTGCGGAGAGGCCGAGCCAGCGAGCCATGTCGCTGCCCTGCAGGCTTTCCATCTTCTTGGCGTCGATCATGTAGGCCAAGCCATCGCGTGTGAAGCCCGGCTCGCTCACGTCTCCACCCCAAGCCACGGTGTAACCGTTCATGACGGCGTTGTCGATGATGCGCATCATCTCGTCCATCGGGAGGTTGTAGCTGGCCGGATTGCGCCAGTTGTCCTGTACCTCAACCACGAACTGGCTGTAGAAAGGATGATGAGTGTAAGAAGTGATGGTCACATAGTCGTCCATGTTCAGACCAAGGCTTGCGGCGAAGCTCTTCGGAGTGTACTCCTTGCCCTCGTAGGTGAAGCTCTCGGGGCACTTGCCCAAGTAGGCATCGAGGATGCCTTGCAGACCCGGCTTCCACTGAGTGGAGAGCTTGGATGCCTTGTTCTTGGCTACGCCGGCCACATAAGGCTCAAGCAAAGAGAAGAACTCGTTGAAGTTATTGAGCGAGTCGCCATAGAGAGAGCCGGGGAACGGCATGGCATCCTCGGGGCAAATGCCGTAGTTCTTGAGGATGTAATATACATCGTAGGCAGAGCCACCCTGTGAGAACTGCATGTCGCCGTGGTAGCGCACCACCTGAACGGCGCGATCCATGTAGTCCTTGTTGGCTACGAAGCTCTCGCAGAGGTCGTAGGTCTTGCCGGTGCTCTTGAGGATCTCGGCCTCAAAGTAGCTCAGTGTGGAGTAAGCCCAGCACGTTCCGGAACGGTGTTGGTCCTTGATGCTCGTGATGGGGTTCTGCTTTACCACGGTGAACACGGGCTTGTTGGGGTCTACCTTAGCCTGCTTCTTGCTCTTGGCGCTGGCACCAGAGGCCACAAGGGCTACGAGTGCCAATGCAATGATTTTCTTCATTTCTTTGTTATTAGATAGTTATTGATTATTAATATAATGTTGCTTGATATGTGATACGCGTTTGCTTGCGGCATTCCGCAGCGTTATCCGCGTGCCTTGGCCATGAATTCCTCCACATCGTTCGGGTGGTACGGGATGCGATCCTTGCCCAGGAAGCGGCAGCCATCGGCCGTAATGAGTATGTCGTCTTCGATGCGGATGCCTCCGAAGTCCTTGTAGGCATCGAGCTTGTCGAAGTTGAGGAACTCCTTGCAGTGTCCGCTGGCGCGCCAGTCGTCGATGAGGGCGGGGATGAAGTAGATTCCCGGCTCGTCGGTAACAACGAATCCCTCCTCCAAACGGCGACCCATGCGCAGCGCGTTGGTGCCAAACTGGTCGAGAACGGGACGTGTCTCCTCGTCAAAGCCCACGTAGATCTGTCCGAGGGCTTCCATGTCGTGTACGTCCATACCCATCATGTGTCCCAAACCGTGGGGCAGGAACATGGCGTGAGCACCTGCGCGGACGGCCTCCTCGGTGTCGCCCTTGGCCAAACCGAGTGCTTTCATGCCCTCGAAGATGATTTTGCACACGCCAAGATGCACGTCCATGTACTTCACACCGGGCTTGGCCAGCTCCAAAGCGTAGTCGTGGGCTTTCTCCACCACGCTGTACACCTCCAACTGACGCTGTGTGAACTTGCCGTTGACGGGGAATGTGCGCGTGTTGTCGGAGCAATAGTGGTTCAAAGTCTCCGCTCCGCAGTCGCAAAGCACAAGGCGGCCGTCCTCCAGCTCTGCCATTGAGGGGTTGCCGTGCATGATTTCGCCGTGCTGCGAGAAGATGGTGGGGAACGACACCATAGCTCCAAAGGAGTTGGCTGTGCCGTCCACCTGTCCGCCGATGAACTTCTCGGTCAGTCCCGGACGCGTCAGGCTCATGGCCGTGGTGTGCATCTTGTAGCCGATAATGGCAGCGCGCTCCAGCTCCTCAATCTCTTCTTGCGTCTTGGAGGAGCGCATCTTCACTACGGCATGTATGAGTTCGAGGCTTGCGGCTTCCTTCTGCTGGTTGGGATGGATGCCGAGCAAGTCCATAATCTGTATCTTGATGTCGTGCCGGTAGGGCGGCAGGAAGTGGATGCGGCGGTGCGAGCGCATGGCGTCAGCCAGAATGGTGCGCAGGCTCTTCATCGGGGCGGTGTTGGCCACGCCCACCTCGGCGGCCATATCGGCCACGGAGTGAACAGAACCGAACCAAACGATGTCCTCGATGTCGATGTCGTCGCCCACGAGGGTGTCTTTATTGTTGTCAACGTCGATGATGCCTACAAGGCCATCGCGCTTCTGCCCGAAGTAGTACAGGAACGAAGAGTCCTGACGGAAGGGGTTGTAGCCATTGAACGGCCCGTTGCAAGGGCTATCATTGTTGCCGAAAAGCACGATGATGCCGTCTTTGACGAGCTTGCGGAGTTCCTCGCGGCGGCTGGTGTACGTTGTTTTGCTGAACATAGCACTTGATTTTTAAGTTTTATTGTGCGCAAAGTTACAGAAAATAATCTGATAATTCTTACTTTTGCACACGCTTTTAACGTGTTTTATGCAAATCAACAGAAATACAGGACTGGTTTTGGAAGGGGGCGGAATGCGTGGTGTGTTCACCTCCGGCGTGCTGGACGCTTTCATGCGACACGAAGTCTACTTCCGTTACATCGTTGCCGTCTCGGCCGGGGCGTGCAACGGGCTTTCTTACATGTCGCGCCAGCCGAGGCGGGCGCGCTTCTCCAACATCGACTTACTGTCGAAATACGACTACATTGGGCTGCGCCACCTTGTCACGCAAGGCTGCATTTTCGACCCGGAACTGCTCTACGAACGGTTTCCCAAGGAGCTTGTGCCCTACGACTACGAAGAGTACTTCCGCAATGTGAACCGCGGATACACCTATGAGATGGTGGTTACGAACTGCAAGACGGGACGCGTGGAGTACCTCAGCGAGGCGGATGGCAGCGAGGATAGGCTGATGCACATTGTGCAGGCTTCATCGAGCCTGCCCTACGTGAGCAAGATGGTGGACGTGGACGGACAGCCGATGCTCGACGGGGGCATAGTAGACTCCATCCCCGTGATGCGGGCGATGGAGACGGGGCATCCTTTCAACGTTGTAGTGTGTACGCGCAACAAGGGATGGCGCAATACGGGGCGCGACAGGAAGCAGCCTTTCTTTGTCTACAAGAACTATCCGCGCCTGCGCGTGCTGCTGAGCCGCCGCATTGAGGCCTACAATGAGCAGCTGGACTTGATAGACCGGCTGGAGGAGAGCGGGCAGATACTCGTGATTCGTCCGGAAAGCCCCGTTGAGGTGGGACGGATGGAGAAAGACACTGCCAAGCTGGAGCGGCTCTATGAGGAGGGCTACCGGCTGGGAGAGGCTTTTGTGAGGAAGTGGTGCTGACGCCCGGAAGGGCGTTCTGGCGCGCCTTGCGTGCCCATGTGCAACCTCCCGCCTCGCAGTGCTTATGGCATTGCGGGGCGGGAGGTTATGTTTTGCGTTGTCATACGTATGGTTTTACCGCGCAAAAGGTATGGTTTTGCACTGCAAAAGGTATGGTTTTGGAAGGCGAAACGTATGGTCTTGCAACGGCATGCCAGCCATGTGGCAAGATTACTTCAGCAAATCGGGGCGCAGACGGCGCGTGCGCTCCATGGCTTGGTCGAATTCCCACTGGCGAATCTTGGCCTCATTGCCCGACAGGAGTATCTCCGGCACGTGCCAGCCTTTGTACTCCCGTGGCCGCGTATAGATGGGGGCGGAGAGCATATCGTCCTGGAAACAGTCGGAAAGCGCGCTCTGGTCGTCGCTGATAACGCCGGGCACGAGGCGCACCACGGCATCGGCTATGATGGCGGCGGGAAGCTCGCCTCCCGTGAGAACGTAGTCGCCAACGCTGATTTCGCGCGTGATGAGGTGGTCGCGCACGCGCTGATCCACGCCCTTGTAGTGACCGCAGAGGATGATGAGGTTGCCTTTCATCGACAGGTCGTTGGCCACTCGCTGCGTGAGCTGTTCGCCATCGGGCGATGTGAATATCACTTCGTCATAGTCGCGCTCGGCCTTCAGCGTGGAGATGCAGCGGTCGATAGGCTCTATTTGCATGACCATTCCGGCTTGTCCGCCGAACGGATAGTCGTCCACGCGCTTCCATTTGTCGAGCGTGTAGTCGCGAAGGTTGTGCAAATGAATCTCGGCCAGCCCCTTTTTTTGGGCGCGCGCAAGGATGGACTCGTGTACGAAGCCCTCCAGCATTTCGGGCAATACGGTGATAATGTCTATTCTCATAGGGTGCAAAGTTAGCTATTTTTCTTTTTTTCGGGCTTCTTTGGCGGGCTGTTTTTGCCATGTGGCCCCCTTTTTCGGTGTGGGCGGCGGGCGTGGGGCGAAAACTTCTCCTTGTGTAGTGCTAAGAATGCGAGTGTAATTCTCTGTTGTTGTGGCGGCGCATGGCTTTCTTTCTCCTTATATAATAATAGGAACGCGAGGCGACACATTCTGTTTAAGGTGGTGCTGGATGAGGAAAAAGCTGATATGCCTATATAACGTGAGGCAGCGTGTTGCGTCTTGATTCTGATTTTTAGCGTATGCTGATGGTGGAACAACCGATTGTGCGAAGCGATGTGCTGCGTGTTGGGATGGTTGGGGAGCAAGGGGGCGTTCCTTGTTCGGATTTTTGGAAAAAGAATCAAGGCTGCTGACCACAAGTCAGCAGCCTTGATTTGCGTGTTTATTGTAAGAGGTGGTGGGGTGTGAATGGTTGTTTGGATGCCGCCTTCTCTTGCTTTTGTGGCGTTAGGTGTGCGGATAGCGTAAGAAGAGGGGCTTATTTGCGCGTTGCGGGCGTGGCCTTGATGGCTGCTCGCACGGTGACAGGAGGGGGGGAAGGGGCTTTTCTCAGCTCATGCCCCTGGCCTTGAAGATGCGCTCCTTGGCATTGTTGATTTCTTGGAACTTGCGCTCGGCGGATTTCTTAATATCCTCTCCGAGTGTGGCCACGCGGTCGGGATGGTGCTTCAAGGCCATCTTGCGGAAGGCGGCTTTCACCTCGTCATTGCTCGCAGAGGGCGAAACGCCCAGTACCTTGTAGGCTTCTGCCAGTTTGTCAGTGTCGTTTTGTGCAGCCTGTTGTCCGCTTTCCTGCCCCATGTTGAGCATCGACACCACTTCCGAGGGGTCAAGCCCCATATAGTAGGCCACATCCGTGAGCGCGTCCACTTCCTCTTTGGTCACCACTCTGTCGGCTTTGGCAATGGTGACGAGGTAGTAGAGCAATTGCAGGCGTTCGCTCACGCTGGTGTTCATGCGTATTTCCACGCAGCTTTTGCGTATGTCTTCCTTGAAAAGGGACATTCCCCGCTGCTTCTGAAGTTCGAAAAGGCGTAGCAGAATTTCCTCGCCTTGTGCCACGGCAGACTCTCCGAAGTTCTGACGGAGGAACTGTCGCACCACTTCCATTTCGGAATGCATCACTTTTCCGTCGGCGCGTATAATGTAAGAGGAGAGCACAAGCAGCGAGAAAAGGAATGAATTGCGTTGCTGTTCGGCATTGTATTCCTGGCCAAAGGTGTGGCCGTGGTCGCGTGCGCTTCCGTTTGTGCTGTCGTTGGACGATTTGTCGCCGTTGAGGGCATCATCGAGCATGCTGCCGATGCAGTATCCTCCTAATGCGCCAAGTATGCCTCCGGCTGCCCAGCCCAGTGCGCCGCCAATCCATTTGAATATTGCCATGTCTGAAAATCTTGTGTCTGAAATACTTGAATGTACTGTTTTCTGCAAAGATGGTGCAAGGCGTGTGCAATGAAACTTGCTTCCAATTGCTGCGCCGCAATCTATTTTGTGCAAAGATAATGCC
>CAZXFP010000024.1:0-5651 GCA_964640675.1 uncultured Prevotella sp. | reverse complement strand
ATGAAACTTGCTTCCAATTGCTGCGCCGCAATCTATTTTGTGCAAAGATAATGCCAAAAAATCAAACCGCCAACAAAACGGTGGGCAAAAATCGCTGCTATGAGGCGTAGTTATAGGGTGCTTTTTGTGTGGTAGAAGCTGATTTTTGCCGTTTGTAATGGCCTCCCTTGTGCTTCTCCAGTGAACTTTTTGCACTGAAAGAGCTGCTCCGGCATCCCAAGGAAAAGCGCGAAAGGTGGGGCGCGGGTGAACTTTTTACACCGAAAAGGCTGCTTGCCGAGAGGGCAATGTTTGGAAAAAGTGTGGGGGAATGTGCCCTTTTGCTGTCAAAGATTATGATAATCGGGAATCTCGGGAAGGAATAAGTATTTTTGATTCTCGTAGTCCATCTTGCAAATATAGGTTTGCAGGCCATTGCTCACCACAAGGTAGTCAACGTGAAGCAGCAGGTTGTAGACGCTGATTTGGTCGAAAACCTTTTGCGTGATGGCAATTTCCGGGGCTTTGTATTCGATAATCATCCTTGCTCGGAGGGCGGAATCGTAGAGCACGGTGTCGGCGCGCACGGTCTTGTCGCCCACAGAAAGCCGCACCTCGTTGGCCAAAAGGGCGGCGGGGAAGTGCTTGTGGTCGGTGAGGAAATGCACAAAATGCTGGCGAACCCACTCCTCCGGGGTGAGGGCAACGTAGCGGCGGCGTATCACATCGAAGATTTTGTGTTTCCCTTGCTCCGCCTTGATGCGCGCGGGGTAGGGCGGGAGGTTGAGCTTTGTTATTCCTAAATTTTGTAATTCCATAGTTTATCATTACCTTTGCAAAGGTACATAAAAAGCGGGAGAAACCTTTCGGAACTCCCGCAAAGGTGAGTGAAAAGCGAAAGGAGCTTGTTGGGGTTCCCGTTTTTCCAAATTGAAAGACAATCAAACAGCACAGATATGCCAGCAAAGCAAGGCTCGACCTTTGAAAGCATCATGAGCGACCTCAAAGCTCGGAAGTTTTCTCCTATTTATATATTGATGGGGGAGGAGGCTTATTACATCGACAGAATCTCAGATTACTTGGATAAGAACGTGCTCAAGCCCGAAGAGGTGGACTTCAACCGCACGGTTTGTTTTGGAAATGATGTTTCTGCCGCACAGGTGGTGGACATCGCGCGCCGCTATCCGATGATGGCCGACCGCCAATTGGTCATTGTCAAGGAAGCGCAGAATGTCAAACAGCTGGAGCCGCTGGAGAAGTATCTTGCCAATCCGATGCCTACAACCATTTTGGTGTGGTGCTATAAGAATGGGAAAATTGATGCCCGGAAAAACAAAAAGCTCCTTACCATGGCTCAATCGGTGGGAGTTGTGTTTGAAAGCAAAAAACTTTACGATAGTCAGCTTCCCGCTTTCATCAAGGATTATCTGAGAAAATGCGATGCCACGGTTGACGAAAAAGCGTGCCAGATGATAGCCGAGCACGTAGGAGCTGACCTAAGCCGTCTTGTCTCCGAATTGGACAAGGTGCTCATCTCTTTAAAAAATACGGACAAAAAGATTACGCCCGAAATTGTGGAGCGTGAGATAGGGGTGAGCAAAGACTTTAACGGCTTCGAGCTGCGTGATGCCATTGTGAGGAAAGAGGTGGTCAAGGCTAATCGAATAATCAAATACTTTGACAGCAATCCCAAAGCTGGAAGCATCTATGCGCTGCTCCCTTTAATCTTCAATTACTTCCAAAACCTGATGATAGCCTACTATTCTCCTGGGCCAAAGACCGAGCAGGGCATTGCCGCCGCGCTGGACTTGCGGGGCACATGGGGAGCTAAGGACTACATTATGGGCATGAGGAACTATTCGGCGCGCAAAGTGATGGACATCATAGCGAAGATTAGGGAGACGGATGCAAAGGGAAAAGGCATAGACAATCACAACACGACAGCCGGAGAACTCATGAAAGAGCTTGTTTTTTTCATTCTCCATTAAGAAAAACGGCCTTTTTCGAAACCGAAAATGACCAAAAAATGACCTCCAATCAGCTCAAAACGCTTATTTTTTGAGCTGGTTGGAGTTTTTTTATGAGGCGGTTTTTTGCGCTCAACTTCGTATTTTTCAGCGGCTTAACCCTATTTTGCGTTTTCATTTTCGGCGTTTTTTGACGCGTTTGAATTGCTGTTCGCCAATTCTTTCAAGGTGGCTTTTTTCGCTCGTTTCGGAACTCCCGAATTTAGGTTTGCACTTTTTTAATAATTAAAAAGTCAACAATTGATTTTCGAAAACTAAAATCCGAGCGGCTGGATTTTTGGATAAATGAATTTAATAAATAAAATTCAGACTTGATTTGGATAAATTAAAATGGTTTTAAAAAGATGATTTTTAGATTTCAAAAACCAAAAGAATAAGTATGCGGATGGATTTGTTGCGATGTAAATGGCTGAAAACGAGAATGTTTGCCGCAAACTTTTAAAAAGCATTCAATAAAAAACGGCTTTTGGCGGCTTAATTTTGGAATATTGAAAACTATGCTGTTATTTGCTTGAAAATAAACCGTTTAAAACCCAAAGAATTAGGCTAAAATCTTAAAGTCTTGGTTTTGTGTGGTTTAGTTCGATGATTTTAGGATTCTAAAAACTAAATTTCTAAATTCTAAACTCTAAATATTAAAACCTAAAATTGTGGGTTTATAAATCCAAAACCACTGGTTTTATATTTCGCTAAAAATATTTTGAGAATTAAAATTTTTGCTTTACCTTTGTAAAATCAAATAAAAGAGCGACCAACAGTCGGAAAACGCATGGTAGAAGGAGAAATGTCAGACAGAATCAGGTTGCTGATGGACAACCAGCATCTGAACCAGCAGAGCTTTGCAGAGTTTCTTGGAATGTCGTCGGCTACGCTGAGCAACATTATTAATAAGAAGCAGAAGCCCACTTTGAACACAGTTGAGGCCATCACGAAGAAATTCACGAAGCTGAGCCTCGACTGGTTGATGTACGGTCAAGGCCCAATGTTTAAGGATCAGCAGGCGGATGCCGCTTCGGAATCAGACGCTTTGCAGTCGGAAGGTCAGTTGCCTTTCGATGGCAGCCATGCTGCCCTACCCTCGTGGGAGACAGACGCGCCCGCTGCACTTGCTGCGGGGCAGACGGTGCAGGCGCAGCCGAAAATGCAAATCAAATATGTTGACAAGCCACAACGCAAGATTACGGAGATACGCATCTTCTATGATGACCAGACGTGGGAGAGCTTTGTCCCCAAAAAATGATGGCTTGGGAATGAGCATTGAGGTAACGAAGCTGAAAAGTGGCTTTCTAAAATATTTACATTCACATAAAGCCATCTTGCACTTCAAGAAGCGATTTTCAATACCATACCTTTTGCTCTGCCAAACCGCACCTTTTGCCATGCGAAAGGTGCGGTTTGGCGTTCTAAAACCTTACGTTTGGCTTTTTCATCGTTTTTTGCCTCATTTTGCTCCTTTATATATAAGGAGAGAAAAGTAAACATACGCTACAAAATCAGAGCTGTTTCCAGTCTTCATCCATCACTTTTCATGCTTGGCTTGTGCTGTGCCTGCATAGGCTGTAAAGAAAGAAAACCTTTTCTTTGCCGTTTAGCTGCTTTTTCGTATCTTTGCATAGCAAAAACAATCAAGCGAAAATGAAGAAGTATATTCTTGACCTGCGGGTCGCCTCCGTTCAGCATATTCAGGGCAAGTATGTGTTGCTGAAGCTCTCTTCCGACACCACCCTCCCTGCCATGTTGCCGGGACAGTTTGTTGAAGTGCGGGTGGACAATTCGCCCCAGACGTTCCTTCGGAGACCTATATCCATCAATTTTGTAGACCGTGAACGCAATGAGTTGTGGCTGCTTGTGGCCGCTGTGGGTGAGGGAACGCGCCATCTGGCCGCGCTTTCCGAGGGCGACGTGCTGAATTGCGTCCTCCCCTTGGGCAATGGCTTCACCATGCCCCGCTCCTCTGCCGACCGTTTGCTGCTCGTGGGCGGCGGTGTGGGCGTTGCGCCCCTGCTCTATTTTGGTCAGGAGATGCTCCGCCAGGGCGTTCAGCCCACATTCCTGCTGGGCGCACGCAGCGAGGCCGACCTGCTGGAGCTGGACGAGTTTCGCCGCGTGGGACGTGTGTTTGTGACCACCGAGGACGGCACGGCCGGCGAGAAAGGCTTCGTCACCAACCACTCCATCTTCCAGCGCGAGCAGTTCGACCAGATATCCACCTGTGGCCCCATGCCGATGATGAAGGCCGTGGCGCGGCTGGCTCACGAATTGGGCGTGCGCTGCGAGGCATCGCTGGAGAACATGATGGCCTGCGGGCTGGGCGCGTGCCTCTGCTGTGTGGAGAAGACCACCGAGGGCAACCTCTGTGTGTGCAAGGAAGGCCCCGTGTTTGACGTGCGCAAGCTGCTCTGGTAGGCCGCAAGTCTGCTTCCGCACGCCTTCCGCTTGAGGTGCGGACGGGAAAAGAAACTCAATTATTGTCAAGAAAAATACAATCAGATGGCAAATCTAAATGTTAAGATAAATAGTCTTCACTTGAAGAATCCCGTAATGACGGCTTCCGGCACTTTCGGCTACGGCTTGGAGTTTGCCGATTTTGTGCCGCTGGACGCCCTTGGCGGCATCATTGTCAAGGGAACCACGCTCCATGCCCGCGAGGGAAATGACTATCCGCGCATGGTGGAGACCGCGCACGGCATGCTCAACTGTGTGGGGCTGCAGAACAAGGGCGTGGACTACTTTGTGCAGCACATCTATCCGGAGGTGAAAGACATCGACACAAACGTGATAGTGAACGTGAGCGGGTCGTCACCCGAAGACTATGCCGAGTGTGCGGCGCGCCTGAACGGGCTTTCCGGCATACCCGCCATAGAACTGAACATCAGCTGCCCCAATGTGAAGAACGGCGGAATGGCCTTTGGTGTGACCGCCGCCGGGGCGGCATCGGTGGTGAAGGCCGTGCGTGCGCGCTATGATAAGGTGCTCATCGTGAAGCTCTCGCCCAACGTTACCGACATCGCCTCCATCGCCCAGGCGTGTGAGGCTGAGGGCGCAGATGCCGTTTCGCTCATCAACACGCTGCTGGGCATGTCGATAGACATTGAGAAGCGTGCGCCGAGGCTCAGTATTCGCACGGGCGGACTGAGCGGTCCGGCAGTGAAGCCAGTGGCCGTGCGCATGGTCTACGATGTGGCGCGTGCCGTGAAAATACCCGTTGTGGGCTTGGGCGGCATCATGACGGCCGAGGACGCCATAGAGTTCTTGATGGCCGGAGCTACGGCCATAGAGATTGGAACGGCCAACTTTGTAGACCCGGCGGTGACCTTGAAGGTGCGCGATGGCATCAATGAATGGCTCGATCGCCACGGCTGCCATTCTGTCAGCGAGATTATCGGCGCGGCGCGCTAAGAAAAAGCATTTAGTGCGCTTGTTTTAGGCAGCAAGTTTCTTAGTTAAATGAATTAGCAACTCTGCGGTTTTAGAATCCGTAAACTGCGGCAATGGGGTGCTCCGAATGGTTCGGAGCACCCCATTGCTGTTTTTTGTCTGTGCTTGTTTGGCTTCGTGCGGAAGCTCTGATGTGCTGTTGGGGGAGGGATGTTGTAGGGAGAATGGAGGTGTTTGACAAATCTTCGTCTCTTCGCAAGAGACGGA
>CAZXFP010000023.1:0-33093 GCA_964640675.1 uncultured Prevotella sp. | reverse complement strand
GGGCATCTGCTTTTCGCTTGTTGGGGTTATCAAAAAAACTTGTTTGGCTCTTAGAATTCCTCGTCCTCATCATCAAATCCGAAGAGGGCAGGCTCTATGAATGCGTCCATCTGTCGGCGATCCTTCTTGGTGGGTCGTCCCGTTCCGCGTGCCCTGTCCACGAATCCGCTGATGCGGCTCATCTCCAGAATCTCGTATTGCTTCGGGTCGGTGACGTTCTCATAGACCTCGGGCAACAGTTTGGCACCCACGCGCTTCTCAATGGGGCTGAGAACTTTGAAAGAGTAGGTGACAGGAGGCTTGCGCACGCTGATCACTTCGCCCGCCTTGATACTGTGGGAGGGCTTCACGTTGCCTCCGCCGATGGTCACTCTGCCGTTCTTGCACGCATCGGCGGCCAGCGAGCGCGTCTTGAAGATGCGTGCAGCCCAGAGCCATTTGTCTATTCGCGCTGTGTCGCTCATTTCTTTCCCAGCTTGTTGTATTGGTTCATCGTCACATCAATGCCCGCGAGTGCAAAGCTCTTGATGATGTCGCACGCCGTGTCGATGGCGGGCTGAAGCGTTTTCTGCTCTTCCTCGGAGTATTGGCCGAGTACCCACTCTATCTGTGCGCCGCGCGGATAGTCGTTGCCCACGCCCATGCGCAGCCGGGCGTAGTTCTGTCCGATGAGCTGCTGGATGTGTCCCAAGCCGTTGTGACCACCGTTTGAACCGCTCCCTTTCAAGCGGAATGCGCCGAGTGGGAGGGCAACATCGTCACTGACAACGAGCAATCGCGATTGGTCTATCTTCTCCTTGTCGAGCCAATAGCGCACGGCATTGCCCGATAGGTTCATGAAAGTGGTGGGTTTGAGCAGGATAATCTTGCGCCCCTTGACGGTTGTCTCGGCAACAAAGCCGTAGCGGCGGTCGTCGAAAACAACATTGGACGCCTTCGCAAAGGCGTCCAATACCATCCATCCTGTATTGTGGCGGGTATTCTCGTACTCTCGTCCGGGATTACCCAGGCCACAAATCAGAAACTTGTCCATTGTCGAATATTATTCGGCGTTCTCCGCTGCTGCGGCTGCTGCGGCTGCTGCGGCAGAGTTGCGGGTTGCCTTCACGGAGCAGACAACTACTTCCTTCGGCGTTACCAGCTCAAGACCCTCGTAGTGAAGCTCGCCCACCTTGATGCTCTTGCCAAGGCGCAGAGCCGTAACATCGATGTCGAGCTGCTCGGGAATCTGCGTGTAAGGAGCGCGGACGTTGATCTTACGGATGGAGAGGCTCATGCGGCCACCATCGCGAACACCCTGAGCCAGACCCTGGAGCTTCACGGGAACACCCATAACGATGGGCTTCTCCTCGTTCACCTCAAGGAAGTCGAGGTGGAGAAGAGCGTCCGTGACGGGGTGGAACTGCAGCTCCTTCATCACAGCAACGTGCTTCTCACCATCAATCACGAGGTTGACGCTGTAGATGTGCGGAGTGTAGATGAGCTTGCGCAGCTCGCTCATCGGAGCGGCGAACGACAAAGCTACGGGAAGGCCGTTCTCGCCTTTCTTCTCGCCATACAAGTTGCAGGGAACCAAGCCCTCTTTGCGGAGAAGTTTAGAAGCTTTCTTTCCAAGGTCGTTACGCTTCTGACCTGTTACTTTAATCTCTTTCATTGTGTTACTCTAAATTAAGATTGAATTTTAATGATGCCTTAATTCACCATCACACGAGACGTGCTTAGTAAAAAAGCGGTGCAAAGTTAATGCTTTTGGACGAATCGGGCAAGAAAAACCACAAAAAACATATAAAAAGGAGTATATTGTTTGCATGAATCAATTAAATTCCCTACTTTTGCACAATCGGAAACAATGTTTGCACAAGAAGCAGTATGATAAACAGAAAGCTAATACGCATCAAGATAGTCCAGTTAACCTACGCTTACTATCAGAACGGCAATCATAATATGGATATCGCCGAGAAAGAACTCCTGTTCAGCTTGTCGAAGGCCTATGACCTTTACAATTACCTGCTTGAGCTTATTGTGGCAATCACGCAGGAGGAACGCCGTCGCGTGGAGGTAGCGGCCAAGCGCGCGGAGCGAGAGGGCACGGAGATGCCTTCGCAGCGGTTTGCCTACAATCGTTTTGCGGTGCAGCTGGAGGAGAACAAGCAACTTAACCTGTTTGTTGAGAACAAGAAGATAACGTGGGAGGACAACGTTGAGACGGTGCGGAAGCTGTGCGATCAGATAGAGCAAAGCCAAATCTACAAGGAGTACATGCAAGAGGAGGCCGATGGCGGCTATGAGGCCGACCGTGAGCTGTGGCGGAAACTCTACCGCGTGCTGATTCAGGACAATGAGGATGTTGATTCCGTGTTGGAGGACAAGAGCCTTTACTGGAATGATGACAAGGAAATAGTGGATACGTTCGTGCTCAAGACCATCAAGCGTTTTGAGCAGGCCAACAAGGCAGACCAAGAGCTGCTTCCCGAGTATGACGATGAGGAGGACAGGGACTTTGCCTTGAGGCTTTTCCGCAGCACAATCCTCAATGCCGACACGTATCAACGCTTCATGAGCGACACAAGCCGCAACTGGAACTTCTCCAGACTGGCTTATATGGACGTGGTTATTATGCAGATAGCCATCGCCGAGATGCTTACGTTCCCCAACATCCCCGTGAGTGTCACCATCAATGAGTATGTGGACTTGGCCAAATTCTACTCTACGTCCAAGAGTGGAGGCTACGTCAATGGCATGCTTGACGCTATCGCCCGCCATCTTGTTGATACCGGACGCATGATGAAGCCCATGCAGCCTCGCCGTTTCGACCGTGCTCCGCGCCAAGATGTGCGTCCTCAGGCCGACAGGGAGTTCCAAGAGGAGGCGAAAGGAGAGTAGGGCAGACTTCCGAATGCAAAGTGCGGAGCGTCAAACCTCAAGAAAATAATCATTAATTAATATAAAAACAGAAAGAAAATGATAACATCCATGTTGCTGGCCGCACAGGGTCAGGCCGGACAGGGCAGTGCTTTGCCCATGATTCTGATGATGGTTGCCATCTTTGTTATTATGTGGCTGTTCATGATCAGACCCCAGCAGAAGAAGCAAAAAGAAATCCGTGCTTTCCAGAATGCCCTCAAGGAGGGCGACCCCGTGGTGACCGGAGGTGGCATTTACGGCACTGTGAAGCGCATAGACATGACGGCTAACAAGATCGATGTGGAGATTTCGCGTGGCGTGGTCATCACTGTCGATAAGAACTATGTGTTCCGCGGAGCACAGGATTCGTTTGCCGCACAGCAGAAATAAGCATCGCGCATGGACAACCTGTGGCGTGTTGTGAGCATAGTCAGAAACTTCTTGTTGAGAATACTGAACAAGCAGTTTCTGATTTTTTTGTTTTTCCTTGTCCTCAGCAGCATCTTTTGGCTCATCATGACGCTCAATGAGACTTATGAGAAAGAGTTGACGGTGAACCTGCGTTTGGCCGGTGTGCCCCGAAATGTGGTCATCACCAACGATCCGGACAGCGTTGTGCGATTCACGGTGCGCGACAAGGGATACATGATTGCCGCCTACATGGCCGATGCGTCATTCCGTCCCCTCTTTTTTGATTTCTCAGCCTATTCCGATGGAAAGGGAACAGGCACAATTCCCGTATCCGACATCCAGAAGCAGATTTACCAGCAGTTGTCGAAAAGCTCAAAGATAATGTCTGTCAAGACCGATCGTGTGCGCTTTTATTACAACTATGGTCTCCACAAGAAGATTCCCGTGCGCCTGTCAGGTGCCGTTAAGCCGGGCAAGAACTATTATCTCGCCGGCCTTAGGTTCAAGCCCGACAGCGTAACCGTGTATGCTTCCGAGCAATTACTCGACAGTATTCGCTGCGCTTACACCCAGCGGCTTGACGTGGAGAATCTTACCGGGCGCAAGACGCTTTCCGTGGGGCTTCGGAAGATTACGGGCGCGAAGTTCGTTCCCGACAAAGTGCAGGCCGAGTTCTTCTCGGACGTGCTCATAGAGGAGAGCGTGCGCGTGCCCATAGAGTGCATCAACCTGCCTGCCGACAAGGTTTTGCGCACGTTCCCGAGCGCGGTTGAGGTGCGCTTCGTGGTGGGAGCAACCCGCCTCCGCACCATGCCCAAGACGTCGGATGGCAAAGAAGTGTCGTCAAAAGGATTCCGCCTTGTGGTCGACTACAACGAGGTGGTCAACCGGAAGGGAAGCAAATGCCACGTCATGCTCCATGCCATGCCCTCCGGGGTGCGTTCGGCGAAGCCCAAAGTGGATTGGGTGGACTATCTCATAGAGCAAAAGTAGAGCCGCATGATAGTTGCAATCACGGGTGGGATAGGCAGCGGCAAGTCGTATGTGTGCCGCTTGCTGGAACAAAGAGGAGTGCAAGTTTACGACTGCGATGCAGCCGCCAAGCGGCTCATGCGCACCTCCGTGGAGCTTCAGCGCAAGATTTCGGAGCTGGTGGGCGAGGATGTATTTCCCGAAGGGCAGCTTCAGAAGTCGCTGCTGGCACAGTTCCTGCTCCGTAGCGGGCAGAACGCCCAAGCCTTGGACGGCCTTGTGCATCCCGCTGTGGCTGCCGACTTCCTGTCTTCCGGTTTGCAATGGGTGGAGACGGCCATCCTCTTCGAGAGCCGTTTCGACCGCCGTGTGCAGCCCGACCACGTTGTTTGCGTTACGGCACCTGTCGAGGTGCGCTTGTCGCGTGTGATGTCGCGCGACCATATCACGCGGGAGAAAGCCCAAGAGTGGATGCGGCGGCAGCTGCCACAACACGAGGTGCGCGCCCGGAGCGACTTTGAGATTGTCAATGACGGCGTTCTGCCGCTTGAAGCGCAGGTGGATGCCGTGCTGAAAGCCATATATTCCCAAGAAATAAAACAGAAACAAAAATAAAAAGCAAAAACAGGAAAAAATGAAACAGACCATTCTTTCGATTGCCGGACGCCCCGGCCTTTATAAACTCGTAAGTCGTGGCAGCAACAGCCTCATTGTTGAGGCTCTCGACGAGACCCACAAGCGTCGCCCCGCCTTTGCCACCGACCGTGTGACGAGCCTTTCCGACATTGCCATGTACACCGATGCAGAGGACATTCCCTTGGGAACGGTGCTGGCATCCGTGCGCGACAAGGAGGAAGGAAAGCCCTGCTCTTTCAACTGGCGTAAGGCTTCGGCCACGGAATTGCAGACTTACTTTGGCGAGGTGTTGCCCAATTTCGACCGCGACCGCGTTCACAACAGCGACATCAAGAAGCTCTTGCAGTGGTACGACATCCTCGTGGCTGCCGGCATCACCGACTTTGAGCCGGAGACCGAGGCCGAAGAGGAGGCCGCTGCCGAGGAAAGCGCAGCCGAATAATTCGGGGCGGGCTGTCTGAAAGTCCGCCTTTGCAGCCGACATCCGTTGATTCTACGGATATGAAGAACCCCATCAAGGAACTGAAACGCCGCGACCACCCGCGTGTACTGGGAGCTTTGGACATCTTCCGGTACATCGGGCCGGGGCTTTTGGTCACGGTGGGGTTCATCGATCCCGGCAATTGGGCCAGCAATTTCGCCGCCGGGTCGGAGTATGGCTATGCTTTGCTTTGGGTGGTGACGCTCTCCACCATCATGCTCATAGCCCTTCAGCACAATGTTGCCCATTTGGGCATCGTCACCGGACTGTGTCTGAGCGAGGCAGCAGTGAAGTATGCCCCCAAATGGCTCGGCCGTCCCATCATCGTCTCGGCCATTCTGGCCAGCATTTCCACGTCCTTGGCCGAGATTCTCGGCGCGGCCATCGCCTTGCAGATGCTCTTTGGCATCAGCATACCCGCAGGGGCTATTCTCACTACGGCCTCCGTCCTCATCATGCTCTTCACCAACAGCTACAAGAAGATGGAGCGTGCCATCATCGGATTCGTCTCCGTCATCGGCCTCTCGTTCATCTATGAGCTTTTCCTTGTCCATATCGACTGGCCCGCCGCCTTGCAGGGCGCGTTTGTACCCACTGTTCCGCAAGGCTCTCTGCTCATCATCATGAGCGTTTTGGGCGCGGTGGTGATGCCCCACAACCTTTTTCTCCATTCAGAAATTGTGCAAAGCCGCGAGATACCGCAGAAAGGCGACGACCGAGTGCGCCATATGCTGAAGTATGAGCTTTTCGACACCCTCTTCTCCATGATTGTTGGCTGGGCCATCAATTCGGCCATGATACTCCTGGCCGCCTCCACGTTCTTCTCGCAGGGGCAGCACGTCGACGAGTTGTCGCAGGCGCAGGCCATGTTGCAGCCGCTTTTGGGCAACAACGCCGCCAACGTCTTCGCCATAGCCTTGCTGCTTGCCGGCATTTCCAGCACCATCACCAGCGGCATGGCGGCGGGAAGCATCTTTTCCGGTCTCTTTGGTGAGTCTTATAATGCCAAGGATGCCCACTCCGTTGTGGGCATATTGCTGTCGCTGGGTGTGGCCTTGCTTGTGATATTCTTCATCGGCGACCCCTTCAAGGGGCTTCTCGTCTCGCAGATGGTGCTCTCCGTGCAGCTTCCCTTCACGGTTTTCCTGCAAGTGAGCCTCACTTCCTCCGTGCGTGTGATGGGAAAATACGCCAACCGGCCATGGAACACGGTGTTCCTCTATGGCCTTGCCGCCCTCGTTACGGTGCTCAATGTCTGGCTTCTTATAGAGACCCTTGCCGGCTGATGGCCTTTTGGTCGGTCTGCCAAGGGCGATATGGGCGAAGCCCGTGTTGCCCGTTTTCAGTGTCATTTCTTTCAGCTTCTCTTTTTTGTGGCAAAGGCGTTTTCGCGTCTTGCCCGCTCTTTGGCGTGGCCATGATGGCCATGTCGCGCGGCGGATGTTGAGCCTTGTTTCGCGAAAGGTATCCTTTTGCAGGGCAAAAGGTATGGTTTCGGGCTTCAAAAGGTATGGTTTTGGCAAGCGAAAGGTATGGTTTTGCATGATGAAAGCGTATGTTTTGTTATTTTGTTGATACTCAGCGGGTTGCTGTTTCTTTATTGCGGCCTTCCTTTGGAGGCTTTGGCAATGCGCCACACAGCCTCTTGCGGTGTGCGTGTTCTCCGTGTTTGTTCTGCTTACCGTGCCCTGGCGCAAAGAAATAAGGCGTTTTCCTTTGCCATATCGTTCCTTTGTGCTATCTTTGCGGCCAAATGAGAAATGGCAATCTTTTCGTGTCCGTATTGTTGTCGCTGCTCGTCACGTGGGTGTGTGCGGGGGTGACGGTGGCGCGCTGTGCCCACACGGGGCTGGAAAAGGTTGTTACGCCGCTCAATGATGATGAGCCGCGCCACTGTGGCGATGAGTCGCAAGACCACTGTGTGACGTTTCATGTGGTGAAGATGCTCTCCGTCAGCCCCACTTCTCATGTGCTGGCACCGCCTGTCGATATGGTGCTGCCGCCTTATTTGCTGTTTCATCGGCTTCCGGTGGTGGAAGCTGGCGCGTCTGTGTGGCCTTTTGCCACGCTGTCGCAAGCGTTGCGCGAGCCGCCAAGGGCTTATTTGCAACGCCTCACCGTCTTGATTATCTGACAGTTTGTTCTTTTCCGCCCCCTCGTGCCGCTCATGGCGGGGCGCGTTGGCGTGTGCCCGAATGTGGGGCACGCATTGTTTTGCAACTTTGTTGCAGAGCAAACTCCCTATCTTTGCACCCCGAATGGCAAGGAGAGGGACGGAAACAGGTGCGCGCTGTGTCCTGTTTCCTTAGGCAGTATGCGCTTTTGCTGCCGGCTTCGGTCTGCTTACTGCGTGCGCTGAGGGCTGATGTTTCCCTCCGTGTGCAGTGGCTCGGACTGGTGCTGCGCGAACGAACAGAACAAAAACATTACGAAAATCAAGACATAACAATATGAAAAGAATCATCTATGTGGCGGCTTTGACCCTTCTGCCCGCCATGGCCGTGGCGCAACATAAGCATCACCATGCCAAAGGGGAGCATTGCGACTCCGCGCAAACCCTCCTTCCGGATCAGCACATGAGCGAGGTGACCATCACGCACCGACAGACCGTGAGGTCGATGGGTGGCGCGGTGAACGGTCAGAATATGCTGAAAGGCGAGCTGTTCAAGGCCGCTTGCTGCAATTTGGGTGAGAGTTTCGTCAACAATCCCTCCGTGGATGTCAACTACTCCGACGCTACCACGGGCGCAAAGCAAATCAAGCTGCTCGGATTGAGCGGCACTTACGTGCAAATGCTTACGGAAGGACTGCCCAATTTCCGTGGTGCGGCGTTGCCCTACGGCATGGGCTACGTGCCTGGATCGTGGATGAACGGCATCCAAGTGTCCAAAGGCAATGCCTCGGTGAAGAACGGCTACGAGGCCATGACGGGTCAAATCAACGTGGAATACTTGAAACCGGAAGACAAGGAACAAGTGCAGTTCAACTTGTATGGCAGCACCATGGGCAAGTTTGAGGCCAATGCGATGACCAACGTGCACATCGGGGGCAACGAAAACTTAAGTACCGAGCTGCTGGCGCACTTCGAAAATAGCTGGAGCCATCACGATGGCAACGGCGATGGCTTCCAAGACGACCCGCAGGTGAGGCAGTATAACTTGCAGAACCGCTGGTTCTGGCGGCAGGGCAACTATATTTTCCATGGCGGAATAGGCGCGATGAAGGAGGACAGGTTCAGCGGACAGACGCGGCACGCCCTTTCTGGCATGGGCGCGGGGCAGCCGTTGTACAAGATAGGCATTGCCACCAATCGCTACGAGGCCAATATGAAGCACGCTTATGTGTTCGATCCCGAGCACGGGGGCAACATTGCCTTGCTGGGCAACGTGTCCATGCACGAGCAGGAAGCCGATTACGGACAGAAACGCTATGCCGTGAATGAGAAGAACGCCTATGCTTCGCTCATCTACGAGACCAGTCTGGGCCACGACCACAACCTTTCGGCAGGACTTAGCCTGAACCATGACTACCTGCGGCAGGACGTTCGCCTTGTCCATGACATCACCGCGCCGATGCAACGCCTCGTCGAGAGCGAGACCGTACCGGGTGCTTACGCGCAATATACGTTCAATATGCACCAGCGGTTCATCGCCATGGCCGGCCTGCGCGTAGACCACAGCAACGTCTACGGTACGTTCCTCACGCCGCGCGCCCACTTGAAGTGGATGATGAACGATGTTGTGACGCTGCGTTTGTCGGCCGGAAAGGGATACCGCTCGCCCCACGCGCTGGCCGAGAACAATTATGTCATGGCCAGCGGCCGACAGCTTGTCATCGGAAATCTGAGCCAGGAGGAGGCGTGGAACTATGGAGTGAGCACCTCTTTCCTCATTCCCATTGCCAAGAAGACGCTCAAGGTGAATGCGGAATACTACTACACGCACTTCATCAACCAAACTATCATCGACTACGACAGCGACCCGGGCAAGATAACCATTGCCGACCTTGATGGCCGAAGCTACTCCCACACGTTCCAAGTGGACGCCAGCTTCACGCCCGTGCGCGGCCTTGACCTGACGGCGGCCTACCGCTACAACCTCGTGCGCGCCACTTATGGCGGCGTGCGCAAAGACAAGCCCCTGCAAAGTCGCTACAAAGGACTGTTCACGGTGAGCTACAAGCCGGGAATGGCACTGTGGCAGTTTGACGCCACGCTTGCTCTGAACGGCGGCGGACGACTTCCCGAGCCTTACACGCTGCCCGATGGCTCGCCGTCATGGCAGCGCACGTACAGTGCTTATCCCACGCTCAACGCGCAAGTGACGCGCGAGTTCCGTCATTTCTCGGTCTATGTGGGTGGCGAGAACCTGACGGGCTACAAGCAAAAGCACCCCATTCTGGGCGGAGACAACCCTTGGGGCGAGGCCTTTGAGCCTACAATGGTCTACGGGCCTGTCAGCGGCGCAATGGCTTATGTGGGCATCCGCGCGCATTTTTAAGAGAATTGCTTAACGGTTGATAATCAATTGATTATGGGAAGCGTGGCCGTTGCGCCGCCAAACCATACCTTTTGAGACGCAAAACGTCCCCTTTCGCACGGCGAAAGGGGACGTTTTGTTAAGTGAAAGGATACCTTTTGCAAGACGGCGGTTTATGTGTTGCCGCCGGGTGGGCGTGTCTTGCCCTTTTGGCAAGGCTTATGCGCCCTCCCGCAGGAAGTCGAGTGCCTCGCGCGCCTCATCGTCTGCCACGCATTGGTCTATGCACGGCCGGCCGAAATCGGCAAGCAGGGTGGCGTTTATTTCGCCTTGGCGCGTCTTCTTGTCGTGGCGCATGAGGTCGATGAGGCGGTCGTAGTCGTCGCACGTGATGTTTGCCGCGCCGTAGTGGTCGCGTATGAAAGCCACGGTTTGCCGCATCTTGTCGGTGGGGAAGCCCGTTCTGACGGCCGATAGATAGAGTTCGCATACCAAGCCATAGGCCACGGCGTAGCCATGGGGCAGCGGCTCATGGCCGAGCGACCACTCCTCGATGGCGTGGCCGAAGGTGTGGCCAAGGTTGAGTGCCTTTCGCAGCCCCTTCTCTTGCGGGTCTTGGCTCACGATGCGCGCCTTCACGGCAATGCTTTCCGCCAGCATGGCCGCGAGGCGGGTGAGGTCGGGCTGCTCCAAGTCGAAGCGCAGCAGCGTGGCCCATGCCTTCTCGTCTGCCAGCAGGGCGTGTTTCAGCATCTCTGCAAATCCGCTTCTGATGTCGCGCGCGTTGAGCGTGCTCAGCCATTGCGTGTCCAGGATGACGCGCGAAGCCTCGCGGAAAGCCCCCAGTTCGTTCTTCATGCCGCCAAAGTTGATGCCCGTCTTGCCGCCCACGCTGGCATCGACCATCGCGAGCAGCGTGGTGGGGATGTTGATGAAGTTGATTCCCCGCTTGAAGGTAGCTGCGGCGAAGCCTCCAAGGTCGGTCACCATGCCGCCGCCGAGGTTGATGAGCAGCGAGTGACGGGTGGCGTTGCCGCGTTGCAGCTCCTCCCACACGTGCGTTAGGCTGGCCAACGACTTGTTGGCATCGCCACTTGGGATGACAATCTCATGCGCGTTGCGCAGCGTGAGAAACTCTTTCGTGCGCGGCCGGCACGCTGCGTGAGTCGTTTCGTCAGTAAGTACGAAGATTCCATCGTGATTACATTCTGAAATAGCTACGGCCAAGTCGCTCTCAAGATGCTTGGATATAATAATTCTCTGCTCCATCTCTGTACTCTTTTACGTTTTTACAAATTTAAAACAATAATTTCTTATAACCCTAAGCCTTATGTTTGTTTTCACACTTTTTTGCATTTAGTGGTCGAATATTGCGCAAATGCGGGTGTGGATGTGCAGAAAGATGGCTCAAAAAAAGTGTTATTTGTCGTTTGTTTTATGGTATTTTCGCCGTCCGTTTTATGGGTAAAAATAAACCATTTGTTTAATCTGCTTCGCGGCGACTTAAACTCCGGAATTCCGATTCCATCTTAATTAGCAAAAGAATCAACGCAAGACAGAAGATGAGAAAGAGAATATGGATGGCTCTGATGGCCTTGGCCGCCGTATCGGTGGCGATGGCTCAGGGGCAAAAGGTCAGTGGCCGGCTTTACGATGGTCAGCTTCGGCAGCCGCTGGGCTATGCCGTTGTGCAGCTGTTGGGCGGCGACAGTACGTTCGTGGCAGGTACAACGAGCAATGAGGAAGGCCGTTTTGAGGTGCAGGCTCCCGGCGATGGCCGTTATATATTGAAAGCTACGTTTGTGGGATTGCAGACATTGTGCCACAATGTGACGCTGACGGGCGGCAAGAGTGCCGATGTGGGCATGCTGACGCTGAAAGCCGATGCCCACGTATTGCGCGAGGTGACGGTGGCGGCGCAAGCCCCGAAGGTGGTTTTGCGCAACGACACGTTCCAGTATAACGCCTCTGCCTATCGCGTTCCGGAGGGTTCTACGGTGGAAGCGCTGGTTAAGGCGTTGCCCGGAGCCGAGGTGGGCGATGACGGAACAGTGAGAATCAACGGAAAGGAGGTGAAAAAGATTCTCGTGGATGGCAAAGAGTTCATGACGGGCGACACAAAGACCGCCTTGAAGAATCTCCCCACCTCCATCGTGGAGAAGGTTAAGGCCTACGAGCAACAAAGCGACTTGGCGCGAGTGACGGGCATTGACGATGGCGAGGAGCAGACAGTGCTCGACTTCGGTGTGAAGAAAGGCATGAACAAGGGCTTCTTCTCCAACATCGATTTGGGTCTTGGCACGCACGGAAGATACAGCGAGCGGGGCATGGCGGCCTATTTCAATGACAAATGGCGCGTGATGGGCTTCGCGTCGGCCAACAATGTGGGCGACATGGGCTTCGGTGGTGGGCCGCGCGGAGGCTTCGCGGCCACGCGAGAGGGGCTGAATGCTACGAAGATGGTGGGCTTAAACCTCAATTATAACAATGGTAAGACGTTTGAATGGGACGGTTCGGTGAGATGGAATCACAGCAACGGCGACCTTGCGGCGCGCGTCTCGTCGGAGAATTTCGTAGCTTCGCAAAGCTCGTTTGCCAACCGCTTGCAGCAAAAATACACGCGCTCGGACTCTTGGGACGGACGTTTCAGGCTGGAATGGAGGCCCGACTCAATGTGGAATGTCATGTTCCGTCCCAGCATACAGCTGAGCAAGAGCGACGGACTCAACATGAGCAGCTCCGCAACCTTCGATAAAGACCCCTACGAGGTGAGCGATGATCCGCTTTCCGATGAGGCGTTGGGTGAGATGAGTGCGTTGGGCGTGCTCGTAAATCGTCAGCGCAACACGACAATCACCTATGGCGACAACACGGCGGTGGGCGGAATGCTGCAGATAAACCGCAAACTGTCGGCCAGCGGGCGCAATGTCACCCTGCGGTTTGACGGCGATTACAAGGACGAAAATTCCAAAACGTTCTCAACGCAAGACCTTCAGTACTACCAGCTGCTCGATGCGATGGGGCAAGACTCCATCTATCGCGCCTACCGGTACAACCTGATGCCCACGAAAAGCCACAGCCTGGCCGTTGAGGCCACTTACAGTGAGCCGTTGGCAAGGCGCACTTACCTGCAGTTGAGCTACCAATACAAGTACGGAACATCGGAAAGCGACCGCGCAACCTACGATTTCTCCTCTCTCGGGGCAGGTGTGTTCGATGGAATTGTGCCCGCCTACCGCTCGTGGGGCAGCTATTTGGGGTTGCTTCCCGATGACTTGGAGGGCTATTTCGACCAAAGTCTGAGCCGATATTCGCATTACGCCACTTACACGCACGACATCCGGGCGATGATTAGGGTCAATCAGAGGCAGTGGAGGCTCAACGCCGGTGTGATGTTGCAGCCCCAGCGCAGCGCGTACAAGCAGGATTATCTCGGCGTGTATGTTGATACGGTGCGCAACACGTTCAACTGGAGTCCGACGTTCGACCTCCGTTACCGCATATCAGACCAAAGCAACCTGCGCATTAACTACCGTGGCACGGCCACGCAACCCACGATGAGCCAGCTTCTGGACATCGTTGACAACACCGACCCGCAGAATGTGAGCGTGGGCAATCCCGGTTTGCGTCCCGCTTTCACCAATCGCTTCCGACTTTTCTACAACGGCTACCGCCAGCGGCGCACCCAAGCATGGATGGCATTCGTGAATTTCTCCTCCATTCGCAATGCTATCGGCAACAGCGTCACCTATGATGCCGCCACGGGAGCACGTACCGTGATGCCGGTGAACATCAATGGCAACTGGAACGCTGATGCCGCGCTGATGTTTAACACAAGTATTGACACGCTGGGCGTGTGGAATGTGAACACGTTCACTACCGCCGCCATCAACCGTTACGCCTCCATGCTGCAGCAATCGCGCGAGAGCAGCGTGGAGAAGAACGTCACCCGCTCCATGACATGGGGCGAAAGGCTGATGGCAAGCTACCGAAACAGTTGGCTGGAGGTGGCTCTTGACGGCTCAGTGGACTACACCCACACGAAGAACAACCTGCAATCGGCGCAGAATCTCAACACCTGGCGTTTTGCCTATGGCGGAAGCGTCAACCTGACTACGCCCTGGGGCATGAGCGTATCTACCGATATGCACATGAGCAGTCGTCGCGGATACAGCGATGCCTCGCTCAACACCAACGAATTGCTGTGGAACGCGCAAGTGGCGCAGAGCTTTCTCAAAGGCAAGCCGCTCACCATATCGCTCCAGCTCTACGATATTCTGCACCGCCAGAGCAATCTCTCGCGCGTCATCAACGCCACCGGGCGCACTGATACGGAATATAACAGCATCAACAGCTATGCTATGCTGAAGGTGACTTACCGTTTCAATCTTTTCGGGGGCAAGCCGCAGCGGCCGGAGGGCGACAGAATGCGCGGGCCGGAGGGACGCGAGCGCGGAATGATGCCGCCTATGGGTGGCCGCCCGGGCGGAATGCAGAGGCCTCCAATGAGAGGCTTTTAGCCAGAAGCGTCTCCTCCGAGCGTGCGGCAGCTCCTTGTTGCAAACCTCGGAAAGGGCACGGATGGTATGGGAGAAAAACCGTCTTGTGCGGCGGCAGGGCATCGGAAAAACCGCAAGATGGGCGCGAATGCGACCCGTGGCGGCGGCAAAAGGCATAAATATCGACCCGAACGTATAGGCGTTCGGGTCTTTTTTATTAAATTTGCGGCGGGAAAGCACTCTCCGTGACTGCGGGAACGCCTCCCGCTTACTGACTGGAAATCAAAGAAAAGAAGATATGCTGTTGAACGTACTGTTAATTATCGTCGGCATTGCGCTCGTGCTTTGGGGCGCAGACCGGCTCACCGAGGGCGCGGTATCCGTGGCCGAGCGGTTCCGTGTGCCACAGATTGTAATTGGTTTGACCATCGTTGCCATGGGCACATCGATGCCGGAGTTCTGTGTGAGTTTTGTCTCCGCACTGAAAGGCACGCCCGATTTGGCCGTGGGCAATGTGGTGGGAAGCAACATTTTCAATACTTTGCTCATCGTGGGCTTAGCCGCGATGGTGTCGCCCATGAACATTCTTCCCGTAACGGTGCGCAAAGACGTGCCCTTTGCCTTGGTTTCCTCCGTCATTTTGCTCATGATGTGCCAGGTGGACTGGGTAGTCTCGCGCACGGACGGCTTTGTGCTGCTCGCCTTGTTCATCATCTTCATGACACTCACGGTGCGTGGCGCGCTGGCCGACAAGACGCAGACGCAGGGCAACACGCCTGCCGACGGCGGCAAGAAGCCCAAGAGCGCGCTGATGTCGGGCGTGTGGATAGTTGTGGGACTGGCTTGCCTGATATTCGGCAGCAACGTGTTTGTGAGCGCGGCATCGGCCGTGGCGCGGGCATTGCACGTGAGCGATGCCGTGATAGGTCTCACCATCGTGGCCGGAGGCACTTCGCTGCCCGAGCTGGCCACCAGCGTTGTGGCGGCGCGGAAGGGCAACAGCGGCATAGCCATAGGCAATGTGGTGGGCAGCAACGTGTTCAACATCTTGTTTATCCTTGGCGTTACGGGCTTGATATCGCCGATGCACATTGAGGGTATCACCAATGTAGACCTCTATATGCTGCTCATCTCAATGATGCTCTTGTGGTTTTTCTCCTTCACGAAGTACACCATCGAGCGGTGGGAGGGCGCAGTGCTCACGCTCACCTTCGTGGGATATATGTGGTATTTGATAGCTTAGGTCGCCCGCGCGGCGCGAATGACAGCCCGCTCGCGCCCCTGCCGTGATGGCGCGCGCAGGGACAGCGATACGAAACCGCACCTTTCGCATGGTGAAAGGTGCGGTTTTGCGTTCTCAAACGTATGGTTTTGGCGTGCAAAAGGTATGGTTTTGCAGTCTAAAAGGTATGGTCTTGCTATGCGGTTGATTATCAATGGTTTGCAAAAGGTGCTTGTTCGGCCTCTCAAGAGCCTTTCCGTGTGCGGGAGATGAAGCGAAGAGGAGTGCCAAACAGGCCTTGGGAGTGGCGCGGCGGGGAAGGAAAAGGCGCGGTGCGCGGCGCAGGTGGCGGGCTGCTGACGGCTTTGCGGGCAGGTGGCGGAAGGGCCGCGAGATAATAAAAAACATAAAAAGGGCAAGCGTTTGGGATATTCTTCGTAACTTTGCAACGTACAAGTGAATATAAAGACTTAGCAAAGCAAGTATGAACATATTAGAACTGAGCGACCAGGAGATTGGTCGCCGACAAAGCCTTCGGGCCTTACGCGAGGCGGGCATCGACCCTTATCCCGCCGCAGAGTTTCCTACCAACGCCTTTTCCGAGGATATTAAGGCGAATTTCAAGGAGGATGAGAAACGCGAGGTGGTGATTGCGGGACGCATGATGAGTCGCCGCGTCATGGGCAAGGCCAGCTTTGTGGAACTTCAGGATAGCAAAGGCAGAATACAGGTCTACATCACGCGCGATGACATCTGCCCCGGTGAGGACAAGGAGCTGTATAACAAGGTGTTCAAGAAGTTGCTTGATATTGGCGACTTCATCGGTATTCGCGGCTTTGTGTTCAAAACGCAGATGGGCGAAATCAGCGTTCACGCGCAGTCTTTGGAGCTTCTGTCGAAGAGCTTGCGCCCGTTGCCCATCGTGAAGTACAAGGACGGTGTGGCCTACGACAAGTTTGATGATCCCGAGCTGCGTGCCCGCCAGCGCTATGTGGACTTGATTGTGAACGATGGTGTGAAGGACACGTTCCTCAAACGTGCCACGGTGCTCAGAACCATGCGCGCCTTCTTCGACTCGCACGGCTACACCGAGGTGGAGACACCTACGCTCCAGAGCATCCCCGGCGGCGCGAGCGCACGCCCGTTCATCACCCATTTCAACGCGCTGAACATCGATATGTACATGCGCATCGCCACGGAGCTTTACTTGAAGCGTCTTGTCGTGGGCGGATTTGAGGGTGTCTACGAGATTGGAAAGAACTTCCGCAACGAGGGTATGGACAAGTACCACAACCCCGAGTTCACCTGCATGGAGCTGTACGTGCAGTATAAGGACTACAACTGGATGATGTCGTTCACCGAGCAGATGCTTGAGACCATCTGCAAGGCCGTCAATGGCGGCTCCACGGAGGTGAGGAACGGCGACAACGTCATCTCTTTCAAAGCCCCCTACCGCCGTCTGCCCATCCTTGAGGCTATCAAGGAGAAGACCGGTTTCGACTGCGAGGGCAAGTCGGAAGACGAGATTCGCGCCTTCTGCAAGGAGAAAGGCATGGACGTGGACGACACCATGGGCAAGGGAAAGCTCATCGACGAGCTGTTTGGAGAGTTCTGCGAGGGCACGTTTGTTCAGCCCACGTTCATCATCGACTATCCCGTAGAGATGTCTCCGCTCACCAAGATGCACCGCTCCAAGCCCGGACTGACCGAGCGTTTCGAGCTGATGGTGAACGGAAAGGAGCTTGCCAACGCTTACTCGGAGCTGAATGACCCCATCGATCAGGAAGCCCGCTTCAAGGAGCAGATGCGCTTGGCCGACAAGGGAGACGATGAGGCGATGGTCATTGATCACGATTTCCTGCGCTCGTTGCAGTACGGCATGCCGCCCACGAGCGGTATCGGCATCGGCATAGACCGTCTGGTGATGCTCATGACGGGCAAGGAGAACATCCAGGAGGTGCTCCTCTTCCCGCAGATGAAGCCGGAGAAGAAGACCCCGCAGGACACTATCGCCGAGTGGGCGCGCATCGGCGTGGCCGAGGAATGGGTGTATGTGCTGCGCAAGGCAGGCTTCAACCTGCTCTCCGACATCAGAGACGAGAAGGCGCAGGGGCTGCAACAGAAGCTCGGCGAGATAAACAAGAAGTACAAACTCGGCTACGAGAAGCCGTCGGTCGACGAGATTCAGAAGTGGATCGACGCGGTGCAGCCGCAGGAAGGAGAATAAACCAGAGGCTGGGACGGGATGGATTTAGGACGTGTAGCGGTAGTAGGAAGTGGCAGTTGGGCCACTGCGCTGGCCAAAGTCATCGTTGAGCACACCCACAGAATAGGGTGGTATGTTCGCCGACAGTACACTATTGACCGCTTCAAGAGCTTGCGCCATAATCCCGGATACCTGCGCAACCTCAGCTTCGACACGTCGGAGATAGACTTTTCGTCCGACCTCAATTACATATTGTCGCACTACGACACGCTGCTTTTCGTCACTCCGTCGCCCTATGTGAAGGAGTTGCTCGACAAAGTACGCGTGCCGTTGAGCGGAAAATTCATCATCACGGCCATCAAGGGTGTGGTTCCGGGCGAGAACACCGTGTTTACGGAGTATATGCACTCGCGCTTTGGCGTGCCCGAAAGTCAGCTGGCGTGCATCGGCGGTCCCTCTCATGCGGAGGAAGTGGCGCAGCAGCGTCTCACGTTCCTGACCGTTGGGTGCGTCAGTCCTGAGCGTGCCGATGCCTTTTGCCGGCTTCTCCGTTCGCCATACGTCAAGACCAAGACCTCGCGCGATGTGGTTGGCATCGAGTATGCGGCGGTATTGAAGAACGTCTACGCCATCTGCGCCGGCATCTGCCGCTCTTTGGGCTACGGGGACAACTTCCAAGCCGTGCTCATGTCGAACGCCATGCAGGAGATGAACAGTCTTCTCAGCGCGCTCAACCCCATCAGCCGCGATATGCTCGACACGCTCTATCTGGGCGATTTGCTCGTTACGGGCTACTCACGGCTGTCCCGCAACTTCACGTTCGGTTCGATGATAGGCCGCGGCTATGGCGTTAAGGCCGCGCAGGCCGAGATGGAAATGATTGCCGAGGGATACTTTGGGACAAAGTGTATGTACGCCATCGCGCAGGAGCTGCGCACGCATCATGTCCATTTAAGTACGCCCATCCTCGACACCGTGCACCGTGTGCTCTACGAGCGTGGCGATGTGGAGAACTGCATTCGCCTCATGGCTCATCAAGCGTTCGGATAACGGGAAGCCCTTTGGGTGAGAAAGCATGCCAAAGGCGGCGGTCGGAGGACAAGAGAAAGAAACAAACAACAATAGGTATCACAATGGAAAGTATTCGATTAGACATTAGCAAGGCACTCCCGTTCCTCAATCCGGGGACGATGGAGGCTTATGCGCCGCAGATTTCCGCAGCGCAGACATCACTGGAGAACGGCACTTGTCCCGGCAACGACTTCCTCGGGTGGCTTCATCTGCCCTCGAGCATCACGCCGGAGTTCCTCTCTGAGGTGCAGGCCGTGGCCGACACGCTGCGCGAGAAGTGCGAGTGCGTGGTCGTTGCAGGCATCGGAGGCTCTTATTTGGGTGCCCGTGCGGTGATAGAAGCATTGGGAAACAGCTTCGCCTGGCTTGTTCAGGACAAGCGTAACCCCATCATCCTTTTTGCGGGAAACAACATTGGCGAGGACTATCTGGCCGAGCTTACCGACTACTTGCGCGACAAGCGTTTCGGCGTAATCAACATATCGAAGAGCGGCACCACCACCGAGACAGCCCTTACTTTCCGTTTGCTGAAGAAGCAGTGCGAAGAGCAGCGCGGCAAAGCGGAGGCCAAGGACGTTATTGTGGCCATTACCGATGCGCATAAGGGCGCGGCACGCGCTGCGGCAGACAAGGAAGGATACAAGACTTTCGTTATTCCCGACAACGTGGGAGGCCGCTTCTCCGTGCTCACACCGGTGGGATTGCTGCCCATTGCCGTTGCCGGATTCGACATTTGCCAGCTCGTAAAGGGCGCGCAAGACATGGAAAAGGCCACCAGCGGATGTGCTCCCTACAACGAGAACATCGCCGCGCAGTATGCCGCCGTGCGCAACGCGCTCTACTCGCAAGCCGGTAAGAAGATTGAAATCATGGTGAATTTCCAGCCCAAGCTCCACTATCTCGCCGAGTGGTGGAAGCAACTCTACGGCGAGAGCGAAGGTAAGGAACACAAGGGCATCTTCCCCGCGTCCTGCGACTTCACCACCGACCTCCACTCCATGGGTCAATGGATTCAGGAAGGCGAGCGTTCGGTGTGGGAAACGGTCATCAGCGTGGAGCAGCCGGAGCGCGAATTGCTCTTCCCGCACGATGAGGAGAACCTCGATGGGCTGAACTTCCTTGAGGGAAAACGCGTGGACGAGGTCAACAAGATGGCTGAGCTGGGCACGCGTCTGGCTCACTGCGATGGTGGCGTTCCGCAGATTCGCATCTGCGTTCCCCGACTTAATGCCTACTATGTGGGCCAGCTTATCTACTTCTTCGAGATTGGTTGCGGCATCAGCGGCAATGTGCTTGGCGTGAATCCGTTCAACCAGCCCGGTGTGGAAGCGTACAAGAAGAATATGTTTGCCCTGCTCAATAAGCCCGGATACGAGGCGGAGAGCAAGGCCATACAAGAGCGGCTGAAAGAGGAGGCGTAAGTCTCGCACTATATTGTCCGCACGGCTGCGAGTCGCCGTGCGGGCTTTTGTTTATCAATACGTATGTTTGAGGAAGAAATCAAGCAATATTTGAGTCGGCACGGCTTTGAGCGTTTCCAGCCCAAAGCTGTGCTTTTCGATATGGACGGCGTGCTCTACGACAGCATGCCCAATCATGCCAAGGCGTGGACACGCGCGTTGGCCGAGTTTGGAATCCACTTCACGGCCTCCGATGCCTATGCCACGGAGGGCGCGCGCGGCGTAGACACCATCCGTTCCTTTGTCAGGCAGCAGCTGGGCAAGGAGATAGGGGAGGCCGAGGCGCAAGAGATGTATGAGCTGAAGGCGCGCTATTTCCACGAGATGGGGGAGGCCGTAATCTTCGATGGCGTAAAGGAGCTGATGCGCGCCATGAGCGATCGCGGAATGAGCATCAACGTAGTGACGGGCAGCGGGCAGCGTCCGCTCATCCGCCGCTTGCTTGTAGACTTCGGGGAGTTCCTTGATGAGGCTCACATCACTACGGCTTTCGACGTGAAGCGGGGCAAACCGAACCCCGAGCCTTATCTTGCCGGACTGCGCAAGGCTGGCAATCTGCAGCCGTGGCAGGGCATTGTGGTGGAGAATGCGCCGCTTGGGGTGCGTGCCGGCGTGGCCGCGGGCTGCTTCACGGTAGCTGTCAACTCGGGTCCGTTGCCCGATGAGACGCTGGCTCGTGAGGGTTGCAATCTTCTTTTCCCCAGTATCCGCGCGCTGGTCGACAAGTTGTCGGCAGCGGAATAGCCTCTTCTTTTTCAGCCGCGTTCACGTTTGGGAACGCGCTTTGTGAGAGGTTGATTATCAGAGGATTATCTTTTGATTCTTGGAATATAATTTTTGCGGCGCAATACCATTGGTGTTGCGCCACAAAAGCATACCTTTTGGCTTGCAAAAGGTTACCTTTCGCCGTGCAAAACCATACCTTTCACGAGGCAAAAGGTATGGTTTTACAAATTGAGCCTTTACGTTAGGGCGCGGTGCACGTCAGCCATGACGCGGCAGCGGCTTTTCTGCTGCCGCTCAAAGTGGATGGCGTGCCGCGACAGAAAGCCTTTTGGCATCAGCCGAAGAACACGTAGGCGATGGCGATGGCAGCGATAACGCCCGCCAAGTCGGCCAGCAATCCGCAGCTTATGGCGTGGCGCGTGTTCTTCACGCTTATGCTTCCGAAGTAGACGGCTAAGATGTAGAAAGTCGTATCCGTAGAGCCTTGGAAGATACAGCTAAGCCTTCCCACGAAGGAGTCGGCTCCGTAGTTGTCCATAGCCTCCAGCATCAGCCCCCGCGCGCCACTTCCGCTGAGTGGCTTCATGAACGCTGTGGGCAGCGCGCCTACGAAGTCGGTGTTCAGTCCGCACTGTCTCACACACCAGGATATGCCGTCTATGATTACGTCCATAGCCCCCGAGGCGCGGAATACGGCCACCGCCACGAGTATGGCCACGAGGTATGGGATGATGCGCACGGCGGTTTGGAATCCGTCTTTTGCGCCCTCGATGAACGCATCGTAGACGTTGACCTTGCGGAAGAAGCCCGCAAGGATGAAGGAGAGGATGATGCCGAGGAGGATAAGGTTGGAGGCAACGCTCGTTACCAGCCCCATCGTCTCCTTGTCCATCTGTCCGAAGCCCCAGACAACGGCTCCCGTGAAGGCTATCATGCCTCCCAGCGTCAGCAGTAAGACGGGCTGCAGGAGGTTGATTTTCTGCCATAGGGCCGTGATGATGATACCTGCCAGCGTGGCAATGGTGGTGGCGATGAGTATGGGGATGAACACATCGGTGGGCATGGCAGCCCCTTTGGCGGCGCGGAAGGCAAGTATGCTGGTGGGAATGATGGTCAGTCCGCTCGTGTTGAGCACAAGGAACATAATCATAGGGTTCGTTGCGTTTTCTTTCCGAGGGTTCAGCTCCTGCATTTGCTGCATCGCTTTCAGTCCGGTGGGTGTGGCGGCGTTGTCCAGTCCCAGCATGTTCGATGCGATGTTCATGAAGATTGACCCCATCACAGGGTGGTTTTTCGGAATGTCGGGGAAGAGTTTGGTGAAGACGGGGCTGAGAATGCGTGCCAAGGCGTTCACCGCGCCGGCCCGCTCGCCTATTTTCATGATGCCAAGCCACAAGGCCAGCACGCCGGTGAGGCCCAGCGAGGTCTCAAAGGCGGTCTTCGATGAGTCGAAAGTGGCTTGTACCATGTGCTCAAACACTGCCGTGTCGCCTGTGAAGCACAGTTTGGCCACGCCAAACACGAAAGCTATGACGAAAAATGCAATCCAAATGTAGTTCAGTACCATACTTGTTTTTAAGCTGTTTTCCCTCCTTTGTCGGGGAAAATGATTGGGATTGCAAAAATAAACAAAAGAATTGGAATCGCAAAGCAAAAGGAGTGGAAACGTAAAGTAAAAGGAATGGAAGCGTGAAGCAAGAGGTTTTGCAAACGTAAAGCAAAATGATTGGAAGTGTGAAGAGGAAAGATTGCAGGCGTGAAGTGAAAAGGTTGCAGACGGGAAGTGAAAAGATAGGAAGCGCGAGGCAAATGTATGGCCTCTTAGTGTTGCCGCGTTGGGGTGGCGAGAGGTTTGCCTTCCGGCCATGTTTGTGGCCGTAGGGCGGCTTGGCATGAAAAGTCTGATGGTGCGGAGGAGCTGCCAGAAAGTGATTCCCCCGCCGCTATGGTTGGCGGCGGGGGAACAGTTGAGGATACGAAGTGTGGCGTTGCGATGGCGCGGGGCGTGGCTTTCGCTTGTCCCGGTCACGTGGCTTGGGGTGTCAGCATCGCGCTATTGTCCGCGTTGGCTCGCCATCTGTCGCCCTTGTTACAGTCTTCTGAGCTTCACGGTGAAGTGGCGCATGAGCGGAGCTTCCCATTCTATGGCCACACCACGCGTCACTTGCTCGCGGCGGTCGTACACATTCTTCAGCGCGGCGGCCACTACGTCCATGTGATTGTCCGTGTAGACGCGGCGGGGAATGGCCAAACGCAGCAGGTCAAGTCCGTTGAAGCGGTTCTCATGTGTCACCGGGTCGCGGTCGGCAAGCATGTAGCCCACCTCTACGGCGCGTATTCCGGCCTCCAAATACAGCTCGCAGGTGAGCGTCTGGGCGGGGAATTCCTCCTTCGGAACGTGGGTTAGCACCTTGTCAGCGTCCACAAACACCGCGTGTCCGCCTGCCGGACGCTGGTAAGGAATGCCGTATTCATCGAGCTTCTTGGCCAGATACTCCACCTGATGGATGCGCGTTTCCAGCATCGGGAACTCCGTGTTCTCGTCCAGACCCTGCGCCACGGCGTTCAGGTCGCGTCCGTTCAGGCCGCCATAGGTAATGTAGCCCTCGTAGGGGATGCAGAAACTCTTCGCGCCCTCGTACCATTCTTCCTTGCGCATGGCGATGAAGCCGCCCATATTCACAATGGCGTCCTTCTTGCATGACATCGTTGCCGCATCGGCATCGGCATACATCTCGAGCACAATCTCCTTGATGGTCTTGTCGGCGTAGCCTTTTTCGCGTGTCTTGATGAAGTAGGCGTTCTCGGCAAAGCGTGCGGAGTCCATCACAACGGGCACTCCGTAGCGGTGGCAGAGGGCGCAGGTGGCCTTGATATTCTCCATGCTGACCGGCTGACCACCCACCGTGTTGTTGGTAACGGTGAGCACCATGAACGGCACATTGCCCTCGTTCTCCTTCAAAACCTTCTCCAGCTTCTCCAGCGACACATTGCCCTTGAACGGAACTTCAAGCTGCGTGTCCTTGGCCTCGTCGGTTGTCACGTCGATGGCAAACGCCTTGCGTGCCTCGATGTGTCCCTTGGTGGTGTCGAAGTGGGCGTTGCCGGGGATAACGTTGCCCGGCTTGACCAGATAAGAGAAGAGTACGTTCTCGGCGGCGCGTCCCTGATGGGTGGGGATGACGTAGTGGAGGCCGAAAATTCTGCGCACTGTCTCCTCCAACTTGTAGAAGCTCGTTGCGCCGGCGTAGCTCTCGTCGCCCAGCATCATCGATGCCCACTGCCTGTCGCTCATTGCGCCCGTGCCGCTGTCGGTGAGCAGGTCGATGTAAACCTCCTCGGCTTTCAGCTGAAACACGTTATAGTGGGCTGCTTTCAGCCATTCCTCGCGCTCTTCGCGTGTACTCTTGTGGATGGGCTCCACCATCTTAATCTTCCATGACTCTGCAAAGGGTATCTCCATTATCTTCTTTGATTTAGGTTGTTAATTGATTTTTTGTCGCCGTATGACGACCCTGCAAATGTACAAAAAACAAACGAATGGCAAGCGGTTTTTTAATGTTTTTTGGAAAAATAGTGCGCGTTTTGTCTTATTTTTGCTTGTTTCTGCGTCAAAAAGGTAATTTGCTGTTGGCAGCGGTTGATGTTGCGCCGTGCGAAAGGTATGGTTTGGCCTTGCAAAAGGTATGGTTTTGCGGTGCGAAACCATACGTTTCGCGCTCCAAAAGGTATGGTTTTGCCACGGGCGGTTGCGCAAGGCGTTTGACGGGGGCGCGCATTTGAAAGAATCGGACGTGAAGTTTGGCGGAGTGGAAACGATTGCCTAATTTTGCAATCAATTATGGACAAGGTGAAAATACTCTTTATCTGCCTTGGCAATATCTGCCGCTCTCCGGCGGCAAACGCCATCATGCAGAAGATGATAGACGATGGCCGATTGGGCGACAGGTTCTTTGTAGACTCCGCCGGCATAGGCGGATGGCACGTGGGGGAGCTTCCCGACAAGCGGATGCGCAAGCATGGCGCGGCGAGGGGATACAGGATAGACCACGTGGCGCGGCAGTTTGACGCTTCGGCCGACTTTGCCGCCTTCGACTACATTGTGGTCATGGACGATGAGAACTACAAGAACGTCTCCCGGCAGGCGCGAAACGCCGCGGAGCGGGAGAAGATTGTGCGCATGGCCGACCTGTTTGCGCGCCATCGGGGCTGCGACTGTGTGCCCGATCCCTACTATGATGGCGATGAGGGCTTTGAGTTGGCACTCGACCTCATAGAGGACGGATGCCAAGTGCTGCTGGCAAGGCTGGCAGGGCAATGAGGACGGCTCGCGTGTGGCTTGTGCTGGCGTGCTGTTGGGGCACGCTGGGCGCGTTGGGGCAGACGGTGGCGTTGCCCGAAGTGGCCGACTCATGTCTGCGCGATGGCCATCTGCTGTTCTCGGTAAGCCCCCGTGGCAACGCCATCACGCAGGCAACGGTGGCTGCGGGCGACTTGCCCATCGACCACGTGGGCATGATGATGCTGTGCGGGCGGCAAGCGTGCGTGGTGGAGGCTGCTCCCGCGCGGGGCGTGGCGGTCACGCCGCTGGATGATTTCTTGAAGGCCAACCCCCGGTGTGTCGTAGGCCGCGTGGCGGGGCTTGACGTTTCGGCCTCGCTGGCGGCGGCGCGCGCTTGCGTGGGCTTGCCTTACGACTCCCTTTTTGAGGCCGACGACCGTGCGATGTATTGCAGCGAGCTGATGCAGAAGTGCTGCGTAGACAGCCTTGGAAGCCCCGTTTTCGGCACCATCCCCATGTCGTTTCACGACAGCAGCGGCCGCACTCTGCCTTATTGGACGGAGTTCTATCGGCGGAATGGCCGCGAAGTGCCCGAGGGAGAGCAGGGAACGAATCCCGGACAGCTGGCACGAAGCCCGAGGGTGGCCATCTTGGGATGGCTGCGGCATGGCGTGGCACGCTGACGGCGGCTCACGCGCCGGCTTATAGCACGCATCGGCAGGGAGAGTGGCTCACCTGCCGATGCGTGCTTGTTTTGTTTCCGTATTATATTTCCTCCACAATCTCTTCCCGCTCCTTGCGCTTTTTCTCGGGATTGGGGCAGTCGGGGGCTATGTGGCCGATGGGGATGATGGCCACGGCCTCATGTCCCGCCACGGGGAAGAGCCTCCTGACGGCCTCCACATCGTAGTTGCAAACCCAGCAAGTGCCCAGTTCGCGGTGGGCGGCGGCAAGGCAAATGTGCTCGATGGCTATGCCCAGGTCGATGTCGGCGTGGGGCTTTTCGTCATCGGGGCGCACCCATCCGCCCTCGGTGGCTTTCATGCAGAGCACGTAGAGGGGCGCGGTGGCAAACCAGCGGCGGCCGTAGCACTGGCGGATGCGCTGCTTGGCCTCCTCGGAGGTGATGATGAGAAACTTCCAAGGCTGCAGGTTGTGGGCCGATGGGGCAAGCCTTGCGCAGTCTATGATGTATTCCAAGTCGGCCTTGCTCACGGCCTCGGCCGTGTACTGGCGTGCGGAGAACCGCTTCTGCGCTAATGCTTTGAAGTCCATGATGATGTATGGTGTTTAGAAATTGCCTTCGTCCACAATGGGATAAAGCTCTATGAACTCCCCGTTGTGAGACTTTCCGTCGTTGATGATTTCCTCAATCTTCTGTCCTATCACCTCCGGTTGGTGCGAGCCGGGGCCGGAATAGTGGCCGTTGAGGTCGGTTGATGTGGCACCGGGGTGGATGTCGAATATCTTGATGGGCTTTTTGTAATAGTCAAACTCCCATGCCATGATGCTTGTCATGGTGTTTTGGCCGGCCTTGCTGGCCACGTAGGCCATGGGGTGCCAGTACGGGCTGAACGCCGTGGGTACGGTGATGTTCACTATCCGCCCGTGGTTTTGCTCCATCAGGGGCACAAGCAGTTTGGTGAGCAGGAATGTGCCGACGTAGTTCACCTGCACCGTTGCCATCACGTCCTGTACGGATTGCTCATAGCTGGGCACGCTCATGTTGCCCGGAATGCCCGCATTGTTGACGAGCAAGGACAGGTCGGGGTGCTTCTCGGCTATCTCCTTGGCCGACAGTTCTATGGCTTCGTTGTCCGACAAGTCCACGTGCTGCCACCCGGCGATGTCTGCCCCGTCGGCACGTAGCTGCTCCACGGCGGCCAGCGCGCGTGCCTCGTCTCTCGCTCCCACTATCACTTGCCATCCGGCTTTGCCCAGATGGCGCGCTATCTCGTATCCGATGCCCTTGTTGGCACCTGTCACCAGTGCTTTCTTCATACAGTTTCTGGTTGCTCTATGTTTTGTATTCCGTAGCCTTGGGCGCGCACTCGGGGTGTCTTTTCCCGCCTTTTTCCCTTGGCTGCGTGCAAAAATACAACTTTTTGTCGACATCTCCGCTATCGGGTGTTGCAGAAATGCTTGCTTCCGCTCCTCACATTGTTCTGCAAGAGGTGTGTTTTTGGGATGGCAAGATATGGTTTGCCGTTGCAACAAAGCTATGCGGCGTAGCGGTATTTGGCGCACTTTACCTGTTTTTGCGGGCATTTAGCCTTAGTATCTCTCTTCGTGAAGTTGTTAAAAGCGGCGCGGAAAATGGGCGAAGGATATTTTTTTTAAAGTATAGATTGTGTTTTCTTATATTAAATTCTTACCTTTGTGGCTACTAATCAATACCTTTTCACATGATGAAATATTTTAGACCTATCATTTTAGTTTCGCTTTTGTTGTTGCTTTGCGCCCCCTTGCAAGTTTCCGCGCAGCAGCACCTCAAATTCATGGGTATCCCTTTGACGGGAAGTATCGACAATTTCCAGCGTAAGTTGGCAGCCAAGGGCATCCAGCCGGACAGGGAGTTTAATCGTATGATGCCTTTTGGTAGTAGGTGTTTTAAAGGGAGGTTTACGGGAAAGAACTGTACTTTTCATGCGTATTATACGGATAATAAGACGGTTTATAGAGCCAAGGCTGTTTATAGTAATGAGAATGAGGGTTTGGCCGATCAGTTTTATGAGGAAATTAAGGCAATGCTTCAAGCCAAATATCCAGATGGTTTGGTGATGAATGGCACTTTTGAAGGGTATGACGCGTTTGACGTAATGGTGCTTGCTGCTGATGGAGAGACTGTTTTGGGTCTTATAAATCTTTATAAGACGCGCTATGGAATGTCTGTAATTGACTATAAGTATTCTATACATGTGGATTATACAGATCATATTAACAGCAACGCAAAGGAAAACGAGAAAATGGACGATCTCTAAGCCGCGTGTTTTGAGCGCGTGCGCAGAAATAATCGTTTCGTTTTAGCTTTAAATCCATCCAAGATGTACTTGGGTGGATTTTTATTTTTCATCAAATATTTCTTATTTTTCTTTTCCGTGGGACAGAATTTGGCATATCCGGCAGCTAATTTTGCCGCCAAATAAGATAAAGAGGAAGAAATGTTTGATGTGAAAAGCTATTTGCAGAGTCTGCCAACAGACTACAATGCCAATAGGAACTTTGAGGAATGGCTCAAAGGAAGTGCCGATGCTGATGCCAAGCGCGACATTATAAGTAATGTGGAAAGGCGCGTGAAAAGTATCGTTGGCGAAGGTTGTCGTATTCCGCACGTTGGCGAGCAGGAGTGGAAGCTGCTGGAGTCGCTTCTCAACGTGCGCCGAAGCGTGCTCGATGCGCTGATGCAGCCAACAGAAGCGGAAGTGAGGATGATGAGGGAGCTGAATGACCGCTTGCAGGAGCAAACTCGGCGGCTGTATGAGAAGACTTTTGAGATGTGGAAAGTGCTGAACGATGCAGGGCTGAACAGCAACGACTATTGCGTGAGAGCAACTTTCGACTTTGAGAGAGGCGAAGAGGATGCGGTCAGACGGCTTGACAATGACGGCTGGTATGGGTCGGACTTCTCCCGTATGATAGGCCTCCTTGCCGACTTCGACAGACGAAACTTTAGGGTAATGAGCCATATTCACGAGACCTTGCAGTGCTTTGGTCAGTCGGAGGAGAAAGCAAGGGAAGAACTTGTAGGCGTCTTGGACGACGGCGATGCATGGGATGAAGGTGCTTTGCTCAGCCCAGCATTCAAAAACATGGAGGTTTGCTACATGCTTCATGCCGTGTGCAGTCATTTTCATTATTCCCTTGCCGATGTGCTGCGCATGGACAACTTTGTTGTTAGAGTGAATGCGGAGTATGAGTATGGCGACAGATTATCAACAAGAAGAAACGATGAACAGCAATAAATCAGCAGGAGCGGTGTGGAGATTGGCAGGCGCGAGTAAAGAGAACTTGGTTCTAAGATTGCTGGACGAAGCCAAAATCAATCAAAAAAACTTGGCCGAAAAGTTGGTGGTTACGGATACTTTCTGTAAGTTTGCAAGCGGAATGCCTACTTTTAGTAGCTGTTGCCAGACTTTGAGGAATAAAGTGATACGCATCACGCTGCCATTTGATTCACGTAAATCTCGCAAATTCACAAGAATCAGTCAAAGGTCAGTGAGTGATGTCCATGTCTACGGGCGTGGGCTACTCCTGCTGTTTTGTTGATTCTGGGTTGTGCGAGAACCTACGTGGGCAAAATAGGAAAGGGTATGCTCACGCTCGTTTCTTGAAAACTGAAAGACGATTATCAATACTTTAAACTATTAATTCTTTACGACTATGCCACAGATTATCCAAACAGGCGGAGGAATGTTCTCAAAGGGAGAGCTGCTTCGCATCAATCCGAGTAACAACACGATAGAAAGCTCCGGCAACGGTGGCCGCTCCTGGGTGGTGCGCTGTCCCGACAGAACGTCATACGGCACATTCCGCGACCTGCTGCTTGTGGGGAATGAGGTGCTGGCCGCCACAAGCAAGGGCATCTATGTGTCGGCCAACGCCGCCCGCAGCTTCTCCCCGCGCTGCATAAACAATTCCTATGGCGACTTCATCAATCTGCAAGACGAGGGCAGCACGCTGCTGGCCAACACAAGCCGCGGACTATATTATTCCACAAATGGCGGAAGAAGCTGGGTGAGAAGATAAAAGTAACGACTTAACACTTTGTTGTATATTTGATCAGATTGTTCTAAAAACAAAAGATAAGAGTATGAGACAAGAAACAGTCTATGGGGCAATTCGGAGTATTGCGGAAAAGCTTTGTAGGGAAGGGGAGACTTATCTCCGTGCAGATCTTGCCTATGAGCTTAAACAGTATGGCGTTGAAGCTGATTCTTTTGATGTGGGTAAGCTCGTCTTTGAGGCTTACAGACATTTCAACAATGATCGCAATATAGGGCAGGCTTTCATAACCAACGATGGTCGGCGGGCATTGATAAACGAGTATGAGCTTGTCGATCTCCTTGACAGGGATAAGTCGGAAGATGCAATGGCACTCACGATACGGGAACTCGACAAAGCATCTGATACGCTTGCCGCTCTCAAAAGAGACATAGAGACGAACATGTCGTTTGCCATGGTCAAGTCTGCTTCGGGCAAGATGGATAAGGTAACAGGTACGGGAGGGGTGAAGGCCGTGCGCGCAGAGGCCTCAACACTCTTTGAGCGTTACTCAAAAATGGTTGAAACGTATCATGAGGGTGAGGATACCGTGCGCCGCAACATAGCCGATTTTACAACTCTCCGTGCGGACATAACTGCAATATATCAGGAGTTTGCCATGCGGTTAATCGATGTCTATGGTGACAGTGTTAAGGTTGTGGCTCCCGCCTTGTTTGATTTCAGCCAAGTGCAGTTTCTTGATGTCGACAGTATGCTGAAGCATACGGAATTGGAATATAACCGTATCACGGATAAATGCTCGGCACTTATTGGTGAAATCTCCGAAAGTTTTCAGGAATCGGTTCGGAATAGTGTCGCTGCATATAAATCAGCAGGGCAAGGAAATAAGACCTTGGGGCTTGCTATGGCGGGGCTTGGTATGATCAACCACTATATGCAGGCGGGAGAACGTACCAATCGGTTGCGTTCAGAACTGGCGGCGTTCAAGACGAGTGTAAAACATGATTCCACGCTTATCAAGTCAGATCTTGGTAGGTTGCTCGTTATACACAAGACGCTCAATGATGTGGTTGTGCCCAAGGCGGACATCTATCTTCGTTATGCGGCTAAGCTAATGGATTCAGACTTGAAAGCCATAACTGATTCGCTCTACGATAATAGTGAAATTCGGCCGTTGGAGAGTCAGCGTTGTGAATTGCTTGCGCAGTTGAAAGTTTTAGATGGCGAGATTAATGATCACTTGTCGAACATAGACATTTACCAAAGTCTTATCAGCGATATTACTGCCACCCTTGAATCAAAAGGGGCAAGCTATCGGGATGCCAAGGCGCGTAAGCCGTCAAAGCCATTCTTCCTTCTGAACATCATTACTCTGGGCAATGCCAATAAGAAGTATAACCGCAATTATGCAGAATGGGACGCGGTCTGTTACCCTCTTGTTCGTGAATACGAAAATTATCAGGTAGACTTGAAACTCGGTAAGGAAGAACTTTCCGCACACCAAAGCAGTTTGAAAGAAAAGCAACAGGAGCAGCTTTTGTTGAAGGAGAAACTCAATAAAGTGAACAGGCAAATACGCTTAAAGGTTAAAGCTTCAAGCGATACGCAGTTAAAGATGCTTCCACATCTTCGTACAGTTATAGCAATGCTCCGTCTTGGACGTGAAATAATGGAGACGAAACTCGATAAGAGACTTGTAGGGACGGTGTCTGTTCCTGATTTCAAGTCTGCACAAAAGCTTCCTGCGGATATAGAAGACAATCTTGTGCTTTTCACTCAAACCCTTGCAGACAATGTTCATGCCGATCATGATATGGCAAGGGCGTTGCTCAATGGTGTTGATGACTATCGTGGAGAGGATGAGGGTGGCCGTCATTATTCAGAAGAAGAGCTTTCGCAGGTGGCAGATGTTTCAGAGCAGGCCTTGCAGCAAGGAGTGGCGTTGCTCGACAGTGCGTTGCAATTGAAGTTGCAGCAACTTAATGGTCAGCTCGTAAGTGCGGCATATGACGAGGAGTTTGATAAACTTGCCTCGGATTTCCGCAAGCAAATCAAGAGTATTGACAACAAGAGTGCATTTGTTCGAGAAATCATGCGCCGTGTCAATCTCGCAAAGAATGATGAAGAGCGAAAACAAGCATTGCTTATGCTCAGCGAACTCTGTGGTCAGAGTATTTCTGACCAAGAATTCAAGGACTTTATTGACGGCAAGAAACAAATAACATTGTAGCTTAAGACAAATATGGCAAATAGCAGAAGACAGCAGGCTCAAGTTGATATGGGCATGAACTTTGAGCGTGAGGACAGGCAACGCGAGTCTACCCTTGCAAAAGAGCAACAGCGGCAAGCAGAGAAGGAAGCCAGGCGGCAGGCTCTGATGAACACTGCGTCATACCGTGTAATGGACAAAACAGCGAAGTATATGGATAAGTATTTCCTCGATCCAATCATCGGCTTAATCCCCGGAGGTGTTGGCGATGTGTTGTCAAGTTGCCTCGCTATCCCGTTCATTTACTTCGCACTTGTGCAAGTAAAGTCTATTCCTCTTACGCTTGCAGTTATCTGCAATGTATTGAAGGATATGTTGCTTGGTTCGATACCTCTTTTCATAGGTGACATCATTGATGTGTTTAATCGCAGCTACGTTGCCAACCTTAGGCTCATAACAGGCTACGTTAATGATGATAAAACTGTGATTCAAGAAGTCAACAGGAAGGCAGTTTGGTCTGCGGTGTTAATTGGCATTCTCTGCGTGCTTATCTACTTCATGGTAAAATGGGTGATAGCACTTGGCGATTGGATCGTATCGCTGTTTTGATAGAACTTGTAACTTTAAATTGAGTGTAATAATAATACAATGATGAATTATCAAGAACAATCCACGAAAGTGATAATGCAGCTTGCAGCGGAAGGTGATTCTGGTGCATGTTTTGAGCTGTCTAAACGATATGATAAAGGAACTCCGCTGTTGGATAAGGATGCTGAGCTATCTGAATATTGGATGAAGAGAGGGCTTGGCGTTA
>CAZXFP010000022.1:0-33159 GCA_964640675.1 uncultured Prevotella sp. | reverse complement strand
GGGAGCGGGAACGCCGCCATCGCCTGCCGCCATTTATCATAATGGTGATTGGTGGCGCAAATTCCATGCTCCGAAAGCAGGCCGGAGCGCACGCCAAAGAGGCGGAACAGCGCGGCGCGGTGGCGGGAAAAATCTCCACGATTTGTCGCCCCGTGCTGTCAAAGCAAGCCGAATTGATGCCGATAATCGAAAGAAAAACTCCCCGATTTGTCGCCCTGCCGAGGGCCGAAAGGCGGCACCGCACCGCCGAAAGCAGCCGAAAAGCATGGCGACAAATCGTATTCCGCACGCCGACAAACGAGCCGCAAAAGCCAAAAGAAGCAACACAAAGTGTCGCGGAAAAACATTTTATACCAGCAAAAAGCCGTTTTTATCACACATTTAACATCTTTTAGGTGTTTGTATTTGGCAGCATAAATGATAATTCCTAATATTGCAGCCAACAACTGACGCAAAACTGACCATACAGAACAGAAAGGAGCAGAAGCCAAAAAGCTGAAAGAGTAGGCAAAAACTAAAAACACAAGACTTATGAGAAAGAACATTCTCCGTTCCCTCGCCGCGCTTACGGTGCTTTGCCTAAGCCTCGCCGGATGCGGAAACGGCGCGCAGAAGGCCGCCACAGACAAGGCACAAACCGACAGCATGAGCACGCGCATTGCGGCAGCACTGACGGAAATCATGGACAACAAGGAAGGAAAGTACAGCAAGGGAGCTTTCGTGGTCTACGATACGGAGGCCGACTCGCTGGTAGTGCTCGATGAGCAGGAGTACAGTTTCTACGCCGCCATACGCGAGGCCAAGGAAAGGGGCGACAGCAGCTTCCGCATCAGAGTGGCGGCAGACGGCAAAGTGACGCTCGTAGACCCGTCTGAGGAATAGCCAGACAAGCTGCCGCGCAGACAGCAAGCACGGCCACGACAAGCCGTTGCGGCGCATCACGCCACCCCAAGGCATACACAGGCGGGGGCAGAGGGACACTTTTCCCTCCGCCCCCGCTCGCTTTCCGCCCCTGCGAAGCCCCCCTTCCACATTTCATTCTTTGGAAGCACGCCAGCACAAACTTCCATTCCCGCACCCCGCGAAGCCCCATTCCCACCGGTCTCCGCCCCTGCCGCGCGGGGCAAAGGCACGGCAGGGGGCGCGCCGTGGGGTCAGAAACGCAGCGTGGCCGACAAGGCGATGAAGCCCGGGCGAAGCTCGTAGACGCGCCGCGACAGCGAGTAGGCCGTGAGCGACTCGCCCTGCCACGTGTAGCCGCCAAGGTGCAGCAGGTTGTCGGCCTCACACTTCACGCCCCACGCGCCCCACCTGCGCTCCACCGAGGCCGACACGTCGCACAGCGAGTAGCCCGCGCCCTGCGTAAGGGCCGCCGAGCCGTGGGAGTAGCCCACCTTCAGCCATGCCCGCCAGCCGCCGCGGGCATACGATGCCTTGCCGCTCGCGCCCCACTGCCGCTCCACGCTCTCCCCGGGAGCCATCGTGGCGCGGGTGCGGCTCACCGAGCGGCGCGCGGAAAGTTCCCCGTTCCAGCTGCCGCGGAAGCGGCTCACCAGCGAGAGCGACCCGCCCGCCCTGCGGTGGCGGCTCGTGTTGTCCTCGCCGTTGAGCAATGAGTTGCTCTTGCTGCCGCTCACGCTGGCCGAAAGACGCGCCTCCAAGGGCAGGTGCCCCACCCCGCTCGTTGCCGAGAGGCTCGCCCCCGTGGAGCGGAGCAGCCCGCCGCCGTCCCAGAACACGGTGCTCACCGCTCCTTGCTGCGCTATGCAGAGCCGCTGCACACCGTTGGCGCGCGAGTGCCAGGCGTTGAGCGTGACAAACGTGCCCGAGCGCGGGCGGGAATAGAAGTAGGTGGCCATGAGCATGGGCATGCGGCGCACGAGCGAGCGCAGCTCGGAGGCCGACTGCAGCGAGGTGGCCGACAGCAGCTTCCAGCTCGCCGACAGCAGGGGCGCGTCGACAAGGCGCGAGGCACACTGCCACGAGGCCGACACGCTGTGGCCGCCATGCAGCTGCAGGCTCATGGAGAGGTCGGGGTCCACATACCAGCTGCCCTCGCCTGCATACTGGCCGCCGCCGGAGGCATCGGCGCGCCACAGCCTCGCCCCCACCTTGTAGGTAAGTGCCATGCTCTCGCGGCCAAAGGCCACGCGCAGGGCTGCGGTGCGGTCGGTGCGGCGGTCGGCGGGGGCTTGCGGGGATGCCGTGTCGTCGCTGATGGCCGCCGAGCGCACGCCCATCTCCACGCCGCCATACAGCTTGTGCCCCCGCTTGTCGAGCCTGATGTCGGTGGCCGCGTCGATGCTGCCCTCAGTGAGCCGCTCCCTGCGCAGGCTGCCGAGGGCGTAGGGCAGCGCGCCATCGCCGCCCGTGGCATACGCCAGCGGCAGCAGCACCGTGTCGGAGAGCAGGGAGAGCGTCTCGCGGAGGCTCTTGCGCAGCAGCGTGGCATAGACGCGGGTCACCGTGCGTCCCGCCCTGGCCGTGGCGTAGGTGGTCAGGTGCAGCTGGTTGGTGTTGTCGCGGCGGCGGTCGAGCAGGTTCATGCCGCCGGGGGAGCTGTCGGTGGCGGTGGCGGAGCGGCGCGCGTCCTGGTGGGAGTACACTGCGGCCGCCCCAAGCTCCAGTTTGCGGCTCGCCATGTACTTCGCGCTCGCGCTCACATTGCCGAAACGGTAGATGTCATGGCTCTCCCTGCCCCACTCGCGGCGGCTGTTGTCCGACAGATAGGTCTCCGTGGCCACAGAGCGCGTGCCGTAGCTCATGGCGTTGCCCAAGGCGGCGACGCGCAGGGTGAGCCTTTCGGAGGGCCGGAGGTTAAGGCTGAGCTGCGGCGCGGCCGACCGTGCACGGCGGCTGTCGCCCGGCGGGGCGGTGAGCACTCCCCCTCCGGCGGCGTAGTTGCTGGTGCTGGTGTTGTCGGACGTCCATTTCTCCGTGCCGCGCAGGCTGTTCTGGAAGTCGGTGTCGGAGATGGTGGGACGCCTCACGTTGTTGGCCGCCATCCGCAGCGTGGCCGACGCGCTGCCCCTCATGAGCATCAGGCGCGCGTCGGCCAGTGCGGCGTCCTGCCATCCCGCCCCCATGGCCGCGCTTCCGCTGGCCTTCACGCCGTCGGTCTTCACGTTCAGTGCCTGGCGGTCGCTCCGCGGCTTGTCGGAAGCCATGCTGTCGGGCTTGTAGTTCTGCCATATCTCCGCCCCGGTGACGTGCCTGGCCGACAGCGTGCCCACCACTGCCGCGCCGTCGCGGCTGTCGAACACCTTGCGGCCGTCGATCAGCACATCGTCCACGGCTTTGTTGCCGTAGGTCACTGTGCCATCGTCCTCCACTCTCACCCCCGGCAGCCGCCGCAGCACGTCGGCGAGGTTGTCTTCCGCGCCCGTGCGGAAGTAGCCGGTGTCAAACCGTATGGTGTCGCCCAGCACCTTGATGCCCGAGTAGCGTCCTTTCACGAGCACCTCATCCATCAGGTGGGCATCGTTGGTGAGTGCCACCTGCACCACGCTGTCCTCCTCGGCCAGCGGCATGGCCGCCGCCGCATGGCCCACGCTGCGCACCGAGAGCCACAGCCCCTTCCTACGGCTCACGGCGATGGAGAAACGCCCCTGCCCGTTGGTGATGGCGTAGCCCAGGAAGGGCGGCTTCAGCAGGCTGTCGGCATAGACCATGACCGATGCCTGCGCCACGGGCGCGCCCTGCTCGTCGAACACCACGCCGCTCACCTGTCCTGCGGCGGGCAGCGCAAGGACGCAAAGCAACAGCAAAAAGAGCATATATCTGAACCTCATGGTATTATAAGTTGTAAACGATTAATTATCAGCCGATTATAGAAACGTGACGTTTCGCACTGCGAAACCATACCTTTCGCCTTGCAAAAGGTCACCTTTCGCACGGCGAAAGGGCACGTATGGCAAAGCACCAGAGCGGGCGAGACAAAAAACACGGCGCAGCCCCGCCACGCATCCCTGGTGCTTCCTTATTCACAAGTGGCTCATCTCGGCGGCCAGAAAATATTTCTTCATGACTTGTATTCTCCTTTATTATTCAACTACTGATTCTCACTGCCATTCCACAACGGTCTCCTCTGTGCCGTCGGCATGAACGGAAGTGATGGTGACTCTGGTTGCGCCGCTCTCCAGCATCTTTTCTTTCTCCTCGTAAACGACCTTCCTGATGCGGTCAAACTCCTCCTGCGACACGCGCTTGCCGTCCTTGGGCGGGGCGATGGGCGATGCCGCGGCCTGGCTCAGCTCCTTGAGCGCGAACACGCGCTCCTGATATTGCAGGCTGACCACCAGCCCCGGAAGGCCGCACAGGCCCACGGGGCCCACGCCCACGGGCACTTCGGGGGCAAACCATGCAGTGCGCGCCATGTAGCCCGTGCCGCTGCGCGCCTCCATGCAGGCATAGTCGCCTATCTGACGCGTGCGCCCCGTTATCTCCCATTGCGGCGCGGCCGTGCGGCCGCTCACCAAATAGAGCGTGCCTTCGATTTTTTGCTGATAGACACGGGTGCTGTCAGTAAAGTCTATATACTCGGCGGGCGGGCAAAGCGCAGAGTTGTCGACCTTTTCCGTAGAGAATGTTTGTTCGCAGAGGTACTTTTGGTTGCAGAACCTAACTGTATACTCACTCTTGTCTTCAAGATAAAGTCTCGAATTGTTTTCGCGCGCCACGGGGTCTGCCATTTTCTGTATCGCTATCGGCACTTCGGGATAATAAGCCTCGTAGACCAGCTTTATCTCCTTGTCCTGCCCGTAGGCCGCTTGCAGCGCGCAGAGCAGAAGCAAGAAAAAAATAAGTTTGCCTTTCATCGTGTTCCTATTCTTTTAAATGATTAATTATCAGCGGGTTAATCACACGTATGGTTTTGCCGCGCAAAAGGTTACCTTTCGGGCGGCGAAAGGTGTGGTTTCGGCGTACGATACCATACGTCTTGCGGGGCATTGCACGGCGCGCGCCTCTGCGGGCGGGTGGCGGTAAGGGGCAAAAGGCTCAGTGCTCATGTTCTTTTCATGTTAGGTGGGTATGCGGTTTTTGCCGTTTCCTTTGGGTTCTCACGCCCGCCCACGCCCCCGCCGGGACATGACGCGCGGCCAAGGGGGTGAGCCTTCGGCGCGATGGTGCGGACCTGTACGGTGGCAAATTTAAGTAATTATTGGCAAATCGCGAAACTTTTCGGGCTAAAAGTGCATTTTTTGCCATCAAGAAGTTTTGCAAGGAGTATGTATTGCTTCCTCCTCCGCTCCGCGCTACTTTCTGCGGGCGGTGATGTGGAAGCAGTGCTGGTTGCGCTCGTAGATGACCACGCAGTCGCCTTGCTCGCGGTAGGCGGCGATCACGGTGGCGAGTATGCGCGCCATCTCTTGGTTGGAGACGGGGCGTCCCTCGGTGGAGAGGCGGTTGAAGCGGGTGTAGCTCAGGTCGAAAGTGGTGCCGTAGAGGTGGGAGGAGTTGCGGGCGGCGTTGCCGTTCACGCGGCGCAGCGCGGCCACGTCGTCCTCGGTGCGCAGCAGGGAGGTGACGATGATGCGGTGGGGGCGGTAGCCCTCGCGGGCAAGGAAGTACTGGAAGGCGCGGGCTATGTCGGTGAGCAGCGAGTGGGCGCCGCGGGTGAGGTAGGGCACGGAGTGGGTGAGGGGGTCCACGAGGTAGTCGGCGCTGCTCTCCACGTGCTTCATCCGCCGCGTCTTGCGGCGTGCCTGCCGGCGGTTTCGCAGGGGCTTGGCTATGCCGAACTCCCTGGCCGAGGCCAGCTGCTCGCCGTTGAGGTCGGCGAAGTGGTGCCCCGGGGGTATGGCCACTGCGTCATCGCGGAACGTGTGCCCCTCCACCGCCACTTGACGGCTGCCCGAGCACGAGGCGAGCAGCAGCATGCTGGCGGCATACAGACCCGTGGCGAGGCGCGCAAGCGGGGCGCGCCGCGGGCGGGGGAGGTGGCGGTGGAGGGGCATGGGGGATGAATTGGAAGGCAGGGGGGCGCGGCCTGCCTGTGCTTCAAGCTCTTGCCGCGCTCCCCGTAAGGCTTAGTTGAAGTAGTAGAGGAACGTGGCGAGGCCTTCCAGGGCGGGCTTGCGCTGCCCCTCTATCTCGATGCGGAACTTCACAACGGCCTTGCACGTGCCGCGCAGGTTCTCTATGGCGTCGAGCGATGCCACCATGCGCACGCGGCTTCCTGCGGGCACGGGCTGGCGGAAGCGCATCTTGTCCATGCCGTAGTTTACCATCATGCTCGTGTTTCTCACCTCGATGATCTGCCCCCACATGTGCGGCAGGAGCGAGAGGGTGAGGTAGCCGTGGGCGATGGTGCCCTTGTAGGGGCTTTCGGCTGCGGCGCGCTCCACGTCGACGTGTATCCACTGGTGGTCGAGCGTGGCATCGGCGAAGAGGTTGATGCGCTCCTGCGGCACTTCGAGCCAGTCTGACGTGCCCAGCTCTTGGCCAAGGCGCGCTGCCAGCTCGTCATAAGACGATACGATGAGTGTTTCCATTTCTGCTTTTTTTCGTTTTTTTGTTGATGTCTCTTTCTTTTCCGGTGGGCGCGGGGGCCTCCCGCCGCTGCCGTCCTGTGCTTCCCGTGGGGCGCGCGGGGGCTCCCCTGCCCTGCGGGAAGGGCTGGCGTGGGGGGCGCGGCCTGCGCCTACTGCTGCTGCTCCTCGGCCTGACGCGGCTTGCGTCCGCGGCGCTTGGGTGCTGCGGGGTCGGGGTGGGCGCGGCGTTCCTCGAGCCGGTACTGGCGCGGGGTCTTGCCCACGAAGCGGAAGAAGGCCGCGTAGAAGCTCTGGCGGTTGGCGAATCCCACCATGGCGGATATGTCCTCGATGTTGGTTTTCTCGTATCGCTTGTCCACCATGAGCGACATGGCCTCCTCGATGCGGCACCCGTTCACCAGCTCGGTGTAGTTCTTGTGGAAGCGGGCGTTCACCACGGCCGATATGTAGCGCGTGTTCGTGCCCAGGTCCTTGGCCAGCTGGCGTGCCGAGTAGTCCTTGTCGCGGTAGTTTTTCTCCACGATGATCTTCTGGATGATTTTCCGTTGCAGGTCGTCCATCACCTCCGGGCTCACCATGGTGCGGTAGGCGGCGGGGTGTACTTTCTTCTCCGTTATGTTGTACTTAGGCATAGCTTGTGTGTTGGTGTGTTGTTGCTGAGTCCGTATTTACTTTTTCTCTTGTTGCTCTGTTGTCTCCTGCCCCTGCCTCGCGGCTATCCCGGCCACCACGGGGGCTATCTCGCGCGCCCAGATGTCGTATCCGGCCTCGCTCAGGTGCAGCCCGTCGGTGGTCAGACGCATGGGGAGCACGCCCGTGCGCTGCTCGTCCATGGCCCCGTAGAGGTCTACGTAGGCGATGCCCTCGGCTTGGCAGTGGGCGCGTATGATGTCGTTGGCGCGGCGTATGTCGGCCGACCGCCCGTCGAGCCTGCGCCAGCGGCGCGTGGACTCGTTGATGGGGGTCATGCTTTGCACCACGAGCGTGGTGCGGGGGGCTTCGCGCCGTATGCGGTCGATGAGCCGGCACACGCCGCGGGCGGCCTCACGGGCGGTGATGCCGTGGCTGATGTCGTTCACTCCGCACTCCAGCAGTATCGCCAGCGGCTCGGCTGCGGTCACTTCGCTGAGCCTGCGGGTGATCAGGCGTGCGTCGTCGCCGGCTATTCCGCGGTTGCGCATGGGCGGCGCGTCCTCTCCGAGCCGCTTCTGCCAGTCTCCGCCGAACTCGGTGAGGCTGTTTCCCAGCATCACCACTTCGCTGCGGGCTATGGGCGGCTCGGCGGCGAAGGCGCGGAGCCGCTCCCCGTGGTGGGCGGAGACGGTCTGCGCGCGGGGCGCGAGGGCGGCTATGGCGGCCAGGAGTATGGCCAGTAGGGTTCTCATGTGGTTGTCTTGCTTTTTCGTTGTCGTTGCCGCGCGGGGCGGGGGGCGTACGCTCAGGGCACTTCCTCGGCCTCGGTGTTGGGCACTTGCTCTGCCCGGATGAGCTGGTCGAGCGACTTGTAGGTGTAGGCGGCGCGGTCGCTGACGGGCTGCTGGCGGAATCTCTCGCGCAGCTCCATGAGCTTCTGCATGGCTTTCTGGTAGATGCCGGAGGTGACGCGTCCGGCAAGGGCCTCTGCGTCGGCCTCGCGGAAGCCGAAGTACTGCACGAGCATGCCCACAAGCTGGCTGTGCTGTGCCTCGCCGAGCCGCCTGAACTGCTCGCCGAGCGGTGTTCCGGCGCGGTGGATGACGAAGATGAGCTTGTCGGGCTCGCCGCCGCGCTGTCCGTGGTCGTACTGCTTCTCGTACTCGAACCAGCAATCGCAGAATCCTTTGTCCGCCAGCTCGTGCAGCTCGTCGCGCGCCGGGTCGAGCACGCGGCGGCAGAAGTCGGGGAACTTGCGGTAGTTGTGCTCCAGGCGGAGCATCTTGCGGAACTCAAGGGGGTTTATCACCGCGCGTCCCTTCTCCAGCCACGACTCAATGAACATGTATATGCGCTGCGTGTAGCGGTTCTTGCAGGAGAACACTATCTGCTTGCCCAGCCGGTGGTAGCCGAAGTCGAGCGACACCAGCCGTTCGGCCACCGAGCGGTCTATCTTCAGGATGGCGTACTTGGCGTAGCTGCGGTCTTCGGGCAGGTACACGTCGCACAGGTTGGTGGCCTTGGTGTACTTCCTGCCCTCCTGCGTCTTGTAGGGAATCTCCACCGGTATGCTGGCGAGCATCTTCAGCGACGTGCGCAGCTGCGGATAGTGGTTGGGGTCTACCCCCAGCTCCTTGAAGGGCATCTTGATGGGCATGCGGCCGTCCTTGTCAAGCTCGTCGCTGCGGAAGATGTCGAGCTGCCTCGACTGGCTTCCGCTGAGCAGCCCGTGCAGGATGTTCTGCAGGTTCTCCACGATGCTCACGAGTATCCTCACCTGTATCAGGCTGTAGTCGTGGCGCATCATCGTCACCGCGATGGGCTGCAGCAGCCATGTCTCCTCCTCCAGCGGTATGAGGTCGTGGCTGATGTCGCGCTTCACGGTGGCTTTCTTGGCCTTGGCCCCCTTGCGGCGCGGCGCGGGCGCGGGCGCGGCGGCCTCGGGCTGCTGTTTCTTCTCGCTCATGTGGCAAAGATAGGACAAAAAAACGGCACGGACAAATTTTTTGTCCTTAATTTTCCGCCGCGGCGAATAATTCCCCGCGCGCCCCGCCGCCTCGACCCCGGCAAGCGGCGCGGGCGGCGGCGGAAGCCGGAAGCGGCGGCGCGGGAGGCGGGAATGAATCCTTACATTTTACGGCACGTCACCTTTCGCATCGCAATATGTCCTCCATCGCATTGCAAAAGGTGACGTTTCGCAGCGCAATACGTCACCTTTTGCCCGCCCGCATCTCCCCCATCGCCGCCACCCCAGCAGCAATGCGGCCCCGCGGCGGGTGATGCCGCGCCGCAGGGGGCGGAAAAACTATTTACATTGCATCCTCTCCCCCACCCCGCGCGCCACGCCCCGCGCCGGGGGCGCAGCCACCGTCTGCCCTTGCGTGCGCACCTGCCGCCGCCCGCGCGCCGCAGTATTCAACTTCTTGACATGACAAAACAGGCTTCCTCCCCTCCCCCGCCGCCCCACCATCGCGCCGCAAGGAGGGGTCGGGATGCGGAGGCTGATATAATAGGAAATGCCATCCCCGCCCGCGCTTGTGGCGGCCACGGGCGGCGGAAGAGGGATGCCGATGGAGGAAGAAAGGGGAAAGGCTCATCAAATGACACCCCTTTGCGGGCGCAAGGGCAGGCCTGTGAGCCAGCAGAAGAATCCTGCCAGCCTTGCCCCGAGTGCATTTGCGGGCGCAAGGGCAGGCCTGTGAGGGAGGAAGAAAGGGGAAAGGACGGGGCAAAACAAAAAAAGAGCAACAGCCGTCACGGCAATTGCTCCAACCCTTTTGCTATGAAAAAATATTAATTCTCTATTTACGTAGGGACGATCGGGTTCGAACCGATGACCTCTGCAATGTGACTGCAGCGCTCTAAACCAGCTGGGCTACGCCCCTATTTTCAGAAAATGTGCTGCAAAATTAAGCCTTTTCCGCCGAACGGCCAAAAGTTTTGCCGTTTTTTTTCGCCTTTTCCGCACATTTCCCTCAGCCCCGCCCCGCGCCGCCCGGCACAATCCGCAGCGGAAAGAGCCTGCCGCGGGGCGCGGAGGCGTGCCCCAAACTGCATGGAAACGATGAATGAAGGGCGCGGAAGAGCCGCCCAAGACGAGCGGAAAAACTTCCGTGGCGATGCAGTAAAGGCCGAGCAAGGAACGGAAAGGAGAAAACGCATAAACGCCAAAAACGCTTTTTGCGCGCCGAAAAGCAATCCGCAATCAAAAAAAAGCGCACCTTATGCGAAGCCCGCCCGCACCAAGCGGGCACACCGCGCAGCCCCGACAGCCGCCAGAAGCGGCGCGGCCCACCACGCCAAGCGGCTCCCACGGCGCGTGTAGCCCCTGCCTCCACCGGGCAGCAGAGACGCGGGGAGAAAGAGAAAGGAAAGGCGGGGGAAAATAAAAAACCTTAACTGATTCACATCAGCTAAGGCCTTCTACTTACTAAAACTAAATTAACCACTAAAAAAACACGACACAAAGGTAAACGTTTTTTCGCAAACTACAAAGAATAAAGTGCATTTCACCCCCCCCCCATTAACCTTTCTTAACCATATTTACGTATTCCTACCATACCCTTTCGGGTATTTCGCATCGCGTTAAGCATTTTTCATGACAACCAACCCGGCAATTCCGCCATTTCGCGCAGCCTCCTGAGCCGCTCATGGGCATACTCCCCGTGCCGCTCCAGTGCCCACGTGGTGTGGAACGGCACGTGCGCCGCCCAGCATCCGGCCTCCAAGGCGGGGGCAATGTCGGAGCGGAAACTGTCGCCCACCATCACCGCCGCGCCGCAGGGCACGCCGTGGCGGGCGCAGAGCGAGCGGAAGCAGGAGGCCGTCTTGGAGGGAACAACGTCCACGGAGTCGAACATCGGCCGCAGCCCCGACCGTTCCAGCTTGCCCAGCTGCTCCTGCGGGTCGCCCTTGGTGAGCACGGCGAGGCGCAGGTCGCCCCTGTCGCGCAGCCGTCCCAGCACCCCCGCCACCCCGGGCAGCGGCGTGGCGGGCAGGGAGAGCAGCCCGCGCCCCAGCTCCACGATGGCGGCGAGGGCGGGAGAGCACACCCGGCCGCGGCTCACGCGCACCGCCGTCTCCACAAGCGACAGCGTGAAGGCCTTGGAGCCGAATCCCGTCACGGGCACATTGCGCCGCTCGGTGGCCAGAAGCTCCTCGCGCGCCTGCCGTGGCGAAGCCCAGGGGCGCAAGATGTGGCACAGCGCGTCCTCGGCGCGGCGGAAATGACTCTGGCAGTCCCACAACGTGTCGTCGGCATCGAAGATGATGAGCCGCGCGCCCTGCGGCCGTGGCGGGCAGCAGGAGGGCTTGTGGGGGGCGGGGTCGGCAAGGCTCGCGGGCGGCGGACAGCCTATGGGGGTGGCGGGGGTGAGGCTGCGTGGCGCGATAGCGGCGGCATCGGTGAGCGGAAGCGGCTCCTGCGGGTGTTGGTGTTTCATTGATGGGAGTGTGAATGAATGTCTATGAGTGAGTGAATGGTTGTCTATGGGAGTGTGAACCGTGCCTGCTTTGGGGGCAAGACGTCCTTTTGGGCGGGGCGCGATGTCCTTTGGGGCATGGCACTATGTCCTTTGGGGCGTGGCACTATGTCCGCCAACGGGGCACGACACGGGCGTTGGGGCATGGCGCAATGTACTTTGGGGCATGGCGCGCCCGTCTCCCTCGGCGGGCGGAAGCGGCCACAAAGGTAGGCAAAAAAAGCGAAAAAAAACGCCGGCGACGCGTCACGCGCCCCCGGCGATTGTTGCTTTCACACGATGCGGAACGCTTCCGCATCCATAACCGGACTAAAAAAGAGATATTATATCCGGACTAACCACGTGGAAAGGCAACCTAAATATTAACGGCGTAATTAAACTTATTCTGTCCGGGAAGCCCCCGGAGCCATGCTTCCTGCCCATTCCCCGCCGCGCCTCCGTCCCCATTTAAAACGGCGCAGGGACAGATTTGGGATGGCGCGGAGGCCACGCAGCTCCTTCCTGGCGGCCCGCTGGCCGCCGAAGGGGCGCGCTATGCCCTTGGGGGAGGGCTTGCGGGGTTACCCGCAGTGGAAGTATCTTTCCACAAGAGCCTGTATCTTCTCTGCGTCGCCTTCGATGTCGGCGCGCAGGGTGCGGTCGTCAAACGCGCGAAGCTCCTTGATGATTCCGTCAATCATGGCCGGCGAGAACACGCCGTGGCGCTCGTAGATGGCGCGCTGGCTCTCCAGGCAGTCGGCGGAGGCCACGCAGCTGTCGGGCAGCTCCTTGAGCGCGGCCAGCTTGGCGGCGTTCTCGGCGGCGTGGATGTCGCCGTCGGCAAACGTTGCCTCGGCCACGGCCTCCGCATCGGCCATCTCGAAGCCGTGGCGGCAGGCCACACAGAGGCCGGCGAGCAGCTGATAGATGTCGGCGCTGCCGTCCGGCGAGCGCATCTCCACGGTCTGCTTCTCCGTGTAGTCGCGCTCCACGCGCGGTTCCTTCGGGTTGGCCGTGCGGCACATGTCCTTTCCGGAGGTCCAGCCCAGCGGCACGCGCACGAGCACCGACCTGTTGCTCATGCCCCAGCACACGTTGGTGGGTGCTTCCTGGTGCGGCACGAGGCGGAAGTAGGCCATGGGGTTCTTGTTGCCGAAGGCCGTGATGCTCGGTGCCAGCTCCATCATGCCCGCAATGGCCACGCGTGCCTCGCGGGAGAGCTTCCTCTCGGGCGTGAGCATCATGTTGCGTCCGTCCTTCATCATGCGCATGTGTATGTGCATTCCGCTTCCGGCCTTGCCCACGGTGATTTTGGGCGCGAAGGTGATGTCGTAGCCCTCGCGGTATCCCTCGTTGCGTATGATCCACTTGGCCAGGAGCAGCTCGCGGGCGCACTGGTCGGCGGCCACGGGGAGGAACTCTATCTCGTTCTGCTCGTAGCAGAGGCCGTTCTCCACGAAGTTGCCCACCTCGGAGTGTCCGTACTTGATGTGCCCTCCGCACTCGGAGATGAGCTTCATGCAGCGCGTGCGGAACTCGTTGGCCTTGGCGAAAGGCTCGCTCTCGTGGTATCCGCGCTGGTCTACGGCGGGGAACGAGGGGTCGTTGTCGGTGATCACGTAGTACTCCAGCTCTCCCATGGCCTGGAACTCCATTCCCGTCACCTCGCGGAATGCCGCCATGGCCTTGCGCAGGGTGTGCTCCGGGGCGGAGGCGAGTGGCTGTCCGTCGCGGTCGAAGTAGTCGCAGAGCAGGCACAGCGTGGGTATCTCGTCCTGGAAGGGGTCTATGAATGCGGTGCTGAACACGGGCAGCACGTAGAGATCGCTGCTCGCGGCCTCTATGCTGGAGAAGAGCGAGCTGCCGTCCACGCGCTCGCCGCAGGTGAGGATGGTGTCGAGGTACTCGGCGGAGTTGAGCACGAAGTTCAGCGTCTTCAGTCTGCCGTCGCCTCCGGGGTACATGAAGTTGATCATGCGTATGCCGAGGTCGGCCACTACGCGCAGAATGTCGTCCTTGGTGAAGTTCTTCGGGTCCTTGCCCAGCAGGGCGGCCACCCGGTTGGCCGTTGTCAAACAGTTGTGTTCCATTATTTTGTCAGTGTTCGGATACATTAGGTTGGCCATCGGCGCACGCGGACGCTTCCCGTGGCGTTCCCGGCCGGGGGCAAAAGTAAAAAATTAGTTTGGAACGGCCAAGGCTTGCAATGCAAAATTATGCAAAATATTCATCCTCCCCCGCCCCAAAGGGGGCGGGGTGGATTTGGTTCAGCGGCGGCGCAGGCGCACGTTGAGCCTGAACGGGTCGGGCACGCCCTGCCCCATGAGCAGCTCATAGCGCGCCCGGAGCGACCCGAGGCGCACGTCTTTCCTCATCCTGGCCTGCCTCACCACCGCGCTGGGGTTGCGGGGGGCGCACAGGCCGAGCCGCCGGCACGCCATGGCCACGATGCGGCCGAAGCCCAGCTTGCGACCGGTGGCGTCGGTGATGCGCCCGGTGAGCCATGCGAGGTGGCAGGCCTCCACGAGTGCCGACTTGGTGTCTCTCCATTCGTACTCCTTATCGTGTGTACAGAAGATAAGGACTTGGATGTCCTGCGTCAAAATCTCCTCCAACGAAAAAGAGTCCATCCCAGAGTCTCCATCCTCATGCGGCGGAACAACTTCGTTTTTTTCTTCTTCAATCATGATAAACCTCCTTTTTTAAAAGTACTTACATATTAAGATGAATACAAATAGGTTAAGAACATGTTCTCACAGACTAACATTTAATGATATGAGACATAGGCTGTTGCCCCCATATGGCATACCATAAAGAACTACTAATACATACGGATGTTTGGCAGTTTTAAAAGGCAGTATGTAAAAGAGTTTTTTCCGCGCCGGAATTATCCTGCAACGCCAGCGCAGAACATAGTCATCCAATTGTTGCAAAAGTAATAACAAAAAATCAAAAAGCCATGACGTTAAGTCTTTTTTAACATAAAATCCCCGCAAGAGGTTACCTTTTGCAATGCCATACGTATGGTTTCGGCGCGCGAAAGGTGACCTTTTGCGGGGCAAAAGGTATGGTTTTGCAACGCGCTCTGACAGAGCGCGTTGCGCGGCGGCGTGGAGGGGCTATGCGTAGCTGTGCATCCCGGGCATGAGATAGTTCACCCCGAAGTAGGTCACCACGAGGCACCCGAAGGCCAGGAGCACGTAGGTGTGGTAGCCGCGGTCGGTGGACAGGGCGCGCACGGTGCCCTGGTGCAGGGGCACGGCGTAGGCCATGAGCGTGATCAGCGCCCACGTCTCCTTCGGGTCCCAGCTCCAGTAGCTGCCCCAGCTCACGTTTGCCCACACCGCGCCGAGGAATATGCCCGCCGCCAGCGCGGCCACGGCAGGCCATAGGAAGAGTTCCGAGAGCGGCTTGAGCCTTGCCCTCGCCTCGCGGGCGCGGCCACGGCAGGCCAGCGGCATCACCATCCACGCCACGGAGAGTGCCATCGTGACCGTGAGCAGCGCATAGCCCAGCATCACCACGCTCACATGGAGCGCGAGCAGCGGCGAGTTGAGCACCGGCATGCGCGGCGTGATGGCCGGGTCCATCTGCCCCAGGTGGCTCACGAGCAGCATCAGCCCCGCCGAGAGCAGCCCCAGCGGGGTGAGCGCGCGCGCCCGCCGCCCGCCGCAGAGCGCGAGCAGCATCACCAGCCACGCCAGCAGCAGCATGGTCTCATAGCCGTTGCCCATCGGCACGCTCCCCTGCGCCACCCAGCGCATGGCCAGCGCGGCCGAGAGCACTGCCCACGAGGCGGCCAGCGCGGCGCGGAAGGGCACGAGCCTGCGCCCCCGCGCCAGCCACAGCGCGGAGAGCGCGCCCAGCGAGAGCGTGGCGACGAAGAGCACCGTGGCCCAGGGCACGGCGTTCCATCCCCGCTCGGCCCTCACCTGCGCCACCGAGGGCAGCGTGCCCGCGCCGTAGGTGGCCTGGTAGCGGCGCAGGCGGGCAAACACGTCTTTGGCCTCGGCGTGCCTTCCCTCCGCCGCCAGCCGCGCCGCCAGCGGGAGTATGTCGCGCACGTAGGCCGCCTGCTCGGCGGGCATGCCCTTGGGCTGCGCCTCCGAGGGCGCGCGCCACACCACGGGGCCGCCGTGGCCGTCGGGATAGGGGAAAAGGCGCAGCAGCTCGCCCCGCGCCACCTGCATGAGCAGCATCAGGCGGTCATCGGCGTCGAGCACCTGCCCGCCCAGCTTGCCCAGCTTGCCCGCGCGGGCGTCGGCAAGCATGGGCCCGAGCACGTAGCCGCTGCCCAGGAGCTGCCCCGGCGCCACCATCTTGCCCACTCCCAGCTTGCGCCGCAGCTCCCCGCCGCGCAGGCGCATGAACGGCTCGTTGAGCCAGTCAGACGGATAGAGCATCACCCCGGCGAGCACCTGGCAGGCCGAGAGGCCGCGGTAGGTAGAGGAACCGGTCATCTTGCGGGTGAAGTCGAGCGCGAACGTCTGCACGGGGCACACTCTGCCGTTGTGCACGATGAACGCCCGCCCCATCTCCTCCGCCGCATCGGCCGTGAGCGTGCGCTGCGCCGTGGCCGCGCCGCACACCGTGAGCAGCGCGAGCACCGCCGCCGGGCGGCGGAGCAGGCCTCGGAAGCGGCCGCGCGGGTCGGCCAGCGACCACAGCAGCCCCACCAGCAGGAGCGCGTAGCCCAGGTAGGTGATGCCAATGCCCCACGTGTCGCGGTTCACCAGCAGCACCGACACTTCGCCATCCTCGGCAAAGCTGCCCTGGCAGAGGCGCGTGCCGTGGCCGGAGTAGATGCGGTTCATCGCCACCACGTGCCTCTCGCGGCCGCCGGAGGGCGTGGCCACGGTTATCTCGGAGCGGTAGTCGAGCGGCGAGGCCTGCCCCGCGTGGTACGACACCACGAACGTGTCGAGCCTGAGCGTGAAGGGCAGCCGCTCGCGCGAGCCTCCCTCGGCCACGTACTCGCTTGCGGGAACGCCCCGCCGCAGCCTCACCGTGCCGCTGCGGCCGGTCAGGTGGGTGACGAGCGCGCCCAGCAGAATCACCGCGAAGGCCGCGTGGAGCACCACCGCCGAAGGCCGCCGCGGGCCGCGCCGCCAGTACCACGCCACGGCGGCCACCACGCCGCCCGCCCAGAGCAGGCAGAACCACCACGAGCCGTACACCGCCGCGCGCGCCGTCTGCTGTCCCGCGGCGGCACCCACGATGGTTGCCGCCGCCATCACGGCCATCAGGGCCGCGTAGATTGCGAAGAGTGTCTTCTTGATCATCGATGCTTGTCTGTCTTGAAAGCGATGCTTGCTTTAAGGGCTACGCCCGTTCGCCTTGAAAGCAACGCTTGTTTGCTTTAAGGGCGATGCCTGCCTGGCCCGAAAGCTGCGCTCGCAAGCCTTGAAGGCCACCGCCCGTTTACGTTAAAAGGCTTCCCGCCATGCTTGATGAACGGGAAGCCGCTTGTTTTTATTATCCCTCCCCGCCCCGCCATGCCGCTCCCGGGCGGTGGCCAAGGGGCGGGGAGGGCACGAAAGGGGCGCGGGAGGCGCACGGCGGCGCACAGGCCGCGGGGCAATCCGCGTGCCTCCGCCCGCAGGAAGTGGCTTAGATGGCGCGCAGGAACTTCACCACGCAGTCGCGGTCGGCCTTCGGGAGGTTGTAGAACTTCAGCGCGGAGTCATAGGAGTGCGACTTCTTGCTGTACGCGTGCCACATGATGGCCTCCACCTCGTTGCGTGCGCGGCAGTCGTGCAAGCGGTCCTCGGCTCCCGTGTTGAGCAGCGACAGGCCGCGTCCCCACAGCGGCGTGGTGCGGCACCACGACCCGTGTATGCCGTTCTTCATGTAAAGCTTGTGCTGCATGAAGTCGGAGTAGGGGAAGATGGTCTGGTTCTGGTATCTCGGGAGGCGTTTTCCCTGCAGCATGGCGGGCGACCAGTAGTTGTCGTCCGTGGTCTGCCAGCGCGGGCGGTGGCACGTGGCGCAGCCAATCTCGTTGAACACCTGCTTGCCGCGCTGCACGTCGGGATCCTGGAGGTTGCGGGCGCGGGGCACGGCGAGGCCTCTGTGCCACACCATGAAGGCGTGGAACTGGTCGGCGGACTGCTCCGGCGAGAAGCAGTGCCACTGGTTGTCGAACTGGTTGGTGGTGGGCAGGAGCAGGTTGTATACCTTCTCGCTCACTGCGGCGTCGGTCTCGGCCCAGTAGGGGGAGGTCTTGTCGGCGCGTATCTTGGCTATCACCTCGGGGTCCTGGCTCATTTTCTTGGCCCAGGCGGCTGTGGTGTAGAGGAACGGACGGTCGGGGCGCGACACGTTGGTGATGTTCCAGATGGCGTTTGCGCCCGCCCCGTCCTGCAATGATGCGCGCGTGAGGGCGTAGGTGAACCGCTTGATGGCCTTGTACTCGCCTTCCCTGACGTAGGTGCCGTCGGCGAGGTAGCCGTCGCGGTGGCCTGCGGCTCCCCACGCGGTGTACCACGCGCCCTGCGCCCAGTCGTTGGCGGCGGCGTTCCAGTAGGCGGGGTTCACCCACTCGGCCACGTCAAGCCCCTGGCTCTTGGCCCAGGCGGCTGTGGCGGCATACTGTGCCTTGAGCGAGTCCTGCGGTATGGCGTCGATGAGTCCCGTGCCTATCACGCCGATGGTGGACTCGAGGCGCACTGCCACGTCTCCCGTCTCGTAGGGGGTGGGCAGGGTGTTGAACGCCGACTGCGGTATGCGGATGTCGGGATACTGCAGGGAGTAGGCCTCGCCGTCGGGGAAGCTGAACGGCAGCCCGCTCTCCATGCGGTCGAGGGTGATCCACCGCAGCTGTATCTTGCTCTCGTCGATGGGTGCCTTGAAGGGGTGGGCGGCCTGTGTCTGCGGCATGCCGGTGACCTCGGCCACGTAGGGGCCGTCGTCCGACCACCCGTCACTGTTGCCGGGGTTGGCTCCCGTGGGGTGGTATACCACAAGCAGGTAGCCGTTGCCGTTGCCGTACTTGGTCTCATAGTTTGCCATCCACTTGCCGTGGCCGTACTCCGGGTGGCAGTCGAGGCAGGAGCGGCGCACGCTGGCGGGCCCGAGGCCCTTGAATACGCCGGTGTTCTCGGTGAACTGCCGCTCGAAGAGCTGCTCGCCCTGGAAGAAGAGGTCGAACAGCTCCTTGTCGTCGTCCACCACGGGTGCCTGGTCGCTGAACGCGTTGGAGCCTGTGTTGTCGGTGGTGCCGAGCTTTCCGCCCGGATACCACTCCTCGGCCGAGAAGTTGCCCACGGCCTTGCCGAGGCTCTGCGCCTCTTCGGTCTGCTGGGCGAGCACTGTGTCGTCATCGCTGCACGACGTTGCCCCGCCCATGATGGCCGCGGCGGCGGCCATGAGTGAGAATTTGCTGATGTAGTGTTTCATATTTGTTTTTGTAGTCTTGGGGTTTTTCATGAGCCTGGCGCGCCTTGCCGCAGGGGTGCTGGGCAGGGCGCGCCGTGGCGTTGGTTGTGGCGGGACGGGCGAGAGGTTACCTTTCGGGGTGCGGAAGGTATGGTTTTGGGGCGCAAGAGGTATGGTTTCGCGCGCCGAAAGGTTACCTCTTGCGCGGCGCGTCCCGCGGGCGGTGCGTGGGCTTACTTGTCGGCCACCTTGCCGATCCACGTCCCGGCCAGTCCGAGCTGGTCGTCAAGCTCGTTCACGGCGTCGATGCAGGCCTTCACCTGCGGGTCGCCCGGGGCATCGATGAATGCCTTTCCGCTGTTCTTGGCCGCGCCGAGGGTGGCGATGGCCTTCTCGATGGCGGCGTTCAGTGCGGCGTAGTTCTCATAGCCGTTGTCGCGCAGGAAGGCCATGATGGAGGTGGCGTGGGGCGCGGTCTTGTCCTCGGTGTCGCGCAGTCCGTAGAGGGTGTTCTTGATGGAGTAGATGTTGTCCTGGTAGTCCTGGAAGGAGCGCTTCGAGTAGGGCGACTCGATGTAGTCGCCGGCGTCGCCGTCGGCGGCGTTGCCCGTTGCCACGCGGTAGGCCTGGCCGAGCTTCTGCGTGTACACCTCTTGGCAAATGTTGCTGCATCCGCCCACGAAGATGTTCTGCAGGGTCTCGTGCCACGTCTGGTAGGCGGCCTTGGTGCGGTCGTTGCTGGTGTACCATGCCCCGTAGGCTATGCCCGCGCTGGAGAGTCCCTTGTAGCGCAGGGAGCTGATCACCCACGGCGCGCTGTCGAGCACGGCCTTGTGCGACTGCTGTATGCCGTCGCCCAGCCAGCCATACTCCAGCAGGCAGGTCATGTTCATGAGGTCTTCGGACACGGCGGCGGCGAAGGCGGCCTCGTCCACGGTGCGCACGGTCTTGAGCTTCTCGCGGTTTGACTCGGAGGCCACGTCGTCGCCGTCCTCATACTCTGCCGTGAATGCGGCCAGCGTGCGGGGCGCGCCGTTGCGGAAGAGCACGAACTCGAGTCCGTGGAATCCCATCGTGGAGTCGAACTCGCCGTTCTTGGAGTATACGAACTGTCCGGGCGCGCTGCCGTTGATGCCCGCTATGACCTCGGCATTGGTGAGTGCCTGCACCAGCTGGTCCTGGTCGAGCGGCCAGGAGTCCATGTGCGGGTCTATCTCGTTGTCGCTCGCGGCTCCGTAGAGGAATGCCTCGCTCTGCTCCCAGTAGCGGCGGCAGGCCTTGAAGGCGTCGCAGGCCTTGTCGATGTCGGCCTGTGTGAGCGTGCCGGCCTTGCGGCGGGCGTAGAGGTCGGCGCAGGCCTCGCGCAGCGTGATGGCCGAGGAGGCGAGGTCGGTGTAGGTGGTGAGCACTACGTCATTGACATACTTCTTCACGATGGCTCCCATTTGTCCGTCCACACGCACATTGGGATTCTGCTCCGGAGTGGTCTCCGTGTCGTCGTCGCTGCAGGCCGCAAGCCCCATGGAGAGCACTCCGGCGAGCAGCATCATGACCATTTTGGTTATTTTCTTCATCTTTCTGTTTTGGTTAAAATATGGTTTACAATGTTCTTTTTCTCTTCTCCGCCCTGCCGCAGGGCGCGCTGGGCGCGGCGGCGGGGGCGCGGGCTTAGAGGAAGAAGCCCTCGTAGGCCACGCCGATGTTGAGCGAAGGCTCGTCGTTGTAGGGCGACGAGAGGTCGCGCACGTTGTACTCGGCCTTCACGGCCACCTGCGGCAGCGGGTGGTAGTTCACTCCGAACGCCCACACGTTCTTCTTCGTCCACCGCTTCGAGGCGGCGTGAATGTAGGAGTTGTAGTGCTCGTAGTGGCCGAACACGTAGAGTTTCTGCCCGTCACGGCGCATGGCGGGAATCTGCGAGAACACATCGTAGCCCAGCTCCACCATCGCCGCCATGGCGTGGCTGCCGAAGTGCTTGCCGTTGCCGCTCTCGTAGGGCTTGCTGTACTGGCTGTTGGGATAGACAAGGCTCGATATGGTCTCCGCGTCCGACACGTAGCCATAGTCGAAGTTGCCCCTTGCGAGCCAGTTGAACCGCTTGAAGGTGAAGTCTACGCTGCCCAGCCACACATTGCCCTTTATCTTGCTGGCGTCGCCGGAGTCCATGTCGTGGGGCACGCTGTTGTGCATCGACTGGCCATAGTAGCCGCTCAGTCCCACGCGCAGTCCCGGAACGGAGTAGTTGTCCACGCGCAGCATGGTGCCATAGCGGTTGGCCGGCTCAAACTCGAACGGCGAGTGCGTGCCGCCCTGTATCCAGTTGGCGCGCGAGAAGTGGAACGCGTCAAGGCCAGCGAGCAGCTGCGCCTCGTAGCGCCAGTCGCCCACGCGCCCCCACAGCGACACGCCCGTCTGGTGCCACGTAGAGGGCAGGATGGTGTTCTCGCCCTCGGGGCGGTAGACGGTGAAGAAGTTGAGCGGCTCATGATGGGCGTTCACCAGCCCGAACGGCACCACGATGTGGCCCACACGCACGTTCAGCCCCCTGCCGAACGACTTCTGGAGCCAGAACTGCTCCAGCTCCACCTCGCCGCCTTTCTCCTGCTCCTGCTCGAACTCTATGGCCTCGTCGGCCTCATACTCTATGGCCGAGCCCGTTCCGCCGTGCTCGAACTCTATCTCCGCGCCCATTGTCCAGCCCTTGCCGAAGTCGTAGCCAAGGTAGATCACCGCGTGCGGTATGTCGAAGCGGCCGTGCGACTTGTCGTTCTTGTACTTCGAGGGGTTCATGTAGCGGTTGCCGTTGTCGCTGTAGAAGTTGCGGCTCAGCGCCACCTCACCATATCCGCCCACCGTGAGGCGCTTTCCCCCGGCGTGGCTCATCACCGAGTCGGCCGCGCTCCCCTGCGCCTGCGCCGACAGGAGGCCGCCCAGCGACAGCGTGGCCGCGAGGATGCCCGATGTAAGTCTGTTCTTCATCTTTCGTGAATATATTCTATTAAAAGTTATAACTGTTATTGTCCGACACTCAATTCGGCGGCGCAAAGTTAAAAAGAAACAAAACCCTCCGCAATACCCATAAGTAGGTAATCTTCCGCCCCTCCCCCGCCACCCCGCTCCCCACATACGGCCACCCTGCCAGGCCTCCCAGGCACACCCCGCGCGGCTTCACGGCATGGCGGCACGCCATCGACAAGCCGCCCATGCCTGCTCCCCCGCCACCCCACCAGGCCACGGCCGCCGACCAGCCGACCAGCCGCCGCGGAGGGATGACGCAGGTCAAGCCGTATGACAAAGGTCAAAGAAAGCGCGCAAACGGCACGAAAAACGCCGCAACGCTTGCCCGCAAACGGCGCGGGGGCTAACTTTGCACCCGAAAACAGAGAGAAGAAAACATAGTGAATGCCTCCCGCAAGGGGCGGGACGGCGAGGATAACAAACTTAAAAACAGGAGGACAAAGAAATGATTACCGTATTGATTGTCTGTCTGGCCATACTGGCCGCAAGTCTCGGCATGGCCGTAAAAGTGAACAACGACATCTGCACGCCGCGCCGCTGACCACCGGCGGCCCCACGGAACGGGCAAAATTTGAGAGAGTGACATATCGCCTTTGGCCGCGCCCGCGCAGCCCCCGACACAAGGGGGAGGCGCGGGCGTGGCTGCTTTGTGCCCCCGCCGCGCGCGAAGCGGGCCGACACCGACCCACAAACAAAAAGCGGGCACTGCCGGACGCTTCCGGCAATGCCCACCAAAACTTAACCGCGGGGTATCATGCCCGCAAACTTACATTATGAAGAATTAAAAATTCCTTGTTCCACCGTCCGCCCGCAGCCCACGGCCTCGCGGCAGACGCGCCCCCCGGGGGGGCTCCGCTCAGCGTCCCATGCGGCTGAGCACGCGGTTCACATAGGCCTGCGTGCCGCGCACGCTGTAGGCCAGGCCTCCCTTCCAGATGCGGATGGCGCGCTCCAGCGAGTTGCCCGGGTTGTGCTCCGACTGTATGAGCGCAAACATGGCCTTCGACTTCTCCGCGCTGTAGCGGTCGCGCAGCGTGAACCGCTCCGACCTTCCGCGGCTGCGCAGGATGTTGTTGCACTCCCTCACCAGCACGGGCGAAATCTGCAGCAAGCCCACGTACTGGCCGTTCACGGCACGGGCGTTGCCCCGGCTCTCAAAGTGCGATATGGCCGAGATGAGCGGCTCCCAGTCGAAAGCCCCCTTGCCTGCGGCCTCGGTGGGTGCTTTCTGCGCCTCGCCGTCGCTCGCGGCGAAGGCATGGCCCAGCAGCGGCATCACGGCCACGGCCATCATGATGGTCACTCTCTTCAAAAATCTTTCAATCGTCTTATGTTTCCTGTCTCTCCTCATTGAAAAAATACTTTCGAAACCTGTCCCTCGGCTACCGTGTGAGTGGCCTGGTCGCGGGCGCGTTCCTATGCGAGATGAGAGTTACCACCGCGCCCTCGGTTTCTATTATCCACTGCAAAGGTACGAAAAAAATGGCTGATTGCCAACGCATTAATGTTTTTTCACGCCCCGCCCGCGCCCGTTTTCAGCCCCCTACGCAGCCTTGCGCGCGGCCTTTCGCGGCGAAACGCGCGCGGCGCGCAACCGTAACACACAAAGGGGTTGCGGGCGATGCCTCCCCTGCCCTGCCCGCGGGCGAGGCCGGAGCGGGGGCGGCGGAAATGGGAGGGCGCGGTTTTTACGCTTTTTAAGATTTCAATTGCCCCTCGCGTTTGCTTTTTTTCACGCCCCGCGGTCGCTCCCCACCCTGTCGCCGAAATACATCCTGCTCACTTTCAGCCCTTTCCCTGCGCTCCGGCGGCGGCCGTTTCCCGCCCTCCGCCCGCCTTTCCCCCCGCCCCATTGCGCCGCTGCCCCCTCTGCCGAAGAACATCCTCCTGCCCGCCGCGGGCTGTTGTGCTTTCTGCGGGCAGGAGGAGGGCCGTTCCATTTTTCATATTGGGGGACATGGAGACAGGATGCACGTACACCTGCGCTTCGCCCTCACGCGTTCCATTTTTCATATTGGGACATGGGGACGGGATGCGCGACAGGATGGCTATCAATGAAAAGCAATTCCATTTTTTATATTTTGGCATGGAGACGCAAGGGGCTGACAGGCAGGGGGAAAGGGCAGGCGCGGGCAAGAGGTTACCTTTCGCACGGCGAAACCACACCTTTTGCCGCCCGAAACCATACCTCTTGCGCGCCAAAACGTATGCTCCCGCAAGGCACATACGCGCCTTGCGGGAGCACGGGGGCGCACGCGCGCCGCAGAATCCCTGCCGAGCTACTCGGCGGCGAGGGTGGTGAAGGTGGCCGTGGCCACGGGGGTGGTCACTCCGCCATCGTAGCCGCAGGCTATCACCACGCACTCCGTGGCGGGCTGCCCGTAGGCGAGGCGGCCGGAGAAGTCGCCCTGCCGCAGGTAGTCGCCCACACCTGCCCCGTAGGCGGTGGCGATGATGGCGGCAGCGGCTGCGCGCTCGTCGCCATCGTGGCGGGCAAGGACGCGCTGCCACGCGTCAAGGCTCTGCACGTCGGCGATGTACTTGTCGGCGTTGGTGGTCTTGATGCTCACCTCGCAGCCATCGGCGTAGGCCTGCGTCACGCTCACGCTGAGCCTGTTGGCCGACTCGGCGGGCGCGGGCGTGGAGAACGCCTGCTCTACCACCTCCGTGGTGGGCGTTCCGTCGGCCGACACGCCGTAGCAGTAGGCCACATAGGCGGTCTGGGCGGCGAGTGGCGCGCCCGTGAGCGCACTGGCCTGCACGGTGGCGGCTCCGCTGAGCGTGAGGGCGGCCAGCCAGTCTTCCACGCTCGCCCCCGCCATGGCGGCCATGTCGCCCCAGAAGGCGCGGTCGGCCTCGGGCAGGCTGCCGTAGCGTGCCAGCATGGTGGCGTGGTCGGCCTCGCTCACCACGAAGGCATAGTACTTGCCGTCGGCGAAGTCGGCCGAGGGGGTGATGGTGATGGCCGCATCGGAGGCCGAGGGCTGCACGCTGAGCGCGAGGGGGGCGATGGCGGCCTGCGTGGTGAAGGTGGCCTCGCTCAGCCCGGCGGCCACGCCGTCGGCATCATAGAGCAAGGCATAGGCGTGGTAGGTGGTCTGCGGCTGCAGTCCGGGCAGCCTGAAGTACTTGCTGTCGGCGAACTCGTCCTGATAACGCTCGCGCATGGCCTGCCGGCGGTCGCGCTCCGTGGTGCCGGCGAGCGGCTCGGGGCTCACGAGCATGAGCCACTTGGAGCAGCCCGGGGGCATGGGGAAGTCTATCACGGCCTCGGTGGCGGACACGCGCTCCACGCTGATGTCCATCTGCATCGGCTCCACGGGGGCAAACTCCATGTGCTCCACGTCGGCCGTCATGAAGGCGGCAGTCTCGCCATCGGCGGTGTGTATTCTCAGAACGCCGTCGCCAGCCTGCTGTGCCTGCGCGGCGGTGGCCATGAGGAGCGCGGCGGCGAGGGTGAAGAGCTTGTTGATGTGCTTGTTTCTCATTTCTTTGATTGGTGCTGATGTTGCTCCGCGGGGCTTAGAAGCTGCCCCCGGGCACGGTTATCTTCTTGATTACGGGCTTCGTGGAGGGCGCGCCCTCGTCCAGCCCCACGGCTATGACGGTGTACTGGGTGTCCTCCTTGGGCCGCGGGGTGAATGTCCAGAGGCCGTTCTCGCTGTCGGTGTCGGCGGTGCGGGCGATGGCGGCGGGGTTGAGGTTGTCGGCCTTGTAGCAGAGGCCCACGAGCAGCTCCTCGGAGGTGGCAAACTGGCTCACGTAGCTCTCGGGCTGCACGGTGACGAAGTAGGCATCGTTGTTGCTGGTGGTGGCCTTGACGGCCACCTCGCCCCACCGGCACTCCGTCACCTCAACCGCTATCTCGTTGTCTGACGGCATGGGGGCGCGCGTGCGCACCTTCTCCACCTGTATGGGCGTGGCCAGCTCGCCCTCGGGGGTCATCCCGAAGGCCACTATCACCTGCTCCGCGTCCCACATGAGGTGCTGCGCGCTGCCCTCGGAGCGTCCCTGGCGCAGGTCATCGCGCATGAGGCTCTGCCAGGTGTCGCCATACCACGAGGCGAAAGTGCGCCACATGGACACGAAGTGTTGCAGCACATCGCCCGCCGCGCCGTCCTCCTGCTGCCAGGAGGCGTAGTAGTCGAGCCCGGTGAGGATGTGGTAGTAGCTGATGGAGGCATCGCGGGGCGTGACGGCGTAGTCGGCGGTGGTCGCGCCTGCCCTCACAAGCTCCACGGCGAAGGGATCGTCCTCCCTTTTGCCCGTGGCCACATCGATGCGCTCCACTTCGCCGGGCAGGCCATCGGCATTGTAGGCCACGGCGAGCACGGCATAGGGGGTGGAGGGGGTGAGGAAGTCGAACGCGCGGGCACACGGCGCGGGGCTTCCCACAGGGTCTTGCGCCTCGATGAGGGCGCGCGGGTCGGCGGGCACTTCGCCCCGGGGCACGCACACGGCGCGCACGCGGCTCACTCCCTCATCGGCGTCTATCGTGACGGCCACGGAGGTGCTTGTCGCATAGCGTTCGGCAAGGCGGGCGCGCGTCTGCCCCAGACGGGCGAGGCGCATGGAGTCGATGTCGTCGCACAGGGCGGCCATGCGGCGGCCGTCCTTCAGGGTGAGAATCATCTTGTACTGCAGCTCCTGAGCCTGCATACAGGCGGCCGAGAGCACGGCCGCGAGGAGGATAAGCATTCTTCTCATGGCGCGCCTCCTACTTGCTGAACTTGGCCGAATAGCCGCCCACGCTCACCACATACACTCCCTTGGGCAGGGCGGTGAGGTCCACCGCCTCGCCGCGCCATCCGCCCACCGAGGCCACCACGCGCCCCGCGGCGTCATACACCCGCAGCTGGCACGGCCACAGCCCCTCGGCATCGCCGCCCATCAGCCACCCGCCGCGCAGCAGCAGCGACGGCGCGCCCTGCCCCGCAAGCCGAGCGGGGGCAACGCCGGCGGCCATGTCGAACATCACTTTGCTCACCTCGGCGAGGCGGTAGCTCGCATCGGGCGCGCCACCCTCGCCGCCCACGCTCATCACGCCGCCGGAAAAGGTGATCTTGCCCACCGTGCCCATCTCGTGGGCATGACGCTGCCCGTCGGCCGTGAGCACCACGAGGCAGTCTTGCGCCATCGCGGCGGCAGGCGCGAGAAGCGCGGCCGAGAGCAGAATCTTCTTCATTGTCTTCATAAGGTCTTCGTTATTTTGTTAGAGTGAATCACCGTACGCACCACCCGCGCGCCGAAACGCCGACTGGCAGACGGACGGGGCGCAAAGTTAGCCATCTCCCCCCACAGCCCAAAGCCCCGGGGCGAAAAAGCGCGGGAGGCGCGTGGCAAACGCGTTTCGCGCCGCAACACCCTGTGAGCCACCCAGTTGGCACACCCGCGCCCTGCGCCAGCCACCGCCGCCGAGCCGCAAAATGCCACGCCACGGCAGCACAAGCCGCCGCAAGAGGTTACCTTTCGCACGGCGAAACCATACCTCTTGCCGCCCGAAACCATACCTCCCGCGCGCCAAAACGTATGCTCCCGCCCCGACCCGCGGCCACAGCCCCCGACTATCCGACCACAGGCCGCACGCCAAGCCAGCCCCCGCGCACAAGAGCGCGTTGGCAGAACGCAGCGGCAAATTCGCATCCCTGCCCTCCCTATTGGCTGAAAAGCACGCACGGCAGAAAACTGCGAGAAAGAAAGGAAACGGCCTTGCGGTTAACAAATCTTAACCACAGAGAAGCAAAAATACCCCCGAAAAGGGGCGCGCGGCGGGAAAATAATACGTAACTTTGCGATTGATAACTAAATTTCAGGCTTATGAGACAACAATCAACACACATGATCGCACTAATCGCCGCATCGATGCTCGCGGCCACAGCCACCGCGCAGACCGCACCACGCGCAGCGGCAACCCCGTATGCCCCCCTGCGCACCGCAGCAGCAGCCAAGCCCGCACCGCGCAAGGCCGCCACGGCCAAGCCGGCCAGGACACTGCCCATAGCCATGGGCGAGGTGGTGGACGGGCAGCCCGAAGGCACGCTCTACGCCAACCAGGCCTACCGCAACACCTACCACTACTACAACTGGGACGGAGAGATAGAGCACGGCGAGAGCGAGGCCATACTCACGGACTACGTCATGGCGCCGGACGGCACCATTTGGCTCAAAAGCCCCGTCAGCCTCGTGGAGACGGGATGGGTGAGGCTCGACATGGAGGACGAGGACATCTACGTGGCGCACACGCCGCAGCTGGTCATCGAGGACGAGTACGACACCGACGACGACGGCAACCCCTACCGCGCCTACGCCACAAGGCTGGTGCTGAGGAACGACGGCGACGGCTACTACTACTATCCCGACGGCACGAGCGACGAGGGATACAACCTCGACATACGGTTCAGCTACGTGGACGGCGTACTGCAACAGATGCAGGACAGCTGCGTGGCCGAGATGGACAACATGCCCTATGAGGTGCTCGGGCTGACCTACGCCGACGGCGAGTGGCTCGGCTACGCCACGGGGCACATGACCATATACCCCATACAGGAAACGGCAGCCTGCCCGCCCGAAGGCGCGGCGCAGGAACTGTACGCCGTCACCGCCACGCAGCTGAGCGAGATGACCGGGGAGCCGGCCAGCAGCCAGCAGCTCGCGCGGATGGCCTTCTCGGGCAACGAGGCATGGCTCGCCACGCCCGGCGGCACAGGAGGATGGATGCACGGCACGAAGCAGGAAGACGGCAGCCTCGTGTTCGCCCCGCAGTACCTCGGCCCCTGCCCGGAGCTGGGCACGCACCTGTGGTTCGCACCCGCCGACTACACGCTGGACGAGACGGGCGACGAGTGGGAGCCCTACACGCTCAGCCTCTACCGCTGCGCCCAACTGACGCTCGCCCCCGACGGCAACGGCGGATACGCAGCGCAGGAGGGAAAGGCCATCGTGGTGAACGCAGCGCAGGAGAAAGTGCTCTACGTGAGCAGCTTCCTCAGCCCCGCCATAGCCCCATTCCATGAAGTGGCCGCCAAGCCCGCCACGCCCGACGTGTGGGAGTACTACCCCTACGACAGCGAATGGGGATTCGGACTGTTCAGCGCGACCATTCCCGACACCGACACCGAGGGAAATCTGCTCAACACCGAGAAACTCAGCTACGTGATATACCTCGGCGACCAGGGCCGGCAGCTCACCCTCAGCCCCGCCGAGTACACCTACCTGGACCACGAGATGACCGAGCTGCCCTACAGCTTCACCGACAACTTCGACATCTCCGTGACCGAATACGGCCACACCGTCTACCTCTTCAACGGCGGGTATGACCGCGTGGGCGTGCAGAGCATCTACCGCGGCGCGGGAGAGGAGCGCCGGTCAGACATAGGATGGTCTGACGGGGAAGTGACCGACGGCATCGCCGCCGCCAACGCCACAACCACCACAGCCCCCGCCGCCCGCTACGACCTGCAGGGACGCCGCATCAGCAAGCCCACGCGCGGCATCAGCATCGTGCGCATGGCCGATGGCACGGTGAGGAAGCAGGTGGCAAGGTAGCCGGAAACACCTTGGCGCGCGGGCAGCAGCACCCCAGCCCGCGCGCCAGGCATCGGCGCGAGGCACAAAGAAAGGAAATGCCATCTTGCGCGGCGTGCCATAATCGCTTTTATCCCATCGGCAAGAGGCACAAAAACAGAGAGACCCGCAGGCGACAGATTCGCTTGCGGGTCTCTCTCTCTTTTATCGATAGTGCTTAGTAAAGTAGCCTGCGGGATTGCTTAGAGGTCGACAGCCGGGGTGGCAGCCTCGCCGTAGTCCTGCGCCTCGCGCTCCCCGCGCAGCACGGCGAGGGCGTTCTCGGTGAGGGCACGCATCTCGTCCTGGCCGGGATAGATGTGCACGGGGGCGATGAACTCCACGCGCTCCTTGATGCCGGAGACGATATACTCCGAGCGGGCCAGTCCGCCGGTGAGCAGGATGGCGTCCACCTTGCCCTTGAGCACGGCTCCCTCGGCGGCGATGTGCTTGGCAATGTGCCATATCATGGCGTCAACGATGAGCTTGGCGTGCTTGTCGCCGTGCTCCACCCACTCTTCCACCTCCATCATGTTGTTCGTGCCGAGGTGGGCGATGATGCCTGCCTCGCCGGCGATGCGCTTGAGGAGCTGGTCCTCGGAGTAGCGGCCGGAGAAGCAGAGGCGCACGAGGTCGCCCGCGGGGAGCGTTCCGGCGCGCTCGGGCGAGAAGGGTCCCTCGCCGTCAAGGGCGTTGTTGGCGTCGATGGCCTGTCCGTGGTCGTGGGCGGCGATGGATACGCCGCCTCCGAGGTGGCACACGATGAGATTGAGGTCCTCATAGCGCTGGCCGTGCTCCTTGGCGTGGCGGCGGGCGATGGCCTTCTGGTTGAGCGCGTGCCAGATGCAGTAGCGCGGCAGCAGCGGCGAGCCGCTCACCTTGGCCTCGGGGGCAAGCTCGTCGACGACACCGGGGTCGGCCACGAAGCTGGGGCAGCCCACCTCCTGGGCGATCTCGTGGGCGATGATGCAGCCCTGGTCGCAGGCGTGCTGGTGGAGGGCGTGGCGCTGGTCGTAGACCATCTGCTCATTCACGCGGAAAACGCCCGACTTCACGGGCTTGGCCAGTCCGCCGCGGCCTATCACGGCGTCGAACTGCACGGGCAGGCCGTGCTTCTTCACCTCCTCCACCACGAGCCGCTTGCGCATCTCGTACTGGTCGCTGATGCGCTTGAACTGCTTCAGCTCCTCGCGGGAGTGGGGAATGTCGGCCGAGAAGATGGTCTCGCCGTCGTCGGAGACGGATATCTTGGTTGATGTGGAGCCGGGGTTGACGGCTAAAATCCTGTACATGGTAGTCTGTGATTGTGGGTTAAGTGCGCCCCGGGGCGCGGCGCGCGGCCTGTCCCGGGGCGTGTTGTGCTTGGGTTACTTGTGGGCCAGCGCGGCCATGGCGATGCTGAGGAACTTGCCCTCGGGCGAGTCGCCGCGCGAGGGCACCACCACGGGGGCGGTGGGTCCCTGCAGGATGCCGGCGGTGATGGCTCCGCAGAATAGTGTTATGGTCTTGTAGAAGGCATTGCCGGCCTCGATGTCGGGGAAGATGACGGCGTCGGCCTGTCCCTCCACGCACGACTCAAGCCCCTTGGCGCGGAGCGCGTCGGGCGAGCAGCAGGTCTTCAGGTCGAGCGGGCCGTCGATGCGGCACGGGCCGTAGAATCCCTCACCGGCCTTCTTCTTCTGCTCGAGGTAGTCGGCCGTGGCGGGGAAGTGGCGCTCGTCGGGGTGCTCGGAGCAGTGGACGAGGCCTATGCGCGGCTCCTGCACGCCGAACTGGCGGCACAGCGAGGTGACGTACTTGATCTGCTCGGTGCGCTGCTCGGGCGTGGGATAGGGGATCACTGCGGCATCGGTGAAGAACAGCAGCTTGCTGTACTGCGGCATCTGGGCCACGGCGATGTGGGTGAGCACGTTGCCCTTGGGCAGGATGCCCGTCTCCTTGTTGAGCACGGCGCGCAGCACCTGGTCGGTGTTGATGAAGCCCTTCATGAGCACGTCGGCCTGGCCCTCGCGCACCAGCGCCACGGCCTTCTGGGCGGCCTCGGGCTTCTCCTGCGCCTCGACGAACGAGACGGCGGACATGAGGTCCTTGTACTCGGGGTCCTGCTCGACGGCCTCGCGGGCGCCGACCATCGTGGCGGTGACGAAGCCTGCGCGGAGGGCGCGGGCCACGGCCTTGCGGGTGGCATCGTCCTCGGGCCATACCACGGCGAGACGCTTCACCACCTTCTTCTCGGAGAGGTGGCGGAGCAGCTCATCAAAGTTCAATATGCAATCCATATCTTGTCTGCGTAATTCGTTAATAGTATCAGCGGGCAAAGTTACGGATTTTCCATCGGAACGGGAAAATTTTCAGCATAAATTTTCATAAAAAGCGCGGTGACCCGCAGGCCGCCGCGCTTCCCGGGCTACATGCAGCTGCTCACGCCCAGGGTGGTGCAGACCGCGCTCAGCACGCTAAGGAGCAGCTGGAGCACGAACCGCCAGGTGTCTTTCTTGGTGTTTTCCTTCATGTTGTCGGTGTTCTTGGTGTTCTGTCCTTCGCCCCCTGCCCTGCCCGGCGGCGCGGGCTGCGCTCTGCCTTGGGCGGGGATTGGGGGCTGTTCTCGCTGCCCTGCCGCGCCCGGGGGCATGGCAGGGGCCGGGGGCGCGCTCCCCGCGGCGGGGGGGATGCCGTGGAGGGGGGAGCGCAGGGGGGCGTTAGGGCGTGTCGTCGCCATTGTCGCCGCCGCCGGAGGGGGTGCCGCCGCCCGCGCCGTCATCGCCGGAGGGCTCGGCGGGCGCGGTGTAGTCGGGAAGCTCCTTCACCACGAGACCGCTCAGGAAGGTGCGCACGCGGGTCTTGTCGGCTCCCACGTGGGTCTCGGGCTGGAAGAGCACGTGCACGGAGCGCACGTTGTTGGCCACGGAGAAGTCCTTGAGCTGCTTCTCGCCGCGACAGCGGATGCCGATCTTGAAGCTCCCGAAGCCGTCGAGCTTCACGCGGTTGCCGGCCTGCAGCTCCTCGGTCATCACCTCCACCAGCTCGGTGAGCACGGCCTTCACGTCCGACCGCTTCACGGTGCAGTTGCGCTGGATGGACTCCGCGATGGCGTCGAGGCCAACGCTCTGCGGCTGCGACGCGCGGGCATACCAGTAGCCGTACTGCTCGCCCTTGCGCTTGTTCTGATACATTCTGTAGTACACTGCCATTTCTCTTTTCTTCATTCCTCTCCCTCCGCTTTGCGGAGGGTCTTTCGCGAGGCATAGCTTCTTGTTGTTGGGTTAATTGTTCTGCCGCCGTGCCCTCCCCGTCCCGCCGGCCTGCGCGGGGCGTGGGGCATGGGTGCTTTCTTGGTGGCGGGAGCAGGGCGCGCCATGGCCGCTTCCTCTCCACGGCTGCAAAGGTAGGCAATTCGAGGGCCGGTTGCAAGCCGACCCGCGCTACTCTTCCCGCTATTCTTCTGCCTACCGCCCTTTCCGCTTCCGCCACGCGCCGCCTTCCCTTTCCCCTGCCGCGCGCGCCCCTCTCCCCTGCCCCACGGGGCTTGGCGGCACTGCCAGCCCTTTTCCCCCGCCGAGCCGCCGCACAGCCCGTTGCTCTCCGCACGCCAAAGTATCGGCATGAGGGAATGC
>CAZXFP010000021.1:0-34619 GCA_964640675.1 uncultured Prevotella sp. | reverse complement strand
ACCATAAAAAGCAAAGACTGGGAAGAGTGACTTACACACTTTTCTGGACAGTACCGAGTATTATTCCCATAAACGCACTATTCAAGGCATTAATACCATTGGCCAAATGGCAGAATGGGCTTCAGAATATTCTCCAGAGATACAGCGCACCATCCGCTTCATTGGCTTGAAGGTTCTTGATAAAGACGAACCAGTAGAGACCACCCATGCCATATTAAAGATTTGGGGCGATGTACTGCAAACCATTACAAGCCCCAAGCCAACTCCACCGCCAACCTTGAAAACATGGTGGTTATACAAATGGCATCATTTCAAGGCAAGCACTGACAAGTGGGGCATGTTGCAATGGTACTTGATTATTCTTGGCCTTTCCGCATGTATCCTCTTTTCTGCTTTATACCAAGAGCGTGTTATGAAGCGTGACAAGCTCAACCGTATATTCTATCAGTATGTCATTAAGGATGAGAGCATGAAGAGGGATTATTTGAAACAGGATTCTTTGATGAATATTCGTGAGTACTAATAAAACTATAAATCCAAATTGAGCGGTCTAAGGATAAAAGTGGCTTCCCTTTGATATGTGGAGCCACTTTTATCCTTAGAATTTTCTTAGAATTTGCCATTGGCCTTTTTTGTTGCTTCCGTCTCTATCTATGTATCCATTCTTACGAAGGATAGTTATTTCACGCTTAATAGTTGCCAATGACAGCCCTATCTTTTCCGCCAATTCGTCTCTGCTAAATGAGGGATTTTGCTTAATCAAGTAAAGAATAGTTCTTTGGCGTTCAGTTATGGCCTCATTTATCGGCTCATTTATCGGCTCATTTATCGGCTCATTCTGAATATGCATGGTTAATTTTACTTGCATTAACTCTGGCTGTTCAAGCAACTCTGGTTTCAACCAATGCTTCTCGTTCCATGCATTCAGAATAAGTGGAAAGCCAGAACCGAGGTTCTCGCCATAGCCTATCATGCGGAACATATTCTGCATACGCTGGTTGCGGGCCTTTGATTCACCACCTCTGTAGATTTGCTCTATTGGAAGTTTCAGAAGTCCTGGATTTGTCAACACAAAGCAATCGTCATACTTCTCAACTTTCAATACTCCGTTAAGCATAAAGTCGGAATGGATAATCATGTTTGTGACTGCCTCGCGAATAGCTTTCGCTTGCAATGTGTCGTCTGTACGTATCACACCATCCATACTGAAAGGACGTGGCAAATCACGTGTCAATTTCGGAATGACCATACGAATAAAGTTAAACAGATTGTTCTCCCATGTCCCATCGTATGTCAGTCGGTCGCTATAACGTTGGTCACCAATAAGGTTCGACTTGTCGATATAGTCCATACGCAGGTTGTCAAAGCGTTCACGCACAGGCAATCCTTTTCCGAACATCAGAAGTCCAGCCATGGTCACTCCCTCTTGTTCCGTCCGTCTGTCTTTTGCATATCCTCCAAAGTTCATCAAGAACTCCTTGTCACTTGATGAGTTCCATTGATGCTCTGGATGAAGCGTTTGGAACATTTTGCGGTATCGCTCCAATGTCGGAATGTCTATATCGTCCATTGTGTAGTATTCCAAGAGCATTCCGTCGTTACCCGCTTCATTGGCATCACGAAGCATCATCTTTAGTTCTTGCTCCGTGCAATGGTAGTCGCCCTCATGGTTACGCTTGAACGTACCCTTTGCAAGATTATTGTTGATGTAAACGGGACGTTCTGTGTATGTAGCCCTAGGAACATTAATCACAATCACTTCTTTTCCGTCAACATCAATAGTTTGCACATCTTCATCATGTAACAAGTTGATGTTCACCTTTTCCTTGCTATTTATCGTATTCCACAAGTCCTTGCGTATCTTGTCAGCATCTTCCACACCAATGATTTCAAATCGCTTGGCCAGATCGATTTCTGCCATGTCTTCATACACACCAAGCAAAATGGTTCCACCATAAGTGTTGGCAAAAGCGGAGTAAGTGTCCCATAGAGAATTGGGAACACTACGCTGTGCTTTCTTGCATTCAAGTGTTACACGCTCACCTTGGGTAAGGAGGTTTTGTATATCGATAATCATGATTCTGTAAAAGTGTTATTATTTAAATACCCTCTTAATATACAATTATTCTTTATAGTTTCTAACACCGTGATAAATTCTGATGTGTCTAAAAAATAACTAGGATAAGCTTCTCGTAGATTTTTGATATTATTTACAGATACAAGAACTACTGCTTTTTTAGCCTCCTCTGAAGAAGCTTCTTCGCTAGCATATTCATTGGTCGCTTGTTCTGTTTGCAATGTATCAAATCCTTTAATTCTCACAATGCCCTTGTCAAATCTAATAACGATTAAATATAGCTCCTTGTTATATTTAGTATCTTCTACATGCTTTAGCGTCAGACGCAGTGCTTTGAGAGTATCCGTAAATTTATATTGTTCATCATGTTTATAGCAAAATACCATCAAACGCTCCATAGAGTATTTGTCAAACTCTTTTAATATTGAAGTATTCTCCTTTATTGCAAACAAGGAACTCACAACCTTAAAGAATAGTAACCATTTATTATCCCCTTGACTTGATTTTAATGGTGTTTTTGTAGCTAGTCCACCTGTTTCGACGGCTGTTGCCCAGTTGTGTTGGAGTTTAGTGCGTATTTGAAGTTCGACTTTTAGACCATTGTAAGTTTCATCTTCTGATATGTGCTTATATACAATATGTATGCTTCTATAACCACTTTCCTTAGGTCTTTCTACATAGTCGTATATTTTATGAATGACAAACTCATTAGGGATGTTTTGTTGTAGGATGTTATATGTTTTGTTAAGTGCCTCCATGTCTTTCAACACAAAACGTAATCCACCTATATCGTGCATTCCTCCTAAATGCATTTCTGGATTTAGATCTAATTTGTATATTATAGATGTCATTCGTTTCAATCTGTTTGAACTAAATAGAGGTTCTATACCATTGTCATCCAATATATTTGTTATAGATTTTTTCAATTTTTCTAATACAAATAAATGATGAGAACGCCAATCATTTATCAAAAGAGTGGCAGCTTCTACTTTAGAAAGTTCCTTTGAACTTATAAGTGCATCACCAGCCTTATCAATTTGGTTGCGTGAATATTTCATATTTGATATTATAACTTATTTTACGACTTGAATTTTTCCAATATTGCAACTCTCTTATCTCTTAAGAATTAAATCTTTGCATAAGGAAGTCTATTTGGCTAACATCTGTAAATTCACAAATTGCTTCATTCCCTTTTGCATTTAGCAAAGTTGTATCTGCTTGCATTTGCAGATATTGTCTATGATAGCGAATAGCCAAAATATGAAAGACCTCAATATAGAAGTTGTGTCCAAAGAGCCATATGTTATAAAATCCATACTTATTCATGTCATCAACAAGTTTCTCGCTCATATGAAGTGTAGGATTGTTCATTTCTCCTTCACCTGGAGCTAAGATGACATTATTAAAGGCATAGTAGATGTGGGGATTTCCTACACCATATCTGGCAAAATTCCTAACAAAATCAAATTTCTGATTATTGCCATCTTTTGTAAGATAGTGATATTTTTGTAGAAATATTTCATACAAGCCTCTTTTGAACTGCGTTGTTATTGCTTTAGAATTATAATTATTTCTTATTTTTATAGTACGTTCCTTATGCCGATAGCTAAAATATGAGGAGGTGTAGTTTCTATATGATTGCGAGTTTAAATTCTTTCCAAACATTCTAAATGCTCCAAAGATTTCTTTTAGTGCATGATCTATGCTTGGCACACCAACTTTACCCTTAGGAGCTGTACCAAAGTAGTGATTACAATCATCGCAAACGTCAAATCCTATTTCTGTGCCGCCCAATCGTCTTGGCAATATATGTGGGGCTGTTTCAAAGGATGCGGTAACATCTGTATTGCCACACCATATACATTTCCCCGTTTCTTTGTATCGTTTGTTTTTATTCATTGGCTGAATTTCATTATTTACCTTCTAAACTTTATCAATTCCTCACCACTCATATACACCGGCATACCCTTTGCATATTCCGCATTTCTCACTTTCTCCGCTTCGATAATTTCCTCAATGTCGAACTCTCCAAGGGTTATCTCTTCATCGAAGAAGTAGCAGAAATACCTATCGTGCCGTGGGTTGAGATACCCTTGGTTTATCATCTGCTCACGGTTCAGTTCACCAGTGTTCTTCACACGAAACGCCTTGTACACCTTCTTCTCGCCGTCCATATACAGGATGACGAACTTGGCGTGCTTCACGTAGTCGCGGCTCTTCACCACACCACCATGCACGTCCTTACCGAGGCGCACGTTGTAGGCATCATCTCGCTTGCCACCGTTTCTGCTGAATATCCAGTTCAGATGCTCGTAGCCGTTCACGATGCCAATGAGAAACGTTGCCGTCGGGTAGTTCTCCAAGTAGTGCATCGTGAGAAACTGCTTCGGTATTACATCGTGCGGACGTGGCTCTACGATTGGCATCTCGTCTTCTGGCAGCGTCCTTGGGTCTACGCCGAGCGGACACTTGGCAACGTAGAACGCTTGCCTTAGGTCGAACATCACGGCTTCGTTCTCATCGGCGATTTCTTTCATCATCTTCTCGCCGAGGGCTGGGTTCTTCACCACCTTTTCGTAGTATTCCTTTTCTTTCTCAGGCTTGCGCAGTGCGAGCGAGAAATACTGCTGGTCGCTGCCTTCTCGATTGTCGAATGGGTGGTACACCTTGCCAAGGAGTGATTGGAAGTTTTCCTTTATATACACATTGGGATTCACATCGCTCTTGGCGGTCATAGCGTAGAAATCGAAGTTATCCTTGAGCATCTGCTGAATCTCCTTACGGAACATCTGCCGTACCTTGCTGCGCCACTGTGCCTTGCTTGCCGAGTGGTTACGTCCGTAGAGTGCCACCACGAAGAGGAAGTTCACGTCGTAGTGCGCCAAGAGAAACGTATCTCTGTCGAACAGACGGTTCTCAAACTGTCGGCAGAGGTAGTATTGCTGTCTGCGTTGGCTCGCTTCCTTGTCGCTGTCAATGAGTTTGATGTCATCTTCGGGCTGGAGCACGTTTTGGTTGGCGGAGATGAAGAAGTTGGGGATGATGTTGTAACCCTCGGTCACGTCGTCGCGTAGTTTCACATGTCCGCTTCTGTCTTCTGCCTTGCCGTCGTTGAAGAGGTCGATGTTCCATTGTATCACATTTCGGGCGTAGGTAAACTGCTTGTAGACGGATTCCTTGCCAAGGGAGTTGCCTCGCTTATAATACTTGGAGTCGCCGATGTAGTAGATGTTGTCGTCGGTCGTGTTGTTAGTCAACTCATGGTATTGGTAGAGGTGGTCCACTCGCTTGCCGTCGGGCTGGTCTTTCAGTTCCTTTGGCAACTTCTGGTCGCCGGCTATCAGTTCATCGATGATGGCTTCAAACACGATATGGAAACTCTTCACCAATAGGTATTCCCTTTGGTCTACGTTGAGCATGATGTTGTCGGGACGGTCGAAGAAGGCATAGCACAGTTCCCATAACTCCAACGCTTTGTCGGAGAAGTATTTATATTTGATTTGCTTCAACCGCCGTTTGCCGTAGCCGCCTATGTATCTCGCAAACTTGTCGCCTCGAATCAAGGGGAAGTTCACGTTGATGGTTACTGGGAAACCGTATTTGTCGTGCATGTACTGCAAGATACTGTAATAGATGACGAGCAACTCCTCGTCGAAGTTTATCTGTCGCTTCTTGTTGATGGGGTTCAGATAGCTCACGTTTTGTCGGCGTGTGCCGCTGATGCTTTCCAGTATCACGGCTTGGCTTCGACTGATAGTGTGTGTCCAGTTTATCTTGTTGTAGCCGGAGTAGAGGTTCTTCACGATAAACATCACGAAGCTCTCGTTTCTCTTGTTCCACTCTTGCAGGGTGAGCAGCACGTCGAGAAACGTGTTTGCCTTACGCTTCCTCGTATGTCCCATCATCGGGGCTTGCTTGTAGAGCACGATGCTCGACTGCCGTTTGCCGTTTTCCACTCGGTCAAACTCGTGGTCGCGGAACACGGTGATGGCTCGGTATATCCACACGCTCAAGTTGTAGATAAACGTGTGTTCCTCGGTTGTCAAGTCCTTGCACTCCTCGGCATTAATCAAGTCCTTGGGTTCGATATGTCCAAACACCTTTTCCTTGCCGAACTCGCCTTCCAACAACACCTTGGGCAGAATAAACACGCAGTCGTTCACATCAGGGTCGTCATTGAAGTAGTAGCCTACATAGCTCAAACTGACTTTCCTCTCCACGTCTTGAAGCACACCAAGTCCTTTGAGAACATCGTAGACATCCTCATATTCATATTGGTATTCCTCGATTAGTATGCGCATGGGATTATTCTGTTACTGGGTCTGCTTGTTCTTCTGCTACTTCTGGTTTCTTGATATTGGCTTCTCCTACCACTCCTACAAGGAATGTTCTGATTGCCTCGACATTCACTTTGTTGTCGCTGCCATAGAACGCATCGAAGCATATCTCTGCTTCTGGCTCGTTGCTGACTTTGAATAGTGAGATGTCACCGTCCTTGAACACGTCGTTCCAAAGGTAGAACAACACTTTGCCGACAAATTTCTCTTCTGTAATCGTGTCGCTACCCTTTGGTGGCTTGCAGAAGAAATAGCCTAACTTCTTGTCATCGCTACTTGTTTCCTTGGCAATGCGCCTATTGATTTCCTCTACAAATGTCCACCAATCGCAGTATTCGCTGCCGCATTTTATCTTCCAGTCCTTTCCGGAATCCGTAATCTTCACATATTTCCAATCCCAGCGCCGTTTGAAAGCGGAGTCAATAGGGAATAGGCTCTGGTCGCTTGTGTTCATCGTAGCCCATATATAGAGGTTGTTGGGAAGTAGTAGCACTCGTCCGTTCTTGATGTCGTCTGACAAAGTCTTGCCATAGTTGCTTGTATATCCCTCCACGGCATCGTTCACGTCCAACTCGTTTTCAAGGGCATACTCTCCGCCCCCGGCAAACGCCATCTTTATCTCGCTTTGCAAGTCGGAGTCGGCTTCTATCGGATAGGTAGAGAATCCATTGTCGCTTCTGTCAAGCAGTTGGAACAAGTCGCCGAATATCTGGGCGCAGTTGCCTCGGTTGATTTCCTCTATCACCAAGAACTGCGGTTCTGCCATCTCACCGTCCTTGGCATACTTCTGCCATGCACCGAGGTAGGCTTTCAAGAACGCTTGCTTGACAAAAGTGTAGGTGATACGTGGTTCTTTCAATTCCACCTTTTCATCGCCTCCTTTTGAAACCTTTATAGGTTCGCCTTGCAATCCATAAACTGTGCTTTCTACCATTACAGGTTTGTAAGCACCCACAAAAGTGGAATAGTCGCTGTCGGGGTGGAACGTGGTGCGGATGGTGGAATATGGCTTGGTAAAGTCGTTTATCTCATACGACTTGCCTGTACCAGGCGCACCGTAGTAGATTTGCTGAAGCGGTGCTATTAATTTGGTTCTTTTTGTATTACCTCCCATTGATAATATTTTTTTATCGTCGAACTCTATAGTATTAAAATCACTTTTAGGTAAATTAGCCAAGACATTCTTTTCTGCACTTAATGTTAAATAATAAGTGCCATTAGGCATTCGTTCCCCATTTATATTCACATTGTAATAATCTGTAGTATTTGGAGAATCTGCTCTTTTTTGTTTAGCTCCATTGAAAGAGATTTGAAGAATATCTTGTTTACCACTATCATAAATATTGACTTCGTATTTATTGATGCCTTTTTCATAAGGCTTCAATCTTTCTATGTTAGTTATTTCTGCCACCCCTTTTCTCACAAGTAATACCACTCTATGGAAGTTCTTGACAGTAAAACTTATGTCAGAGCAATCATTCTTCTTTATCTGATTTATTACAATTTCGTCACCAGGGGCGACTTTGTAATCTCGATAAATTTCTCCCATTTGGTTTATTCTAAACTCTCTGTAATTAGAAGACTTTAGAGTATATTCTTTTTGTGATACTGTATCATGCACAAGCACATCTTCACCTGATGGAAAAATGTCTGACATATCTATATCAGTACCAACAAGCATATAACACTCGTGAGTGTTGCCTAATCCCAATTCTGTAGAGTTGGGTCTATGGACATATTGTGTTATTTTTGTCATTCCCATAGTTATAAATATTTCTTTATTACACTTGCTATTCCTTTTGCCATGAGACAAGGCACGGCATTTCCTATTTGCATATATGTTTTAAGATAAGCACCCAAGAACAAATAGTCATCAGGGAAAGACTGACATCTTGCAGCTTCCCTTGGAGTTATAGCCCTTATTTGAAAAGGGTGGATATGCGAGTGGCAATCCATTCTTAAATGAGCTGTTATTGTTCTTGAAGGCTTTTCCGCAATTAACTTATAATATTTATCTTTGAAACAATGCAATCTGTTTGTATATGGCATTATATCAGCAATTTTGGGGTCAGAGGCATCGTCTCCTTGATTAAGCAAACGATATATATCATAATTTATATCATTCACATATCTTGCCTTATGATTGAACAAAATAGGTATATTCCTACCACCATTTATTAATTTTAGATACCCATTCTCATTTCCTAAAAAAGTGTTTACATCTATTTTCTTTCCTGTATGTTCATCATCTTTTTCGTTTGTATTTTTTATTCTGGGTGCATCCAAAGGCTTAATTGCATCTAAAGCATCCTTCAAAAGATAATGAGGGTTGTTTACATTCACTTCTTCGATTTCTTTAAATATTGTATCTGGTGTAATGCCTTTCTTTTCTGCGACATCATTTCTGATTGCTATATATATTAGTCGTTCTCGACTTTGAGCAACAGAAAAATCCACTGCATTAAGAAGTTGATATCCAACAGAATATGTATATATCACCCCATTTTTTTCTTCTTTAATATTCTCATAATCTTCAACGACTTGATCTGCAACTTTCAGCATTCCCTTGACATTCTCCATTACCACGAACTTTGGTAATATTTTCCTTATGCCTTTAATATAATATTTATATAGCTCGTTGCGTGGATCATCTATTACTCGTTGCTGATTTGCACTACTAAACCCTTGACATGGAGGACCACCAACTACAATATCAACATTCTCGTCAATATAATCTTTAATATTATCAACAATTTTTCGAATATCACCTTTTATCACCTTGTCTGAAGGTAACTCTGGATGATTGTATCTATATGTTCTAACACATACATCCTCAAAATCATTAGCAAAGCAGACCCGGAAGCCTGCTTGCGTGAATCCATAGCTTAATCCTCCTGCGCCTGCAAAAAAATCAGCATAAGTGGGTCTATTTTCTTTTTTGTATCTCTCTTGAATTAACTTGCGCTTTTTGTTGCTCAATTTATCAAGCAAACTACCGAACAATTTCTTGTGAGTCAAATAGTAAGAAACACTATTGACAAACCTAATATATTCGTTTTTCAGAAACTTTTCCAGCAATATAATATCCTCACGAGAACACAATATTCCCATATCAATGATTTCGTCAATTACCGCATCTGACACAGTCGCTTCTGGAACAACATCCTTGTTACGTTCTGCGATAACCTCTACTATACGAATATAGACGAGTATTTTTTCCAAATACTCGTCTTTATTATCTATTTTATTTACTGGAGTAAAAATCATGCAGCCAATTTGTCTAAATTAATTTTTATCGCTTTTGCCAAAGCCTCTGCAAAGAGGGGAGGAACGGCATTTCCTATCTGTTTATATTTTTCACCTCTTGAACCTGCAAATTCAAAATCATCTGGGAATGATTGTATTCTTGCAGCTTCACGAACAGTAAATGACCTTGCTTGCTTTTCATCAGGATGAATAAATTGAAATCCGTCCTTGTGAATATGGGCTAATATTGTTTTTGAAGGAAGTTCCCACCACTGAACTACATAGCTATTATCAAATAGTCTGGCATGTTCGTGCTCATATTGTGGCATATTCCTGCGAAGTTGTCCAAACGTCCAGTGATTATGAATCATTACTGTAAACCTTTCCCTATCGAGGGTGTTATGATTTCGAGCGATATGATCATACAGAGGATGTTCTCCTTTCTTTCCAATTCTTTTTAGGAAGGCATTATTACATGGATATTCAAATTTATCCGTAGACGCATTACAACCTGGTGCTACTGGAGGTAAATCTCCAATGGCTTGCTTGACATCAACATATTTCGTTCTTCCTACACGTTCTTCTTCAACCGTATCGGGATTCCAATGTGTCTTTATAACATCATGATAAAGGTCATTTACAGATACTTTGTCTATATCCTTTCTTACTCCCATTATAATAACCCTTTTCCTTATTTGAGGAACGCCATAATCTGCGGTATTATGTACTAACACAGAAGGGTCATTAACAACATTGTAGTTATGCCCCAATGCTTTTATTATCTTTGGGAATATAGGACTTCCATCAACTTTAGCGGATAACAATCCTGTAACATTTTCAAAGACAAAAAACTTAGGAGAGTAATGCTCTAAAATTTTGACATAACTTTCAAAAAGATAATTTCTTGGGTCTTTAGCCATACCTTTTGCATCACGAACACGCCCTGCGGTCGAATATGCTTGACATGGAGGACCACCAATTATGATGTCAACTTTTCTTCCTGCAACAGCTTCGTCAATTCTATCTATAATATCAGAAGCCGTGATATCATGTTCTATAACTTCCTTATTGAAATTCTTATATCCATAATGACGCATCCTTGTCCTTAAGGTCTCGCAAGCCCAATGATTTATTTCCACATGAGCCAAAGCCTTAAAGCCAAGTCTATAAAACCCCTCGGACAAACCACCACAGCCGGCGAACAAATCAATAAAAGTATATTTCTTGTTTGTCATTTTATTTAGCCGATACTTCTTCCAACCCCTTTTTCACTATTTCCAAATAGTTCACTTCATCCTCAAAATCTTCATCGAACTGTGTGCGGAGGACATTGACTACTTCTGTTATGTTGTTTGCTTGCTCCATGAGCAATTCTTTCTTATTCTGTTCCATTTTTACTTTTTCTTCTTGTTGTCTAAAACTTTTTTCTCTTCACTTGCCAATCTTCGCCCTACCTTTTTAATATCCTCAGCAGCAGGCAAGTTTTCGGGGACGATACCACGCTGTACAAGCATATCACGAACCGCTTTATTGTTCGCAACGTGTTCATTACTTATCTGCGGCTCACCATGCAAATCCTTAGTTTGAACGTTTACACTTGTCATTTCTGCTGCAAAGTCTTTTGCTTTGATGCTAATAGTTGGCAAGAAATCGGCTAACGGACGCTTTTCGGGAATTCCCATACGCCTTTTCAACATAGATGTATTCAAGCGGAACAAGGCTTGGTCGCCTTTGGAACGAATGACAGCAAAACTCTTGTCGTTGATGCCACGCTCATACAGGATGCCAGATAGTTTGCGTTCTGTTTCCTGCAATTTTGTTCGTGCCTCGACACGTTCAACTTCTAATATACGTTTCTCTACAAGTTCCGCCTTGCGTGTCTGTACTGCAAAATATGTCTGCGCAAAGGCAATTTGCGGTTTGCGAGGGTCGCCATTTTGTGCCACAAGATAGCAAGCATAGCGTGTAAGCATGATGTCATCTACCTGACGCTCAGCACCTGAACCTATCACAACCATTTTATTGACGTCAATAAAATGGTCTTCAACTTGCTGACCTACATTGGCGCATGCATCTTTGGCTTTATCTATTACTTTTGTAAAATTCTGCCAAAGTTTATATCCCAACAATGTACACAAATCCCTTGCACTCCAACACTCCACGTCATTAAGAGTACAAGACACTTGCTCAAATTGCGAGAACAATAATTGTATTTCTTCTTTTTTCATAGGGTGCTCTTTTTATTCCACATTATCTCTAACGAGGTCTGCAATCTCTACATCTAAGAGTTTGGCCGTTTTAAGTAGGCTCTCTAAGTCGGGCTGACTAGAGTTGGTACACCACTTTGATATTGTGGTTTTATCCTTACCCAACTGCTCTGCCAGCCATTTGTTGGTTCGTTGCTTGTCTGCAAGAACCACTTTTATGCGATTCAATTGTTTGTTTGCCATATCTGTTTTCTGTTTACGATGCAAAGATAGGCAATTTTTCTCTAATTCTTACGTTTTAATCCTACTTTATTTATTAGAATAGAACTTTAATGAAATACTTTCACCTATATGAATCTACAAAAATCAAAGGATGAGATAAAGGCAATAATAATATGGTAGAAGAACCAAAAGGCGAAGAATAGATTTATGATTTTCTTATCTTTTCCTACTTTTCCCTATCACCATAAGCATCCATATTTGTACCACAAGAATATAACTTATTGATATTCAACAGCAATAATCTTCGAGGAGGTGAAGTAAGATAGACAACTATCCGAAACGATAAATAGATAAATCCGCATAACTCAATGGGTTATGCGGATTTTCTTTTGTGTTAATATTGATATATCTTTCGTTATTTACCGATTTTTTGCCGTATATTCCTTGTTCTCTTCTTATAGGACTTTGAAAAAAGCACTAATTTTTTGCAAGTGTTAGGAATGTTTTGTAACTTTACAAAAACTGAAAACTAAAAGGCGTTAAAAACATGAGAAAATATTTGAGAACTACACCAAACACGCAATCTGTTCCTATTGATTATCAGCAAAAATTAGTCGGAACTATTCACAAGTGGGTAGGAGAGAATAACAATCTTCATGGTGATATATCTTTGTATTCTTTTTCTTTATAATCCGCAAAACGAAGTGTTTCGGCTTTTTGGAACGAAGCATATAATTTTCTAAAACGAAACGTACTTCGGGGGCACTCCCCCACCCCAAAATATTTTCGACTGGCTTACGCTGGTATTTTTACAGTGAAAGAACGGGGGGCGGACAGCATCCGAACTCCGTTCTTTTTCGTTTTGTCGCTTCGCTCTCGCTTTGGCGCGCTGCGCTTACGCTACCTCGGCCAACGCCTTGTACGCTGCCACGCTTTGCGCTTTTACGATTATTCCGCGGGAGACGAGCCGCGACCCGACAAGCGCATACGCATTCGTAGCATCGTTATTCGTCCCCGCATACGCCACGCCGCCGTTCGCATTCGCGTTGTTGTTGCCGCGATAAACCACACGGGATATGGGGGAATTCCGCCCGTTATGTTCGCAAAGGTACATATATTTGGCATTTTTCTTTGTTAAAATCTTTTTTTTTCTTTCAATATAGTTTGGAATATTGATTTGATTGATTACCTTTGTACTGGATCATTCCCTATTATTAGGGTTTGGACCCCGTATTCAGGCAGTCTTGGCTATGTCAAGTCTGCCTGTCTTATTTTGAAACCGTCTGTGGCAATCTCTTCGGCGGTATATGTTTTATCCTTACCATTGATAATCACCATTACAGTCTTTATACGCGTTCTTCTCACTCTGTCATTCAAAGCACCACTCAACTTATCTAAAGAGATGCCCGACTCAACAGATAGAACTATATGTTCAGCCTGTTTAGCTGCTTTGCGTATCAAGCCATCAATTGAACCTTTGGTGGGTGTTGCATTAACTTTATACTCCTGCTGAATGCCCAGTGTCTTGTTTAAGCTATCGGCTGTAAAGAGGGGGAGAGTCAAAGGGTGATGCACTTTGTTTTGCCCTTTGGCAGTTGGGGTATAGACGTGCTTTTTGCTTGGTGTGGAAAGGACAGGTGATATGACCTTACCTATTGATGTGCCAAACGTTACCTTTTGCAACGCAAAAGGTAACGTTTGGGAGGGCGAAAGCATACCTTTTGGAGGGCAAAAGCTATGCTTCTGTCTCAATGTTGCGGATATACTGTGTTGGCGTTTGGTTGAGGACGTTGCGGAAGGCGCGGACGAAGTTGGAATAATCGGAGAATCCGCATTGCTCGGCCACGAAGTTGAGGCTCTTCTCTGGATGGAGACGCAGCATGCGTTTGGCCTTGGCCACCTTGACGCGCTGGATGTATTGCACGGGTGTCATGCCTGTGAGCGTGGAGAGTTTGCGGTAGAGTTGGCTGTAGCTCATGTTCATCTTCTCTGCTACGGCGTTCACATCGGCTGGCTTGTTGGCGTTGAGCAGCAGGTAGATGCTGTCGGTGAGGCGGTTGATGAAGCGCAGGTCGAGCGGGCTGTTGGCTGGTGCGGTCTGGCTGGAGGGTGATGCCGGGCGGGCGGCGGTTTCGGCGGGTGTGGTGCTGTCTTGCTGTTGCTGCTCGCCGATGATGTAGTCTTGTGAGAACTTTTGCCTTAGGATGCGGCGCTGCTCCAGGAGTTTGTCAACGCGCGTGAGCAGCTCGTCGCTGTTGAAGGGTTTGGTCATGTAGGCGTCTGCGCCGGCTTCCAGGCCTGTTATGCGGTCTTTCTCCGTTACCTTTGCCGTTACGATGATGATGGGAATGTGGCAGGTGAGCACGTCGGCGCGTAGCTTCTTGGTTAGCTCTATGCCGTCCATCTGCGGCATCATTAGGTCGGTGACGATGGCATCGGGCAGTTTCTCCTTGGCTATGGCAAGTCCTTGCTCGCCGTTGGGCGCAAAGAGCACGTTGTGCTTGTCTCCGAGCCGTTTGCCGATGAATGCGGCCACATCGGCATTGTCTTCGATAATCAGTATTGAGGTCTCGTTGCAGACGTCTGCCTGTTCTGCTGCATCGGCCGTCTGCGCTCCGTCTGGCTCTGTTATGTATGGCTCGGCGTTGCCGATGGTTGCGTTGTCGTATGCGGCGGTGGCTGTGTCGTGCTTTATGGGGAGGACTATGTGGAAGGTGGTGCCCTTGCCTTCGGTGCTTTCCGCGCTGATAGTTCCGCCGAGCGACTTTATTATCTGGTCTACAAGGGCCAGCCCTACGCCGCTTCCGCAGTTGTCGGCGGCAGTGTTGTCGCTTTGATAGAATGGCTCGAATATGTGTGGCAGGCTTGTGGCGGGTATGCCGCGGCCTGTGTCGGCCACGTTGAGGCAGAAATATTCGTCTTTGCGGAATGCGCTGACGGTGATTTTGCCGAACTCGGGGGTGAATTTCAGGGCGTTTGACAGCAGATTGCTGACTACTTTGTTTGTGTAGTCAGGCACGAAGTCGGTCTCCACCTCGCTTTCGCGGGCTATGAATTGCAGTTTCACGCCGCGTTTTTGTGCGTACTCATCGAAGGTTTCCATGATCATGCTGATGTAGGCCACGATGTTGCCGCTGCGCCATTCGGGCTGGCCGATGGCTGAGCGCATTTTCGATATGTCGAGCAGCTGGTTGATGAGGTGCAGCATCCGTGTGCCTTGCCGTTCTATGGTGGCTCCTGTTTCCCTCACCTCGTTGCTGTTGGCCTCGTCGTGTCGCAGGTCGTGGCTTAGGCCGAGGATTACGGTGAGCGGCGTGCGGAACTCGTGGGTTATGTTGGTGAAGAACGATTCGCGCATGGCGTTGAGCTTCTTCAGTGCGGCATGGCTTCGGGCGCGCAGTCGGCGGGCGTGTATCAGCAGTGCGATGACGCCGATGAGCAGTATGGCGATGATGGCGAAGACTACATAGCCTGCGTAGCGTGTGGAGCGTTCGAGCCGCAGTTTGTTGTTGGCCGCGGTCATTCGGCGCGACTGTTGTCCGCGCTCAATGTTGAAGCTGATGCTTTGCATGCGGTTCACCTTCTCCATGTCGATGAGGCTGTTTTGCAGTTCCGTGGCGTGCTCGTATGCTTCCAAAGCTCCTTGCCAGTTGCCGCCCTGCTTCATTGCCTTATAATATAAGGCGTAGATTTCGGCAAGGTGCTCCGTGCTCTCTATTTTTGTGGCCATGCTCTTGGCTTCCTCAAGGTATTTTGTGGCTTGAGCGTTATTGCCTTTCTCGATGTATATGCCGGCAAGTGCCGTGAGCGTGTTCAGCGTGTGCCATTCGTCTTTCGACTCTTTCATTATTCCGTAGGCGGCATTGTATTCCTCAAGAGCCTTGTCGTATTGGTGTGCCTTTGCATGGAGGTCGCCAAAATAAGTGTGGCATAGTGCTATTCCGAGCGAGTTGCTGTCCTTTTGGTTTAGTTCCATCGCCTTTCGGTAGTATGTCCACGCGCTGTCGGTCTTGCCCCGCGTCTCAAAGATGGAGCCAAGGTTGGCGTAGTTTATAGCCTGCCCTGTCAGACTGTGCAGGGCTTTCTCGCCGGCAAGCGCAAGGCGCAGCGTGCTGTCGGCAAGTGCAAGGTTGTTGATGGTGAGATAGACGTTGGCAAGGCCGTTGAGCGAAACCACGCGGTTCTTCTTGGCCGTAAAAGAAGTGTCGGCGCACTCCTCGGCCATCTGCAGTGCGCTTTGGTGATACTGTTGTGCGGCATCAAGAATGCCCATGCGGCGGTAGTCTGTGCCGATGTTGTTCAGTGCCTGCACCCATTCCAGCGTGTCGCCCGCCTCTTCTGCGAGTTGCAGTCCCTCGCCGTGCTTCTTCAGCGCATCATCGAAGCGGCTCTCGTTGCGAAGTCTTTTGCCCATTTCGCGCAGGGCGACAATCTTGCCCAGGACATTTTGTTCCTTGTCCATCACGTTGTAGGTGCTGTCGAGGGCGGTCAAGCCGCGTGCCGACTTCACGATGCTGTCGGCTGCGTGGCGTTCTTCCTGTGTGAACGAACTCCCATGGTTTCGTCTGCAGGAGACCGACAGGGCAATGACGGAGACAATCAGAATGAATGGTGTGATGTTGCGAGCTGTCATGGCAGAATGGCTTTGAGCGTTATTTTCGTAGGCAAAGGTAATACAATATTTAATACCAGCCAAGCGAAAGTGAATATTTGCCAAGAAAGTTAAAAGCTGTAAATAGGTCAGGCCTAACTTGTTTGTGTGCAATGCGTTAAGATACATTCTTGCAAGATTTTGCAAGAATTCAAAAACGCATTTTGGCAGATTTTGCAAGATGTTAGGAAGATTCCGCAACGGCATATAGGTGGTTTTACCATTAACTTTGCAGCCGAAATCAATTAATAATTTGAATTATGAAAAGAACAATGTTAATGCTCGCGCTGGCTACTATGGTGGCAGGAAACGCGCACGCACAGTTCGGCCTTGGCAAGCTCAAAGACCGTGTCAAGAGTAAGGTGGAAAAAGCAGTAGACAAAGGAGTGGACAAAGCCAAGAAGAAGGCTGGTAAAGCAGCAAAGGACGTTGTTGGCGACAAGGCTGCTGCTGCCGTTGGGCTTGATGATGGCACGGAGATGGGCAGCACGATGAACGGATTCAATTATATGACGTTTTGGAAGAAGAGCTTCGAGCCAACGGAGGAGGCTTTGAAGAATGACGGTTGGGCAAACAACACCACTGCGCTCGACTATCAGACCAAAACGATGAAGGAACTGCACGCCGCATGGGATCACCTGCCGGAGTATTATTTCCCGTTCCATCCTTATTATACCGATGACAACAAGATGTGGTACTCTTTCGATGGCATGTACAGCGGGCAGCTCACACTCCGCTGGATGAACTACATGGAGGAGTGCTTCAAAGCTCCTGTGGGCTCAGCTTTCCAGGAGGCGACGTATTTCCCCGTTCCGGGAAAGGACTATTATATGCCGCTTGACGGAACTTTCCGCAGTGCTTACACGGCCGACTTCCTCATCGACCCCTGTGGCACCGGCACTTATGAGAACTTCGTGCGTCTGCTGTGCTTCTCAAAGAAGTATTACTGCACGGAGATAGAGTATCAGATGGACAATCCCGAGGAAGGACTTATCCATAATGACTGGTTCATTTACAAAGGTTCGCAGCAGAAGTATCGTGAGTGGATCGATGAGCGTGAGCAGATGTGCGTGAACCTTGCAACAGAGGTGACCCCGATAAAGGTGGTGCAGGACAACATCATTGAGAACTTCACCAACTTCCAGAACACCAAGAACCGCATGATATACCGTCTGTGCTGTGGTGTTCAGGCTCTTGCTGCCTACGACAGAATTCTGAAGAATCACAAGGACTACAAGGAGGGCGATGAGACCAATCAGAAGATTAAGCGTCTCTTTACCCTCAATGATGACAAGGTGCGCCAGCTGAGTATTGACTTCATCAACGCCAACAAGCCGGCACAGGCCGAGCCGAAGGGCGTGAGCGTAGACGCGAAGACAAAGGCCAATGGTATAGAGCAGGCGAAGGACTACGTTGGTGCCGACAAGTTTGTGAAGGTAATCTTCGAGAGCAACGAGTGGCGTCCGTTCAAGGAGCAGAAGTGGCCTTACCGCATTGTGGTCTACGTAATGCCGGTGGCAATTGTTGCCAAGAACGATGAAGGCAAGAATGTGATACACTATTGCGACTTGGGCAAGTCTCCCGATGGCAAGACCTACACCATTCAGGCCTCCAATACGAAAGACCCGGGTCCATTCCCACTGAAGTAAAATCAGCGCACTTTAAAAGTACGAGAATACTTTATGAGTAAGAACGACAGTCCACTCCGCGAGATGGGAGTAAGCCAGCAATATGCCGAAGAGCGTGTGGAGCTCCTTGAGACAATCCAAGAGATTGTTGCTCAGGAGGTGGACCGTCGTCTCAAAGTTCGAGAAAACGGTCCACAAAAAAACACACCAAAACAAGATGTTGCCGATTAGTGCCGAGTGCGCAGGCACTAACGGGCATCTTGAATGAAGAGGGTGCGCGCGGCATGATGCTGCAAGAAGCACCATCTTTGTGGTCAATAATCGCTTTCCGTGTGAGTGTGGAAAGTGTAAATTATGAAGGAAGAAAAGGAGTGCGCTGCCCATAAAAGGGCAGTGCGCTCCTTTTCTTGATAGATTAACGTGAGTTTGATGGGCTTAAAACAAAGCTGGCTGTGAGCCTACCTCGCGTCTGATTCCCAAAACAGATTATTGGCAAGCGTTTAAAACAAAGCAGACAGTGCGCCTTTTGTATTTTGGATGTGTTGTGGAAAACTGTTGGTATTGAGAGAGTTATCCCGCTTGCTGGTGGCGATGGAAACGGCGTGTGGCAAAACCATACGTTTGACGCTGCGAAAGGTATGGTTTTGGGCGGCAATATGTGCCCTTTCGCAAGCCGAAAGGGCACATATTGCGGGGCGGGGCGGGGAGCGTGAAAAACGTTCGGTGCGAAAAAGCCTTTCGGCAGATAGGCGGAGGGCGTGGGGAAGCAGGGGACGTGGCGGCTGTCTGATGATGATTTTCCGGCCGTTCAGTATGTAGCACCATGGAAAAGATGCTTGCGGTTGCAGGCGTGCCGTGCTTCCGCCATGCCCAAGGTGGGGAATAGGCTGGTGGTTGTTGTGTTTCTCTTATTGCTTGGAGAACCTCGCCGACCGTCTGTACTTCATACGCGTGTAGGCAAGTATGCGTTCCTGTAAGCAGATGAGGATTATTGGGGGGAGCTTGGCTGTTTTTATAATAGTTTTGACTATCTTTGCAAGGGGAAATAACTAAGGCATGAGTAATCTGACATTATCAATTACCACAATAGGCGATTTGCTTCTTCGTAAGAAGATAACGAATGGCGAAGAACCGATAGAGGGAGTAAGGCTTTCTGTGCCCATTTACCAGCGTCCGTATAAATGGACGGTCCGAAATGCAATACAGTTGCTTGATGACATTATAGAGGCGAAGAATGGTAATAAAGAACGGTATAGGGTAGGCACGCTTATCTTGCACGAGGTTCAGGATGGCTCATATAATATTGTGGATGGGCAGCAGCGAACAATCACCTTTTCTTTGTTGTTGCATGCTTTGGGAGAAGAGAATATACCTTTTCTGCAAGAAAAGATATATGATAATGAGCACAACAACCATAATGTAGCCAACAACTATAACGCTTTTCGCCGCAGGGTGGGTGCCCGGTTTGCAAGTACGGATGCCAACTACGACTACAAACGGGAGATGGAGAGGCTGAAAGATTATGTCCAGAACAGATGCGAGCTGATAGTTGTTATCACTTCTGACGTGTCGGAGGCATTTCAGTTCTTCGATTCTCAGAATGCCCGTGGCAAGGCACTCTATCCGCACGACCTTCTGAAAGCGTATCATTTGCGCGAAATGAGCGATGTGGGTGAGGAAGAGACGGAAAGGATTGTCAGACAATGGGAGCAGAACACCCAAGAAGAGTTGGCCAATCTCTTTGGAAACTACTTGTATCGTATTAAGGAATGGGCGAATGGCGATAGGGCAGGCGTATTGAATGAGCGCAATATAGAGATGTTTAAGGGCATTACGCGCTCTGCGAGAAGTCCTTATGCCCAGTTTTACAAGAGCGCGTATAGTTATGCCGACATGATTAACTCATCATCGATGCCGTTTGTTTCGGGAACACGCAATGTCAACGCCTTTCAGCTGAACACGCCGGTCATAGCGGGCAAGCCTTTCTTTGAGTACACGAGGCATTATTACGCGATATTGAAGGATATTCAAGACAACAGCAAGTACGAGGGCTTCTACATCAATGGCAATGTTATCGTGAAAACGTTGGACAGCCATTTCAAGAAAGGCGTTGGGAATGGCATTGCGCGCTTGCTGTTTGATACCTCGGTGCTGTTTTATGTGGATAGGTTTTGCCCCGAAACGTATCCAACGAAAGAGGATATGGAACTGTTTGAGCAGTTTGTTGTCTATGCCTTTGTTTGGGCTTATTCGTTAAGGGCGCAATACACAAACCTTGGATGGCTTTCTGCGCAAAACTATATTATGGAGGAAAGTGGCAAGGTGAATGAGTTCAATATGTACAAACTGATAGCCCAGCAAGACTCTCCTGCTTCTTTGCTCAGCGTGCTCATGGACAGGCTTTGTCCCTTGACGAATGGCGACATTAAGGATCATTGGGCACAGAAATGCTGTGAGTGCAGCGGAAAGGGTAAGAGGTTGGAGGATATGGTGAATGACGGCGTGTATGAAAACTATCTTTATTTTTTCAAAGTAAACGGCTATTATAACGGTTGACAAGGATGAGTGATTTGAAAAACATATTGAAGGAGTGCTCTATAAGAGACATCTATTGCGGCGCGGGCGGAACCTCTGTGTTGTATCAGATACCGGTCTATCAGCGCAACTATGCGTGGGGGCGCGATGAGATATGCGCTCTCATCAAGGATGTTTATGATTCTATGGAGTCGGGAAAGTCGGTTTACTATATCGGCACATTGGTTACCTACAAGCGCGATGAGAATGTTTATGAGGTAATTGATGGGCAGCAGCGTTTAACCACCATTTATATCATTCTCAAAGCCATGGGCTGTGAGGGCGTAACCAGTCGTCTGACCTATTCTGCAAGAAAGCGGTCTGCCACAACGATAGAGAATTTGCCGAACTTTGGTGAGGAATGCGACTCGGGTATCAAGCAAGGTTTCCACTATGCAGAGGACGGACTGAGGGATGTTGTTGGAGAGAAGCAAGAAGATAAAGACAAATTTAGGGAACATTTCTTGAACAAAGTCCACATCATACATTACCGAGTGCCTAAGGACGTAGACTTAAATCACTATTTTGAGGTGATGAATTCCCGTGGTGAGCAGCTTGAGAAGCACGAGATTGCGAAAGCTAAGCTCGGTGAGCAGTTGAAAGATGAAGATGGAGAGGCTATGAGGAAGTTCAGCCAGATATGGGAGGCGTGCAGCGATATGAGCTTCTATGTGCAGCAGAAGTTGCCGGAGAAAGGCGTGTTTGGCAGCAGCTTGGATGAATTTGAATTGAAATCATTTGATGATTTCCCAATCACGGGGACAGAAAACGGAAATCCTTTGAGTGGGAAAACTATTGCCGACTTTTTGAAAGTTCCTGTGGGAAAGATGAAAAAGGCGGCAGATTATGACAAGAATGACAGTTTCCAGCCCATCATAGACTTCCCCAACTTCCTTCTTGTTGTGTTGAAAATCACGCGAATGGAGGAGGAAGGGTTCGATCCGTTGGATTTTACGCTTGATGACAAGGAACTTATCAGCGAGTTTGATAAAGTCTCCCTCACGCCCCTATGGGTTAAGCGGTTCGCATATAATCTGTTGCGGGCAAAGTATTATCTCGACAACTATGTCATACATCACACGCTCGGTGAGGACAAGGCAGAGGAGAATCCCTGGAAGTTGCAGCGTTACAATAATAAGGATGGTAAGAAGGAAGAGCCAAACGACAGAGACAGACAGCTGCATGCAAAGCTGGTGCAGCTCCTTTCCATGTTTGAGGTGGCTTTTACGGCAAAGCAGCGCAAGAATTACCTGTTCTATTGCTTGCTCCATTTGTTTCATAATGATGACCTTGAAGAATATTTGGGCTTTTTGACAAAGTTAGCCGCTAAGTTTTTCTTTGATGTGTATTTGGACAAAGGGAAGCTGAACGAGCTAAATCGGCCTTCGCCAGACAGTTTTGACCGCACAATCATAAAGGATGGAAAACTGAACGTGGAGCGGGAGGATGTGGAACGCAACTTTGAGGAGGTGTATCTGCAAGGTTCAAGCCATATACCCCTCTTTGTGTTCAACTATACCGACTACCGATTGTGGGAGAAGTATGCTGATGAACTGCGTGGCGAAAAGGCAAGGAAAGGCTCAAAGGAACGAAGCAAGTTCTTTGAGGAGTTGGGATGCAGTGATTTCGGACTTGAGCCATTTAAGCATTTCTATTTCTCCCGCACCCGCAAGAGCTTGGAGCATTATTATCCTCGGGCAAAGGCTGGTGAGGAAACGATAAGCATGGAGGCAATCAACTGCTTTGGCAACTTTGCCATGATTGGTTCTGATGCCAATAGCTCTGGATCAGACTTGAATCCCATCGACAAGAAGGGTCGTTATCTTGACACGAAGTCGAATTCTGTTAGCGTTGCCTCCTTAAAGTTCAGAATCATGTTGCAGAAGTGTTCTGACAACTACAACAAAGGCATCAAGGACGAATGCGCCAAAAGAAGTTTCGGATTGGAGTGGAATGCCGAGGATATGCAGGAACATCAGCGCAAGATGCTCGGCATAATTTGGTCGTAGGCGCGGTGCTAAGGTGTGTGAGGAAAGAAAATCCGCATGGCTGGAATCAAAGCCATGCGGATTTTCTTTCCTCACGCACCAAGTCCCCATGCCCGACAATCCCACACGTTTTGAGACGCCAAGCATTTCGTGAAATGCTTTTCGGAAATATATACCAAGAAAATGGCGAGTGCCTTTTGAAACAGAACTTACAAATAAGATTCAAATGATTGGTGCTTGCACTTCGCCCCCCAATCAGCTATAATTTCAGAATTTGCTACTTCTGTTTTTTAATGGTCTGACAGCCACTCCGTGCCATTTTCTCGGCGAAGGCTTGCTCGCCATGCTCACGGATGTAGCGGATGCAGGCGGGACGGTCGGAGCGGAACAGGAAGGCAAACACCTTGGACACCCAGTTGGAGAAGAGCTTGCACTCCCGCACATCAAGTGGGCACTCGGCGCAGGTGCTGAAGCCCTTGGCCATGCAGCATGTTCTGACTTTGCACCAAGAGGCTTTCGCATTCTGCTTGCAGCCGGGACACTTCCCGGCAAGATACTTGTGGCATGCACCGCAGTAAAGTCCGCAGGCGGCTATGCTGCGCACATCGGGCTTGATGCTCTTCATCACTTATGCCTGTTTGCACGCTGCTGGCGGTACTTGGCCTTTTGCTTGGCCGAGCCAGAACCGTGGGCGCCGGTGATATACTTCTTTTTCTTGGCCTTGGTCTTCACCTTTCCCGTGTCGTCCTTGGGCTTGTTGGAGGCTGGGCGGAAGACGATGCCTGTCTCGATAATCTCACTGATGTCGCTCATGTGGTAATGATGATTGGGAAAACTTTATTACAGCTTTGCAAAAAAAAGAAAAACGGAATGGCGGAGGTTGCGACTGGCAAGGGGCGGAATCCCCCTGCCGAGGGCTTCCGCCATCCCGCACGGTATTTAATGATGGAACAAGCGCACGCGCGTGAACGCCATCGCTATGCCATACTTGTCGCATGTGTCTATCACATGGTCGTCGCGGATGCTGCCTCCCGCCTGCGCAATGAAGCTCACGCCGCTGCGGTGGGCACGCTCAATGTTGTCGCCAAAGGGGAAGAACGCGTCAGAGCCGAGAGCCACGCCCGTGTTCTGTGCTATCCAGGCGGCGCGCTCCTCACGTGTGAGCGGCTCGGGCTGGCGGGTGAAGAACTGCTGCCAAGCACCATCGCGCAGCACGTCATCGCACTCATCGCCAATGTAGAGGTTGATACAGTTGTCGCGGTCGGCGCGGCGTATGCCTTCCTTGAACGGAAGCTCCATCACCTTGGGGCACTGGCGCAGCCACCATTCATCGGCCTTGCTTCCGGCGAGGCGGGTGCAGTGGATGCGGCTCTGCTGGCCGGCTCCGATGCCGATGGCCTGGCCGTCCTTGGCATAGCAAACGGAGTTGCTCTGGGTGTACTTCAAGGTGATGAGGGACACAATGAGGTCGCGCTTGGCCTCGGGGGTGAACGTCTTGTTCTGCGTGGGAATCTCGTTGAACAGCGCGGGGTCATCGAGGCGCACATCGTTGCGGTGCTGCTCAAACGTAACGCCGAAGACGTGCTTGCGCTCGATAGGCTCGGGCACGTAGTCGGGGTCTATCTGAATGACGCAGTAAGTGCCCTTGCGCTTGGCGCGGAGTATCTCCAAAGCCTCGGGAGTGTAGCCCGGGGCTATTACGCCATCGCTCACCTCGCGCTTGATGAGCAGTGCCGTGGCCTCATCGCACACATCGCTGAGGGCGCAGAAGTCGCCATAGGAGCACATACGGTCGGCACCGCGGGCGCGGGCATAGGCCGTGGCAAGGGGAGTAAGCTCGAAGTCGACATCGTCAACGAAATATATCTTGCGCAGGGTGTCGCTGAGCGGAAGTCCGAGCGCGGCACCGGCAGGGCTTACGTGCTTGAAGGACGCGGCGGCGGGAATGCCCGTGGCGGCTTTCAGCTCCTTGACCAGCTGCCAGCTGTTGAGGGCGTCGAGCAGATTGATGTAGCCCGGACGGCCACTAAGCACCTCTATGGGAAGCTCTCCTTGCTCCATCAGCACGCGGGCGGGCTTTTGGTTGGGGTTGCACCCATACTTAAGGGATAATTCTTTCATAACGTTTAGCATTGATTACTTTGCTTGCAAAGATACGAAGAAGTTGATAAAGCACAAAGCGAAAGAGCCACTTTTGAGAATACGAGAGGGAAAAACACGGCTTATGGCTTGCACAGAAGGATGGCAACGGGCTTATTTCCGTTTATAGCAAACCGCCATGCCATCTACTCCCAAACGCATTTTTGAGGCTATCCGCAACGCAACTTCCTTAGGAGCTTGGATATAACGCACAACATATTTCCTCCTTCACCACCTTTTTCATACGTTTTTTGGATACTTTCACAAAAAGATTTCCTAACTTTGCAAGTGAGAGTATGCCCTCTGCTATGCAAGGGGGCACAGCATGAGACCTAATTCGTCTGTTATAAAAAAAGGAAGCGAAGCTATTGGCCGATGATTACAAAACAAACAATCAGAAGAGCGAAAGCTAAGAAATACCCCCCCCCTTACACTTACATTCTATTATCGTTAATGTTTGTCGTTGTCAACCTCATCACCTTGAGCAATCTGGCTCCTTGGATTGATGAAGTGATGATACTTGACACTTCTTACAATGCGGCTGTTCATGGCACTTGGGAAACGACTGCTTGGTATCGGGTGGCCGGGCAATCCCCGTTCTCCACTTACCCTCCGCTCTATCAGTTGCTGGCCACAGCGTGGATATGGCTCTTTGGTGGTAGCCTATTGGCCGTCAGGGGGCTGAACCTGCTCATCGTATTCCTGCTTGGTGGTGTCTTCCTGCGACTCTTGAAGCGTCACGGGCTACGCCTAACACCATGGACGGTTGCCCTGTTTGCCCTATTACTGTGGGGCACCAGCGAAATGGCATGGATGTATCGTAACGGACGTCCCGATATGCTATGCGCCTTGATGCTCACTGTCACGGCACTGGCCATTGATCACCATCTGAAAGCAAAGTCACTGGCCACCCGCGCTGCCGTCATCGCCACTTCGGCCCTGCTCCTGTGCTCGGGCATTCAGGCAGCGGCCTGCCTCGTGGTTCTTTGGCTCTTTTTCTTCATCGCATCAAAAGGGCGGCGCATGGAATGCTGTCGGCTGCTCGCGCTTCTGCTGACGGGCTTTTTGCTTGGCATGCTCTCCGTGTCGCTCTTCATGCTGGCTCATGGGCGGCTGATAGCGTTTGGCAGCAGTATCATTCAGTATTCGGCCACACTTTCAAAGATAGCCTTGGCTGTGCTTCCTTGGGCGGGCGAGGCGTTTGGCTTCTCTCCCGCGCCCTACATTGAGAAGCTGCAAGAGGTGACTACCGAGACAAGCCTCACCGCGCAGCTCGCCTCCATAACAGAATACCGCAGCTTTATCATGCTGTCTGTTGTCGCGCTGGTTGCCTACGCGGTTTGCTTCTGGGACAATCTGTGGAAACTCCTAAGCGACAAGGGATTCCTGCTGTTGCTGCTGGCTCTTTATGTACCCATTGTCATGAACTTGGCCGGACGTTTCGCCATCTACTATCGCTGGATGGCTTTTCTGCCCCTGCTGGCTTCCATCATGTTTATCAGTGAACGCTACAGAGTGTGGCGCGCCGTGTTCGGCGTGGTGGCTGTGCTACTAAGCATCTTCGGGGTTAGCTCGATGTTGCCCGACAAACATTGGGAGTACAACAACCTACGCTCGTTTGTGCAACGACAGCACTTCAAGTCTTCCGATGCGGTGGTCTGCCCCTTCTCCACGTTCTATGAGATGAAGCCTGCTTGCGGCACGTGCTATTTCCTTGGCATCTTTCCCACAGAGTTCTTAGGCCATGTAGATTATATCATTGAGCCTTCCGATGACAAAGGCTTCGACCACTCCATCACCAACTATGTGAACAAGCTAAAAGCAGATACAACCATCACGCTCACTCCCATAGACCACTGTGGGCGTCCATCGCTAACACTCTATCAAGTCAAGAAGAAGCGCACAGAATAAATAATTCCCCGTAGAAGATTATTTCTGCGGGGAATTCTATTTGTTTGTACTCGGCTTAATGACAATTAGTGTTATACACTTGAGTAGTTTTAATAGGAGTTGATATACCAAGTGAATAGATGTTTTGTGTTTAAGATTCGTAATTTTTCTACAAAAAGGCGAGTTATAAGCTGTGAATCTAAATTTTATTCGTACCTTTGCTCCGTATATAATGCACAAATTAAACAATTATGATAGCTGAGTTTAATGTGGAGAATTTTTTCTCTATCAAGTCTGCCCAAAAAATAAGTTTTGAGCCATCATCAGACAGTTTCATGTCTGATGAATATTTGTATGAGATTAAAGAAGGGGTAAGATTGCTAAAAGTGGGTATCGTCTATGGTGCCAACGCTTCTGGAAAAACGAATATATTAAATGCCATCGAATTCTTCAGAATGTTGGTCTTAAGAATGCCTAAAGACCGGAATGAGAAAACTGGAGTAGTTCCTTTCATGCTGGATGACACTTCAAGGAACGAAATGACAAAGATGTCGATGGTGTTCTATATCAAACAATCAAAGTATATTCTTAGTTTTGAGTTGGATTCCAAGCATATCTATTCCGAGACTTTGATAGTTTATGACTCTATTCGTCCTACCAAACTATATAACCGAAGTTACGATGCAGCAACAGATTCCACGACTATAGTTTTTGGAGCAAATCTGAAAATGACAAAGAAGAGCCAAGATGTGATTTCTGGAAATACTATTAATAATTGTAGTGTGCTTGCCGCGTTTGGCAAAAGCAACGTGGAACGAACAAGGCTGAATGATGTGTACCAATACTTTACCAAGCAGGTAAAAGAAGTTTTGGCGCCAGGTATGTTACTCTCGGGATATGTAAAATCACAATTGGACAGGGATGAGAAAGGAGAACTGAAAAAATTTATCTTGAACTTCTTGAAAGCCTCTGATTTCAATATAGAAGACATTATTCTGCACGAAAAAGAGGAGTTGATTACCCCGGAATTGGAGCAACTGATTCAAAATGCTCCTGTCAGCAATGATGCCAAAGCCGAAATGCTACGGAAAGGCAAAATAAAAAATAACGAACTGACCTTTAAGCATAAAGTTGGAGAAGGTTTATACGACTTATCCGAAGAATACGAATCCAACGGTACTATGCGATTTATGGGATTGGCCGTGATTCTGAATCTTTTGCTAAAGAGCAATCATTTTGTACCTATCGATGAAGTGGAGACAAGTATTCATTATGAACTGCTGGCTTATTTCCTGAAAGTATTTTTAGCAAATAGCAACGAAACGTCCCAAATGCTTCTGACAACGCATGACATCAATCTTCTCAACGAGGATTTCATTCGCCGTGATACTATATGGTTTACCGACAAAGACGAACTCGGTGAAACAAAAATAGTACGCCTTTCTTCTCTTGGACTGCATAAGAATCTTTCCCCATATAATGCTTACAAGCAGGGGAAATTGGTAAAACTACCGTTCTTGGGTAGCCAGTATATTAACCTAAATGACTAATGATATGGGGCGGACAGTAAAAAAAAGTGTTGCCATCATAGGCGAGGGAGAAACGGAATGGTTCTATTTCGATTCTCTGAGGATTACGTGTCGTTATCCTTTCAAGGTTGCGCCGGATTTTCCGCAGCACAGTGACATCAAACATATTTTGAAATTGGTAGAATCTTATTTGAACAAGCAATATGATTATATCGTATGCCTGTTTGATATGGACAGACTATTTCAGTTCCCATCTGAAATGCAGTTGTATCAGCGGGCAAAGAAAGAGTATAGCAAGAAGAAATATGCCGGAAAGGTGATGTTTATAGAAACGAATCCTTGCACGGAATTTTGGTTTCTGCTCCACTTCTTGCCTAATGTGGTTTGCCGGCGATATGAAAGTTACGATCAACTGCTCCCCGAATTGCAGAAATATATGCCGGGATATGAAAAGACAAAACACTATTTCATACGCACCAACCTCTATAAGTATTTGACGGAGAATGGGGATTTGAAACGGGCGATGTCAAACTCAGAAAAATTGTGTCAACTCTGTAAGGAATCGCCGGAGGATTTGAAGGCATATTCGGAAATCCATAAGGTTATAGGGCTATTAGGCAATTTGGAGATGCACTAAAATGTTTCTTTTGGAAAACGTAATTGCATACGTCAGGAGACGGACATCGCAATGGTGCAGTGAGAAAACGTTTCGGGTTTTTAATCCCAAAACAGAACAATGGGTAAAAAGGGATAAAGATACTGGACGCTTTATTGATGTAAAACAGGATGGTACACCATTTAAGGGCGTAACTAAAGAAAATGACTTTTTAACGAGGGCAATGTGATACTTGCCCTCGTTAATTTTACATTGGTTTTATCATTGATTCAATAAAGGATATTTCATCTTCTGACAGACCGTATTTTGCATAGAGTTGAGTATCTATTTCGGATATGTTCTTACTCCAATCAATGTCGCTTTCAGCAGTGAAATCCTGTATTGGCACAAGAGCAAATTTCCCTTTAGACAAGTGTTGAGTGGCGGCAAGTTGAGACACTAAGAATCTGAAGAACGATGTTCTTGCATACTTGTCCATGTTCCGACACTCTAATTCCGTATTAAAATGCCCAATAACCATATAGGTTTCTGTACAGATTTCATTTGGCGCAAGAATATCCAAAGAAGAAAGAAGTTTCTTACGCCCCTCTTTATCTGTCTGCCCAGCATGTTCAGCTGTCAAGTATGAGATGATATTTTTCCATTGAGGAATCATCTCGCGTCCAACTTTAATGGCACTATCTTCATAAGGACCTTTTCCCTTATTGAATTTAAGCGTAAGAGAACCAGATTTCATTGGCGTCACGTATGTTCTCAAACCAAAAGGACTCCGTGCGCAAACAACTGTATCCAAAAATATAGATGAAAGTGATTTTGTCTTTTCTACAATTTCTGCAGCTTCAGCATGGCGAATAAATTCACTCATAGAAGAAAGATTGCGAATAGAGGAAGTTCTCTCTGCCCCCTTAACTGATGTAAAGCTGCAATCTGATTCATTTGAGCTATCCCATAAAAAATAGCATATTCCACCAGCAATATCTACATTTGAGAAACAATCACGTGAATCTATGAAATCAAAAATTTTACTAACTCTTTTATCTGCAAACATTGAAGCCCGAAAATTATCTAACCCTTTGCCATCAGTAAACCACTTTGCAGGCATAATCATTGAAGCATAAGAAGGTTTTAACTGACGAGCCATATCAACAAACAGGTTATATACGGGCTTCGCACTTGCTCCTGCACCTCCATCCATAACCTGATACGGTGGATTCCCTACTATCGCATTGAATTTCATATTCTTTATTCCTATTCTTTCGGCAACGAATTTATTTACCAGCTTAATGAAATGCTCCGGTTTGTTTTTAATTTGATTGATCAAGTCCTCGAAGTATCGGGTGTTTACCTTGGCTTGGCGGAAGCCGATGAGGGTGCGGCGGGTGATGCTCCTTGCCATTGGCGTTTTGCAGATGACGAAGATGTTTTCTGCCACAACCTTATCCCATATCCTCTGCTCGTCCTCAATGCTTGACACCGAAAGCAGAGAACCCTTCATCCTTGTGCGGTAAATGCTGTATGCCATATATAGAGGATACAGTCCCGACTTGGAATTGATTTCGAGGGTATGGGAATCTTCTGCAAACACATTGGCCGTCACTTCGCCACGGTCTATGAAGCGAGGCTCGGGCAAGGTGGCCTCATACTTCTTTTCAAAGAAGTTGTATCCGCCCAGACAGTCGCCAAGGTGCATATTCACCACACGCCACGGCGTGAGCACCGTCTCCTTGTCGGGATTGCGGAATGTGCTGAATATATTCGTGATGCGCTCAATACGCTTTTCCACACAGAGCTTGTCGGCAGCGCGCGCCATGGCACGGATGCGCTTGCCCGCCGCGCAGAATATCTCCGGGTCGTAGTATTTCTTGATGCGGCTGAACTTCTGTTTGGTAACGCCCTTGGGCATAAACTCCTTCCATGATTGCGGGTCGATGAGCGAGGCGAAGTTGTCAATGGTTATCTCCTGACTCTCATCGCTTAGCTCTGCCCCGTAAATCAGCAAAGGCATACGGATGGAGATGCCCCGAAGAATGGAGATGGCGGCTTCGCGGTTCTCCTTTTTCTTCTTCAGCTCCGCAATTCGCTTCTTCTCCTCCTCCGTCAGCGGCTCTCTGCCCTTGCCTTTCTTCCTGCTTTTCTTTTCAAGGTCTTCAAGTTCCTTGTATTGTTCATCGGTCAGCCCCTGGTTGTTGATGTCCACCTGACTGGTTTTGGGCATGGCCTTGGTGTGCCCGATAATCTTTCTTAAGTCGTCAAACTCCCGCAACTCCAAGTCGTTGAGCCGCATCAGCTGCTCATTATACAGGCTGTTGTCCTCAAAGCCGTTGTGCACAACCCTCTCCACATACACTCTCTTGAGCTGCTCCAGCATTTTCGTAACACTAAACTGGCTCATTCGCGAGCCTTCAATGGAGATAACTGGACAGAAGTTCAGAAACTCGCCCATCGCCGTGCGGTCGCCGCCACCGCCAGTTCCTCTCTTGGAAGAGAGTCTGGCCGTCTCGGCTATCACTTTCAGCGTCCTGTCCGGCGCAAAGTCAAACACATAGCATTGCTCCTTCACTCTTCCGTTGATGGTGGCAGGTGTCTGCACACGGAAGATGGTCTGCATATAGCCCGACGCGGCAGTATGATATGCCCCCGACAACATAAACACGCCCGTCCATGCCTTCACGCTTACGCCCGTTGTGAGCCGTCCGCAAGACAAGGTGATGGTGCGGGTGGCATCGGGATCGTTGCCGATGGCCTCCTCCACAGCAGCGAGTGCGTTCTTGCTTTCCTCGTCCGCATCGCCATCGCCCGCCACATTCACTACCTTGAAATACTGAAACACGGGGTGCGATTGCAGCATATCGCTCATGGCGCGAGCCTCCCTCACGCCCGGCAGCACCCACAAGGTGTGCCGGAATATGTTGCGATATTCCTCGTTGGCAAACGGATAGCAACTGTCTTCATCGTCTTTGGTCAGAAGATTCAGAAAGGCACGGACATCCTTTGCATGGACAAAGCCTCCCGCCTCACCCACGCGGAAGAACTCACGGAAGTTGAAAGCCACCTCCTCATCCTCAAACTCGTGGAGCAAACGCCCGAGGTCGTAGGTGTAAATGTTCATCGTGGGCAGGGCGGCGTATGGATTAGGGTCGCCAAAGTGCAGCTTGTCCCATGAGGCCTTGGCTCGTTGCTCCATCACGTAGTCCCAAGTGTAGATTTCCTCTTCCTTAAAGTCGTCCAGCAGATTGAACGGAGTGCCGGAAAGGCGCAGAACCTTGGTGTTTCTCTTCGTGACTTCCTGCATCACGCCCTTGCCCAGTTGTGTCTGTGTTCCCTCGTGCGCCTCGTCTACGATGATGCAGTCCCATGCGGTGGCAAATACCTCATTGTTCTTGTCGAAGTGGCCGCCCACAACTTCTGAACCGCGCAGGTCTTGCATGGAAGCGAAATACACATACCGGCATTTGCCCTGCTTCGCCCGCGCTTCGAGCGAGGCATGGCTCTCGCCGTTGTTCTTTGAGCCGTAGGCAAAGCGGGGACAGTCATAGAATATCTTGCCGAAATCCTCAAACCACCCACTGTCTACCACCGGGCGGTGGGTAAGAATCAAGGTGCGGCAGAAGCCCATGTCCCTCACCAGCTGCAAGGCCGACAGCGTTTTGCCGAAGCGCATCTTGGCATTCCAAAGCATCCTGCGGCCTTTCCGGAATTGCTTCTTGGTCTTCTCAATGGCCTCGCGCTGCTCCGGGCGAAACACGATGGGCGTTTTGTCGTGCGACACTTCGGAGGATGTGAGCGACTGCCGCCCCGCCTTCACGGCTGCTATTGCCCGCTTGACGGTTTCAAGGTCGGTGATAAACCATTCGTTGGCCTTGTTCGCGGTGTCGAACACCTTTTTCCTAACTCCGGAACGCTCCAGCACGCGATGCACCTCCTTGTCGTTGAAGGCACACAAGCCATTTTGGCCTTTGTGCAGGGTAAGCTCCGTATGCAGCAGGTCGTAAGCTATGCCCGCCGTCTGCGTGTATTGGTTGATGCGCTTCCTCGCAGACTCGTTGAGGGCTTTGCTGTTTGGAACAAGGTCTGCGGCGTTGTCGCTGCCGCAAGTGGCCTCGCCCACTTTTAGGCAACCTTCGTGTGCTGCATCATTAATGCGAAACACATAAATCAGTTTCAGTTTTAGTGAGGATGTGAATTTCATGCTGCACTACTTGATTAGGTCGATAAATCGGATTCGCTTTCCCTTCTTGCCCGTTTCGGGGTCTTTTGCCCGCCAGTCCATGATGTGGCAATAGATGCCGTTGTGCCGGCGGAGGTCATTCTTCTGGCAGCCCTCACACCGGCTTACCTCCTCCCTTGCGCCAAACAGGCCTGGAACAAGCGTGCGGCGTTCTCCGCAACTGTTCGGCACCACGCCTTTAAGCCCGTCCATCTGCCACACATTCCACGAAATGACATGGGCTATGCAGCGGACAGACTTCAACAAAGGCCGCTTGCCAAACTTCTGCTGATAGTATTCCACAAAGGAAACAAGCATCGACGTGCGCGCTATCAGCAGATTGTCGCCTTGCCACTCATAGGCGTAGGTGCTCTTGTAGGCTTCCCGCGCCCATTTCAGCCACTCGCCGGAAGTGTCGGTGTTTTCGCCCACCACGCGCAATTTGCGGTCGAGCAGCCCAATACGCTCTTCCAGCGGAATGGAAGCCCCGCTCGTGGTGTCATACCGGCTCACCACGTAAGGTGCTTCGCCACAGGTTATCTCCAAACGGGTGTCGCGCACATAGTCTTTCCATGTCTTCCCCGCTGGAAACTCTATCTTCCCCGCACTGCGATGCCAGCGATGGCATCCCTGCGCGTCCATATACTCCACATTGAACACCCCCTGCCTTCCAAACCATGCCTCGTCTATCAAGTTGTTCTGCGCATTGCATATCCATGACGGCGTAAACACCTCGGCCATGCCTCGCGCCCGTGCGGCTTGGGCATCACGGCTTTTGAGCACGCGGGGCAGAACCACACGGCCGTTGTCGCCGGAAACAAGGTGGGGAAGAATGGGTGAGGCATACTGATAGCCCTCGCCCAGACGCTCATAATCGGATGTTGCCCAGAAGATGTTGCGCGGAGCGTTTGCCCTGCTCGTGGTATGGTCTTTGAGCAGGACGCTCAGCAGTTCGGGCGAAAGCCGAAAAACGCTGTCTTCCGGTATGTCTACTTCTGCGGCCATTTACGTTGGGGGCAATGTCTGTCTCTTGGCAAGAGATGGATATCTGCTGCAAAGGTAAACAAAAGAAAGCAAAGAAAAGCATATTGAAGCCACAAAAGCCTTTGACAAGCAAGCAAATAAGGCTTATGCGGGTGCTGATTTATGCGCCGCACGCAAAGATTTTGATGCTTATCAAGACACGCAATTGTTTGGCAAAAAAGGTTTGGGGCTTTTGTTTCTGATTGATTATCAGACCTTTTTGAATTGTGTCCATCTCTTGCCAAGAGATGTTGATTCCAATCCACCACTTCCCGCCAACCTCCC
>CAZXFP010000020.1:0-35223 GCA_964640675.1 uncultured Prevotella sp. | reverse complement strand
ACAGCACCACACGCATTGCCCAAAGAAACCACACGCCTGGCGCAGCAACCCATGCACTACCGCCCAAAGATACCACACATATCAACCAACAAAAGCGCATTTCCCCCCGATGAAACCGCCAATTTTGGCCGAAAAGCCCATACTTCCCCATAAGCAACACGCGCGGCACTGCCTGCGCCTTGCCGCTCTCCGTGCGGAAAAAACGAAACATACCTATAAACAACACGTGCGGCATTGCAAGGCAATACCGCACGTGTTGCGCCGCGCCAGCCCCTCCGGGGCATGGCCACGAAGCGTGCGCCGCTCACCAAAAGACGCGGCGCGCCGCACAAAAAAGTACCATCAAGGCCGCAAGCCGCTACTCCGTCACCTGCACGCAGTAAGGCAACGGCTTCTCCAGCTGCATGAAAGTGAGCGTGGGCGCATCGTCCTTGGTATAGAAAACTGCGTCTTCCTGCAAGCCCATCTTCTCGGCCTTGTAGCCCAAACGGTCGGCCTGCTGCTTCAGCTGCTTGTAGCAGGCAGCGTTGAAGACGTAGATCAAGAGCCGCTTGCCATCGTCGGAGAGCAGCACATAGGAAGAGTTTCCCTTGGCAAACGAGGTGGGAAGCCCGTCCTTAGACAAGTCCATGTTTCTCACCCAGTTATATTCCTTGCCGAAATCGGTGGTCACTCCCTTGTAGCGGTAGCCCTGCTTGGTGAGCACCTCATTGGCAAACTGCTGTCGGGGGTTCTGAAAGATGCGCAGCGCATCGGCCAAGGAGACCACGTCGCTTTGCGCACGGACTGTCGCCGTCGCAGCCACGACGGCGAGAAGCAGGAGAAATAGTTTCTTGGTCATGATGTATTGGGGTTTAAGAGTGAGGCGCAGGCTGTGTCATGCCTTGCGCGGCGTTACTTCAGCACGGTGGCCTTGCGGATGCGGATGTCCTGCAAGGGGCGGTCGTTGTCGTCGGTGGCCGCCTTCTCTATGCGTCCCACCACGTCAAGACCTTCCACCACCTCGCCAAAAACGGTGTAGGAGCCATCGAGATGGGGCGTTCCGCCCAGCGTTTTGTACACTTCCCTAATCTCCGGGGTGAGCTTCACCTTGCCGCCCGTGTACTCATCGATGCGCCGCTGCATCGCATCGAGCTGGGCATCGGTTCTTGGCGCGCCCCACACAATGTAGAACTGCGAGGCCGACGACTTGCGCTCGGGGTTGCGGCTGTCGCCCTCCCGCGCCGCGGCCACGGCTCCGCGCTTGTGGAAGAACTGCGGAAACAGAATCTCGGCGGGCACGGAATAGCTCTCGGGAGTGTCGCCGAGGAGCTTCCCTTGCGGCGCGTTCTTGCTGCCCATGTCGCCCGTCTGCACCATGAAATCGGCTATAACGCGATGGAAGAGCACACCATCGTAGGCGCCGGAGCGCACCGTTCGGAGGATGTTGTCGCGATGGAGCGGCGTCTCATTGTAGAGCGCGATGCGCACATTGCCGCTGTCGGTCTCCAAAAGTATCTCGTGGCGCAGCGAATCGCTTTGCGCCCACAGCCCCGTAGCCCACGTCAGAGCCGACAGGACGAGCACGAATAGTCTCTTGTTGGTCATTGGTCTTGTTGTTGTATTTGTACTTAGGTTGTCCGCCAGGGGCGGCATTCGCTGCAAATTTACGAAAAAATAACGGCAACGGCGCGTTCCCCGCTCGCTTTTTGCGGCAAAACGGGCTGCCCGCACCAGCCTCGTCACAGTTCGGGCAGGAAGAAAACGGCGTGCGACTCGCGCTTCTCGGGCGGCGGCACCTGCATGTAGTCGCCGTAAAGGTCGCGCAGATAGCTGTCGTAATCGCGGGGCGCGGGGAAGCGGATGCCCTCAAAGGTGACCTCGCCCAGCGGTTTGATGGCCTGCTTGCTGAACGAAACGCCGCGACCGTTGAGGATGGGGATGTCGCTATAACGTCCCTTGGGGGCTAAAAGGCACACGGCCTTCCACAAAGCGGAGCAGAAAAGGAACTTGCCGCCAAACCAAAAGAACTCCGCAAACGACCGCAAGGAGTAGTAATGGGGATGGTGCAGGATGCTGTTGCTCTTGGAAATGCCGCGCGTGAGCCACCTGATCAGCCCGCGGGGCACGTCGGGATAGTCCTCCATGGGGAATATGTCGACAAATATTCCCTTGGCATAAGGCTGGGCAAAGGTGTCGCCCGGCTCGATGTAGAGGGAGTTGAGGTCGCGTATTTTTACGATAGGTTCTTTGCTTCCGGGGTCGGTTTGCGGCGTTTGCAGGAAGAGATGGGGCGGCAGCTCGGCCGGTGCCACCTCCTCAAAGCGCCGCTCATCGGCCACGGACATGGCTATATCGATGTCGTCGTCCCACGGAATGAAGCCCCCATGACGCACCGCGCCCAGCAGCGAGCCGCCATCGAGCCAGTACTCAATGCCGTGCTTGCGGCAGATGCGGTCTATCTCGCGGAGTATTTCCAGCTGCCTCAGCTGGCACGCGCGCAGGTTACGTTGCGTCACACGGCGCAAATTGTCCTGATATTGTTCCATGATTGCAATGTTTTATTTGAGCAAATAGTCCACCAGCAGCCACCCGTTGTAGGTCAGCAGGTAGACGGTGAGCAACGCCACCACCCCTCTGACCGCCCCACGCAGCCTTGGCGCGGCACGGCGAAGCAGAAACGCGATGCCGAGGGGCATGACAAACATCCAGTGGGCGGACATAATGTAGACCTCGTTCAAGCCGAAGCCCAGCCCCACATGGAGCAGGAGGTCGCAAAACCACCACCCCAGCCCGATGAGCATCACCCTTGACCGCGCGCCACACACGGCACCGGCAAGGAAGAGCAGCACCACAACGGCCTCTACGGCATACTGCCACCAGTGATTGTAGGGCACAAAGGCCGGACGGTCTACGCTGTAGTCCTGCAAAAGGTTGCGCTGATGGAGCTGGATGCCCTCGCCAAAGAAGTTCTCCACGAGAGAACGCCCACGCGGGGCAGACATATTGGTCTGGCTGAGCAGCGGATTGTCGGCGATGGGCTTTCCCCGCCGTGCACGCATCTCGCTGTCGTGGGCGGCCAGACGGGCTTTCAGCGTGCTGTCCTTGGCCAGCTTTTTCTTCATGATTCGCTCGCCACGGACGTTCAGCGGCTTGATGATGGCCTCGTTCTGCCACACGCCAGCTCCCACAAAGATGGCCAGCGGCACCACCACCGCAGCCACAACAGCGGCCGGACGCAGCATGGCGCGCCCCCTGACAAGCAGCGTGGCGAGCCAAGACTTGGCCACATTGCTCAGCGTGATGCCTCCGGTGAGGGTGGTGAGCAGCGCAACGAGCCACAGCGGCTGCCGTGCGGGCGACGTGGCGAGCCACAGCGTGAGCAAAAGCAGCAGGAGCGAGAGGCAGAAATGGTCGGGCACGAGCATCGTGAGCATAATCATGGCGAAGGAGAAGAAGAGCGCGGTGAGCAGCAAAGCATCGCCATGCCCCACCCCGACGCGATGGCGCAGGATGCGATAGAGGAAAATGAGCGAATAGACGGCGCAGAAGATGGTAAGCCCCGACATGAGAAACACGGCGCAGTTGTGGCCCGTGAGCAGGCGCAAGCCCTCGTTGGCCCAATAGAGGGGGAAGAGCACGGCCGCAAAGAGCGGATGCCGCACCATCTCATAGTAGATGCGCGTGGAGGAAATAAAGATGTAGCTGTAGTTGTCGAAGCCCGAAAGGCACATCCGATTGTAGAAAACGCTCCAGAACCCGAGCTTTCCGCCCTTGAAGAACGAGGCAGGAAAGTACTCCCACATGAGCGCGTGCAGTGCCAGCAGCACCAGCAGCGACACCAAGGCAAGCCACCGTTCCTCGCGTTTTATCTTGAAAATATTCGCCATGAATGATTTCTTTGAGGGCGCGGACGTGCCTGTTGGCCTCCTCTGCCGCGCCATCGCGCGTGGCCACACCGCCTCGGCGGCGGAACGGAAGCCGGCTTTCTCGCTCATGTGCCCTTTGCTATTCTTTCTGCAAATGTACGCAAAAAAAACGGTTCGTCCGTCCATTGCACGCAAAAAACGCCACTCCCCCACGGTTTTACGCCTTCCCGCACCGTCTTTTGCGTGCTTCCGCGCCATACGGCGGCATACGTTCTGCGGGGCTTTACGTACTCCGCCCCCAACGCCGCGCCCGCTTTTCCCAAGCCATCATGTTTCCCTTTCCTCTTCGCGCGTTCTCTTTTCCAAGCCTTCGCGTCTCCCTTTCCCAAACCTCCAAAGGCCTTTCCCCCTCCTCTTTTCCAAGCTCTTGCCACCCCTTTGCGCTGCCTCCGCACAGCCTTCTCTATCCGCGCGGCGGGCAAGACGCATGAGAAGGCAATGCAAAAGGTATGGTTTTGCGGATATTTTTAAATTAAAAACTTGAGATTTTTAATTTAAAAATTGGAGAAAAATAAATTAAAAATAAGACCGAAACGTAACGTTTTGTATCACAACATATAACCTACTATAAACCAATAACTTACAAACAACTACGACAAAAAGATGAAAAAACAGGAGAAAGAACATCTCCTAAAAGCAGGGGAACTGAAACCAGAGGATACAGAGAAGCGGCTTGATGGAGAGAGAGCGTTTCCCTAAAAGCGAAAGAGACAGGGCAGACAAGCGAAAGCGGCAAAGCCCTACGCCCAACAGCAAAAGACGGGCGGACGAAAGCAAGAATGGCCGACTGCCAAAAACTGAAAAGCGGCAGGGAAAAACAAAAAAAAGGGCGGACAGCCTTTGCCGCCCGCCCTCATGAAAAGAGGGATTATTTCACCTGAAAAAGGGGAATTACTTCACCACGACTCTCTTTCCGCCAACGATGTAAACACCCTTGGGCAGACGGGAAAGGTCGCTGCTGTTGCCCACGCGCTGACCGCTAAGAGAGTAGACCGGCTGCACGGCGGCATCGGAAGCATCCACCGTGGACACAGTAATGCCCGTGAAGACAAGGTCGTCGCTCGTGGCAGGGGCAGACTCGCCACCCACAAACACCGACGAAACGGCATACTGATGGCGGCCCCACGGCATCTTTGCCTCCTCAAAAGAGGTGGCCGTGGCGGGGAGAGAGGCCACCAGCTCGCCATCGCGATAGACGTTGTAGCCCGTCAGCTGGCCATAGCCGGCATTGAACGTGGCATCATCGACGAGGAACATATTGGTCTTGCCCACCTTGGTGATGAGGTGGATGGCAAAATAGTTAGCTCCCTCGGGCACATCGAAGTAGTATTCGCCCCAGTGGCCGCTGCTCTGCTCAAACACATCCACCACCTTGAAGTCCTCGGGGCGAGTGCCCGTTGTGGAATAGAGCACCTCGAAGTCGGCGGAATACTTCGGATTCATCGCATCAGACTCACCATCGTTGGCAAAGAACGAGATAGTCTGTGCCTCGCCCGAAAGCAACGGCGAGAAGAGCCAGTCGTCGTTGTCGACAATTTTCTTGTCCGCGCCACGGCTGTACATCGACATCAGGCAGCGGTCGCCACTGTTGGGCTTCAGCGTATGGTTGTAATAGGTGATGCCATCCTGTATGGAGTCGGGCACAAACACGATGAACACATAAGGCTCGCCCTCGTGCTCGAACGGCATACCCATGGCTCCCCAGAGCCATCCCGTGTCTCCCTTGTTGGAAGAGTAGGTGGTCCACTTGCCAAACGTGTCGATCGTCCAGCTGTCGTAGCTGTTGAAGTCCTCGAAAGTGGGATAGCTGGCGCGCACAGGCTGCTCCCAGCTCAGGGAAACGGCATCGCCCTGCTGGCTGCCCATGACATTGCGCGGTGCGGGAACGCCCGACTCGGAGAGCAAGAGCAGCTCGGAGACGGTGTTGTTGGCATTGTCCTCATCGGCGGCATAGCTCACCGTGGCCGTCAAAGTAATCTCGCTGCCCTTCGTGGCGGCGGGGATAACCACATCGGCCTTGATCTTGTTTACGCCAAGGGGCTGCAAAGCCTTGTCGAAGCTCTCCGCATAGAGTTCCTCATCGCCTGCGGTGAGGGTGACGGTGTAGCCGCTGGCTGCCTTAGTGCCGCGGTTCTCTACCTCCAAGTCGACATCGACACGCAAACCCTTCTCCACGCTGGTTGGGGTCTTCATGGTGATGGCCAGATCGTTGGCCAGCACGCCGCGCACGTTCACATCATCAAGACGGATGGCGTGATAAGTGGGCGCAGAGGCGCGGAAACCAACGATAACATAAGGTGCGGAGGCATACTTGGAGGGGATGGAGAACGAGGAGCGATGCCATCCCGTGGTGCTGATGGTGGCATAGGTAACGGTGCCGATGGTCTCGGCGGCCTGGCCGGGCTGCTGCACGGTGACCTCAATGAAGTCGCTGCTGCCGGGCGTGCCGTTGTGGCTGAACACCACTTCCGTGCCCTGCGTGCCGCCAAGGGCAATCTTGCCGGAGAACAGCTCGGCGGTGGCATCGGGATTATAAGACGTGTACATCATGCAATGGCCATCGCCATCGGATGCCTGCTGGCCGTTGGCATAGAACATATAGTTGGGGTTGGCATCCAGCTTCGACCACCACAGGGTGCGGTCGGTCTCCGGCGCGAAGCCAGCGCGGAAAGGAAGCGTGTAGGGTGCGCCCGCAACCACGGTCGGGGCATTGGCGCGGTCGCCCTCGCCCGATGCGTTGCTGGCCGAAACGGCGAAATGGCGAAGCTCCTGCGCGCCCGTCTGGCGCACACTGATGTCGCAAGAGGTGGCATCGAGTTCGGTCTCGACAGGCTGCCACGGCTCAAGAATGTCATCGGCATAGTACTCATAGACGTTGTAGCTGAGACCCGAGGGCAGCACAACGCCATCATGGATGCCCTTGCCGGACGGCGTGTCCCAAGAGAGGCGGATGCCCGACTCGGTGTCGGCAACGGCAATGCCTTGCGGGGCTGACGGCTGGTCGAGGCCAATCCAAGCCTCGCGCACGGCCTTGCGGCCAGGGCCGTAGCTCGTGTAGCCCGTAACGGTGTAGCGGTTGATGCCCTGCTGCGGGGTGTTGTCCTCAAAGCTGAGTGCCTGACCAGCCGTGGGGCTGGTGAAGGTCTTCACAAGTTGACCATCGCGCTCCACTTCCACCTTGGTGATGGTGCCCACGGGGTCGCCGTTGACATTGGTCTTGGGCAGCGTGAAGGAGATGTTGGCCTTGAGTTGTGCCTGCGCATCGGGAGCAACGATGAAGTTCTCGGCAGCGTCCGGGCCTTGCAGGTGGCCCTCGTCAATGATGCTGAAATCGTCGATGAGCACCTTTGCCGTGGCGGCATCGCTCATGGCGTGGATGCCGAAGTAGATGGTCTGATCCTTGTCGGACACGATCTCATCGCCAAGCGTCTGGAACTCCGCGCCGCCAAGCACGGTCTCGGCAAGGAACTGATGGGTGAGGCCGGCCACATTGTCGGCGTTGCCCCACTTGGCCTCTATCTTCTCCGTGAAGAAGGTGAGCGAGTTGCGTGCCTGGAAGGAGATAGTGTAGGCGTGATTGGCCTGCAAATGGATGGGCGGGCTGATGAGCCAGTCATCGGCGGAGCGGGTTGGGCTGGCCTCATACTGTGCGCACTGCAACGTCTCGTGCCACTTCCAAGTGTAGTCGTCGCCATTGGAGTTGATGGCGGAGTAGAGGTTGAAGTCGTCTTGCGTGCCAAAAGCCTCCGTGTAGGGCGGCTCTATGCTGCTGCCATGGCGCACGGCATTGGTGCGGGCAACGATACTGCGCTTTGCCCCGTTGACGGCCACAATCTCATAGGCATAGTTGCCGAGTTGCTCGGGGAGCGTCTCGCTGAAGCTGAGCTTGCTCGTGGCGGCGGCAACGACAACGGAGCCGGGATTGCGGCGCACCTCATAGGTGAGCGGACCAACATAGCCGCCGTTGACACCACGCGCCGGCGCACCCCAAGTGACATTGGCCACTCCGGAAGCGGAGACGGAAAGGCGGGGCGAGACGGGCTGCATAGGCTCATCGTAGCCCACATACTGTGCCACACGGGCTACGGGAGCATTGCCCGCACTGTTGGAAAGGGTGAGCTGGAAGTAGACCATTCCCTCGCTGACGGATACGGGAGCGGTGACTTGCTGGCCTGCCTGCGCCGTGCCGGAAGCCAGCACACGGCGGCCTGCGGTGACGGAATAGCTGACCGAGCCGGACAGCGTGCTGCCGCTATAAGTCTTGGAGGGGATGGTGAAGGTGGCATTGCCCGACGTGGAACCGCCGCTGAAGGCGACCTCAAAGTCGGTCACCGCCGCGGGAGCGGCATCGGCCGGCGTGGCATCGGGTATGGCCATGCCAAGTATTTGCTCGTTGTGGGGCATATCGGCGATGAGGGTTGCCTGCCCCGAAGTGAGGTCGACGGTGTACAAGGCGGCGTGCTGGTTCTTGTCGATGCAAGCCCAATAGAACACGTCGGTGTCTTGATCGATTTCGCCACTCTGCCCGTAGCTTTGGCGAGAGTTCTCGGCCACCGCTACGCCCGTTGAGCCAATGAGCCGCTCCACGCCTGTCTTGGTGTCGATGTGGTAAAGGTTGCCATCGGTGGCCACGCCATAGACCTCCTCATTGGAGGTGACACCGAGAGCCACAAACTTCTGCGTGGACTCGGCGATGGTGGTGCGCGCCATCTCGTTGTAGTCGACAACGCCAAACTCAAAGCCACTCAACGCATTGTTGTAGAATTGGCCATAGACGCGGCCGGTGACCTTGCTCGACGCCGTCTCGGTGGCGATGAGCGTGGGATCGCTAATGGTGGAGGGGATGATAGTAGATTGCCAGTTCTTGTCGGCGTTGAACTGATAGTGCGTCACGGTGAGAACGCCATTGCCCTGCGCGTAGTGTATCACGTCGTAGAGGCCATCGTGGAGCGTGCCACCGCCGTTGGGGCTTAGTGTGCGCTCGCTGTCGATGAGCAAATCGCGGAAGGTGGGCACGCCGGATGTGGTGAAAGCCATGAAGCCATAACCATTGCTGGCCGTTGGCCAAGCGTTGGCCGACCCCATGTAGCCCCAGAGTTCGCGTTGCGCGGCAGCTCCGGCTGCTTTCAGCGGAAGCCGCCAATGGATGTCCGCGTTGCCCTGTGCCTGTGCGGGAGCGGCAAGCAGAGTAAGCAAGAGAATCGAAAGGAATAATTGTTTTGTTGGTTTCATACGGAATAGTTTAAATTTGCGGTGCGGGATACGCACCCTGCAAGTGTGCGTTGAGACGACTTGGCCGTCTTGTTTGTCAAAAGAAGGAAAGGCAGGGAGGAAGCGGAATCCGTTTCCCCTCCTGCCTTTTGCGTGTGGTGTGTCCTCCCCCGCCGCAAGGCGGCAAGGGGAAGCATGTCATTTAGCGTACAACCAGCTTCGTGGAGAAGCTGTGATTGCCGTCCGTGCCACGGAGAATGTAGAGGCCGGGGGCAAGGTTCTCGCCCGACACCTGCTTGCCGCTGGCATCAAACACGGTCACCGTGCCGCTGTAGCCGTTCAGCTGCAACTGGCCATTATGGTAGCCGATGGTGGGAACAGCCACCTCGTGAGCCTCGTTGATGCCCGTAACGGGAACATCATCGGTGATCTTGCACTTGGCAGCGTTGACAATCTGGCCGGAAGTCTTGTCAATAAGCAGGGCAACAAGCTCAATGTTGCTGGTGTTCTTGACGTTGCTGGGCACATCGAGGTCGGTGAAGCTCTCCACGTCCTCATCCTCTTCCACGCTCGTGGGCACACTGTTCTCGAAGCCATAGTAGCTGTAGTTCATTCTGGCGATATGATCCAGAGTGGTGTAGCCCAAGCCCTGCTGATAGTCGTACAGGCCGTTCTCCAAGAGCACGAAGGAGAGACGATAGCTCATGTCCTGACGCGCTGTGAAGAAGTTGAGGTTGGTGCGGGCGGTAATCTTGTTGCGGCTGGAGCTGGTGAAGCCGGCCACAACGCCCACAGAAGCCACGGGAGCCTCGGCGGTAAGCACCTTGTGGATGCTCTCCAAGTTGTTGGTCTCCGGATTTACCTTGTTAGCGAGGTCGCGCATCACGTAGCTGCTGGGGTAGCTTCCAAACGCGAGGTTGCTGTAAGAATTTGTCTCATAGTCATCGCTCTTATGAACGGCGATGCCGATGAACGTCTCGGGATGGTTCTCGGTCATCGTGTTGAGAGCCTCGATACCTCGCGGACAGTACTGGCACCAAGTTCCCGTACCTTCCTCCACAACCATGCGCTGCAAGGGCAGCGTGTTCATCACGCGGATGCAGGACGACACGCTGTTGTTGCCATCATAGGCATCGGCATCGCCATTGATGCTGATGAGGCGCACGACAACATTGTGCTTGCCCAGGGCGGGGAATCCCGGATGCTCAATGCTGAACTCCTTCTCCAAGTCGCTGCCCACGGTCTGCTTCAGCTCCGTCACAACTTCCTCACCGCCGTCGACGCTGTAGCCAAACTGGAAGCGGCGGCCAATGATGGCACTCATGTTGCGCACGGTGAACTTGATGTTGAACGGCTTGCCAGCCTCGGCCAGGATGTCGCTGGGACCCAACAGGCTGAAGTCGGTAGGCAGCTCATCGGCCTTGATCTTGGCCTGAATGGCGAGCGCGCAAGAACCCTCCGTCTCGGCGTAGTTCTTCCAGCCATCGCCAAGGTCGGCCCAGCAGCCATTCACATCGTACATAGAGGAGAGACCCAGCGCGCAGTCGTCGGCCACGTACTCATAGCCGATGTAGAAGCCCTCGCCATCGATGGTCCATGCCTCGGCAAATTTCACCTCACTGAAGCCGCTGAGCAAGTTGCTCTGCGTGCGCTGTGCGATGTAGGTATCGGCGTTCAGGTCCTTGGTGACGAACACCTTCACCGTTGTGGCCTTGCAAGCCAAGCCCACACGGACGTGGGTGAGCTGGCAGCCCTCATACATCTTGGCAATCTCGGCGGGAATATAAATTGCGCCCTTGGCACTATTCATACCCCCAAACTGGCCGCTGACAACGCTGTTGGCGTAACCCCAGTTGCAGGTAGCCGCCTGCATCTGCGCCGTGAAGACGAAGAGGAGCAGCGGCAAAAGGAAAAGTAATTTCTTTTTCATTGGTCGTTTAAGTTGTTTATGCTAATTGTATTTACTGTCTTGGCAAACCGTCCGGCCGCCGTCCTCCCCGAAGAGAGGGAACGCGCCGGACAGTATGTCTTGCTGTTACTTCACGTAGATCTTCTGCGTAGCCGTCTCGGTACCGTTGGTCACCTTGACGATGTAGATACCCTTGGGCAGCTGCGACGTGGCCACCTGACGGCCGCTCATGTCGTAGACACCCATAATCTTGCTGCCGGCCAAAGCCGTCACTGCCGAGCCAAACACTGCCACACCGGGCTTGCCGCCCTTCTGTGCGTCGCTGATGCCGGTGCTGTTCTTCACCTTGGCCTCATTGACATTGAATACGGCACGGTTGAGCACGTTAGACGCATCCCAGTTGCTCACGAAGGACACCACGCGCAAGTTGTCCTTGTTCCATGACGGGTCGAGGTTGATGGAGTAGTTGCACTCGAACTCGTAGCTGCTGATGTCGACATCGTCGCCCCACACGCCGTCATTGCTGAGCACAGCGCGCAGCACACCATTCTGCACCATCTCCTCGCGACCCTGCTGCGTGGTGGAGAGGATACCGTCCTCCACGAGCCAAGTGGTCAGGCGGAGACCAGTCTGCTTAGGCATCTCGTTCACGCCGGCATAGCCCAGCACGGTAACATCAAGCTTGTTGGTGGCGGCATCATAGGTGGGCTTCACGTCAACATCGATGAACGCATAGATGTTGCGAATCTGCTGAATGACAACGGGCACAACCTCGCCCCATGGGCAGAAGTAGGCCGGGCCGGCCTCCTCGAAGCTCGACACTCTGTGGCGGCCAAAGCTGACAGCCGGCACGAAAGGACTCTCGGTATTGAAGAGCGCGCCGTAGTCCTCGTCGCCGCCCAGCTTGAACTTGTCCTCATAGCCCTGATAGTCGCGGTGGTGCTTCACGCGAATCACGTCGCTCAGCTCGGCCAGCGCGTTGGTGTAGAGCGTGTCGGCCACATAGGCATCGGGGTAGCCCTCGGAGGTGAACTCCTCGAACAGCACGCGATGGTTCTCGCGCACTGCGCCCTGCTTGATGGAGTAGCCATACTGCGTGGCGGAGTTGTCGGACGGGTCGGAGTCGTTGCCGCCGTTCACCTTGGTGATGGTGAACACGCCGTCGAAGTTGCCCTCAAAGGGAATCACCACGTTCTCCATATCGAGCTGGAAGGGAATGTTGTTGGGGATGTTCAGCCCCGTGGTGGTGTATTCGGCAGTCTTCTGTCCTTTGGCCTCCACCTGCACGGTGACGGAGGTGATAGGCTCGGGGCTGTTGTTCTGCACGTAGGCCGTATAGCTTGCAGGCTCGTTCTGGTTCACGTACTCGCTGCCGTCCTTGGGCTGCAGCTTCAGTATCGTGATGTCGTTCTCCGGCACATTAGTGCCCGTAACCACGGCACGGATACACAGGTTGAGGTCGATGCCGTGCGTATTATTCATCCATTCTCCGTCGAGGCTGTACCAGTTTCTTCCCGTCATTGCGAAAGAGCCTTTATCGAAAATCACCCAGTCGAAAGGAGGCTGCATGGCCGTAATGTCGTAGCCCACGTAGAGGGTCTGTCCCTTCGTGATGGTGACGGGGCTCGTCAACTTCACCTTGTTCCATCCGTCCACATACTCACCTGCATTCAGGGTAACGCTGCTCAGAATGGAGCTGGTGCCAAAGACGCCACCGCCCATGTTGTCCAAGTCGGTGCAGACAAACACCTTGCAGTTGCGGCCACGCGCTGGCGAAACGGCAAACTCCACGGCCTCAATCTGGTTGCCCACATACTTGTCGAGAAGGGAAGCGGGCAGCTCTATGGCACCGCCGAAGGAGTGAGCGCCATCCTGTCCCTGCACTGCCAGGCCGGGAAGACGCATCTCGTCTACGCAATAGCCCAGCCGCATCTCGCCGGAAGAGTCGCCGGCACGCTGAGCCGGCAAGTTGCCGCCCTGCGCGGGAGGAAGGAAGAAAAGGCCGTCGGAGGCCGTCTGTGCCGACAGGTCTGCCCCGGCAAACAAGGAGAGACCGGCCGTTGCAAGCAGAAAAAGATTTTTTCTGATGGAGTTCATTGGGTTTAAATTCTTTTTTTGAAGTGTTATTACTTGGGATATGAATAGGGTTTGGATGGCCTTGGCGCGGCTTTTTCCGCCCGCCGGCGGCTTGCCGGGGTGGCCACACGCCGTCCTGCAGTTTGCTTCCAACGCATGGAAGCATTGCTTCCGGGGCTTGGAACGGACAATTCCAAGGCTTGGAACTCTTGCTTCCAAGCCTCGGAACTATGCGCATGAGTGCGGATGTGTCCGCGACAGACCATCATTTGATGTTCGTTTTCTGAAAAAAGAGTGGGAAAGGCTGGGCTTTCAAGGCCTCGCCCACCCCACTCTCTACTGTCTTATAGCGTCAGTCGGCTTCTGACTGTTGCTTACTTCACGTTGAGCTTCACGCTCTCGCTCTGGCCGTTGGCGTCCGTCGTGCGAACGATGTAGAGGCCCTTGGCGAGGTTCAGGCGTGCGCTGCTGCCGCTGAAGCTGCTCACGAGCTTGCCACCAACGGTGTAGACCTCGGCCTTGACACTCTTGCCGAAGGCCAGCGTGCCGTTGCTGTAGGCCATGTCGCTGCCAGCCAGGCGGATGCTCTCAACGCCCGTCACAGGATCATAGATGGCGAGATAGAGCACGGGAACATTGGGACGAGCGTAATTGCCACCACTGACAATTATCGTGCGCATGCCAGAATTCCACCAGTCCTCATTGTAGCAGTGGAACAAAGCTGCGCTGCTCTGTCCGCAAAGGCCGCTCTTCTCCATGATAACAGCGAGGTTCTGCTCGTTGTTGTACTGGAACGGGGTGTCGAGCGTGTAGGAAAGGAGAACATCCGTGCCCGGCTCAAACACAGCCGTACCCTCATAAACCAGCTCACGGTCGTCATCGCCAATGAAGTCGGAACCATCAGTAGCCCACTCCGTCTTGTCGGTATGAGCAAGATATACCTTTACATCAACGGGATCCGTACGGTCGGTCAAGCTGGGGTTAGCATCGTAGATCCAGCCAATGCGGCGAATCTCAGCCTGTGCCGGCGCGCCAATCTCGGAGCTGTAGTAGAGAGCCTGCGACTTCTCCTCATTGTCAGAGTTCCAGATGAGCGCTGCTGCATCCATACACTCATTCTCATGCGTGTTGACAACGTGCGTCCAAGGCGTGCTGCCCTCGGGGAGAACGCTGAGCGTCTTCATGGCGGTGGTGTCGTTGCTGTTGTCCTGATCGCCATCGGCAACCACTACGGCGTAGAAGTCCCAACGATCGTCATACGGCGGGATGAAGTTCACCGTCACATCGGCCGTCTCGCCAGTCTTCAGCGTCTGCTCGGCCGTTGCGGTGGCAGAGCCAACCTCAACCATGGTGCCCTCATTGTCCATGAGCATCTTCACGGTGTAGCCGCTCTGCTCCTTGGTACCATTGTTGCGCACCTTCACCGTGCAGCTGTTGTTCTGCTTGGCCACAGCCTCCAAAATGTTGTCGATGCTCAGCGCAGCCATGTCGTTCTCGTTCACGTAGTCTACGTTCAAGCCGAAGAACTTGTAGGTGCTGTAAGCATTGGAGGTCACCTTCAGAGAGTAGTAGTAGGTGCCAGTCTCGGGAGCAGTGAAGTAGTCCTCATACTGCTGACGATAATACCAGTCCGTATACTGCTCGCCCGGACGGTTGCCAATGATGGTTGCGCCATCCTGCGAGTCGCTGCTGGTGCCCACTGCGGTCACGAGGTCGAAGTTGGCATCGGGACGCTCGCAGTAGAAGTCGGTCGTGAAGCAATAGGTCTTGCCAGCCTCCAGCTTGAGCGGGGGCGACACGAGCAAGCCGCTCGTTGCACTATAATAGTCGCCATAGGCGATGAGCGCGTGATAGTCATCGGGGCAATCATCCCATCCTGCATAGTAGAAGTAAAGGGGATTGCTGGGGATGGTCCAACGCTTCACATCAGCCTGCGAGTTGAAGGTGAGGCGGATAGGAGTCTCCAAAGCCGATCCGGCCATGACTTCCTCACTCTTGGTCACAGCGCCTGCGCCCTTCTCGTTGTTTGCCTGAATCTCATAATAGTACATCTGCTGCTCACCCAGCGTCTTGTCCAGGAAGGAAGTCTCGCTGATGCCATCGGCCACAACCACATTGTCGGGCTGGCGGGTGATCTTGTAGGTCATGCCCTCACTCTTGATGTAGCCATTGTTGAGACCCGTCTCGGGAGCCTCCCACGACAACAGGAGGTCGGTGCCCTGACGCTCCAAGCTGATGTTGCGCACATTGCCCGGCGCATCGAGACCCACCTGGCAACGGATGCTGTCGATCACACCATTGCCCTTGCTGTTGGCAGCCAGCACGTAGTAGGTGTTGATGTCGCTGACGGGGTGCTCATCACTCCATGTCTGCTCCGCGCCAACGCCCGTAGCGTCAAGCGTGGCCACAAGCTCCGAGTTGGCCAGCAGCTCATCGGCCTTGGTCAGGTCGGTGGTGGCATATCCGGCGTTCTTGCGGTAGATCTTGATGTTGGTCAGCTCGGTCAGCTCGCTTCTGTTCCAAGTCTTCGTCGGGTTGGTCCAGGTCAGCGTAGCGTTCATAGAGCCGTCCTCTGCAGCCTTGGCATCGAGGTTGCTCACGCGGCCGGGAGCCAAGGTGTTGTCGGCCTTCAAATACGGGATGTAGAGGCCACCGAGGGTGTTACCCTGCAAGAAAGAAGAAATCCAACTGGAACGTCCCGTCTCCGGATCGATCTTATAGACCACAGAGCTGTAACCCGTGTTGGTCACCCAGTAGATGTCGCCCGAATTTAAGTCGAAGCTCAGAGCGCCGAAGTAGTACGGAATAACCTGTCCGCCCCACTCATCTTCGATGCGGAGGGTCTTCTTGTGGTTGAAGTTCTCATCAAACACATACAAGTCGGTACCACCAGCCTGCGTTTCATCGTTCGGATCGACATAAACACCCGTGACGTAGCAGTTGCCATCGTAGTCGAAGCACATATCATAATACACACGGTCGAACTTGTGCACCACACTGTTGAAGTCGCCCGTCTCGGGATCTACCTCATAAATGACGGTATAGCCTTTGGTATAATTGCCATTCTCATCCTGCTCGTAGTCGCAGCCCATGGCGTAGAGCACTTCGTTCTTGTAGTCATAGGCCATGTTGTAACGATACCAGCCGTCATACCACTTGTTCTGCTCATCGTCCGAGTACTCGGTCTTGTTCTGCGAGTTGTAAGGCCATGCACGCACAACGGTGGTGTCGCCCGTAGCAATGTCTACCTTGACAAACTCCGTCTGCATGAAGCTGAACGTGAACTCTGATGCGCAGATGGCATAGTAGGTGTCGTTGGCCTCATGGTAAGCACCGAAGCGCAAGCCCCACTGCTCGTCAGCATTGTACGTGGGGTGGTCGATGTACTGCTTGAGGTACTCGAAGTTTTGAGCATCCTTGGAATACCAGCGTATCCATGAACGCTTCTTGGCTTGGTCATGCAGCTGACAAGCATACATGAGGAAACCTTTCGACTTGTCGTCGATGGCCGTAGGCACATTGAACTGCCCAGCCTTCATGGCACCCGCGATGGGGAACTGCGGCTTCTTGGGGAGCATGTGCGTCACATCTTGAGCCGTTGCCGACGTTGCAGTGAGAGCTGCAAGCGCCAAACCAGCTAAATAATGATGTTTCATTTGCTGAATGGTTTTTAAATTTTCCTCCCGCCCCGCCACCTTGCGGAGGCGGAGCGTTCGGAGTTCTTGTTAATTACTATGTTTAATTGACTATAATTTTCTTCTTGCCGCGCTGCTTACTTGAGCACCACTTTCTGTGCCATCTCCTTGCCGTTGGCCGTGGCCTTGACAATATAGAGACCTGCCGGCACTCCGCTCACGCTCACGCTGCTTGCATTGGCCGCCGTGCGGACGAGCGCGCCCACCTTATTATATAAGGAGATGTTGTCGCACACCATCGGCAGCACAAGGCTTCCGCCCTGCTGGCTCACGGCCATCTGTCCGCCGTTGCCCAGCGCGATAGTGCCAATGCCCGTCGAGGTCTTGTATTCGAGCATGAGCAAGGGCACATACTCCGAAGCCCAGATGTCGCCTTGGTCGTCGTTGCCATCCGTACGGGCGCAGCGGTTTTCGCCGTTCACGAGGGCATAGTGCCACGAGGGATGCGTATCAGAGTTGAGCACGTTGCTGCCGCAGTTGGCCACGAAGCGCATAAGGAGGTTGCCGCCGTTGTAGGTGAACGGCTTGTCGAAGCTAATCTCCAACGTCTCGCCTTCCTCCGAGCCGGAAATGGTCGCCTCACCCTCATAGACGGTGGTGAATCCATCCGCATCGAACTCTCCGCGATAAGGATTGTCCACCTCGCTCATCTGCGTGCGGCTGGTGGTCTTCATGGCAATGTTCACCGGGAACGAGAACGAGCCGTTGAGATGGCCATCATAACGGAAGCGCAGTGCCGTGATGTCAATGCCCGTGTGGATGATTTCCTCCTCCAAGTAGAGGCACTGGGTCTGCGAATAGGGCGAGCCTACATAGAAAGGTGCCATCCATCCGTAGTTGTTATAGCTGTTGACGGTCATCCAAGTGGTCTCGGCCTCCTCGGCCACAGCCACATGAAGCGTGTTGGCAGAGAAGTTGTCGGCGGGATAAGTGTCGCCTTGCAGCTGCACGCGAGCCTGCAAGCGGGCCTCGCCCTCCTCCTGCGGTGTCCATTCGAGCACCACATTCACGGTAGTGTCTGCATCCACGCTGATTCCTTTCGCCGTGGAGAGCACGTCGCCCGTGACAGAGTCGATGAGCTGCACCTCATAGTTGTCCACCTTCTTCGAGCCTTCGTTTCTCACAATGGCCATGTAGTATTGCTTTGCGTTGCGGCTTGCGGTAACAGAACCACGCAGCTCGGGCACACTGAGGTCGGTCTCGCTGTACTCGCGCAGCGACACATCGTTGAGGTAGATTTGTCCGAGCCAAGGCTTGGAGTATGCCTTGAAGGCGATGAAGCCCTCGCCCGACTTGTCCACCTTGAAGTTCTGCTTGGCATAGAGCACGCTGCCAGAAGCCGTGTGGAACTCTCCGGGGTCGTGTATGAGTTGATTCATCTCGCTCACATCGGACGTGTGGCCAAACATTACGGCCATGTTCTCCATCAGCGGCTCGATGGTTGCCTCGTTCACCCAGTTGGCTGTGGCGTAGGTATAACGCAGCTGGTAGGTCTTGTTGGCATCAAACTGCATGGAAGGCGACACCATCCAGTCATCGGCGGCCTCCGTACTGCGGTCGTACATGGCGCAAGAGCGCTGGTAGTCGGCCTGTGCCTCGCCTGAGGGACGGAACTTCCAAGTTTGCTCATCGTTGTTGTTGTTGACGATAGTCCAGCGGTCAAAGTCGATCTTCGTGTCGAGCTTGGAGGTGAAGGGCACACCTTCCGACTTGCCAAAGGCAATCGTATTCGATGTGGCCGACAAGCCCTCGCCCTTGCTGTTCTTCGCGGTAACCACGTAGCTGTAGCCGGCGTGCTCCACCACCTTGTCGGTAACCTTCTGCTCCGTCACACCCGTGGCCACCTGCACATGGTCGGGCATACGCACGACATCATAGGCCAGCGTAGCCGTATTGTAGTAGCCATTGTGTGCTCCCGCCTCCGGTGCATCCCAAGTGATGGTTGCCGTAGAGCCCTTGGTAGCCAGTTTGACGTTGCGCGGTGCGCCCGGCACGTCCTCACCCACAAACACCGAGGCCTCCTTGTAGACGCCCTCGCCTGTTGTGTTGTACGCCGCAACGCGATAGACGTGCAGTCCCTCGGGTGCGTTGCTGTCCGTCCAAGCGCCGGCCGCTCCCGTTTCGGAAGTCTCCTGCGAGTGAACGAGCGTTCCATTGCGGTAGACGCGCACTCCGCTGAGCGATGCCAAGGCGTTGTTGCGGTAGTCCTTGGTGGGGGTTGTCCACGTCAGAGCGGCATTGAGCGCGCCATTCTGTCCTGCCACCGCGCTGAGTCCCGTCACGTAAGACGGTGCCTCATCGGGCACAAACTGATAAGGAATGGCCATGGAGAGCATCTGCGGGTCGTTCTTCACGGCGGTGCGGCTCAGTGCCACGCCCGTATTGGCATCCAGCTCCACCAGCGTAGACTTGCCGTCGCTGGTCTGCGCGAGCCACCACAGGCGGTGTGTGGTCTTGTCGAACTCCATCGACTGACTCCAGTCGCCTATTGCCACTCCCGTTCCCGTGCTCGGGCTGACCACTTCAACAGTGCAGGAGAGCTTGGAAGCATCGATGCTGCTCTGCGGAATGCGCACCAGCATCGTCTTGGCCATCATGTTGTTGTTGGGCGCAATGCCGTAAAGGTAGCCGTTGTCGGCCGAGAGCGTGTAGAGCGGGCGGTCTATGGTGGCCACTTTGGTCATCGCATAGGTTGTGCGGCTTATCTCATAGATGTCCGTTGCCCAGTCGTCTTGCGTCTCATAGCTGATTCCGAAGATGCGGTCGGTCTTCGGATCGTAGGTCATTTCATCGAGAATGAGCAACTCATCGCCCATCTGAATCTCGCACTTGGTTGTAATCTCGCCCGTCAGGGGATCCACCACGCTGAAAGCGCGCGGCATGAACACGTTCTGATAGAGCGTTGTCTCAAAGACCAAGTAGTCGTTGCCGACATACGTTCCGGCCATGAATGCCGGCGTCTGTCCCACCACGGTGCCATAATTCTTGGTCAGGCTGTAATCATCAGGTGCGTTAGTCATGAAATTCATGATACCATAGGTGCGGTACTTCACGTCATAACGCAGATAGCCGAAAATGTTTGCCTCGCCATCGGGCACGTCATAGACGGGCACACGCGCAGGCTGATTCTCGGCCGAAGCTGTTCCTCCAACCATGACGGCAGCCGCCATCATGAGGGATAAGCGTAATGTTTTTTTCATTTTTTAGGTTACGGTTTTTACTTGCTTGTGCAAATTTACACAACAAACCAAGACATCGCAAATATTTACTTTGTGAACGGTTTCTTTTTTGCGTAAAAAAGAAACCAATTGTATTTCGGAAAAACCCAAAACGCAACACCTGCGCAAGCCCCACTTTGAGCGTTTATGCCGCAAAAATCACCGAACATCCCGATGAATGCGCTTTTTAGTGCGCTCAAAACACAACAAATGCCCAAAACATCGAAAATACGCGAAAACATTGCTTTCTAAAAGCCCACCTTTTCGGGCTGCTCCTGCCGCCCTGTCAGAATGTTTTTGTATTTTTGCACGCACAATGAAGCCTTTCAACACATGACGCGATTCCATTCCCTCAGCACCACGCTGCCCGCCCCCCGGCGCATGAACAATCCGTTCCAGTACCACCCCGACCCGCTGTGCCTTCTCGCGGCGCAGGCCATGCAGCAGCATTTGCCTCCCCATCCGCGGGAAGGGAAAATGCTGGGCGTGCTCATCGTGGAGCGCGATGGGCAATTAGGCTACCTGCAAGCCTACTCCGGGCAAACCGACTGGCCGCTGAACGAGGCCGATTTTGTGCCCCCCGTGGCCGACTACCTGCAACCCGGCGGCCACTTTAAGCGTCATGAGGCCGAAATAGAGGCTATCAACCACCACATCAGCGCGCTGGAAGCCAACCCCGAGTTGCTCCTTCTGCGCCGACAGCGCGAGCAACTGACCCGCGAGGCCGAAGAATCCATAGCCCGCCAACGCACCATCATGGCCGAGGCCAAAGCCCGCCGACACCAAAGGAGAAGCGCCCCGAGCCTCACGGAGGAGGAGCGGCAACTGATGGTGCGCGAGAGCCAACACCAAAAAGCGGAGATGCACCGACTGAAACGCCGATTCCACGATGAAATGGCCAAAATCAACGATTCCATCGCGCAAATTGCCCAAGCCATCGATGCGCTGAAAGCGGAGCGAAAACGGCGCAGCGACACGCTGCAGGCATGGCTCTTCGAGCAGTTTAATATGATGAACGCGCGCGGAGAGCGGAAAACTCTCCCCGCCATATTCGAGGAATGGAACGCCACCCACTTGTCGGCGACCGCACGAAAGAAGTATGGCGGCTGCCCATCGGGAGCCGGCGAGTGCTGCGAACCGAAGCTGCTGCAATACGCCTACCTCACGGGGATGCGCCCCCGCAGCATGGCCATGTTCTGGTGGGGGCCATCGCCCAAGGAGGAAGTGCGCCATCACGGCCACTTCTACCCCGCCTGCAACCTCCGTTGCCGCCCCGTTCTCGGCTGGATGCTGCAAGGACTGGACGTGGAGGAGGAGAGCGGAGCGGCCACCTGCGCACCCACGCTGCGCATACTCTACGAGGACGACACACTGGCCGTGGTGGAAAAGCCCTCGGGAATGCTCTCCGTGCCCGGCAAGAACGATGCCCCCTCGGTGCAGTCGGTGCTCCAAGCGCGGTGGGAGCACAGCGGCGGCGCATTCATCGCCCACCGGCTGGACCGCGACACGAGCGGCCTGCTGGTGGTGGCACGCACGCCGGAGGCGCAAGCGGAGCTGCAATGGCAGTTTGCCGAACGCACCGTACACAAGGAATACGTCGCCCTGTGCCAAGCCATGGAGGAGGCGCAGGAAGGGCAGAGCGGCACTATCTCGCTGCCCTTGTCGCCCGACTACCTCGACCGACCGCGCCAACGGGTGGACCAGGAGCACGGCAAGCCGGCCGAAACCCGCTACGAGGTGCTGCAAACGCTCACGCTCGACAACGGACAACGGGCCATGCTGCTGCGGCTCACCCCACTGACGGGGCGCACGCACCAACTGCGCGTGCACTGCGCCCACGCCAACGGGTTGCACGCGCCCATCATTGGCGACCCGCTCTACGGGCAACCCGCTCGCCGCCTCTGCCTGCACGCGGCACGTCTGGAGTTTGAACACCCGCTGTTGCGCCGCCGGATGCGCTTCCACAGCGACCCGCCCGCATTCCCATAGCCCGCAGGTTGCAAGACCAAACGCAACCTTTTGATAATCAAAAACTTAGCTTTCTTCTCACAAAACATCACCTTTCACCCTACGAAACGTCACCTTTTGCACGGCAAAAGGTGACGTTTCGTAGGGCAAAAGCTATGCTATTGCTTGCCAATGGGGCAAACGCCCCTTGCTCATGCAGCCCGCAAGGCAAGGGAAAAGCAAAAATCAGAAGAGGAGGTGCTGCACATAGAGCGCACCATTGGTGACCAAGAGGTAGCACGACAACGCCACCAGCAGCACACGAGAGGCCAACAGACAGCGCGCGGAGAGGCTACGCTGCAAGCACGCCATGGCGATGGGGAGAACGAAAAGCCAGTGAGGGCTCATGATGTAGACCTCGTTCAGCCCAAAGCCCAGCACCACATGGATGAGCATATCGAAGCCCATCCAAGACAAGGCGAGCCACAAGAAGCGGCTGCGGCGGCCAGCCCACACACCAGCCAAGAAGAGAAGCACCACGATGGCCTCAACGGCGTAGCTCCAAACATAGCGGTAAGGCACGATGACGGGGCGATTGACCAGCACATCGCCCAGCACATAGTCGGGATGGAGCTGCACCGGCTCGCCGAAAAAGTTCTCAACCATGCTCTCCCAGCGCGGTGTGCTCACATCGGTCCATGAGGCAAAGCCTCCCTTGGCGATGGGCTTGCCCTGATGGGCATACATGGCCTTGCGGGCATTGCGCTGCTTGCGCGCGGCAGCACGCACGGCCAGCACGCTGTCGGTGGCGCGGCCGATGGCCGCCGTGTCGGCCTGCGGCATTCCCGAGGCCACCTTTTGCCACACGGCCACGCGCTCCTTCTGCGCCTTGCGCGCCTTCATCTGCTGCCGCTCCACATACTTGGGACGCTCAAACGTGCGCCACTCCCACTGCGCAAACGCCCATATCAGCCCCGAGGGAATGACTACGGCCAGCAAAAGGTTGGCGGGTCGCCAGAAACGCTTCCCATTGACAAACCAATTGGCCAAGAACACCTTGATGCCATTATTGAGCGAGATGCCCGCCGTGAGGAGAAAGAACAGCACGGTTTGCCACTTCGTGAAGGGCTTGCGCCGCTGCAGTTTCCTGCCGGCCACATAGAGCGTGAGCAGCAAGGCCGCGGCCGAAAGGCAAAAATGGTCGGGCACGCTCGAAGACACCATCACATAGCCGCAACCGAGATAGAATGCCGTGAGCAAACGTGCGTCGGCATCGCGCACGCCCACCACCTCGCGCAGGATGCGGTAAAGGAACAAGGCGGCATAGAAGGCGCAAAAAACAAGTATGAGGGCGGTGAGCACTTGTGCCATGTTGACCCCCGCAACGGCCATCAAAGCGCGGTTGAGGCAAGAGAAAGGCCACATGAAGAACGCCAACAGAGGATGACGGTAGATATTGTAGGCCGCCGACCAGTCGTTGAGCACCAAATAGGTGATGGGATCGAAGCCTGAGACGTGGAAATGGCGCAACACCAGTTTGCGATAATCATCCGTAACCCGGCTGAACCATTGCCAATGGGCGGCAACCACCAGCACATTGAGCACTACGGCATAAGCCAGCACACACAAAGCCAAGCCACGCTCGCCGGGTTTGACCTTGAATATGGAGAACACGCTGCGGATGGCAGCCCACGCGCCGCCCCCTTCGTTATTGTCTGCCTGCACTTTCATGGTGCAAAAGTACGCTTTCTCCCCGAAAAGAGCAAATAATCGGCCTGATAGCTTGGCAGAAAGCATGAAAATGTTTACTTTTGTCGTCAAAAGAATTCAAGAAATAATGAATATGCTGATAGCCTTCGACTCCCTCAAAGGATGCCTTAGCAGCAAGGAAGCCGGGGAAGCCTTTGCCAGCGGCGTGCGTGCCGCCGGCGGCCACTGCCACGTGCTGACCATGAGCGATGGCGGCGAGGGAATGCTGGATGCCTTCCTCGACGCGATGGGAGGAGAACAAGTGGAAGCCCCATGCCACGATGCACTGATGCGCCCCATCACGGCGCGATACGGCATGGCGGGCGATACGGCCATCATAGAAGTGGCGGAGGCGTGCGGACTGGAACGCATTGAGCCGGAGAACCGCAACCCCATAGTGGCGACAAGCTACGGCGTGGGCGAGCTGATGGCCGATGCCATAGGGCGCGGGGCACGCCGCTGCATCGTGGGGCTGGGCGGAACGGCCACCTGCGACTGCGGCATGGGCATGCTGCGCGCCATCATCGACCGACTGGGAAGACAGAACGAACGCTTCGACGAGGTGAGGGCGCGCCGCTTCGCCAGCTTGCAAGTGACCATTGCCTCGGACGTGACCAACCCTCTGTGCGGCCCCACAGGAGCAGCCAGCGTGTTTGCCCCACAGAAAGGAGCAACGCCCGAGATGATTCCCGTGCTGGAACAGCGCGCACAACGCTTTGCCGACTTCAGCGCACGCCATTACGGACGCGACCACAGCAACACCCCGGGCGCAGGAGCTGCCGGAGGACTGGGCTACGCATTGCTGGAATACTTCGAGGCGGAATGCCTGTCGGGCGCGGAACTGCTGTTGCGCCACTGCCGCTTCGATGAGTTGCTGGCAGAAGCCACACTCGTGGTGACGGGAGAGGGACGCAGCGACTGTCAGACGCTGATGGGCAAGCTGCCCTTTGTGGTGATGGAGCACGCCCGCAAGGCGGGGAAGCCCACCCTGCTCTGCCCGGGAGAACTGGAAGACCGCGCGCAACTGCTGGCGGCGGGATTCGCACAGGCGGAGTGCATCAACCCCGACGGGCTTCCGAAGGAGGAGGCCATGAGGCCGGAGGTGGCCAAGGCCAACCTGAAAGCGCAGGGCGAGAAGTGCCCGCAATGGCTGGCGGAATGGCTGAAAACAAAATAAAGCAGACTTCAGGACAACACAAAGCAACAAGATATGTGGGAGACCATCAACTCACGCAAGCATCTGAAAGACGTTATTGTGCAGGCGCTGCAGGACAGCGCGATGCAGTATGAGGGCTATTACTACCTCAGTTTGGAGAAGAAAATGATGTGCGTGTGCATGGACGGGATGTCCGACAACAGCACAGAAAGCGCCGACGAGGAGGACATGGTGAGGATAGACCCGCTCCCCTCGCACGTGGCGTTTGGCTGCATGGAGGAGTTTGCCGGCCAACTGAAAGACACGGGGAAGCAACAGCACCTGTTGCGCGCACTGAAACGGCGGAGGCCGTTCTCCTCGTTCCGCTATGCCGCGAACGACGTGGGAGTGCTGGAAGACTGGCTGACATGGCGCGAACGGTGGTATGACGAGAAAGCCGAGGCGTGGATGAGAATACACGGCGTGGACTTTGAGGACGGCAAACTGATAGCACAGAGCGCAGAGCCTTTCTGCTTCCGCAACGGCCACACACCCGAAGCCCCCGCACACGACAGCGGCGACAACAACGGCCATGCGACCCCTACCCCAACGGAAGACAACACAACAGAGCAAGAATACATATAACAAAAGAAAGATAAAAGACAAAAAACATCATGAACAAGAAAACCATTTTAAGCATTTCGGCAGCCGCATTGCTGATGACCTCCTGCGGCGGCGTGGGCAACGGAACCAGCGCACAGGGAGGCAACGTGCTCGGCAGCATCCTCAGCGGAGTGAACGGCGAGACCATCGGCAATGTAATCTCATCGGTGGTGGGCGGAGGCAGAATCTCCGAGAGCCAGCTCTACGGCACATGGCGGTATGACGGGCCGGGATGCGCGTTCACCTCTGAGAACATTCTGGCCAAGGCCGGAGGCGAGGTGGCAGCAGCCAAGGTGGAGGAGAAACTGGCAAGCGAATACAGCAAGCTGGGCTTCACCTCATCGAACACAACACTGACGCTGAACACTAATGGTTCGTTCGCAGCCAAGATTGGCGGAAAGCAATGGAACGGCACCTACACCTACAACGAGAGCGATGCCTCGCTGCAACTGAAAGGACTGCTGCTGAACGTGAAAGCCTACGTGGCACGCAACGGCGCAAACGGCATCAGCCTGCTCTTTGAGTCGAAGAAAGCCCTCACCCTCTTCCAAACCATGGCCAGCATGAGCGGCAACAGCACGGCAAAGGTGATAGGCGACATATCGAAGAACTATGACGGCGTACGCATAGGCTTCGACATGAAGAAGTGAGAAAACCACCAAACAAAAAAGAATAAATGAAGAAAACACAACTAAGAACCCGCCTGTTCTGCGCACTCTGCGCACTGTCGCTCTCCGCAGCCACAGCCAACGCACAACTGCTGTTCAAAATCAGCGGCGACAGCTTGGCGAAGCCGTCCTACGTAGTGGGCACGCTGCACACGGTATCCTCGACCTTCGCACCGCAGATAACGGGCATCAACGAGGCCATCAACCACACGGAGCAAGTGTTTGGCGAGATGGACATCAAGGAAGCGAGGTCGGCAGCAACAACGGCACGCATCAAAGAGGCCTCAATGCTGCCCGATGGCAAGACCATCAAGGACGTGCTGACGGCAGAACAGCTGAGCAAGGTGAACAAACTGCTGAGGGAGACCATGGGGACAGACTTCAACAACCCCAAGATGCTGGAGCAAATGGGACGGCTGTGTCCTGCCGCGCTCAGCAACTCCATCGTGGTGGTGCTCTACATCATGCGCCACGCGGGCAACTACAACCCCGATGCGCTCATAGACCTCTACTTCCAGCAGGTGGCGGAGGCCAACCATGAGCCTACGGGAGGACTGGAAACCGCAGACGAACAAATCAAGATACTCTACGGACAGCCCTTGGAGCGGCAAACACAAATGCTGATGTGCCTGACGGAAAACAGTGAGGCCATGTCGCAGAGTCTGGAGGATGCCGTGGAGGCATACATGAGACAAGACTTGGAGGGCGTGGGGAAACTTCTGGAAGACCAGTATGGTAACGGATGTGACTTCACCGCCGAGGAAAGAGACGCGCTCATAGGCAACAGAAACCGCGACTGGGCGGGCAAGATGACAGACATCATGGCCAAGAACGCCACACTGTTTGTGGTGGGAGCCGGTCACCTTACGGGCGAGAGCAACCTGCTCGACCTGCTGCGCCAAAAGGGATACACGGTGGAGGCCGTAACGAAGTAGGCCAACCACTGCACAGAAACAAAACAACGAGGGGTGAAGCTACGGTGGGAACCAGCTTCACCCCTCGTTGTGTTTTATTCTTTCGCCCTAAGCAAGGCTATACTACATGAAGCCCAGCCAACGGAGAACGTCATTGAGATTGGCCAACACCATGAGCAAAATGAGCACAGTGATGCCCGCATACTCAGCCCAAATCATGAACTTCTCACTGGGCTTGCGGCGCGTTATCATCTCATAGAGCAGGAACATCACGTGGCCACCATCCAAAGCAGGGATGGGAAGAATGTTCATGAAGGCCAGCACGATGGACAAGAAAGCCGTCATGTTCCAGAAGATGTGCCAGTCCCAGTAAGGCGGGAACATACTGCCGATAGCACCGAAGCCGCCAAGGCTCTTTGCTCCATCGGCAGAGGCAAGATACTGGAAGTTGCTCACATAGCCGCGCAAGACATTCCAACCATACTTGACACCCGCAGGGAAGCTCTCCAAGAACGAATAGCGCACCTCGTGGGGCTTGTAATAGTCGGCCAAGGAAGACTTGAAGATGCCCATCTGAAGCTCCGGCGACAGCACCATGCCCAGCGTGTCGACCTTGCCTGTGGCATGATGGCGCACGGAAACGGTGACCGTGCGCACCCGCAGAGAGTCGGCCGCGGTGGTCTTTGTGGAAAGCACATCAGACAAGACAGCCACTTGATTGTCGAAATCGCTCCATGTGCGCACGGGCTTGCCATTGAAAGCCACAACTTCATCGCCAGCCAAAACGCCAGCCTTAGCCGCCGCCGAGCCAGACTGCACGCTGTCGACCTTGGAGGGGATATAGGGCATGGCAAAAAGCGGTCGGTTCTTGATCATCTGCAGCATATCGAGGTCGCCGGGCATGGAGATGCTCATGCGCTTGCCATCGCGAAGGACATCGACACGCTGCGCCTTGGCTATCTGACGGAAGAAGTCGCCATTGACATTCATGAACTCCCGGAACTCCCCTTTGTCCGTGCCCAACAGCACATCGCCATCGCGGAAGCCCAGTTCCTTGGCTTGCTCGTTGAACACCATGCCCATGGTCATGTCGCTCACCTTGTAATAAGTCTCGCCCCAAGTGAACATAATCATGGAATAGATGAACAAGGCCAAAAGGAAATTGACCATCACGCCGCCCACCATGATGAGCAAACGCTGCCACGCGGGCTTGGTGCGGAACTCCCAAGACTGTGGCGGACGCTTCATCTGCTCCACATCCATACTCTCGTCGATCATGCCCGCAATCTTGCAATAGCCGCCCAAGGGCAACCAGCCTACGCCATACTCGGTGCCGCGCTTGGACTTCCAGCTGAAGAGCTTGCCCGACCACTTGCCGATGGTCATATCGAAGAACACGAAGAACTTCTCCACCCTTACTCCAAAGAGACGGGAGAAGAACATATGCCCACCCTCATGCAAGAGGACAAGCAGGGTGATTGCCATGATGAATTGCAGCAATCGGATAAGAAATGTTTCCATTTACGTTGTCTGACTGTATCAATTAAATGAAGATTCGGTAAGTAACTCCTCCGCCACACGCCGCGCCTCGGCATCGGTTTGCACATAGACATCGTAGTCGGGATGAGCATCAAACGCCGTGCGGCGCATGGTCTGGGCGATAACCTCCCCCATTCCAAGGAATGAGCAACGCCCCTCGCGGAACGCAAGGTTGACCACCTCATTGGCCGCATTGACAATGCAGGGCATATTGCCGCCCCGACGGATGGCCTCATAGGCAAGGGCAAGGCACTGGAACTTCTCCACCTCGGGGCGGAAGAACTCCAACGGCTGCTTGAAGAGGTCGAGACGGTCGCCGGCGAGCGGAAGACGGTCGGGGAAAGAGAAGGCATACTGAATGGGGAGGCGCATGTCGGGAACACCAAGCTGCGCCTTCACGCCACCATCGGCAAACTCCACCGCGCTATGGACAATGGACTGCGGATGGATGAGCACCTGTATCTTGTCGGCGGGCACTCCGAAGAGCCACCGCGCCTCCATCACCTCAAAACCTTTGTTCATGAGCGATGCGGAGTCGATGGTAATCTTCGCTCCCATATCCCACGTGGGATGGCGCAAAGCGTCTGCCGCCGTGACCTCGCGCAGCCGCTCGTGGGAGCAAGTGCGGAACGGACCGCCGGAGCAAGTGAGCAAAAGACGGGTCACCTCATTGTCGCCCTCGCCCACAAGGCACTGGAAGATGGCCGAGTGCTCCGAATCAACGGGCAGAATGGGCACATGATGCTCCGTGGCAAGGTTGCAAATCAGCTCTCCCGCCACCACAAGCGTCTCCTTATTGGCCAAGCATATCTTCTTGCGGGCACGGATGGCACGGATGGTAGGCTCAAGACCACTGAACCCAACCATCGCCGTGAGCACCATGGCAATTGGATCGGCCTCGACAATCTGACAAACCGCATCGCGTCCGGCATAGACCTTGACCTCGGGGCAATCGCGCAAAGCCTCACGCAAAGGCTCATAATGCGCCTCATTGGCTATGACAACAGCGGCAGGACGGAACTCCCGCGCCTGTGCGGCCAACATCTCCCAACGGTTATTGGCCGTCAGCGCGTAAGCCTCGTAGCGGTCGGGGTGCTGCCGAATCACATCAAGAGCCTGAGTGCCGATGCTGCCCGTTGAGCCAAGAATACATATCTGTTGCTTCATTTGGTTCTTTCTGTTATATAATAAAGGTGGAAACTCATTCCCGCAGCCTGCCTACAAGTCGAGCAAACCATCGGGAATGTCCATAAGGATAGTTCTCTGACGCGTGTCAACATCCTTCATCAGTTCAGGACTGGCGGGAATAATGTGTGTTATGCCATCGGGGGTGGACACATAGAGCAGCACATTGGCCGTGCTGCTGTCCACGCTTTGCACCTCACCAACGACATCTTCCGTCCCGGCATGAAGAATTTGATAGCCCAGCAACGAATTCCAATTGGCAATGGGGGCATCGTCATCGGCAAGACTCTTGGGGAAAAACACCTCGCAAAGCGAGAGTTGGCGCGCCTGCGTGTCGCTGTCGATGCCCTCAAACTTGACGAGTGCCGTCTCATCGGAACGAAAGCGGTAAGCCTCGAGGAAAAACGGCACAAGAATGCCATCGATGTCAAGCACCAAGAAGTCCGCTTCCACACGGTCAAACACATCATCAGAGAACTGCATTTGCAGTTCCCCGTCCACGCCGTGGGGCTTCCCCATGCGCCCTATTCTGAACACCTCTTCCCTGCGTATCATTCCGTTGATCAGCTTTCCACGCGGGTTATCTTCGCGCCAAGGGCATTGAGACGCGCCTCAATGTTCTCATAGCCACGGTCTATCTGCGCAATATTGTCGATGCGGCTCGTTCCACGGGCACTCATGGCAGCAATGAGCAGGGCTATTCCGGCACGAATGTCGGGACTGGTCATGCGTCCGGCACGCAGCTGATGGGCATGATCGGTGCCCACCACCACAGCGCGGTGAGGATCGCAGAGAATGATTTGCGCGCCCATATCGATGAGCTTGTCGACGAAGAACAGGCGACTTTCGAACATTTTCTGATGGATGAGCACACTGCCCCTGGCCTGCGAGGCCACAACGAGCAGCACGGAGATTAGGTCGGGTGTGAGACCAGGCCACGGCGCATCGGCAAGCGTCATGATGGTGCCATCGATGAACGACTGCACCTCGTAATGCTCCTGACGGGGGATAAACAAATCATCGCCCTCCTCCTCAATTTGGATGCCCAAACGGCGGAATGCATCGGGAATAATGCCCAAATTGGCTGCCGACACGTCCTTAATGCGGACACCATCGCCCACCATGGCGGCCATTCCAATGAACGAACCCACCTCAATCATGTCGGGAAGCACCGTATGGGTTGCACCATGAAGGCTCTTCACGCCCTCTATGGTCAGTAAGTTACTGCCAATACCCTTGATGCTGGCACCCATGGCATTGAGCAAGTGGCAAAGCTGCTGGATGTAAGGCTCGCAAGCCGCATTGTAAATGGTTGTCTTGCCCTCGGCCAACACAGCAGCCATGATGATGTTGGCCGTTCCCGTGATGGAAGCCTCATCAAGCAACATGTAGCGACCTTGAAGACGCTCGGCCTTAATGTCGAACACGTTGTCATTGTCTTCACGACGCTCAAAGTGCGCGCCAAGATACTTGAAGCCCAAAAAGTGCGTATCCAAACGACGGCGGCCAATCTTGTCGCCACCCGGCTTGGCAATGGTGGCACGGCGGAAGCGACCCAGCAGCGGGCCAATCATCAGCACACTGCCACGAAGCGAAGAGCACTTCTTGACAAACTCCGGACTGCGGAGATAGTCAAGGTTAAGCTCATCGGCCTGGAAAGTGATCGTGCCCTTAGGCTTTCTGTCCACCTTCACACCGATGTCGGTGAGCAACCGGATGAGGTTGTTCACATCCAATATATCGGGAATGTTGCTAATGGTGACTGGCTCCGTAGTAAGCAGCGTGGCACAAATTACCTCCAACGCCTCATTCTTCGCACCCTGCGGCGTAATCGTGCCGCTGAGCCGGTGTCCTCCCTCAATGATAAACGACTCCATAGGCTTATTTTTTCTTTTTCTTGTTGCCACTTTGCATGGCCATCAATTCACGCTCGTTGATTTTCTCAAACTTGAACGTATCCAAGTCAAGCTGAACCGCGCCATCCGTAAAGCGTGCCAAATCGGAAGCAACCTTCTCATCATCGCTCGACCCGTGTCCCCAAAGCAACAGATCGCGCTTCATTTGGTTGGCCGTCACACGCACTAACTCATCGCGCTTACTGCCCGGAGACATGGTTTTGAGACGCTCGAACACCTCAAACATCATCTTGCCATAGTGGCGCACGGGGATTTTTGTCATGGGATAGCGCATCGGCTCGGGTCTCGTAGCCATCTTGCGAGCCTGCGTCACATCGGTTGGCCAGTCGATGTCGAGCTTGAAATCGGAGATAATGGCTAAATGATCCCAAAGTTTCTGCTCGTAGTCGGCACTCTCGCGGTTCTGCGGAGTCATCCGCGCCATGATGCCAACAATGCTCTCGGCACACCGCTGACGCTCCTCCCGAGAGGCGAGGCCAACGGCATAGTCGACCATCTGCTGAATCTCTCTGCCATACTCGGGCAGCTTCAGCTTCTCCCGTTGCGTGTTATAGTCTAATCCTTCTATATTCATCTTGTTCTCAAAATCTTATATTAGGGGGCTTCTCTTGTTTTGCCGTGCTTCTCCGCCGCCGCTCAAATCAGCTTTTTGGGCTGCTTGGCCACGAAGTCTTTGAGATAGAACGGCACAAAATAAGCCACATCCTCGTATTGCTCCAACGCAATGCGCTTCTCGGCCAGCGGCATCATGTGCTTGGCCAACGGCTCTATGCCATTGATAAAATGCGCATTGGGATGCTGCAACACTTCCATACACTTGGCCGCGCCGTTGCCAAAGAAATAGACGGGGCCGCGATCGAGATATTCCCGGTACGTGTCCGCATCCACCACGTCTGCGCCAACGGGGCGAACAGTCCTCAACCCACGGTCGAACACCTGCGCATAGACTTCCATTCTCCGCGCATCAATCATGGGAACGAGCAGCGCGTTGTCCTCCAGCTCATCATGCAGCAACAATACGGGCACGCAAAGCAGTTCGAGCGTGGGAACGGAAAGAAGCGGGATATCACGACCATAGCAAACGCCCTTGGCCATCGACGCGCCGATTCGAAGCCCCGTGTAAGAACCGGGGCCACTGCTCACGGCCACCGCATCAACAGGGATGGCATGGCTGTCGGCAAAGGACAAAGCCTCATCGACATCGCTGCCAAGCCGCTCAGCATGGCTCATGCTTTCATGATTCTCTTTCGAAAAGATCACGCCTCCGTTCTCACTGACGGCCACCGAACACACGTTTGTGCTGGTCTCAATGTGCAAAATACACGACATAACAAAAAATTGTCTACTAAATAACGTGCAAATTTAGTGCTTTTTCCCCGTTTTTTCGTACTTTTGCAAAAATTTAACTTGAAAAGCTCATGATACTCTCAATGACAGGCTACGGCAAAGCTGTCGCAACCTACAAAGATAAAAAGATTAATGTGGAGGTCAAGTCGCTCAATAGCAAGTCGCTCGACCTCTCCACACGCATCGCGCCCATCTATCGCGAGAAGGAAATGGAGATACGTCGCATGCTGACCAAGGCTCTGGAACGTGGCAAAGTGGACTTCGCCATCTGGATCGAGAAAGAGGCCGGCGTAGACGCCACGCCCATCAACGCAAAACTGGTGGAGAACTACTATCACCAAATCAAGGAGATAGCCGCCAAGACTGGCATCCCCGAACCGCAAGACTGGTTCTACACCCTGCTTCGTATGCCCGATGTGGAGGCAAAAAGCGATGTGGAGGTTCTGGAGGAAGAGGAATGGGAGGCCGCACGAGCCACCATCAACGAGGCCATCAACGCCCTCATCGCCTTCCGCACACAAGAGGGTGCCGCGCTGGAGAAGAAGTTTGCCGAGAAATTAGACAACATCGAGGCACTGCTCCACAGCCTGGAACCACATGAGAAGCAGCGCGTAACGAAAATCAGGGAGAAAATTGTCGACGGCCTGCGACAGATTCCCGAAGTGGAATACGACAAGAACCGCCTTGAGCAGGAGTTGATCTACTACATCGAGAAGCTCGACATCAGCGAAGAGAAGCAGCGTTTGGCCAATCACTTGGTTTATTTCCGTGAGACCATGCACGAGACGGGACACGGCGTGGGCAAGAAGCTGGGCTTCATCGCACAGGAGATGGGACGCGAAATCAACACCACTGGCTCGAAGAGCAATCAGGCGGAGATGCAGAACATCGTTGTGCGCATGAAAGACGAGTTGGAACAAATCAAGGAACAAGTACTCAACGCCCTGTAACCTGCCACAAAATGGAAAAAGGAAAGCTCATCATTGTCAGCGCGCCAAGCGGCTCTGGCAAAAGCACCATCGTGACTTGGCTTATGCGCGAGCACCCAGAACTGCGCCTGGCCTTCTCCATCAGCTGCACCAGCCGCGCCCCAAGAGGCACGGAACGCAACGGCGTGGAATATTTCTTCATCACCCCCGAGGAGTTTCGGGAGAAAATAGCCCATGAGGAGTTCTTGGAATACGAGGAAGTGTATGAGAACCGCTTCTACGGAACACTCAAATCGCAAGTAGAGACGCAAACTGATCAAGGCGAGAACGTTGTTTTCGATGTAGACGTGAAAGGCGGATGCAACATCAAGCGTTTCTATGGCGACCGTGCGCTGAGCCTTTTCATCCAGCCGCCCTCTGTCGATGCGCTGCGCGAACGGCTCGTTGGCCGCGGCACCGACACGCCCGAAGCCATCGAGCAGCGACTGGCCAAGGCCAGCTATGAACTTACTTTTGCCCCTCAATTCGACCACGTGATTGTCAACGACAATCTGGAAGAGGCCAAGCAAGAAACGCTCCGCGTGGTCAGCGACTTCTTAGGCCAATAAGCGCATGGCGGAGACAAGACGCATCGGCATCTTCGGCGGAACGTTCAATCCCCCACACCTTGGCCACATCGCGCTGGCCAAGGCGTTTCTTGCCCAATCGGGGGTGGACGAAGTGTGGCTGATGGTAAGCCCGCAAAACCCCTTCAAGGCCAATCAGCAACTTCTCAACGACCGGCAAAGGCTTGATATGCTGCGGCTGGCCGTTGCCGATGCGCCACGCCTTGTAGCCTCCGACTACGAGTTCCATCTCCCCAAACCCTCCTACACCTACCACACCCTCACACGGCTGATAGCCGAACACCCCAACACCTCTTTCTCCTTATTAATAGGAGGCGACAACTGGGCCGCCTTCTCCCATTGGTATCGCGGGGAAGACATCCTGCGCCTGTGCCCCGTCCATGTCTATCCGCGCAAGGGCGAAAGCATCGGAAGCCCGCTCCCAACTAACGTACATCTGCTCGATGCACCACTATTCGACATCAGCAGCACCGAAATCCGACAACGCGCACAAGCCGGAGAAGACATCACCACACTCGTTTCCCCCACCGTTGCCGACTACATCGCCCGCCATCAGCTCTACAAATAGCCCCACTTAAACAAATCACT